>NZ_JAFFIX010000029.1 GCF_016916835.1 Actinacidiphila bryophytorum | reverse complement strand
GCCGCGCGTCCACGCGGGCTTCCTCAACACCACCGGCACCGTCGACATCGCGGGCGTCACGATCGCCCCCGTCCCGGTCGGCGCGCCGACCCCGCTGCCCGCCCTGGCCGCCACCCTCCAGGCCGACCTGGAGGCGCGGTGCGCCTCGGCGGAGGTGCCCGTGGACCTGCCCTCGGCGGCACCGCCCGGCCCCGGCGCGGCTGCCGTGCTCGGCACCGTATCCGACGTCCTGGGAGTCGAGGGCTCGGCGATCGACCCGCAGGCCCCGCTGGAGGAGTACGGCTGGGACCGCGTACGCCTGGCGGCGTACGCCGAGCGGATACGCGCCCTCGGCGTCGACGCCGACGAGCACGCCCTGCTCACCGCCCACACGCTGGCGGATCTCACCCGGGAGACCCAGGCGCCGGCAGGCGGCGGGATCGACGGCCTCCTCGCCGAGCTGCTGTGGGACCGGCTGCTCGCGACGGGATGGTTCACCGGGCCGGTCGAGGACGTCGCCGCCCTGGCCCCCGGCCACCTCGGCCGCTGGCTCGACGCGACCCTGCGCCTGCTGGCCGCGCAGGGCCAGGTCCGCTACGACGGCGGGTCCTGCACCCCGCTGCGGCCCGCGTCGGCGTCCGCCGGGCAGGAGTGGGGGCGTACCAAGGCCACCGTCCTGGCGGGACCGGACTACCGGACGCAGGTGGTGCTGATCGACACCGTGCTGGCGGCGCTGCCCGACGTGCTGACCGGCCGCCGGCTGGCCACCGAGATCCTCTTCCCGAACTCCTCGATGGACCTCGTCCAGGGGCTCTACCAGGGCAACCGCCTGGCCGACTTCTTCAACGGCGTCCTCGCGGACGCCGTGGCCGCGTACGTCCAGCGCCGCCTGGCCGCCGACCCGGCCGCCCGGATACGCATCCTGGAGGTCGGCGCGGGCACCGGCGGGACGAGCGCCACGGTCTTCCCGCGGCTGCGCCTCTTCGGCGACGCGATCGCCGAGTACCGGTACACCGACCTGTCCCCGGCCTTCCTCCAGCACGCCGAGGACACCTACGGCCCTGACAACCCCTACCTCGCCTACGGCCTGCTCGACATCGAACGCTCCCCGGCGGGGCAGGAGGTGGACCTCGGCGCGTACGACCTCGTCATCGCCACCAACGTCCTGCACGCGACCCGCCGCATGCACCGCACCCTCGCGCACGCCAAGGCCCTGCTGCGGCCGAACGGGCTGCTGCTCGTCAACGAGCTGACCAGGAACGAGGTGTGGGTCCACCTGACCTTCGGGCTGCTCGAAGGCTGGTGGCTCTCCGAGGACGCGGAGCTGCGCATCCCGGGCGGCCCCGTGCTGGCCCCCGCCACCTGGCGCCGCGCGCTGGGCGACGTCGGGTTCCGTACCGTCGCCTTCCCGCTCGGCGCGGACCGCGACCTGCCCCACCACGTGATCGTCGCCGAGAGCGACGGCGTCATCTCGCTGCTGTCCGAGCCGCGGACCGCGGCGGACCGCGCAGCACCGCCGGCCGTGGCAGAACAGCCCCCGGCGGCCCTGCGCGAGCACGGCGTCGAGATGCTGCGTGCCCTCTTCGCCGAGGCGTTGAAGGTCGAGGCCGGCGACCTCGACCCGCGCGCCCCCTTCGAGTCCTTCGGCATCGACTCGATCGTCGTCGTCCAGCTCACGGCACGCCTCCGGCAGGTCTTCGGCGAGGTGGGCAGCACCCTGCTGTTCGAGCACCGCACGCTGGTGTCGCTCGCCGCCCACTTCGAGCGCACCCACCCGGAGGTCCTGGCCGCCGCAGCCCCACGGCAGGCCCCGCCGACGCCCGCCCCCGCCCCCGCCCCCGCCCGGCGCGCGGTCGGCGAGCCGGCCGTGGACGCACGCCCCCGGCCCGCGGGCGCGCCCACGGCGCAGATCGCAGAGCAGGACGTCGCGATCGTCGGCCTGGCGGGCCGCTATCCGGGCGCCGACACCCTCGACGCCTTCTGGGACAACCTGCGGGCGGGCCGCGACAGCGTCACCGACGTGCCCGCCGACCGCTGGGCGTCCACGCCGGGCCGCACCTGGCGCGGCGGATTCCTCACCGGCGTCGACCGCTTCGACCCGCTGTTCTTCGGCATCTCCCCGGTGGAAGCCGAGTTGGTGGATCCGCAGGAGCGGCTCTTCCTCGAATGCTCCTACGCCACGCTCCAGGACGCCGGTTACACCCGCGACGCGCTCAACGCGCAAGGAAAAGTCGGGGTCTTCGTCGGCGTCATGTACTCCGAATACCAGCTCTACGGAGTCCAGGAGCAGTTGGCCGGCGAGCCCGTCGCCATGGCAGGCAGCGCCGCGTCCATCGCCAACCGGGTGTCGTACTTCGGCGACTTCACCGGCCCGAGCCTCGCCGTCGACACCATGTGCTCGGCCTCGCTCACCGCGATCCACCTGGCCTGCGAGAGCATCAGGCGCGGCGAGTCCGACCTGGCGATCGCCGGCGGCGTCAACGTCTCCGTCCACCCCAACAAGTTCCTGATGCTGGGCCAGGGCGGCTTCCTTTCCGAGGCCGGCCGGTGTGCCGCGTTCGGCGCCGGGGGAGACGGGTTCGTGCCTGCCGAGGGTGTCGGTGCGGTGCTGCTCAAGCCGCTGTCGCGGGCGGTCGCGGACGGCGACCGTATCCACGGGGTGATCAAGGGCAGCGCCGTCAACCATGGCGGCCGCACCAACGGCTACACCGTGCCCGACCCGACCGCCCAGCGGGCCGTGGTGGCCGAGGCCCTCGACCGGGCCGGGGTCGACCCCGCCACCGTCAGCTACGTGGAGGCCCACGGCACCGGCACCTCCCTCGGCGACCCCATCGAGATCGCCGGCCTCGCGGGCGCCCTCCGCAACGGCACGCGGCCCGTCGCGATCGGCTCGGTGAAGTCCAACATCGGCCACGCGGAGAGCGCCGCGGGCATCGCGGGTCTGACGAAGGTGCTGCTCCAGCTGCGGCACGGCGAGATCGCCCCGACCCTGCACACGGACGCGCTCAACCCGCACATCGACTTCGCCGGCACACCGCTGCGGGTCCAGCGCGGGGCGGCCCCCTGGCCGACCGACGGCAGCCCGCGCCGCGCCGGCATCTCGTCCTTCGGGGCGGGCGGCGCCAACGCCCACGTGATCGTGGAGGAGTACGCGGCGGCGCCGCCGGTCCGCATGCCCGCCGCCCCCGGCCTGGTCGTGCTGTCGGCCAAGGACGAGGACCGGCTGCGCGAGTCGGCCGTCCGGCTCGCCGACTTCCTCGACACGGCGCGCGTGGACCTCACCGAGCTGGTGCACACCCTGCAGACCGGCCGGGAGGCGATGACCGAGCGCCTGGCCTTCCGGGCCGGCACCGTCGGCGCGGTCCGCGACCGGCTGCGGGCCTTCGCCGCGGGCGGCACGGGGGAGTGGCACCGCGGCAGGGCCGGCCGCGACCCGGGCACGCTGCCGGTGGGCACTTGGCTCGACCGGGGCCGCCACGACCGTGTGCTGCAGGCCTGGACCACGGGACAGGCCGTCGACTGGTCACGGCTGTACCCGGCAGGCCGCCCGCGGCGGATTGCGCTGCCGGCCTACCCCTTCGCGCGCGAGCGGTGCTGGATCGACGAGAGCCCGGCGCCGGCCGCGCGGCCCCTGCACCCGCTGCTGCACCGCAACACCTCCGACCTCGCGGAGGTGCGCTACAGCTCGACCTTCACCGGACGCGAGCCCTTCCTGACCCCGGCGGTCGGCGGCGCGGCCCGCTTCCCCGCCCTGGTGCTGCTGGAGATGGCCCGCGCCGCGCTGCACCTGGCCGGCGGCCGCCCCGCCGCAGCCGTACGCGAGGTGCGCTGGCACGGACCGGCGCCCCGCCTCGACGGCCCCACAGAGCTGCACGTGGCACTGGCCACCGCCCCCGAGGGAGACGTCCGTTTCGAGGTGTTCGGCTCCGGCGAGGACCCGGTGGTGTACGCCACCGGGCGTACGGCCTCCGCCGCGGACGGCGCCCGGGCCGCCGTCGACCTGGCCGCGCTACGAGCCCGCTGCCCGCGCACCGAACCGGCCGGCTCCGAGCACCAGGGCGCCCGCGCCTTCCACGTCGGCAGCGGCACGCTGCTGGTCGAACTCGCCGCCGGCACCGCGGACACGGCGGCCTGCACCGCTGCGCTGCTCGGCGCGGCCGACTTCCTGGGAGCGGAAGGGCACCCGGAGGCATTGGGGGAGTTGCGGGAGCTGCGCGCGGCCGGGGACGGACCTGCCGCCTGGGCCGTGGTCCGCAGCGGGGCGGCCGGGCTGGACGTCGAGTTGTGCACCGCGGACGGCACCCCCGTCCTGACCCTCACCGGTCTCACCCTGGCCGCCCCCGCGACCTCTGCCGCACCGGCGCCCGCAGAGCGGCCCGGCCTGCGGGGCCTGACGTCCGAGCAGAACGTCACCCGCGACATCAGGGACATCATCGGACGCCTGCTCAAGATCGCCCCCGACCGGCTCGATGCCGACGCGAACTTCGCGGACTTCGGCTTCGACTCCATCCGGCTGCCGCAGTTCGCCCAGCAGCTCACCGAGCACTTCGGCGTCGAGATCACCCCCGCCATGTTCTTCGGCCACCCGACGCCCGCGCACCTGACGCGGTATTACCTGGCGGAGCACGGGACGCAGATCCGCGGCCTTTACGGACAGCCCCAAGGGAAACCCCCGGCGGCCGACGAATCCGCGACCGACGAAGGCACCGCCCGCGTCCGGCGCAGCGCCCTGCGCGTCACGCGAACGGTCACCGGACCGACCGCGGCGCCGACCCCCGACTTCGCCCCCGCCGACGACGACGCGATCGCCGTGATCGGCATGAGCGGCCGCTTCCCCGGAGCCCGCGACACCGGCGAGCTGTGGCGCATCCTCAGCGAGGGCCGCGACGTCGTCACCGCCCAGGACCCGGAGCGCTTCACCGGCCCCTGGCAGGGCGGCTGGGTGCCGGGCGCCTACGAGTTCGACCCGCTGTTCTTCGGCATCTCGCCCCGCGAGGCGGAGATGATGGACCCGCGCCAGCGGCTGCTGCTCCAGGAGTCGTGGCGGGCGCTGGAGGACGCGGGACAGTCCGACGCCCACCTCAAGGCCGACCGGGTCGGCATGTTCGTCGGCGTCGAGGGCGGCGACCACCACCTCACCACCGGCGCCGAGACGACCGTCACCTCCCAGCACGAGGGAGTGCTCGCCGCCAGGCTGGCCTACTTCCTCGACCTCGGCGGCCCCAACATGGCCATCAACACCGCCTGCTCCTCCGGTCTGGTGGCCACCCACCAGGCCTGCCAGTCGCTGCGCAGCGGCGAGTGCGACACGGCCCTCGCGGCCGGTGTCACGCTGCTGCTGCACCCCGACACCATCGCCGGGATGGCGGGCGCAGGGCTGCTCTCCCCGGACGGGCGGTGCTTCGCGTTCGACCGGCGCGCCAACGGCATGGTGCCGGCCGAGGCGGTCGCCGTGGTCGTGCTCAAACGGCTCTCGCAGGCCGTGGCCGACGGCGACCCGGTCCACGCGGTCATCCGGGGCAGCGGCATCAACTACGACGGGCGCACCAACGGCATCGCGGCACCCAGCGGCGTGGCGCAGGCCGCGCTCGTCCGGCAGGTCCACGACCGCTTCGGCATCGACGCGGACGAGGTCACCCACGTCGTCGCGCACGGCACCGGGACCCGGCTCGGCGACCCCGTCGAGGTCAACGCGCTCAACGACGCCTTCCGCGGCCGTACGGAAGGCACCGGCTACTGCGCGCTGACCTCCACCAAGGCCAACCTCGGCCACTCCTTCGCCGCGTCGGGCGTGGTCAGCCTGATCAGCCTGGTGCTGGCCCTGCGGCACCGCACCCTTCCGCCGAGCCTGCACGTGGAGGAGCAGAACGAGTTCATCGAATGGGCGGGCAGCCCCTTCTACGTCAACCGCGCCACCCGCCCGTGGGAGTCGCCGGACGGCAGGCCGCTGACCGGCGCGGTGAGCGCCTTCGGACTCAGCGGCACCAACGCCCACCTCGTGGTGTCGCAGTACGCAGCGGAGCCCGCGCCCGCCGCGGCGGCTGCCCCGTACCACCTGCTGCTGGTGTCCGCGCGGACCGAGGACGCCCTGCGCGAGCGGATCGGCGACCTCGTCCGGGTGCTCGCCGACGAGGCGGCCGACATCGGCGCGGTCGCGTACACCCTGATGGCGGGCCGCCGGCACCTCGACCACCGGGTCGCGGTGATCGCCGCCGACCGGGCGGAGGCGCTGGAGCGGCTGCGCGCCGCGGCCGAGGGCGAGCGGTCGCCCGCGGTCGTACGCGGGCAGGTGCCCCGCGGCTTCGAGGGCACCCCGGGGATCCGCCGGTACGGCGAGGAGCTGGTCACCCGCCGCCGGGACCCGCTGGAGACGCTGCAGGCGCTGGCCGACCTGTACTGCCAGGGCTACGACCTGGACTGGGGCGGGCTGTACGACGCCGCGCCACGGCGGGTGAACCTGCCCGGCTACCCCTTCGCCCGGGACACCTACCGCCTCGGCGGCCCGGTCACCGCGGTGCCGCAGAAGTCGCAAGCAGCGCGGGGGCAGGCACCTGCGGAGGCCGCCCGGGCCGCGGACGGTGCGCCCGCGGCTTCCGGCACCCCGCGCCCGGCCGGATCGAACATGGCGGGCCTGCGCCGCAGGCTGCTCGCCGGACCCGCCGCCCCCACGACCGCCCCCGTGACCGCCGACTCCGCATCCGGCAGGGCCGGTCGGAACGGAAGCAGGGCGGACCGGTGACGCACGCGGGCCGTGCCGTCGGCGCCGGATCAGCTTCAAGAACCCCGAGAATCCCCAGAGTTGTACGAGCCGGAAGAGGAGAAGACGCGGTGCTGCCGACAGCGGACGAGGGCGGAATGCGCCCCGGGATCCCCGGACTCCCCTGCGTGCACAGCATGTTCGAGGAGCGGGCCGCGCAGCGGCCCGGCGCGATCGCGCTGAGCTGCGAGTGGGAACACCTCACCTACGCCGAACTCAACCGGCGGGCCAACCGGGTGGCCGACGTGCTGCGCGCCCGCGGCGCAGGCCCCGAAGTGCTGGTCGGCATCGCGCTTGAGCGCTCGGTGCAGCTCGTCGTGGGCATCCTCGGCATCCTCAAGAGCGGTGCCGCCTACCTCCCACTCGACCCCGGGTACCCGGTGCAGCGACTCGACCTGATGCTGTCCGACTCGCAGGTGCCGCTGCTGCTGACCCAGGACAGCGTGCGCGCCAAGTTCCCCGCCGCAGAGGGCCGCAGCGTGCTCGTCCTGGAGGACCTGGCCGGTGAACTCGCCGCGGCGAGCGAGCAGAACCCGCCGGCGGCCGCGACCAGCGCCAACCTCGCCTACGTCATCTACACCTCCGGCTCCACCGGCAAGCCCAAGGGCGTGCTGATCGACCACTACAACGTGACGCGGCTGTTCACCCGCACCGAGCACTGGTTCGGCTTCGCCCCGAGCGACGTGTGGCCGCTGTTCCACTCCGCCGCGTTCGACCTGTCGGTGTGGGAGATGTGGGGCGCCCTCGCGTACGGCGGCCGGCTGGTCGTCGTCCCGCACCTGGTGGCCCGCTCCTACGAGGCCTTCCACGCCCTGGTCGCCGACGAGAAGGTCACGGTGCTGACGCAGACCCCCACCGCGTTCAAGCAGTTCGCGCAGGCCCAGCACCTCAAGGGGGCCGAACTCGCCCTGCGCTGGGTGGTGTTCGCCGGTGAGGCGCTCAACATCCCCAGCCTGGCACCGTGGTTCGAGCAGCACGGTGACTGCACCCCGCGGCTGGTCAACATGTACGGCATCACCGAGACCACGGTCCACGTCACCTACCGCGAGATCGACCGCGCCGACACCGAGAGCACCGCCAGCGTCGTCGGCGCCGCCATCCCCGACCTGCGGGTGCACATCCTCGACGAGGAGATGAACCCCGTACCCGAAGGCACGGTCGGTGAGATCTACGTCGGCGGCCCCGGTGTCGGCCGCGGCTACCTGCGCAGGCCCGAGCTGAACCGCCGGCGCTTCCTGCCCGACCCGTACTCCGACGAACCCGGCGCGACCCTCTACCGCAGCGGCGACCTGGCCGTGCCGCTGCCCGGCGGCGACATCCAGTACGTGGGCCGCAGCGACCACCAGGTGAAGATCCGCGGCCACCGCGTGGAGCTGGGCGAGATCGAGAGCGCGCTGCTCACCCACCCCGGCGTCAAGGACGCGGTCGCCGCCGTCCAGGACCAGGACACCGACTTCCCGAAGGTGGTCGCCTACCTCATCCCGGTCGCGCAGACCCCGTCCCTGAAAGACCTGCGCCACTTCCTGCAGGACCGGGTCCCGGACTACATGCTCCCCAACGCGGTCGTCCCCATCACCGACCTCCCGCTGACCGCCAGCGGCAAACTGGAACGCAAAGCCCTGCCCTGGCCCGCCGGGTAGACCGCGGCCCGGTCAGTCCTGCCCCAGCTCCAGCCGCCAGTCGTTGCTGCGCATCACCGTGCCGCTGCCCCGCGGGTATTCGAAGTCGCACGGCCCGGCCAGGTGGAAACCCAGCCGGCGGCACAGCGCGTTGGACGGCTCGTTGTCGACCGAGGGGAAGGCGTGCAGGCTGCGCGGGGCGCCCGCAGCGCGGGCGGCCTCCTGTACGACGCCGATCAGGGCGGCACCGGCCGCCGCCGCGATGCCGCGGCCCTGGTAGGGCGGCAGGACGTTCCAGCCGGTCTCGTAGATCTGCTCGCCCTGCCATTCCCGCCGGTGGTAGGCGATGCTGCCGACCATCTCGTCGCCGGCCAGCACGGCGAACATGCACCCCTGCCCGGCCGCCGGCATCGCCAGGTAGCGGCGGTGCCGGGCGAGCAGCGCCTCCTCCGTCTCCGGCCCCCCGACATGGCGGCGCATCTGCGGGGTGTTGATCTTCCGCAGCAGTGCGAGCGCGGGTTCCGACCACGGTTCAAGGCGTACGGTCACCCGCCGCAGTCTGCCAGGCCTCACCGCGGCGCCTCCTGAGCAGCCGCGGACCCGAAGCGTGCCCGGTATTCGGTCGGTGTGGTGCCGAGCCGGCGGGCGAACACCCGCCGCAGCGTCTCGTCGCTGCCGAGACCGCTGCCCTGAGCGGCCACTGTCACGCTGTGCCCTTCTAGGAGCAGCTGCCGGGCGCGGTCGAGGCGGACCTGTTCGAGCCAGCGGGCGGGCGTGGTGCCCAGCTCGGTCCGGAAGAGCCGGGTCAGATGGCGGGCGCTGACGGCTGCCCGGGCGGCCATGTCCGCGAGGCTGTGGTCGGCGGCCGGGTCGGCGACCACGGCGGCGAGCAGCGAACGCAGCGGGTCGCTGCGGGCCGGCGGTGTGCTCAGGGCCGCCGAGAACTGCGACTGCCCGCCGGGCCGCTGCAGGAAGACGACCAGCTCGCGGGCCACCGCCCGGGCCGCGTCAGCCCCGTGGTCCTCCTCGACCAGGGCCAGGCTCAGGTCGATACCCGCACTGATCCCCGCGGAGGTCACGTAGCGCCCGTCGCGCACATGGATCGCGTCCGGTTCGACACGCACCCGGGGGTAGGCACGGGCCAGTGTCCCGGCGTGCCGCCAGTGGGTGGTGGCCCGGCGCCCGTCCAGCAGGCCCAGCGCGGCCAGGACGAAGGCGCCGGTGCACACGGACGCGACCCGCCCGGCCCGATCGGCAAGAGCGCCGGCGGCATCGAGCAGTTCCTGCTCCACGGGCTGCTGCGCCAGCCGGTCGCCGCCTGCGACGACGACGGTGTCCAGCGGCCCTGCGTCGGCCGCCGCCGAGGTGCCGCCCAGCACCAGCCCGGCGGCCGTCGTCACCGGCCCGCCACGCGGTGAGACCAGCACCAGCTCGTAGGCGGGCGCGACCCGCCCGGCCTGGTGCAGCACCTCCGAGGGGCCGCTGACGTCGAGCATCGTCACGCCGTCGAAGACGACGAAGCCGACCCGGTGCAGGGGCCGCGTCATGTTGTCCGCCTCATGCCGTCACCCGTCGCGCCGTCCGCCTCACGCTGACCACCTCATGTCCGGATCCGACGGTTGCCTGTCCGGAAGGACATGGCACCAGCGTACGCCGCCGGGGGACGGTGGAGGCACACCACCGATCCACTCCACTGCACGACGACGGAGGAACCGACGATGAGCGAGACGGTCGCAGGCGTGACGATCCCGGACAGCGCCCTGGCCCGCGAGGCGACGGAGCTGGTCCAGGACGCCGCCTCACCCCTGCTGTTCCACCACTCCCGGCGGGTCTTCCTGTGGGGCGCGCTGCGCGGCCGGAAGCAGGGGCTGCGCTTCGACCCCGAACTGCTCTACGTGGGCGCAATGTTCCACGACCTCGGCCTGACCCCGCGCTTCCGCCGCACCGACCAGCGCTTCGAGATCGACGGCGCCGACGAGGCCCGCCGCTTCCTGGCCGCCCACGGGATCACGGGCGAGGCGGCCGACCGGGTCTGGACGGCCATCGCCCTGCACACCACACCCGAGATCCCCCTCCACATGGCCCCCGAGGTCGCCCTGGTCACCCGCGGGGTCGAGTGCGACGTCCTCGGCATCGGCTACGACTCCCTCCTCGATGGCGAGCGCGCCGCCGTCGTGGCCGCCCACCCCCGCCCCGACTTCAAGAAGCAGGTCCTGGCCGCCTTCACCGAGGGCATCCAGGACCGCCCGTCCACCACGTTCGGCAACGTCAAGGCCGACGTCCTGGCGCACTTCGTGCCCGGCTTCGTCCGCACCGACTTCGTCGACGTCATCACCGCCTCCCCCTGGCCGGAATGACCGCACAGAGCCTGGTTCGCCGGGGAACGCTGTGGTTCACTCCCCTTCCAAGGGCCGGGCGGGGGCCGCGGGGCCACAGGGGCGTGGGGGGTTGATCCCAGGTGCTGGATGTTCGGGTGTTCAACAGTACGGACCTTCCGGCGGCCGACAGGTTCGACGTCTTCCAGGAACTCGTCGACCAGGCCCACGCCCCGATGAACCTGACCAGCGACTTCGCCGACGACTTCCGGGCGACGCTGCGTCAGTTCAGCCTGGGGGAGATCTCGCTGTGGCCGACGGTCTTCCCGCACCTGAACTTCCACCGCACGCCCCGGCTGATCCGGCAGTCCGATCCGGAGAGCTGCCACCTGACGCTCGTGCTGCGCGGCGGCGGCGTGGCCCGGTGGGACCGGGCCGAGACCGTCCTCGGCCCGTACGACTTCCACACCAACCACACCTCGGTACCGTACGTCATCTCCAGCAGCCCTGGACCGGTCGACATGATCGGCATCGAGGTGCCCAAGACGTCGGTGAACCTGCCGTGGGACCGGGTCCAAAAGGTCATCGGGCAGGCGCTGTCGGGACGCGAGGGGGTCGGCGCGCTGCTGGTGCAGTTCCTCACCCAGGTCACCTCCGACACCAGCGTCTACCTGCCGTCGGAGGCGCCCCGGTTGGGCCGGGTGCTCTCCGAACTCGTCACCGCGCTGTTCGCCCGGGCGCTCGACGAGGAGGAGCGCCTCCAGCCGGAGACCCGCAGCCGCACCCTGGCGCTGGAGGTCAAGGCCTTCGTCCGCCGCAACCTGTGCGACCCCGCGCTGACCCCCGGTGCCATCGCCGCCGCCCACTTCATCTCCCGCAGCCACCTGCACCGCCTCTTCCGGGCCGAGGGCACCACGGTGGCCGCCTACATCCGCACCCAGCGCCTGGAGGCCGCGCGCGCCGACCTGGCCAACGCGCCCGCCGTGCCGGTGTACGTCATCGCGGCCCGCTACGGCTTCAAGGACCACGCGACCTTCACCCGCACCTTCCGTGCCGTCTACGGCACCACCCCGCGCGACTACCGCCACGCCCCGGTCGTCCGCCGCCGGCCCTGACGCGTACGGGACTCCCGCGGCCATCGCCCCCTCCTGGAATCCCCGACCGACCCCTGGCGCCCCGTCCGAGGGCGCGGCGCCTCGACGGCACCGGCCGGTTCGCCGACCATGGAGGTGAAGGAGGCCAGAAGGAGGCACCGCCCGTGAAGCTGCTGCTGACGACCGACACCCATGTGCCCCGACGGGCGCGGCTGCTGCCCGAGCAGCTCCTTTCCGCCGTCGACGCGGCCGACGTCGTCTTCCACGCGGGTGACTGGGTGGACGAGGCCACCCTCGACCTGCTGCTGGCCAGGAGCAGGCAACTGGTCGCGGTCCACGGCAACAACGACGGTCCCGCGCTGCGCGCACGCTTGCCCGAGGTGGCCAGGGCCGAGGTGGCGGGCGTCCGCTTCGCCGTGGTGCACGAGACCGGCGGGGCGCGCGGGCGTGAGGAGCGCTGCGAGCGGCAGTTCGCGGACACCGACGTCCTGGTGTTCGGCCACAGCCACATCCCGTGGGACACCACGAGCGCCGGAGGGCTGCGGCTGCTCAACCCCGGCTCGCCGACCGACCGCCGGCGGCAGCCGGACTGCACGTACATGACCGCGACGGCGCAGGGCGGTGCGCTCACCGACGTCGTACTGCACCGGCTGCCGCAGCGCGGCAGAGGCTGAGGCCCGGGCCGACGCGACGGGTGCTACGACGCCGCAGCCGGTGCCGGGTGGCGGTCGCGGAAAGTGAAGGCCTGCGGGCCCGAGCCGTGGTCGCGCAGGGTCGCCAGGCGCTCCATCGCCTCGGCCACGCTGGGGCGGTGGCCGGCCGGGACCCACCACAGTGCCTGGTGGGGGCCGTCCATGCGCTGGAACCACTCGCGGCGGCGGCTCAGCACCCGCAGGTGGTCGGTGTGGTAGGCGTAGGCCTCCAGCGCTTCGACCGACTCCCAGGTCGAGCAGTTGATCAGGAGGCTGCCGTCGTTGTCGTCCGGGCGGAGCGCGGTGGAGTCCGCGCCGCCGTCGTCGACCATGCGCCAGACGAATCCGGGGGCGTGGTCGGCAAGTGCGTTGATCTCGGGGAGCTGTGCGACGAAGTCGGCCAACTCGGGGCCGTCCAGGGGCGCGACGATGCGCCCGACGTTGACCTGTGCGACATGAAAGCCAGTCATGGGGCCAGCATGCCAAGGCGGGATCTCTATAGTCAATGAGATTTGTTTATAGAACGGAGGGAGACGCAGCACCCGCCCGGGCAGGGGTCGACCGACGCGGACCACTCCTCGGATGCCATGCCCTCGACCAGCGCGAGGTTCATCCCGCAGATGAGCGCGCGGAATTCGTCGGCCAGGGCGTGGAAGGGGCAGTTGGCCAGCCGCAGCGTGTCCCCGTCCCAGAAGGGCAGGTAGCCGCGGGCGCCGAGCACCTCGACCAGGTCGCCCTTCGCGTCCGGGTCCGCCGCCCCCGCGGCCTTCGCCGCGGCCTGCAACTCCCGGTCCAGCCCGGCCCGTTCGACCACGTCGGCCAGCAGCCTGCCCGCGGTGTCGTAGGAGCGGGGCGGCAGCGACACGGTGTGCTCGCCGTCGGCCCGCCGGTACATCTTCGCCGGCCGTCCGGCCCCGGGCCCGGTGCGGTCCGACAGCCGCCGGAAGGAGACGGCCAGCAGGCCCGCCGCGACCAGCTTGTCCAGGTGGAAGGCCGCCAGCGAGCGCGAGACCCCGGCCGCCTGCGCGGCGTCGTCCCGTCCCACCTCGCCCGCGGAGGCGGCGACATGCCGGTAGAGCTTCCGCCGCAGCGGATCGCTCAACACGCCCAGTGCGGCAATGGCCTCGTCCTCTTCAGTGCTCACCCTGCGATTTTACGGCGCACGCACCGCCCGGCGGCGGTCGGCGCTGTCGGCGCAACACCTCATCGCACATACGACAGTTACCTCTATGTCCGGATTTCGTAACACGGCGCGAGTTGCCGAGGCTTCCGGCGCACGACCGGTGAAAGTGGGTGTCCTCGGCGCTCGCCGAGCGTGCATTCCAAGGTCACGGCGGTGCCATGACGTGCACGTGGACCACACGAGAGGGAAACGTACGTGTCCCGTTTTGTCTTGCGTCTGGCGTCGACCGTGATGGCGGCCGGTGCGGTCGTGGCTGTTGCCGCGCTCCCGGCGTCCGCGACGGCGCCGACCTTGGACCACGGCCGGGGTCGTCAGGCGGACTCGCAGGTCGTCCTGGGGGAGATCCACCACGCGGGCCGGGGTTCCGACGCCCGGTTCGGCCGCTCGCTGAACCAGGAGTGGGTGACGGTCACCAACGAGGGGCGCCGGTCGGTCAGTCTTGACCGCTGGACCCTGACCGACTCCGACAACCACGTGTACCGCTTCGGCCGGGTGACCCTGCGCAGCCACCAGTCGGTGCGCGTCCACACCGGCAACGGCCGGGACACCGCACGCGACCTCTACCAGGACCGCCGCGCTTCGGTGTGGGACAGCCGCCGCGACACCGCGACGCTGCGCGACAGCCGCGGACACGTCGTGGACACCGAGTCGTGGGGCCGCGGCCGCCGCTGACCCTTCCCCCGCGTGCCGGCCGCCCACCCGGTCGGCACGCGGACCACGCCGGACCACGCCGGACCGGGCGCGCCGACCAGACCGACCAGGCCCGGCGCACCGACCGGACCGGTCACAAAGACCAGGCCAGGCGCACAGTCCCGGCCGGCAGGCCGACCACCTCGTGTCCCCCTCCCGTTCGCCCCCCGTACGACTGACCCGTGTCTGATGGTGGACGCCGGTGGCCGCAGCGGGTTCAATCCTGCGTGTCCACCCCGATCTCGTCCCGCACGCCGCCACTTGGGAGCTGACAACGTTGTCCTCCCGGGTGTGCGCGTGCACACGCAGCGCGACGCCGGAGAGGCCACGTGTCCAGTAGATCCCCAGTCCCCGCGCCCCCCGCGCCCCCCGCGCCCCCCGCGGCGCCGCCGGCCACCGCCCGCGGGCACCGCCGTCCCGTACGGGCGGCCGTCGCCCTGCTGCTCACCGGCACGCTCGGCATCGCCACGCTGGCGGGTGCCGGCGCGGCCGCGGCCTCGCCCGCCCCGGCCCCGGGCGGCAGGGACTACACCGCGCTCGTCGACCCGTTCGTGTCGACCGCGGGCGACGACGGCAACGACCTGCCGGGGGCCGAGGCGCCGCACAGCCTGGCCAAGGTCAACCCGATGACCACGCCGAACCGCAACCACTCCGGCTACGACTACCACGAGGACCACATCGCCGGGTTCACGGCCACCGACCTCGACGGCGTCGGCGGATCGGGCGGCGGCGGCGACCTGCTGGTCGTCCCGACATCGGTGGCGTACGACAAGCGGCCCGCGCCGAGTACGTACGCCCACCCCTACGGCCACGGCGACGAGGGAGCGGCGCCCGGCTACTACCGGGTGGGCCTCGGCGCCCTCTCGGGCAGCGCGTCGGCGGTCACGCAAGGCCCCGGCACGATCGGCGCCGAGATGACGGCGACCACGCGCACCGCCCTGGAGCGGTACACCTTCCCGGCAGGGTCGAACCCCGAACTGGTCCTCGACCTCGCGAACAACTTCACCAGCCGCACCCGCTCGACGCTCAAGGCGGCGACGCTCCCGGACGGGACCACGTCGATCACCGGCCTCATCGCCGGCTCCTTCAACGGCGCCTCCTACCAGCTGTACTACGCCGCCACCACGAACGCCCCCGTGACGTCGCTGAAGAGCTGGGGCGCGGACGGCACGCTGAGCGGGGCCACCTCGCAGGACGCCGCCGACACCGGCGCCGTCCTCGGCTTCGCCCCTTCCGCGGGCCGCGACATCGAGCTGCGCATCACGCTCTCGCCGATCAGCGCCGAGCAGGCCGTCACCGACCAGCACAACGAGGTCGGCGCCCTCACCTTCGACCAGGCCAGGGAGCGCACCAAGGGGGAGTGGAACACCTCGCTCGGCGCCGTCGACGTGCACGCCTCGCAGGCCTCCGACCCCGGCTCCACGCTGACCGAGGAGTTCTACACCCACCTGTACCGGATGTACGCGCTGCCGGTGAACGCCACCAGCACCAGCGGCACTTACCGCGGCGCGGACGGCGCGGTGCACAAGACCGACGGCTTCACGTACTACGACGGCTGGTCCACCTGGGACGACTTCCGCAAGTACTCGGTCGAGGCCTACATCGACCCTGCCACGTACCGCGACATGGTGCAGTCGCTGATCGAGCTGTTCGCCGACGCGCACACCGCGGGCAAGAGCCCGGGCAGCCTCACCCACTCGGTGCCGACGGTCCGCTGGGAGCGCTCGGCGGTGGTGATCGCGGACGCGCTGTCGAAGGGCTACAAGAACTTCGACCGGCTCGACGAGGCCTATCCGGCGCTGCTGTCCTACGCCGGGTACTACACGGGCGCGCAGCTGCGGCAGGGGTACGTCTCCGGCGACCCGGGGACGACCGTGCAGCGCGGCTACGACCAGTGGGCGCTGGCCGTCATAGCGGACGCCCTGGGCAAGGACGCGGACGCCGGCAGGCTGCGCACCCAGTCGACCATGGCGATCGACAACCTCGTCAAGTCCGGTGCCTGGACCGCGCCTGACGGCACGCAGGTCGGCCTGCTGACCCCGCGCGCGTCCGGCGGCGACTGGCAGAGCGCGGACTACGAGAAGTTCGAGGCGGCCGGCCTCTACCAGGGCACCCTGTGGCAGTACCACTGGTACGACGCCTACGACATGGGCGGCCTGATCACGGCGATGGGCGGGCCGAAGGCCGGAAAGGCCGCCGTGGAGCACATGTTCGGCGAGGACTCCGCGAAGAACGACGGCTCGACCATGCTGCACTCCAACGCCAACGAGATCGACCTGCAGGCCCCCTACCTCTTCAACTACGTCGGCGAGCCGGGCCTGACGCAGAAGTGGGTGCGGCAGATCTACACCGGCACCACCTGGAACCGCTACATCGCCACCGGCTCCACCAACGAAACCCCGAGCTCCGGCGGCGAGTTCACCCCGCCGGTGCACACCCAGGTCTACAAGCCCGCCCCCGACGGCTTCCTGCCGACGATGGACAACGACGCGGGCACGATGTCCACGATGTTCGTCGCCGCGGCCCTCGGCCTCTTCCCGGTGACCGCTGGCTCCAGCCAGTTCCAGATCGGCAGCCCCTTCTTCGACTCCACGTCGATCACCTACGCCAACGGCAGCCACTTCACGGTGAAGGCCGACGGCGTCTCGCCGAGCACGTACTACGTGCAGGGCGCGACGCTCGACGGCAGGCGCTTCGACAACACCTGGCTCGACTACTCGCAGATCATCGCGGGCGGCACCCTGGACTTCACGATGGGCGCCAAGCCCTCATCGTGGGGTTCGCACACCCAGCCCGCGTACTCCCTGGACACCGACAACGGCGGTACGGGCGGCGCCGCCCACGGCAGCACCGTCGTCTCCGCGCGCCCGGCGAGCCTGGCCACCGCCGCGGACGGCTCCGTCCACGGCAGTATCCAACTCACCCTGGACGGACCGGCGTCGTTCGCCGCCCGCAAGGGCACCAGCCTGACCGGGACGGGCGCCGCGTCCGTGACGGGCCTGCCCGCCGGCGTCCGCGCCGACCTGTCGGTCACCGGCAAGCGCACCGCGGCGCTGACCCTCACCGGCAAGGCGACGACCGACGCGCGGTACGGCATCGCCTTCCGCGACACGGCCTTCGCGCACGGCGTACGGGCCGCGACGGTGACCGGCACCGGCGTCTCCGCCACCGACCCGCTGCTGCTGTCGGCCGCCGCGGTGTACCGGGCCAGCCTGGGCACCCTCGCCGACCAGGCGTCCCTGGTGCGCAGCGGCAACTACAGCGACGGCTCATGGCAGTTGTTCAGCGCGGCGCTCCAGCGCGCCCGGACCGCCCTCGCCGGCACCGCGTCCGCGACCGGCACGCTGATGGCCGCCCAGGACGCCCTGGGGTCGGCCGTCGGGGCGCTCACCATCGACGAGGGCGGCTACGCCGTCCTGCAGGCCGAGCGCCCGGACCAGAAGGAGGGTCCGAGCCTGGTCAGCGAGGCCTACTACTCCGACGGCGACCTCGGCGGCGTCACCGAAGGTGCCTGGGAGCGGTACGGCAGACTGGACTTCGGCGGAGTCGCGCCGCGCAGCATCGCCGTGCGCTACGCCAACTCCCAGGCCACGACGGCCAAGCCGAGCAGCGTCGACATCCACGCGGGCGGCGCCGACGGCCCGGTCGTCGGCACCGCCTCACTGCCGGGCACCGGCAGCTGGCAGAACTACGCGACCGTGCAGGCCGACATCACCGACCCCGACGTGCTGCTGTCCGCGGGGAGCGCGACCTTCGTCTTCCACGCCCCGGCCGGGCAGCAGTGGGTGTCGAACTTCGACTGGTACCAGTTCTCGCCCCACCCGGTCACGACCTCGCCCACGACCACGCTCGCCGCGCTCGGCGCGACCAACACCACCGCGACCGGCGACGGTTCGCTGCCCTTGAAGGTCTCCGGCGGCATCTTCGAGAACGTCTCGAACGGTGCGTGGGCCGAGTGGAAGGGCACCGATCTGCGCGACGGCGCCGACACCGTGACCGTCAGCTACGACAAGCCGCAGTCGCGGGCCGCCTCCGACTCGCGAATCGAGCTGCACCTCGGCTCGAAGGACGGCGCGAAGACCGTCACCATCCCGCTGGCCTACACCGGCTCCGGCTGGGGCACCGTCGCCACGGCATCGGTCCCGCTCGACCCGGGCGTCTTCACCGGAGTCCAGGACGTCTACGCCGACTTCGTCTCCAGCACGCAGACCTCCGACCAGCCCTACGTCGCCAACGTCTACTCGCTGACCCTGACGAAGGCCGCCGACGCCCCCACGGCCTTCGACGCCACCGCCCGGCACACCGACAGCGGCGGCGGCCTCAAGAGCGAACCCGTCGGCTGGACCGGCTCGGGCACCACCACCGACCTCGGCGGCACCTACGACGGGGCGTGGCTGGACTACGGGGACATCGACTTCGGCAGCTCCCCGAAGACCACCGTCACGCTGACCTACGTCAACAACTCCACACGCTGCGGCACCGGTTCCGCCGTCCAGCTCTACCTGGACTCCTTCGACCCCGCCAACCCCGGCACGCCGTACGCCGTGATCCCGCTGCCCGTCACCGGCAGCGCCTGGTCCTCCGGCGGCACGACGAGCCTGACGCTGCCCACGGCGGTCACCGGCACGCACGGCGTCCACCTGCGGCTGGTCACCGCACCGGACGCGTCGCACCCGTACGTCGCGAACCTGGGCCGCGTCACCTTCACCCACGTCGACGCGCCCGCCGCCACGGACACCGCGGCGCTGCACCAGGCCATCGACCGCTACTCCGCCCTGTCCGGCGAGGCTGCGCGCTACGACAGCATCGACTTCGGGGTCTTCCAGCGCGAACTGGCCGCCGCCCGCGCCCTCGTGGCCGCCGACGGCGCGACACAGCTGGACGTCGACAACCAGACGCGCAGCCTGACGCTCGCCGCCAACCAGCTGATCCCGCTGCCGCGGCTGACCCTGGAGGACCTGGTCGCAACCGCCTCCGCGCTGGACAACGCGCGCTATACGGACTCCACTTGGGCGTCGTTCAGCACCGCGCTCGCCGCCGCGAAGGGCGCGGTCGCCGACCCCGCCGCCACGGACGCCCTGCTTACCGCGCGGTACGACGGCCTGAAGCAGGCGATGTCCGCGCTCAGGACGAAGCCGAAGACGGTGCCGGCCGTGCCCGGCGCGGTGTCGGCGACATCCGCCGGCACCAGCGTGACCGTCGCCTGGGCCGCGCCCGCGGACGACGGCGGTTCGCCCGTCACCGGCTACACGGTCGCCCTCAGCGACGGGCACCAGGTCACGATCGCCGACGGCGGCAGCCGCGCCACCACCTTCACCCGGCTGCCGGCCGGCCGCTCGTACACCGCCCGCGTGCAGGCGGTGAACTCCGTCGGCACCTCCCGGCAGAGCGATGCGACAGCGCCCGTGGTGACCGGCGGCGGCACACCGCAGCAGCCGGCCGTCACCGCAGTGGTCACCGACGGCCACCAGGTCCGCGTGACCTGGAAGGCGGCCGGAGACGGCGGCTTCCCCGTCATCGGCTACACCGTCGTCCTGGGCGACGGCACCATCGCCCACCTGCCCGGCACGGCGGACTCCGCGCTGCTGACGTCGCGGAGCGCGTCCACGGCGCACACCGCGACCGTGACGGCCGTGACGCTCGCCGGCACCTCCGACGGCGTCGCGCCGGCGGCCGCCGAGCCCGCCGCCGACACCTACACCCCGACCCCCTTCCCCGACGCCGCGCTCCACGCCGCCTACACCTCCGACACCTGGCCGGCCACCGGTGACGGCTCCGGCTACTTCGACGACCTGCTCAGCGGGATCGACGACCTCGGCACCGGCATCCTCGGCCCCAACGCCAAGGTTCCGTACGGCACCGCGCCCACCGCGGAGAACGACCGGATCGCGGTGGGCATAAACAACGCCGCCACGCAGAAGGAGGTGGACCGCGCCGAGGTCGACGCGACCCACAGCGCCACCGTCACGATGGCCGACGGCCTCGGCTCACGGCTCGGCCAGATCTACGCCGACGCCCTGAGCAGCGGCCAACTGCCGAAGACCGACGCGCTGTTCGGCCGCGTCACCCAGGGCCTGGACACCCACGACGCGGCCAAGGACCACTACGGCTACCTGCGCCCGTACGTACGGCTCGGGTTCGCCGGCGACGGCGGCGACATCTACGAGTCGCAGGACGGCTCCTACGGCAGCCTCACCACCAGCGGCTCCTACCCCAGCGGCCACACCTACGGCGGCTACGAGGCGGGCACGATCCTCGCCACACTACTGCCGGAGCTGGCGCCGTCGATCCTGGCCCGCACCTCGGAGTACGGCAACAACCGCATCGTCCTCGGCTTCCACTACCCGCTGGACGTCATGGGCGGCCGCATCACCGGTCAGGCCACCGTCGCCCACCGCTGGGCCGACCCCGACTTCGCCGGGCTGCTGATGCAGGCCCACACCGAGATCGAGAACGTCCTGCTCCAGCAGTGCAGGAAGGACGGCTACGGCGACACGCTCGCCGCCTGCGCGGGCGACCCCTACGCGGGCCTCGACACGGCGCAGGACGTCGACCTGTACACCCAGCGCCTGACCTACGGCTTCTCGCAGGTCGGCCCGTCCGGCCAGGACCTCACGCCGCCCTCGGACGCCGCGGCCCTGCTCATCACCGCCTTCCCCGACCTCACCGCCGAGCAGCGCACCCAGGTCATCGAGCAGACGGCGACCGACTCCGGCTACCCGCTCGACCTCACCGGCGGCTCCCGTGACGGCGGGGCGAGTTGGGAGCGGGTCAACCTCGCCGCGGCCATGGCGGCCCACGTCGCCGTCAACGCCGACGGCTCCGTCACCGTCACCAACTTCGCCGACGCCACCAAGGCGAGCGTCGCGACCGCCACCGCGGTCACCCTCGCCGGGATCCCGATCGACGGCTTCGACCCGGCGGTGGCGACCTACGTCGTCGACTGGCCGAAGAACACGAAGCTCCCGCCCGTCACCGCGATCCCCGCCGAACCCGCCGCCCGCGTACGGACCAGCAACGGCAGCCCGATCATCCCCTCACCCACGTCCCGCACGATCACCGTCACCTCGGCCAACGGCTCCGCCACCCGCACCTACACGGTCGCCTTCCACCTGACCGACCCCGCCCACGGCCGCGGCGGCAAGAAGGGATAGCCGCAGGCCTGTCACCCCGGCGGTCCGGCGGCGGGACCCCACGGTCCCCCCGCCGGACCGCCGCGGTTTTGCGCGTCGGCCTCTCAGAAGGCCCACCGCGTGTGGGTGTACACCCCGCCGTCGCGCCCGAAGCCGTACGCGGTCGACGGGGCCACCGCGAAGGCCGCCACGTCACCCTTGCGGATCGCGTCCCCGATGCCGTGGAAGGTGCCCTCGGGGGAGGTGATGTGCGCGCCGTACTTCGCCTCGTAGGCGCCGATCATCCCCTCGACGACCGCAGGATCCTCCACGCGCACCGCCGTGCCCTCGACCACGAGGTCGAGCCCCTCGGTGAGCGAGTTGCCCCCGGTGGTCAGCGCACAATGCGCGTCATGGGAGAGATTCCTGGCCTTCTGCTCCTGCGGGCCGGTGGAGAAGTACAGCACTCCCTCGTGCCAGGCGGCGATCACCGGCGTGACGTGCAGCCGCCCGTCGCTGCGTACCGTGGACAGCCAGAAGATCTCCGCGGCCTCCAACTGCCGCTGGGCCTCTGCCCATTCGGTGGCGGTGACCTCCGCGGCGCCCGGACGCGGATTGAGCGCGGAGCTGTAGCGGGCATCGAGTTCGCCCGCGGGGGTGTGTGCGGATCCCTGTTTCGGCATGACGGATCTCCTTCCTCTCCCGCGCCACATACTGCCCGCACGGAATCCGGCTCGGCGGCACGCGTGGCCGCGACCCCCGCGCGTGTCGGTACGGCCGGCCGGTGACCGGGGCTCACGCGCCGCGGCCGGCCGTGGGGTCCGCCACGAAGCGGCTGAGCCGGTAGACGGTCGGCTGCGCCAGACGGCCGCACAGCGTGTCGATCCGCATCAGCGACGCGTCGATCCCGGCCTGCAGGAGGCGGTGCACATGCGCGTGCAGCTCGGCCTCGTCGCCGGTCTCGCACACCGTCTCCCACCGCCCCCTGTCCGGGGCGGTGCGGGCGGCCAGCCGCTGCCTCTCGGCCGCCTGCCCCCGCCTCCGCTTCCCCTGCCCTGGCACCGGCCCAGCATCGCGGCTCGCCGCCGGGGCGGGCAAGTGGCCTCCGCTGGACGTGCCTACCGCCGGTAGTAGGCCTCGATCGGCAGCCGTGCCTCCGCCAGGAGCGCGGGTCCGTCCTGCGGGACCTCGGGCCAGGCCCCGGACTCGGGGTTGAGGGCGACGAGCTGATCGGTCGACAGGGCGTACACCACCCGGCCGAGACCCGAGCGGGCGATGGCTCCGGTGCACATGCCGCACGGCTGGCAGCTGGTGTACATCGTGGTGCGCGCGGCCACCTCGGGAGCCAGTTCGCGGGCCGCCCAGCGCGCCAGCTTCAGCTCCGGGTGGGCGCTGATGTCGTCGTCGCGGCGCACCGTGTTGTGCGCCTCGGCCAGAACCGCGCCGTCCGGCCCGGCGAGCAGCGACCCGTACGGCGCATCGCCCAGGGTGACGGCGTGCGCGGCGATCGCGACGGCACGCCGCAGGAGTTCCTCGTCGGCGGAAGTGGTCATTGCGCTGCCTTCCCGTGTGCGGCACCGCGCCGAGCGCCTGCCAGGCCACCTGGCGCCTGCGAGCCGGCCGCCGCTGAGCCGGTCGAGGCGTTGACGCCGCGTTCCATGATCGGATGCTATAGCGGCGCCCGTCCTGGAGTACCTGCGCACCACCGGCGAGGACCGCAGCGGCGGTCCCGGCCGCGCCTGACGGCGCCCGGACACGCACGTACGGAGGGGCTCCCCTGTGGCCCCTCCATACGTGCGGTTGAGGAGTGCCGCCGGCGTGACGTGAAGGGATTTCACCCCACGTCAGCAGCACGCCTCACCCCCTGTGATCAAGCCCCGGAGAGCACGGCCCGTCGAGGCTCGATCGCAGCAACGGCTACCCGACGCCGAGAAGCCAGGGTTCTGCGGGCTGACCCATGGTCGTGCCGCTGCCGTTGCCGAGCCACAGCCTTCCGTCGCCGCCCTTCCAGGCCACCTCGTAACCGCCGTCGGACAAGGTGACGAGGGAGGGACTGGAGGAGCTGCCGTCGGTGTCGACGCCGAGCAGCCAGGGTTCCGCGGGCTGGGCCATCGACGTGCCGCTGCCGGTACCCAGCCACAGGCGCCCGTCGCCGCCCTTCCACGCGGCCTCGTAGCCGCCGCCCGGCAGTGCCGCCAGCGACGGGCTGGTCGTGTCGGCGACGCCCAGCAGCCAGGGCTCTGCCGGTTCGGCCATGTTCGTTCCGCTGCCCGTGCCGAGCCACAGCCGGCCGTCGCCGCCCTTCCAGGCGACCTCGTAATTGCCGTTGGGCAGGATGACGAGCGAGGGGCTGGACGGGCTGCCGTCGGAGCCGACGCCGAGCAGCCAGGGCTCGGCAGGCTGGGCCATGTTCGTTCCGCTGCCGGTACCGAGCCAGAGCCTTCCGTCGCCGCCCTTCCAGGCGACCTCGTAGCCGCCATTGGGGAGTGCGGCCAGGGACGGGCTGGTCGTGTCGGCGACGCCGAGCAGCCAGGGCTCCGCCGGCTGGGCCATGTTCGTGCCGTTGCCCGTGCCGAGCCACAAGCGGCCGTCGCCGCCCTTCCAGGCGACCTCCCAACCGCCGGTCGCCAGGGCGACGATCGACGGGCTCGTGCCGGGCGCGACGCCGAGCAGCCAGGGCTCCGCGGGCTGGGCCATGTTGGTTCCGCTGCCCGTGCCGACCCACAGCCTTCCGTCGCCGCCCACCCACGCGGTGACCCAACTGCCGTCGGCCAGCGTGGCGATGGACGGCTTGGTGCCGGGCGCGACGCCGAGCAGCCAGGGGTCTGCGGGCTGGGCCATGTTGGTTCCGCTGCCGGTGCCGACCCACAGCCGCCCGTCGGCGCCCCGCCAGGCCGTGGTGTATCCGCCGCCGGGCATCGCCGTCAGGCCCGAGGAACTGCTGCGGGGCATCGCGGAGATCTTCACGCCGACCGGCCCGTAAGTGTGGTCCTGGCCGTCGATCTCGTGCGCGACGAAGGAGATCTGGTAGGTGCCGCCGGCCAGCCCGGCCGTGTTCCAGGCATAGGGGTAGTTCGACGCGCCGCCCGCCGAGGGGGTCAACTGGCCGGTGTTGTAGCCGTTCGGGCCGGTGATCACGTACCGGCCGGTGGTGATGTAGCCGGACGCGCTCGCCATGCCCGTGAGGTTGACCGTGCCGGAGACGGTCTGGCCCGCCGCGGGCGCACCGTTGGCGTCGATGGTGACACCGAAGCCGGGCGGGATCGGCGTCCACGCCGAGTCGTGCATCCAGTGCACGTCACCGGAGCCGCCGAGGACGTTCTCGACCACGCCGTTCCTGACGGGGATGCCGTCCCACTCGCCGGGCGTGGAGGGCACCTCGTTCCAGTTCTCGTGCACCATGTCGATCGAGCCGTTGCCGCTGGAGTCGACGTGGCTGGCGATGACGATGCCGGTGTGGCCGGCGCCGCTGTCGTAGTAGCTGATCACGTCGCCGGGCTGCGGGGCGGTGTGGTCGGACAGCGCATTGCCGCGCAGCACGAAACGCCCGGGGTGGATCGCGTTGAGCGCTGCCTTGAGGTTGTCGGCCTGGTCCTTGCCGTCGCCGCCGTCGTTCGAGGTCAGGCCCCAGCGCTGGATGGCGTAGCGCAAGGGGAGTTCCGCGCACTCCCACTCGTTGCTGCCCCAGCCCGTCGCGCGGTCGTCGCCATTGCTGTAACCGCAGACCTGCACGTCGGCGATCTTCTCGTTGAGCAGGCCGTACTTGCTGTTGTCGCAGGTGCCGCCGCCGTGGTTCCAGTAGCTCGACGGAGGCGCGGGCAGCGACCCGAAGGAGATCACCGGGTCGCCCGACGTCGCGGGCGTGGCCGCTGCCTCGGCGTGCGGCTGGGCTCCGGCGTTGGCGGCGGTGACGTCGACGGTCGTCGGGGCGGCCAGGTCCGCGGAGGCCAGCGCGATGCCGGTGGCGAAACCGGCGGGTACGTCCGGCTCGGCGTGCTCGGCGCGCACCACCCAGATGCGGTCGCCCGCCTCGACGACCCACTGCACCGTCAGGAGCCTGCTGGCGCCGTCGGTCTCGTGCCGGACCTGACCGGTCACCTTCTGCCCGAAAAGCGTCGCGACCGGACCTGCGGCCGAGGCGCCGCCGACCGACCGCCAGCCGGCGGCGCCGCCGGACCGGGCGACCGGGAAGTCGGACTTGGGCAGCCGCTCGCCGAAGGGCACCGCGGTGACCGAGAAGAACCGGAAAGGCCCGGTCGCCTCGGCCGAGGCGCTCTGCACCGAGTCACCGGGCCGGGCCGCGAAGGTCGCGCCGACCGGCATGCCGGGGTTGGCGACCGTGAGCGCGACGCCGTCCACGGTCATGGTGTGGCGCGCCGGCGCGGACGCGGTGTGGGCGGCCGGCCCCGGGCCGGCGGAGCCCGCAGCCTGGGCCGCGGGCATCACCCCCAGCGGGACGGCCAAGGCTGCCGCGACGACGGCGGCAGACAGGATCCGGGACGTGCGAAGCATGGACGTCTCCTCAGACGCTGATAGGTGACAAGGACGGTTCGCGGGCGCAACGGCAGGCGTGGAAGCCCTGGTTGTGGTGCGCGGCGGCCCTGCTCGCGGGTCACGGCGGCCGGGCAGCCCGGGACGCGCCGGCCTGTCGGTCCGGGACGCCGGCCTGTCGGTCCGGTACTCCGATCGTCCGCGGTGCCGGCCGGCGAAGTCCCGTACCCCGTACAAGTCCGTACACTGGCTGCGATCCGGCGGGCAGCCGGGCATGGGGGACGGCTTGGAGTGGATGGTGGAGGCAGCTGAAGGGGCGGCTCCGGATCCTTCGGAAGCCCTCGATCTGGGCGACTTCATCGAGGCGCTGGGGCGCCTTCGGCTGTGGGCGGGGGCGCCGTCGTACCGGGCTCTGGCCAAGGCGGTCGGGCCGGCGTTGAAGCCGCCGCAGGTGGTGGCGCACACGACGATCGGCGACCTGTTCCAGGCCCGGCGCCGCCGGCTGGACATCGACCTGGTCACCGCCACCGTCCGGGCACTGGGGCTGGGGGAACAGGCCGTCGCCCGGTGGCGCGCGGCCTGTGTGCGGGTGCAGGCCCAGGCGCGCGGCGGCGAAGTGGCGGACGCCGCCCGGCAGTTACCGGCGGACCTTGCGACGTTCACCGGCCGCGAGGAGCAGTTGAGGGCGCTCGCCGACGCCCTCGACGCGGCACCGCACCAGGGGCGCACCGTGGTGATCTCCGCGATCGAGGGGATGGGCGGGGTCGGCAAGACGGCACTGGCCGTGCATCTCGCGCACCGGCTCGTCGCCGCCGGGCGGTTCGCCGAGACGCAGCTGTACGTGAACCTGCGCGGCTTCGACCCCGAGCGCGAACCCGCGGACCCGGTCGAGGTCCTGGGCACCTTCCTGCGCCAACTGGGCGTCCCCGCCAAGCAGGTGCCCCACGGCGTGGACGAGCGCGCCGCGATGTTCCGCAACCGGATGTCCGGCCGCCAGGCCCTGGTCCTGCTGGACGACGCGGCCGACGAGAAGCAGGTCAGGGACCTGATCCCGGCGGGTCCCAGCTGCCTGGTCCTGATCACCAGCCGCCGCAGCCTGGCCGCGGTCGACGGCGCGACGCTGTTCCCCCTTGAGGTGTTCAGCCGCGCCGAGGCCACGGCGCTGCTGCAGCGGATCGTCGGCGCCGAGCGGGTCGCCGCCGAGGCGGCGGCCGCCGCGCGGATCGTCGAGCTGTGCGGGTGCCTGCCGCTGGCCGTGGCCCTGGCCGCCGGCCGCCTGCGCTCGCGGCCCGCCTGGACACTGGCGTACATGGCCGACCGGCTGCGCGGCGACGTCGCGGACGCGACCGCCCTGGGCAGCAGAACGCTCAGGGACGTCTTCGACCTCTCCTACCGGGGACTGCCCCCGCAGGCCCAGCGGGTCTTCCGCCTGCTGGGCCGCCATCCCGGCGTCGACTACACCGTTCCCGCGGTCGCGGCCATGGCGGACATCACCGCCCACGAGGCGGACACGCTGCTGGAACTGCTCCAGGACGAGTACCTGCTGCAGCAGAAGACCCCCGGCCGGTACGAACTCCACGACCTGCTGCGCGGATTCGCCGCACAGGCGGCCGCGGCCGAGCACACCGACGAGGGCGACGCCGCGGTGGGCCGCCTGTGCTGGTGGTTCCTGCACTCGGCCTACAACGCCGCGAAGGCCGTCGACACCCCTGACCTCCCCGCCCCCGACCGGCCTTGCGAGCACCCCCCGATGACCTTCGCCTCCTACGACGAGGCGCTGGGGTGGTTCGGCCACGAGTGGCACAACCTGATCGCGGTCCAGCACGCCGCCCGGGACCTGGGACTGCACGAGGCCGTCTGGCGGCTGGCCGTCGCACAGAAGTTCGCCGCAGCGCTGCACTACCGCTTCGCCGACTCCGTCGCCGCCCACGAGTACGCCGTGGACGCCGCCCGGGCGCTCGGCGACCGCGCCGTGGAAGCCCGCGTCACCGGCGGCCTCGGCCTGGCCCTGCGGTTCCTGGGACGGCTGGACGAGGCCGAGCGCCGCTACCGCGAGGCCCACGCGATCCTCAGCGAACTGGGGGACTGGGTGCGCATGGGGCCGGTGCTGCTCAACCTCGGCGAGGTCTCCTGCGACCGCAAGGACTACGAGCAGGCCATCGCGGCGTACACGCAGGCCCTGGAGGTCTTCGAGCGCTCCGGCGCGATCGGCGGCCGCGGAACCGCCTACCGGCTGCTCGGCTGCATCCACCAGGAGACCGGCGACCTCGACCAGGCCGAGCACTACTTCATGCTGTCGATGCAGGACAACCAGACCGTCACCGAGGCAGCCCGGGCCGACGGCACGAAGGTCGGCGACCGCCGCGGCCGCGTGAGCCTGCTCAGCCACCTGGCCGCGGTCTACCTGGCACGCGGCGAGGTCGAGCGAGCGGTCCGCGGCTACGGCGACACCGTCGACCTGGCCCGCTCGGTCGGCGACAAGTACCTCCTCGCCGACGCGTCCGACGGCTGGGGCCAGGCCCTCCTGGCCGCCGGCCGCCACCCCCAGGCTCAGGCCGCCTGGACCGAGGCCCTGACCCTCTTCACCGACATCGGCCACGACCGGGCGGCCGCGGTACGCCGGCGGCTCCACGACGTCCAGGGCGCCTGACGCCGTCACCAGGGGACCGAGCCCCCCGATCGTCGCCTCCGCGCCCTGGGTGAGCACCCGGCGGCCGTGCCCGACACTGTTTCCCGACACCTGACGGGAAGGCCCCCGATGAACCGACCCTCCGTACTCCGCTCCGCCGAGGCGCTGTACGTCCTCACGGTGGCGGGCCTGGCCACCACCGGCGCGGTACGCGGCACGGGCTGGCCGTACGGCGTGGCGATCGTCCTCACCCTGCCGTGCGGCCTCGCGGCGACCGTGCTCGTCTACGGCGGATACGCGGCCCTCAAGGGCGTGGGCGGCCTCCTGCTGGCGGCCACCCGCGCGGACGGCAGCGACGCAGCCTGGCTGACCGCGGCCAGCGGCACCCTCGACGTCGCCCTCTTCACCGCAGCGGCCGTCGCAAACGTCCTGCTGCTGGAGCGATGGAGGACGCAGCCCGGGCGGAAGGGTTCCTCCCTGGCACCACCCGCACGCCGCTAGGCTGCCGCCCATGCTGATCGCCTGGTGGGTCCTCGTCGTGGCGGCACTCGGCGGCAACCTCGCGTACTGGTTGCGCCGCGCCGTCCCCGTCCGCCGCGCATTCTCGGCCGAACACCCGGAGGAATGGGCACAGATGGGCAGCCGGGAGCAGAGCTTCCCAGGCCCGGAGGGCAACCGGATCCTCGTCTGGCACACCGTCACGTTCATCCTGCTGATCGCGGTCGGCGGCGTCGGTGCGGCCGCGATAGCCGGCAAGTTCTGAGAGAACGGCCTCCGGCCGCCGGGGGAGGACGGGGACCTACGCCAGGGGGAAGGCGGCCCGACTCCGCCACCGCCTCCCGTCGTGGACGAACAGGTCGACCGACGAGACCTGCGCGACGACGGGAAGAGCAGTGCGCAGGTCCATCTCGACCATCTCCATCACACCCTCGTCCTGCCCCTGGGCAACGGTCAGATGCGGGACCACCTCGGCGAACTGTCCCCCGAACGGCGGGCATTCGGGCCACAGCCTGGCGATTGCCTCGGTGAGGCGCTGGAAGTGATCCCCCAGATCGGGAGCGAGGTAGAGCACACCGGGGAACCGCCCGCAGCGGTCGAACCTGGCCTGGAAGGACCGGTGTTCGCCCAGCACCTCGCCGAGCGCGGCACAGACCTCCTGGTCGATCCGACCCGCGTCGAGAAAGGGGAAGAGCACGGTGACATGAGCCGGGACGCCGGCACGGGCGGAAGGGTCGAGCCGATCACGCCACGCCCCCACGACGGACTCCGCTTCCGGGACCCTCACGATCAGCCCCGACTGCCCCGCTGGGAGCCCGCGCGGGTCGTCGTCATCCATCGCACGTGTCTATCAGCACAGCGGGACTGCCGGCGAACCGATTGGACGTCCGGGGACACTGCCGGAGGGCTTCAGCGCGATCGGGGCCACACGGTCTCGTCGAGGAACTGCTCAATCCTGGTGGCTACCTGGCCGAGCACGGCTGCGGAAGCAGCGAGGGGTCCCGGAACCTCCATCCCGTGATCCGCGCCGTCGACTTCGAGCACGAAAGGCGTGAGCTCGCGCGCGACCTGTCCGTCCCACAACGCATCCGACGTTCCGCCTACGAGCAGGAACGGAGCTCGGGCGGCGCGAAGCCCCGCCACTACCAGCGGATCGGTGAGGAGCGGGGTCAGCCACACAGCCGAGAAGCCGCGTTCGGCCACGAGCGGGGCCGCGGCGCTCCCCAGCGACTTGCCGACGACGAAGACTGATCCTCCGGGAACAGCAGCTGCCGCCTCGTCAAGCACCGGCGTCGCCCGCGGCGCGACCCACTCGGAACGCTCCGAATGCTGAAGACCAGCCGGTGCTTCCCACCACGCACGATGCACCTGCGCGCCGCGCGCCGCGGCAGCGGAGGTCGCGAACAACGGAAGCGGGGCGAACGGGCCGCCCAACCCGCCAGGCAGCACGACCACGGCACGCGGAGACAGAGAGTCGATCACAACGGGAGGTTACCCGTGCGCCTCCCGGACGATCACACCCCCCGCTCCGCACCGTTCCCGCGACGCAGTGATGATCAAGTTGATGCACCATCAAAGCCTCCCGAGGGTTCGTCCTGTCCCGCGAGGGCCGCAGCCTCGCCTCTGGCGAGCGCCTGACCTGGAGGGTTATCCGGCAAGGTCCTCGACGGGCTGACGCAGAACGGTCTTCAGCTTCTCGGGGGCGGTCTTGCGGGGGTCGCTGAGGTAGACCTCATGGTGCAGGCCCGACGGCCGCAGGCCCTGGGCGGCGAGGTAGGTGTGGTGGAGTTCGTGCAGCACGGGTGCCTCGTCGTCGTACGAGCCGATGTGCAGGACCTGGGCGCTGCGGCCCTCGTGGTCGCCGGTCGCCGAGCGCTTGACGGCGAACTTGAGGGTGTAAGCGACCACGTAGAGAGCCTGGACCGCGCTGGCGTAGGCGGGAGCCGTGTTGGGGTTGCCTGCTCCGTCGACGGCGATGAACTGCTGCTCGGGAACGTCGACTATCGCCCACGCGGTGTTCTTGGGGGCGTAGAAGTCTTTCCGCTCGCGTTTGACGTCGTACACCTTCACGGTGTCTCACTTCCTCGAAGGCACGCATCGCCCGGCGATGCCCGCGTACGGCCCTGGGCGGTCGACCCCGACCCTCTCGGCTCTGTCGCCGATGCTTGCTTCTCCTGACCTACTCATCAAGTAGCTGATACGGCGGGTTGCAGCACGTCAGTGGGCGTCTGGCCATGAGGGGCAGTGCCAGTCGGAGCCGTCCGACTGTGAGGCTGGCGAAGTGGTCGATGACGGCGACGGTCCGGCCTCGATGCTGCTCGGCGATGGCTTGAAACATCTTGCCCACGCGGGTTGTGACCGCGAGTCCCTCACGATCTCCGTGGGTGGCGTTGCCGCCAACCGGCGTGTGCTCGGCAAGGTCCGCACCGACCCGAATCGGGCGACCGCCTGCCCCGGTATGGGCGGCCCTGCCGGTCCTCTCGAATCGCCGAGTCCGATCAGGCCGCGGGGCCGAGGTCTCCCTCAAGGAGCGTCTGTACGATCTGGGGCCGGTCCCAGAGGGCCAGGATCTCGTTGGCGAGGGCCACGGCGGACAGGTAGTCCTGGTGCTGCGCCGCAACGGCTGCGGCTTTGAGAGTGCGCGGGACGGCTCCGGCGTCCAGCAGGACACGCCAGTCCTGGGCGCCGAGTTCCAGGAACTCGAGTGCGGTGAGCCCGGCGACATCCAGGGGGTCGGCCAGCGTGCCGGGCATGGCGGTGAGGGTACGCAGGCGGGGGAGCCCGGCGACGGGTGCGAGGTGGAACGGTGCGCCGTCGCAAGGGTCGAGGGTGAGGACTTCCAGGGCGGGGTGGGCGGCGGCCTGGACCGTCTCGAGGTGTCCGGTGCCGACCCTGGCCACGACCGGAAGTTCGTCTTCACGGCGGTCGGGGCGTTCTTCCTGTACCCGGCCCAGAACGAAGTCGGTGAGGGAATCGGCCACGGGTTCGGCGCCGAGGGTCTCCTCGTGACTGGCGAGTATGATCTGCCCGACTCGGCCGCGCGGGCCCGGGGTCAGGTCGACCGCGAATATGTCGCCGCCGTTGGTGCCGAAGCCGATCCAGCCCGGTGAGCCGGCCAGGTCCTGCACGGCGGCGTCGGGCCGGGTGCAGATCGCCATCGTCGCGCCGAGGTCCCAGCCCAGGCATCGGGACGCCGCGTCGAGGCTGAACAGGTGCTCCACGCCGAAGGGTTCGCAGCCGACCGCCTTGTCGACGAGTCGCGCCGTCTCGAAGTCATTCTCCCAGTTCCCTCCTGCCACCCGGCAGAGCACCTTGAGCTCATCGGGCAGCGTGACGCCGAGGCGCGCTTCGGCGGCGGCGATCTCCTCCTCCGTCGCGCCCAGGGCGTCGGGCAGCCGTTCGCGGAGCGTCCGCTCCAGCAGCTCCGGATCCGCCGACGGCGCCGGTACCGCTCCGGGCGCCGGAACGGGGTGGTGGAGCCAGGGCGCGGGAAGGGCGCCGTCGGCCAGCAGGAGCACCCCCAGGCCCGCATAGGCGTAAACGGGCTCCACGGCCGGGCTCGGCCAGACCAGGCCGAGCGTGGTCCGTCCATCCGGTCGGGCCTCCGCGCTGAACGCGGCCTCCTGGACTCCGCCGCGCGCCAGCGCCGCCTGTATGTTCTGCACGGCAGTCCGAGCCGTCGGCGTCATGGAGCCGCGATAGGACATGCTCCACCCGGACTGAAAGATGCGTCCTGCCACCCGGGCCGACCGCCCGGCACGCCGCTCCGCGTCGTCCCCCAGTATGAGCCGCAGCACCGGCTCCCAGGCCGTGAAGTCGCTGACAGACGACAAGGGGGTGTTCTGATCAACCATGTGCCGACCGTACAAGCAGCCACTGCCAACGGAGGCGGCCTGCTGCGCCGGCGGAGCCCCGTCGCGGATGCCAGGGAACCGGCCACCAGTGGGCCGGTGCTGTTACCTTGCGGCCGTGGATCTCTTCTCACGCTCTTGGGCAGCATTGCGTACGGCGGTCGCCGACCTTGCGGACGAGGACTTCGCACAGCCGTCCGGCTGTACCGGCTGGCTCGTTCGCGATCTGGTGTGCCACCTGGTCATCGACGCCCAGGACGTCCTGATCACCCTCGTGACCCCGGCCGATTCGGAACCGACCCGCGACGCGGTGAGCTACTGGGAGGTCGCCGATACGCCGCCGACCGGCGACGATCCGCTCGACGCGCTGATCGTCCGGCTGGCCGCCGCGTACGAGGAGCCGTGGCTGCTCAAGTTCCACTTGGACGACGTCGGTTCCGCCGCCGGTCGCGCGGCCGAATTCGCCGATCCGGCCCTTCGGGTCAGCACCCGTGACGAGGTCCTCACCGCGGGCGACTACCTCGCCGCGTACGTCCTGGAGTGGACGCTGCACCACCTCGACCTGGCCGCGCACCTGGCCGACGTCGCCGAGCCCCCCGCGGAGGGTCTCGCCCGCTCACGCGAGCTGCTGGAGAAGATCGCCGGGGCCGCGTTCCCCGCGTCCTTCCCGGACAAGGACGCACTGCTGGTCGGCACGGGACGGCGTCCCCCGACCGACGCGGAGAAGTCCGACCTGGGCGAGCTGGCCGCGAGACTTCCATTCGTCCTCGGCTGACCGCCGTACCCACGCCACGGCCCCGGAAGGTCAGGCCGTGCTCGACTTCTTCCGTGCCCAGGGCATCGCCGTGCACGACCGGGAACCGACCGCGGTCCGGATCCGTGACGGCGAGCGGCAGCAGCTCTGCCGCCACGCAGCGGCGTGCTAGCTGTATTGCCCGGGTCTGGTGCAGGTCAAGACGTAACTCGATCGTGCACCAGACCCCCTGGCGGGGGCTGGGTGCCGTACATCCAGAGCTTGTCGTCGTAAGGGTGAAACTCGGTCCTTCCCACGTACAAGCCGCTGCTGTCCAGGGCCTCGACATAGGCGGACATCCGTTTCCTGACGAGAAGTCAGAAACATGATGGATCTGGGCATCGTCCGCGATCCCTGCCGCCCTTGACCAACTCCGGGACTCCGCGCACCCGCCCCGACTGAAGTACCAGGGCTGCTGGAGTGTCTCACCGGCGTCCCCGACCCGCATAATCCTCGCGGCGTGCGCCACGCTCTGGCCGTCGTGCTCACCCTGACGGCCTGTCAAGGGCAACGCTAAGAAGCTCCGTGCGCAACACAAGTCCCTGCCATGGGAGGACATCCCGCTCCAGGGAAGAATCAAGGTCGCCACCGTCACGGACGCCGTCCGACTACCCCGAAGCTCTGCTGCACAATGGCTGAGGTGACCTGCGCGCACCCGGCTACATATTGGAACTCTATGGGGCGCTATTGCCTCGCGATATAAGCTATTCTCCATTTCCCGCATTTGGCGGCATCGACCAGTCCGCATCATCGATCAGACGGCTTTGCGCAAACTTCACCGCATGTCGGGTCAGCCCTGGTACGGTAATGCTGATATTGAAATGGGCTCGGTCTCTTCTGAGGCCGGGTCGGTCGTAAGGCCAGAATATTTCTATGAGATCCTGACGGGCCATTTCAATCAACGAGCCGCGGGGATTGAACGGGAGCTGTCCGAACAGCGTTCCAGCGTGAACATTTCGCCCACCCGCCTTGGCGATGGCGTTCAAAACGGCAATGTCCGCATCTGAGAGGTGGCGCAGGAGTCTGGGAATGAACCACTCTCCGAGGCGCTTGTCCACTTCGCTGATTGCTACTAGTGCATCGCTGGACCGAATGTGTTCGCCTGAGGCCGTCGCCCACGCCATTTCGCCCACCATTTGAAGCATCCACGGGCTTCCCTCGCAGAATTGTGTCGCTCGTTCGAGGGAATCGCCTTTCCAGGCCACACCTTCTGCTTCTGCGGGAAGTTCGAGAACGCGACGGGATTCCAGTTGATTAAGCGGCTCAAGCCTGATGTAACGGAGGACTCCGCTACGGCTGGCGGGTGTCGTAGTGCTAAATGGGTCCCGGTCGGCTCCTTCTCCCGTCACCTGCCAAGAAGGAAAAAGGCCAGCGGCTAGGAATGAAAGTGGCAGACCGGTGCGGGCGGCTGCATGCAGAGCCGAATCCAGCACTGAATACTGCTCTTGCGGAACAGCTTGTGCCTCATCCAGCGCAAACAAAACTCCCGTGGAATGCGAACGCGCAAGCTTCCCCAGTTCAAGTATGAGCTGCCGGATATCTCGTTCGATAATTCCCGTGTCAGCAGTCCCGGTAACGGCATCTACGTCTATATCTAGCCGTATTCCACCGACGGAAATCGAGGCGAAAGCCTTGAGTATTCCGAATGCCCTCTTGATCTGCTCCGACACTCGATGGCGAGCGCTCATCTCCTTCAAGGTCTCATGCGCCATTATCGCAATGAGTGTCTTGAAGTCTCGACCTGGAATGGCTTCCTCTGCGGCAACGAACCAACCCTTATTGCGCGCGGAATTGACTAAGGAGTCGAATATAACCGTCTTTCCCGACCCGCGACCCCCGGTGATTATGGGTATATTTGCCGATCTTCCCATCGATAGGCGGTCCAGTGCGATTTCAAAATTCTCCCGAATGTCGGCGCGTCCCGCCAGTAGAGCTGGTGGGGTCCCTGGGTTGGGGGTATACGGGGATCGACGAGGGTCCATTAAAGAGATAGTAGTGGGCAACCTTCCTTGAGTCAGGCAAGTTGGGCAGATGCGACGACATGCGGCTGACCTGTTTCCACGCCCGAGCCGCTGAGGAGGGGAGCAACGGCGAGTGCCAAGGCACGCCTCGGCCGCCGTGTGGAGCAGGTATGGGGGATGATGCGTCGGCACGCACGGTCTTCCGCCGGGATCACGGCGCATCGAAAACTCCATGATCTTGGACGCCGTGCCTGCTTCGCTTCGCCTGCCACCCCACCAGGCTTCTGACCTCCCGTCACGAACCGGACGCCGTCCGACTACGCGGAAGTCCTGCGCTGCCGTCCCGTAGCGGCCTGTCTCGGCGGCTTCGCCGCCTATCCGTTGAGGCCGAGTTTCCTTTTGCCGTAGGGGGAGAAGATCGAGGCCCAGCCGGTCCAGCCTGCGTGGACTTGGGCGATCTGGGAGGGCAGAGGCATGACGGGGAGCAGGTTTCTGCCCTTGGCCCAGTTGGTGAGCAGGCCCTCGGTGGTGTCCACGGCGGAGACGACCATGGTGACCTTCGCGTCGCCGTCGGCCCAGGTGTTCCACAGCGCCCATCCCTCGGGGCGCGCTTCTACTCCCAGCCGAGCACAGGCCTGGGGGTAGGTCTCGTCGATGGCGATAGGCATGGCCTCGGGGCGGATGACGGCCACGGCGGCGAGGGGGACTTCTGGGCGGTGCGCCTCTTCCTCCAGACATCCGTCCAGGGGGAAGTGGTAGTGCCGCAGCGCCCGGCCCAGAGTGTTGACGCTGCGTTGGAGCGGCCCTTCACCTTCGGTGCCGGTGGCGTACCAGGGCTCGCCCGCGGCCACGGAGGTGACAGCTTTGGCGAGCCGTTCGATCTCGCGCAGATAATCGAGTTCGGACAGCTCTGGCCGGGTCATACAGGGCAGTGTCGCATCGCTGCATCCGACCTGCGCAGCTGTTTTCACGTCGCGCGGCCTGCTCCCCGAGCGCCGGTCACCCCGGGAGGATGCCGCTGATCGTCGTGGCGGGTGCGGCGCCTACCGCTGTCGGGCGCCCCGGTAAGCCGAGCGGCCGCCGGGTCGCCGCCGGGCCGCCGACGGGTGGGCCGGACGGTCCGGTTCCGGGCGGGGGGCGCCGCGGTCGGCTGCCGGCTCGCAAAGCGTCCCCGCTGTACCAGCGGGGGCGCTTTGCACCGGTTCACGTCCCCCCGGTTCACCTCTTGCCACCACCCCGGAAACGACGTCAGCATGAACGCGTCACGATACTGTCACATGCCGTGGTATTGACCGGAACATCATAGGAAGAAGGGGGACGTACCGCCCGAAGCTGCGCTTGCGCATGCCTCGGTGTGCCGGAGTCCGACCCTCCGGGGGGAAAATCGGTCGGCCTCCGGGAACTGTTCGTCTGCGAACGTACTTTGAGCTGGCTCCGTACATGACATGCCGACATACGACACTGGAGGCAACCATGGACTTCGATCCCCTCGCGTCCCTGCGGCAGGCCGGCAATCCGGTCGATCTGCTGAGTGATGCGCAGCGCGATGTGCTGGCGCAGCTCACGGAGGACGAGGTCGCCGTCCTCAACTCCGTCAAACTGAGGCTGGACGCGGTCGCGGACGCCGAGGTCGAGGGTCACTCCACTGCCATCAAGCTGGCGTGACGATGGGCGTGAGCTTCGGGATCCTCGGTCCGTTACAGGTGCTCCGGGACGGCTTCCCGGTGGACCCGGGATCGAGGAAGCAGCAGACGCTGCTGGCCACCCTGCTGGCCCACGCCAACGCGCGGGTCTCGTCGGACGTGCTGGTCGAGGCGCTGTGGGCGGACGATCCGCCGCGGACAGCCCGCAAGAACATCCAGGTGTACGTGTCCGCGCTGCGCCGGCTGCTGGACGGGGGGACCGGTTCGCGGATCGTCCATCAGCGCGGCGGCTACGTACTCCAGGCGTCCCCTGACGAACTGGACGCGCTCTCCTTCTTACAGCGGGCCCGGGTCGGCTCGCTGACCGAGGCGCTCGACCTGTGGCGCGGGCCGGCGCTGGACGGGTTCCGTGGTGTTCCGCCGATCGGGGATGCCGCGCGGCGGCTCGAGCGGCGCTTCCTGGAGGTCTCGGAGGACTGGGCGGAGGCGGAGATCGCGGCGGGCGCCGGGGCCGCGGCGATCGAGCGGCTCACCGAGATCGCGCAGCGCCATCCGCTGCGGGAGCGCCTGCGGATGGCGCAGATGACCGCGCTGTGCCGGGCGGGGCGGCGATCCGAGGCGCTGGCGGTGTACGACGACCTGCGCCAGGCCCTCGCCCGTGAGCTGGGGCTGCCGCCGAGCCCGGCGCTGGGGCGGTTCTACCAGTCGATGTTGCGCGAACAGGAGGACACCGAGCCCCGGTCCGCAGTGCCGCGCCGGGAGCGGTCGCACGCGCCGAACCTGCTGCCGTGGGATCTGCCGAACCTGACGGGGCGGGAGTCGGAGGCCGACGAGGTGGCGGACGTGCTGATCCGCGGGCGCAGCGGGCCGGTGGTGGTGAGCGGACCGCTCGGCGCCGGGAAGACGGCGCTGGCGATACGGGTGGCGCACCGGCTCGGCGACCACTTCTCCGACGGCCGTGTCTTCGTCCGGCTGCGCGGCGAGGACGGCAGGTTGCGGCCGTTGGAGGACGCGGTGTCCCAGCTGCCGTTCGCCAGGGCGAGGACGCCCGGTGGGCGGGCCGACCCGCGGCGGGAGTGGCAGACATGGCTCTCCCAGCGCCGGGCGCTGGTCGTCCTCGACGACGCCCGGCGGGAGTCGGAGGTGCGTCCGCTGCTGCCGGAGACCGGGGAGAGCGCGGTCATCGTCACGGCCCGGCCGGCGCTGACCGGTCTGGAGGGCGCGTACCGGGTCCGGCTGTCCACCTTCACCCCGGCCGAGGCGCTGCAGTTCCTCGGGCGGGTGATCGGTTCTGACCGGGTGACCGCGGACCGGGAGTCCGCCGAGCGCGTGGTCGCGGCGTGCGGGCTGCTGCCGCTCGGGGTGCGGCTGGCGGCGGAGCGGATGGCGTTCCTGCGCCATGTGCCGCTGCGCGAGTACGCGGCCCGGATCGCGGATCCCGGCGGTCTGGTGGACGAGCTGTGCGGGAGCGATCCGGCGGTACGCTCCCGGCTGACCGAGGCGATCGGGGACCTGCCGGGACCCGCGCACCGGGCGGTGTTCCGGCTGGGCACCCTGGCGGAGCCCGTGTTCACGCTCCAGCAGGCGGCCGCGGTCCTGGAGGCCGAGACCGGTACGGCGATCCGGCTGCTGGAGACGCTGCTGGAGGCCGGCATCCTCACCGTCGTCGGCGGAGAGGGGGCCGCGGACACCGTGCGGTACGAAATGCCCCGGCTTCCCTTCGCGGTGTTCGTGAGCGGGCGTCATACCGTTTTCGAACCGGTGGAAAGTCGTTGGCATACCGGGGCCTCATAGCTTCCTTCTGGGGCGGTGTCGCGGACGCCGCCGAAGCGAAGGAGGACCTCATGCCCGAGGAAGTGAACCCGGAGAGCGCCGAGACCGAGGCCACCGAGACCGAGGAGGTCGAGGTCGTCGCCCACGAGTTGGGCGAAGAGGGCGTTGTCGAGCCCGACTGGTGCGTCACGAACAACAGCTCCGAGCTCTGATCAACTGGTGACCCGGCCGACGGCAGTTCCTGCCGGAAGCCGGGTGGCCCCTGGGGTGCGCTCCGCACGTTTCGAGCGCACCCCAGCCGCGGCGGCCGGGAGGGCCCATGAACATCCTGCTGTGCCCGCACAGCAGCGGCGGCTACCTGTATCCGGCGCTCGCGGCCGGGCGCCGGCTGCAGCGGCGGGGTCATCGGGTCAGCGTGCTCGGACACGCGGCCGCCGGTCCTGTCGTCGCCGAGGCCGGGCTGCCGTTCGCGGCGGCGGAGGACTTCGGCGGACGGCGGGCCTTCTCGCCCACCTGGTGGGGGACCACCGGCCTTGAGCAGTACCAGGCGGTCACCCGTGCCGCCCGGCAGACGGGGGCCGACCTGCTGGTCACCTCCGTGCTGTGCAACGGGCCGCTGGCGGCGGCCGAGGTACTGGACATCCCCGTGGTGGTGATCGGATTCTCGGTCCACCTGTGGGACTACCGCTCCGGCGGCGCCGGCGAGCGGCAGTGGGGACGGCCCCGCGGCAACCGCACCGCCGAGATGCTGCAGTGGTACGCCGACACCCGCGAGCAGGCGGGCCTGGCAGCGCGGCCCTCCCGGTGGGCAGGCAGCCCGCTGCCGGGCGACGCGCTGCTGCTGCGCGGCGACCCGCTGCTGGAACACCCCGGTGCGGTGCTGCCCGCACGAGTGCACCAGGTCGGGCCGCTGGCCTGGGAGCCCGCCGCCGACCCAGCCGAAGTCGAAGCCGTACGGGCGCATCTGGCGCGCACCGGCAAACCCGTCGTCTACGTACACCTGGGCCGCTTCTTCGGGGGCAAGAACCCCTGGCCCCGCCTCAACGCCCTCTTCACCGGCGGCCGGTTCCAGGCCGTGGTCGAGCAGGGCCGTTCGACCGACCCGCAGCCCGCTCCCGGAGCGGACATCCTGCTGGTGCGCAAGCCGTGGATGGGACCGCTGATCGACTCGGCCGGACTGGTGCTGACCAGCGGCACCAGCGCTCCTGTTCTGGCCGCGCTGCTGCGTCGGCGCCCGCTGACCGTCTCACCCAACGGCTCCGAGCAGCCGCTGCTGTCCGGGGCCTGTCTGCGCGCGGGCGTGGCCGCGTACCTGCCGAACCGCGATCTGCCGGATGCGGCCGACCCGGCCGACGTGCTCGCCGCGGCCTGGCAGGACGACGGCCTGCGGGAACGGGCACGCGCCCTCGGCAGCAGGCTGGCCGCGGGAGACAGCGCCGGGCGTGCGGCCGATGTGATCGAGCAGGTGGCTCGTCAGTCCCCGACCACGAGGGAGACCATGGGTACGCACAGAGTCGATCAGGCGCCGGTCAGGCAGTTGGCAGAAGGTGCCCTGGAGTGGATACGTGTCCACGCCGGCTACCTCGACTCACCCGCCGGCCGCGCGGAACTGCCCGTCACCCCGCGGGTCAAGGCGCTGCTGCAACTCGCTCTGCTCTGCCGCTACTGGGCGAAGGCCGCACCGGCAGACCCCGGTCTGCGCGAGGTGCAGGCGACCGTGGAATCCGCCTGGCGCTCGCCCGCGTACGCAGGTCTGCTCACCGCCGACCCGGACTACGCGCGGCCGATCCAGCTGACGTACGCGGCGCTCGCTCCCGCGGACGGGGACTTGCGACGCGCGGTGCTCCAGCGGATCGCCGCCGAAGGATATCTGACACCGCGCAGGAAGACGCCGTACCACCAGCTGTCCACCCGGTTCTTCGCCGATCTCGCCGGCGCCGCCCACCAGCTGGATTCGTACCAGGCTCTGTACCATGCCAGTCAGCTCGCCCGGTATCTGTCCGGGCAGCGGGCTGACGATCCGGATCCGTGCGTGGCTGCGCACACCGCGTTCTATCTCACCGACTTCGGCTTCGGGGAATCACTCCTGGGGGAGGACGCTCGCGAGCACGCCCGGCGGGTGCTGCACCGGTTCATCGAGCAGTCCGTGCGGCAGGGGGAGTGGGACCTGGCCGGGAAGCTCGTGCTCGCCCAGCACTGCCTCGGCGGCGATCCGGCGCGCACCGACGCGGCCGCGCTGCGGATGCTGGCCGGTGCGCAGACGGCCGACGGGGCGATTCCCGGACGGACCGCCGCGGGGCGGGCGACGGCAGGGGGCACCGCGTTCTTCCGGGCGGCGTACCAGACGACCCTGGTGACAGCGATGACCGCACTGATCATCTCTCGCCGCCGGGCGGACGGCACCGGTCCGGCCGGCCGGACCCCGGAACTGCGGGGGGCTGCCCGGTGACCACGGTCGAGACCGTCCCCGTACAGACCGGCGGCGCCCGCATCCTCCGCGGCAGCCGCAACTGGTGGTTCCTCGCCCCGAACGGCGCCGTCGCCCGGCTCCGCGACGGGCATCTGACGGCCGGCGGCACACTGCGGCCGGACACCGAGCGGCAGTTGCGCGAGCGCGGGCTGCTCGGCAGCGCCCCGCTGCCGCGCACCTACTCCCTCACCGTGCTGACCAGCACCCAGTGCAACCTCGGCTGCGGATACTGCTTCCAGAACACCGGCCAGGACGCGGACGCCGACCGCGGCAGCCGCCCACCGCGGATCGCCCGGGCGCGGCTGACCACCCCGACCATCACGTCGATCCTCGGCTTCGCCGAGCGGCAGATGGCCGCGGCCGGACTGGAGAAGCTGCGGATCATGCTCTTCGGCGGCGAACCGCTGCTCAACCCGCGCGGCTGCCTGGAACTGCTGCGCCGGGCCGCCGACACCCTCGGCCCCACCTCCGCCTGGATGATCTCCAACGCGACGCTGCTCACCCCGCAGCTGGCAGGACAGCTCGCGGAGTTGGGGCTCGATCACGTCCAGGTCACCTTCGACGGCGACCGTCCCGACCACGACCGGATCCGCGTCCGGCGCGCCGAGGGCGGCGGGACGTTCGACGCCATCGTCCGCAACATCGCGCGGGCCGGCGAGGACACCGCGATCACCTGGACCCTGCGGGTGAACGTCTCCCAGGAGACGCTCGGCGGCATCGACACGCTGACCGACCGGCTCGCTGCGGAACTCGACGCCTCCCGCTGCACGCTGTACTTCGCCCCGGTCGGCGACGTCGGCGTCGGCTTCACCAACGAGCTGCTCTACACCGGCGACCTGTCGGCACGCTTCGGCCGCTGGCAGCGCAGAGCGCTCGAACTCGGCTTCCGGGTGTCCCGGCCGCAGGCCCGCCGACCGTGCGCCACCTGCGGTTATCGCGACGGGCGGTACGGCGCGGTGGTCAGCGCCGACGGCACGCTGGCCAGCTGCTGGGAGACCGCAGGACGGTCGGACTGGGAGGTCGGCACCGTGACCGGGGGCTATCTGCCGGACACCGTGACCCGGGAGCGCTGGGTCGGCTGCCAGGACCTGTACCGGCAGAACGAGAACGAGCGGACCCGCGCGGCGTTCCGTGACGCCGTCGACGCGGCGCTGCTCGACCACCTCGACGAGACGGGGCGCCTGTGAGCGTAGAGGCGGATCTGGAAGGGCTGTCCGCGGGCACCCTGGGGTGGATGGTCGAGAACCTCGACTACTTCGACCCGTTCGGGGCGGACGCCCGCACCCCGGGCCTCGGCCGGGCGAAGGCCGCGCTGGAGCTGGCGCTGCTGTGCCACTGCTGGTCCCGGCAGGACGGTCAGGACGCCCGGCTGGACAAGGCCAACGCCCTGCTCCGCACCATATGGCAGCATCCCGGCTTCCCTGGCCTCCTCACCGCCGAGCCCGAGGCCGCCGCCGTCTACCGGCTGGTGGCTGCCGCTCTGGCGCCGCACGGGGTGGACCCCTGGACCGGCGGTGCGCCGCCGGCACCCGAGGACCTGGCGCCGGGCGCGAGGCTGCCGTACCAACGGCTGGAGCTGCGCTTCTACGCGGACAAGGCGGGGGTCCGCCACACGATCGAGCCGTACGAGGACCTCGTCGAGGCGAACGTCCTGGTCACCCTGCCGGCCGCCCCCCAAGGCCGTCCACCGGAGCCCCCGGTCACGGTCCCCCGGGCGTACGCGCTGACCCACTCCGCGTCGTACCTCAGCGACTTCGGCCGCACCGCCCCCGGTCTGACCCCTGACGCCCTGGCGGCCGCGGCGGACCTGCTCGACCGGCAGTTGGAGCACTGCGTCCGGCACGACTGGTGGGACCTGGCCGCGGAGCTGGTCACCGCCCGGCACTGCCTGGGCGGCACGCCGCTCGACACCGCCGTGGGCGCGGCAGCGGTGCGCTGTCTGGCCCGCGCCCAGCTGCCCAGCGGCGCACTTCCCGGACGTACGGCTGCCGACCGGGACGACGCCTGCGGCCCCCTCTTCTTCGCGAAGGCCTACCACACCACCTTGGTGACGGCGCTGATGACCGTAACTGTGGATGTCCGATGAGGGCGCGGCTGACACTGATCAGCCCCGACTACACCCGGCTGTGGTTCGGGCAGGCCGTGTCGACCGTCGGCGACGCGGTGTTCAGCACGACCCTGGTGCTGTGGGTGGCCACCGTGCTGGCCAAGGGCGAACCCTGGGCGCCGCAGGCGGTCAGCGGGGTGCTGCTGGCCGGCGGCGCCGCCATGCTGTTCGTCGGGCCCATCGCGGGCGTCTTCGTCGACCGCTGGAACAAGCGCGCCACCATGCTCGGCACCGAGGTGCTCCGCGGGACGATCGTGGCGATGCTGACCGCGGTGTCGCTGCTGCCTGTCCACGCGATGCCGGTCGCCGTGTGGCTGACGCTGATCTACGTGTCGGTGCTGGTGCTCAACTCGACGGGGCAGTTCTTCACGCCGGCGCGCTTCTCGGTCATCGCGGAGATGGTGTCGGGGGAGGCCGACCGGGCCCGTGCGGCGGGCATCGCGCAGGCGACGGCCCAGACCGCGTGGATCATAGGGCCGCCGCTGGCAGCGCCGCTGCTCTTCAGCGTGGGGCTGGAGTGGGCACTGCTGCTCAACGCGGTGTCGTACCTCGTGTCGTACATCGCGATCCGCTCGGTGGACATCCCGGCGGCACCCGTACCGGAACGGGCGGCCGCGTCCGCACCGGAGAAGGAGCCGGGGGCCGCGGAGCCTGCCGCCCTCGCAGCCGGGGAAGGCAGGAAGCGTACCGGCCTGCTGACCGAGTTCCGGGCCGGGCTGCGCTTCTTCGCCCGCAGCAGGTTCCTGGTCGCGCTGCTGGTGCTGGCCGCCATCGGGCAGCTCGGGATGGGCGCCCTCAGCACGCTGAACGTCTTCTTCGTCACAGGGAACCTGCACGGCTCCGCCGAGCAGTTCGGCTACTTCGGCATGGCCATGGGCTTCGGCGGCATCGCCGGTGCGCTGTGCGCGGGCCGGGCGGTGAAGCTGATCGGCGCCCGCCGCACCACCTGGATCGGCCTGCTGATCACCGGCACGCTGCTGTTCGTCTACTCGCGGCAGGACAACGTCGTCGCCGGCCTCGTCCTGATGCTGACCTTCGCGATCCCGCTCACCACGCTGAACACCGCGATGTCCCCGCTGCTCCTCGCGGCGACCACCCGGGAGTTCCGCGGCCGCGTCGTCGCCGTGTTCTACCCGCTGACCCGGCTGTCCTCGCTGCTGGCCGCGGCCCTGTCGGGCTGGCTGGCCGGCGGCGGACTCCCGCACTTCGGCCGCACGGTCGCGGGCATGCACTTCACCCCCGTCGACACCATCATCGCGGGGGCCGGCGTGCTCGTCGTGGCCGCCGGCGTCTACGCCCGGATCGCCCTCCCCGACACCGAGGCCGCACCGGCCCCGACGCCCGACCCGGTGCCGGCCGTGAAGGCCGGCCCGTGAACTGCGCCGCCTGCGGGCGCACCGCTGCCGACTCCGACCGCTTCTGCGCCGGCTGCGGGGCGCCGCTGGCCGTTGACGCGCCGCGGCGGGAGACCCGTAAACGGGTGTCCATGCTCTTCATGGACCTCGTCGGCTCGACGGCTCTGGCGGAGCGGCTGGACCCCGAGCCGCTGCGGCAGGTCATGGACCGGTACTTCGCCAGCTGCGGAGCGTGCATCGCAGAACACGGCGGGGCGGTGGAGAAGTTCATCGGCGACGCGATCCTCGCCGCCTTCGGCGCCACCGTGGCACACGAGGACGACACGCTGCGCGCGGCGCGGGCGGCCACCGAAGCCCTCGCGGCGCTCGAAGGGCTCAGCGCGGAACTCAGCGCCGACTACGGGGTGCGGCTCCAGGCGCGGGCCGGGATCTGCACGGGCGACGTCGTGGTGGTCTCGACCGTCGGCGACGACTTCCGGGTGATCGGGGACTCGGTGAACACCGCCAGCAGGCTGCAGACGGCTGCCCGGCCGGGCGAGGTGCTGCTCTGCGCCGACACCGCGGCGGTGGTACGGGGCCGCATCGGCGTCGAACCGGTCGCGCCGCTGCGGCTGAAAGGCAAAGCCCACGCGGTGCCGGCCTGGCGGATCACCGACCGGTCGCCCGCCGAGGACAACCCCCTGCCGGACGCCCCGTTCATCGGCCGCGACGACGAGCGGGAAGAGCTGGAGCACGGGTTCCGGCAGGTCCGGCAGCACAGGCAGGTGTGCCTCGCGACGGTCCTCGGCGAACCCGGGATCGGCAAGTCGCGGCTCGTACGGCAGTTCCTCGCCGACATGCCGCAAGGTGCGGCGACCGTACTCACCGGGCACTGCTCGCCGTACGGGAGGGGCATCACGTACCAGCCGCTGGCCGAGATGCTCCGGTCCCTTCCCGGGGGATGGCCGCAGCTGGTCCGGCTGGTGGAGGCCGATTCCGGCGGCGGCCGCGGGACGGCGCAGAGCCTGGTGGTGCGCGCCCTCGGGGCGGTCCTCGGCCGGGACGGCGCAGACGGCAACAGCACAGGCCAGGACGGCCGGCCCGGCCACGTCGGCGTCGAGGACATCGCCTGCGCGGTCCGGCACCTCCTGGAGGTCCTCGGCCGCGAGCGGCCCGTGATCATGATCTGGGAGGACCTCCACTGGGCCGAGCCCACCCTCCTCGACCTCATCGACGACATCGCGACCTGGCTGCAGGACGTCCCGGTCCTGCTGCTCTGCGTGGCCCGCCACGAGCTGCTCGACCTCCGCGGTTCCTGGGGCGCCAGGAACCCGCGGGCCGCGACGCTGGAACTCGGCCCGCTGACGGACGAGCAGACGGCCGAGCTGGTCGGCCGGCTGGCGCCGCGCAGCGATCCGTACCCCGGCGACCGACCGGACGACCTCCTGCGCCGGGTCACCGCCCTCTGCGACGGCAACCCGCTCTTCGCCGAGCAACTCCTGGACGTCTTCGCCGAGACCGGCCCCAGTACCCACATCCCGCCCACCACCCAGGCGATGCTGGGAGCACGGCTGGACCAGCTGCCCGGCACCGAGCGCACCCTGCTGGAGATGGCCGGCGTGATCGGCCGCGAGTTCACCCCGGAGCTGCTCCGGGCGATGGCCGGCACGGACGGGATCGGGGACGCGGCGACCGACGGCTACGTGGCGCGGCTCACCCGGCGGCGGATCTTCGAACGCGGGTCGGCCGGGACCTTCCGGTTCACGCAGACCCTGCTGCGCGACACGGCGTACGAGTTCATTCCCAAGAGCCGCCGCGAGCAGTGGCACGGCTTCCTGGCCGACCAGCTCGCCGACGAGCGGCCGCCGGACGCGATGGCGGTGGCGGTCCATGTCGAGGCGAGCCGGGAACTGAGCTGGCAGCTGCGGCCGGGCGACCGGAGTCTGCCGCGCCTCGCCGGGGTCGCCGCGGACACGCTGATCCGCGAAGGGATGAGCGCGCTCGCCCGCAAGGACCTGCCGGCGGCGATCCAACTACTCGAACGCGGCCGCGAGTTGCTGCCCCCCGGTGACCGCCGGCACACCCCGCTGGCCCTGAACATCTGCGACGCCGGCATCTGGCTCCAGGACGAGCAGCGCTGCCACAGCGCCCTCGCCGCAGCGGAGGCCGCCCAGCCGGACGACCCCGCCGCCGCGGCCACCCGGGCGATCCAGCACGGGATCGTCACGCTGCGGCTCGGCCTCACCCCGCCCGCGGTGGTGGCGGACCAGACGGCGCAGATCGCCGCGGAGCTCGACCCGGGGGACGACCTCAGCTGGTGCCGGCTGTACCAGCTCCAGGCCCACGTCGAACTCACCGCGGAGCGCGCGGCCTCGGCGGAGAGGCTGATCGGCCGCGGACTGGACCGGGCGCGGGCACTGAACGACGGCTACCAGCAGGACCTGCTGCTGTGCGCCCGCTGCGAGCTGGCCCAGTGGTCGCCGACACCCGTCGCCACGGGACTCGAACTGTGCACCCAGCTCTGCGAACGGTTCGCAGCCGCGCGGGTGCTGCTGATGCCCGTCTTGGTGACGCGGGCGCGGCTGCAGGCACTCGGCGGGGACGTCACCGGGGCCAGGAGCACACTGGCCGAGGCCCTCACGTACGCACGGGACGTCCATCTCGACCTGGCCGACGCGGTGGTGCTGGACGCCTCCGGCTACGTGGAGTCGCTCGCCGGCGAGCACGAGGTGGCGGAGGCCCGCTACCGGCAGAGCCTGGACGTGCTCCGCTCCGCGGAAAAGGCCCCAGACACCCGGGGCACGGAGATCGCGATAGCCAGGGAACTCTTCGCCCAGGGCAAGCTCGCCGCCGCGGCGAGCGCCCTCGGCCAGGCGGGCTCCGGGAGCACGGAGGGGACGGGCAGCAACGACGTCGCCCCAAGTCCCCGCACACGGATCGCCTCCGCCGCGCTGCGCGCCCGGATCGCCTCCGCCCGGGGCGCCCACGACGACGCCCTCGCCGAAGCCACCGCCGCCTGCGTCCTCGCCGCCCGCTCGGACGACCTCACCCTGGCCGGTGAGACCTTCTTCGACCTGGCGGTCGTCCTCCACGCCGCCGGCGCGACCGGCCGGGCGACCGAGGAAGCGGCCACCGCGCTCGGGAAGTTCGAGGCGAAGGGCGCCGCACTGCCGGCGGCCCGGGTGCGGGACTGGCTCACCGCCAGGAAGGAAGGAGGCACCGTTGACTGACACCGGCACACCGTGGCGCAGGCCGCCGCGCGATCACTTCCCGGGCGTCCCGGCATGGAGCATGCCCGCCTCCGCGATGCCGGAGGAACGCTTCGACGTCAGCCCCCTCGGGACGGTCACCCCCGAGTGGGCCTGGGGCGGCGCGGACGGCTCCGGGATCCGGGTGTGCCTGCTCGACAGCGGCGTCGAGGCCGATCACCCCCTGGTCGGCGGCCTGGACGGCGCCGTCGACGTGATCGCCGACGAGGACGGCGGCCTCCAGGTCGTACCGACAGACCCGGTGGACAACGCGGGGCACGGCACAGCCTGCGCGAGCGTGATCCGTTCCTTGGCCCCCGCCGCCCTGCTCACCTCGGCACGCGTGCTGTCCAGCGGCAAGACCGGCAGCGGCGCCGCCCTGCTGACCGGGCTCGGCTGGGCCGTCGAGCAGGGCTTCGACGTCATCAACATGAGCCTGTCGACCACCCGCACCGACTTCCGCGCCGCCCTGCGCGACCTCGCCGACTCCGCCTACTTCCGGCGCTGTGTGATCGTCGCATCCGCCCACAACATGCCCGTCCACAGCTACCCGTGGCGCTTCCCCTCGGTCATCTCCGTCGCCAGCCACGACAACCCCGACCCGATGACCTACTACTACAACCCCGCGCCACCGGTCGAGTTCTACGCCCGCGGCGTCCGGGTGCCGGTCGCAGGACTCGGCGGCCGGCGGATCCTCACCACAGGGAACAGCTTCGCGACCCCGCACATCGCGGGCATCTGCGCGCTGATCCTCAGCAAACACCGCTGGCTCACCCCGTTCCAGCTGAAGTCCGTCCTCTACCTGGCCGCCGAGAACGTAGCCGTACCCGATGGAGATGGAGGCGCGCGTGTCGACTGATGTGCTGGAAAGCGCGGGTATCCCGCAGCGCAGACTGCTGCAGTCCATCGTGGAAGTCGCCCGCAGCGTCTTCGGCGCGGCGGCCACCTCCGTGATGCTGGTGGACCCCAGCAACGGGGACCTGGTCTTCGAGGCTGTGGCAGGCGAGGGCGAGCGCCATCTGCTGGGCTCACGTTTCCCCGGCGGTACGGGGATCGCCGGGTGGGCGATGGTGTCCGGGCAGCCGCTGGTGGTGGACGACGTCACGGACAACCCCCAGTTCGCCCGCGACGCGGCGGAATCCACCGGCTATGTGCCGCGCAGCATCATGGCCGCGCCACTGATCTGCGACGGCGACTGCATCGGAGTGCTGGAGGTACTCGACCGGGACAGCCGCCCGCGCTCCGACCTCGGGGACATGGCCTCCCTCGGCCTGCTCGCGATCGAGATGGCCACCGTCCTGGACCTGATCGTCCAGCTCCGCAAGAGCGAGGCGGAGCAAGCCGCCGCGCCGAAGACCGGGCCCGATCTGTCACCCCTGCTGCAACGGGTCGCGCAGCGGCTGCCGCGGGCCGACGAGAAGGTGAGCGCCACGGTCACCCGGCTGCTGACGATGGCCGACGACCTGCTCGCCGACGTGCCCGCTGACGTGCCCGCCGACGGCGATGGCTGACGGCCACCAGGACTTCCTCTCCCAGCTCACATCCCCCGACCACACCCTTGACGTACGGCCACGGACCGAGCCCGCCGTCGTACTGCTCAGCCGGGCCTGCGACGCGGATCTCGACGCGGTACAGCGCCTGCTCGCCGGCGCGGGGATCCGGACCGCACGGTTGAACGCCGACGAACTCGCGGACACCGGAATCACGGTGGATCCGCAGCGGCGTGCGGCCCGGCTGCACGGGCGCTGGCTGACGCCGACCGTGACCTGGACCAGGCACTTCGCTCCCGCCGCGATCGAGGGCACGGGGGACCCTGCGCGGATCGCGTTCCTGCGGGAGTCCTGGCAGGCGGCGGCGGTCTCGCTGGCCGGAGTCTCCGGGACGAGCCTGCCTGCCTCCGCGCCGGCGCCGCTGGCCCAGCTGGAGCTCGCCCGGCGGCACGGGGTGGCGGTGCCGCGCACGCTGGTGACCACCGACCCGTACCGCGCCTTCGCGGAATTCGGCTGCCGGCGGCTGGTGGTCAAGGCCGTGCACCGGCACTTCGTCGAGCCGGAACCCGGCCGGCCGCGCGGGGTGTTTCCCGTCGTCGTCGAACAGCACACGCTGTCCGCCGGCCTGGGGCCACCGGTCGTCGTCCAGGAGTACGTAGAGCACGAGGCGGAGCTGAGGGTCTATTACGTCGCCGGGCAGCTCTACGCGTTCCGCATCGACAAGGGCTCGGCGGCCGCACTGTGGCTGGCGCCCGACACGGTGGGCGTCAGCGCCGTGCCCCCGCCCCCGTCGGTGGCCGAGGCCACCACCCGCCTGGCCACAGCGATGTCGCTCCACTTCGGCGCCTTCGATTTCCTGCTCTGCGCAGGCACACCGGTCTTCCTGGAGGTCAACCCGGACGGCGACTGGCGCTGGGCGGAACGCAAGACCCACACCACCCCGGTCACCGCGGCAGTGGCGGCCATGCTCGCGGCGTTGCACCGCGCCGCGCCGGATCGCGAGGAGTTCCCCCAAACTGACGGCTCCGACCCGTAAAGCCCCATGCCGTGCCGGAGGGATGCAGGCTCGTGCGGCCGCTGCGGTCCCCTGACCTGGCGGGCAGGGGACCGTGAGGTGTCAGCCGGTCGTGTGGTCCGAGTTGTTGACGCTCGCGAAGCGCACGTCGGGGGGCAACTGCATGTACGGGGCCGCGGCCGGGTCGGGTGCGGTCGCGGCCAGGGTCGCGGCGAGTTCTTCCGGGGTGCCGCCCCACGCGTCGTCCTTGACGGCGCTTTCGTGGGTGGGGTCGGAGGCGGGTCCGTCATAGCCGATGACCTGGGCGCCGGCGCCCAGTGTGTCGTTGGCGTCCGGCAGCAGCGCTTCGGTGCTGAGCGGTTCCCAGCCGGCCTCGTTGACGGTGAGGGTGGGGCTCAGGTACGTGATCGGTACGACGTACTGTTCGCCGACCGCCATGCTCGGCTCGCCGTCCAGGCGTACCGGGGTCTGCACGTCGCCGTGGAAGGTCCAGCCGTCGAGGTCCCAGTCCATCGTGGTGGGCGCCGCGGGCGCGTCGGGCCGCGACCAGAGGATCTTGTCGACGTGCGCGGTGATCACCCGGGGGATGAACCCCTCGCCCGCCGCGACCTCCTCCGCCGACGCCGGCAGCGCGTGCTCCGCGGTGACGGTGACCACGGCGAGGTGGTCGCTGTAGGTGACCCAGTCGGTCGCGGTGGCGCTGGGCAGCAGGTCGTCGCCGTCGGCGACCACGACCTTCGGCGCCGGCGGCTTGGACGAGCCGGTGGCGGCCACGGCCAGGGTGCCCGCGGTGAGCGCCGCACAGGTGCCCGCCGCGACGAGCACCGTGCCCATCGTGACTTTGATTCTGAGCTTCATCGGTCTCCGCCTCTCAGTACGTCGCGTTGATCGCGCCGACGTTCGTCGCCCCGAGCGACGGCCGGTTGCCGATGTCGGGCGTTTCCATGCAGCCGAGCGACGAGTTGTCGTTGGCCACCGCAGGGAAGGCGTTCTGGCCGTGGGTGAGGCCGACCGCATGGCCGGTCTCGTGGCAGGCCAACTCCGCGTCGATGCCGTGGTAGCGGAACCGCACGTACTGCTGGTCGCAGCGAGTGCTGGAGACGGCGTCATCGCACCAGGTGAAGCCGATGGTGCTGCCGCTCATCCCGGACGTGCTCTGCTGGTAGACGATGTCCGTCTCGGCGCTTCCGCTGTACGAGGGCGATGCCGGATACTGCACGGCGAGGTCGGTGGGGCTGTACTGGTTGGCCAGCCGGCCCTTGACGGTGGTCTTGTCCCCGCTCGACAACGTGCCCTGGAGCCAGACGGTCAGGGTGCTGTTGTCCGTCTGGCAGAAGTTCCCGTGGACGCCGTAGTCGACGCACGGCCAGTTCGCATTCTCTGTCGGATACATATTGTCGAATGGCAGCGTGTTTGCCATGGCGTTGGTTGCGCCACTGGTGGCGAAGACCGCGGCCCAGCCGATGATTCCGACGGCCACGGCCGTCGCATTGCGTGACACTCTGGACATAGCTGTCCCCTCGTGTGGATTTCGCGCACCGCGCGGTGGAACTGCAGGGAGCGCCGTGAAGAGGGACGGGATCGGCCGAGGGGTCGTTCGGGGCAACAGCTTCCCCGCCGTCGAACACGGTTATCGGGTAAGGCTGTTCCCGGTCGGCACTCTGGGCGCGTGCCGGTGACCGTCCGGCGGATCCGTCAAGGACAGGACGGATCCGCCGGCCCTTCCTCAGTACTCTCTGGGCGACTTGCAGTGGAGGATTTTTATCATGAAACCCTACGAGGAACAAAGCATCTTGCTCCCGCAGCTGTGAGCCGGGTCAGTTCCCGGCATTCCGAAATCCCCGGCGGCGAGCCCGAGGGAGAGCCAACTCCCCGCGCGGCGAGGGGCGTTCGTACTCCGCCAGGAGCAGGTCGACGTCGGCCGGGGGGAGGCCGAGTCGATCTGAGACCCCTGCCGCGTGAGCGGGCTCCGCGGCATAATGGTGACGTGTCACTGCATTAAGGGGGATACCGCATCGTTCTGCCCGCGGCAGAACAGCGGCTCGACAGGACCCGACGATCACTACGGTCCGGTCGCATGACGACGATCGCAACGCGCAGGGTCGAGTACCCGGCCGACGGACTGACGATGATCGGCCACCTCGCACTCCCGGCCGGAGCCGATCGCCGGCCCGCGGTGCTTGTCGGGCCGGAGGGCATGGGGCTCAGTGACGTCGAGCGCCGCCGGGCCGATGCGCTCGCGGAGCTGGGATACGTGGCGCTGGCCTTCGACCTCCACGGCGGGCGCTACCTGGGTGACCCCCAGGAGATGCTGGCCCGATGCATGCCGCTGCTCGCCGAGCCCGACCGGATGCGGGGTATCGGCCATGCGGCGCTCGACGTGTTGCGCGCTGAAGCGCGTACCGACCCCGACCGGATCGCCGCCGTGGGCTACGGCACCGGCGGCGTGATCGCGCTGGAACTCGGGCGCGACGGCGCCGACCTGCGCGCGATCGGAACGGTCAACGGCCTGGCCACCGGCCGCCCGGGCGAGGCGGCGCGCATTCGCTGCCCGGTGTGGGCCGGGGTGGGGTCGGAGGACCCGGTCATGCCGCCCGCGCAACGGGAGGCGTTCACCGCCGAGATGCAGGCCGCGGGCGTCGACTGGCGCCTCGTGGTGTACGGCGGCGCCTTGCACGCCTTCCACCACCCACCGGTCGACCACCCCATAGTCCCCGGCGTCGCCTACCACCCCCGCCACGCGCAACGGGCCTGGCGCGACGTCGTCGACCTGCTGGCCGAGTGCCTGACGGCAGGAACCGTATGCTCTCGACCAGCGGCACCAGGTCCGCCTGTGCGGCCTGGTGCCGGGGTTGACGATTATTAGCAGTCTCCCCACCAGTCGACCTCATCGATGCTGAGGAAATCGCGTGGAGCCATGTGCATTGTGGTGAAGCGATGGAAGTCGTAGCCCATGAATCGGTTGAAGACCATTTCGGGGCCGTCCAGACCGTCAATCGCTCTCACGATATTTCCGGCGCTGTTCTTGAGGTCGAACCGCGCATGCCGGACATCGCCCGTGAAGCTTCTGCTCGTGCTCATCACGCCGTGCCAGTCGACTTTGACGTCGCCGAAACCACCGTCCGTCAGGATCAGGGTCGGTGACGAGGTGCCGACCTGGGTGCAGTCTCCCGCCGTCAAGGTCTGAGCAGGAGTGAGCGTGGAGGTCGCGACGAGCTGATTGCCTGACAGAGAGCGGATCGCGGCGACGTTGACCCTCCTGCTCGTCTCGGCGTTGGCCACCGACGGCAACGTGGTGCAACGGGTGCCGTTCGAGCACGCCAGTCCGCTGAAGCTCGTGCGCTGACGGCAGCAGTCCGGCAATCAGGGTTCCTTGAGGGAACGCCATCTGGTACGGTCATGGCGTCTCTTCAGGGAACCCCAGAGAGGAACGCGGACATGAGCAAGGTCTTCAGCGCCCACGCGGTATCGGTCGACGGATACATCACCGGCCGCGACGCAGGCCCCGGGCGCGGCCTCGGCGACGGCACCCAGCTCTTCGACTGGTACTTCGACGGCGATACGCCCAGCCAGGAGTTCGACGGCTTCAAGCTGAGCCCGGCCGGCGCGCGGCTCTTCGACTCCCTGTCCGCCCGCACCGGCGCCATCGTCGCCGGACGCAACACGTACGAGGACTCCGGCCGCTTCGGCGGCGGCAGCCCGCACCCGACGGCCCCGCTGTTCCTGCTCAGCCACCGGTCCGCCCCGGAGATCACCGAGCGGCAGACGCTCGTCACCTCGGGCATCGAGGACGCGGTGGCCGCCGCCCGCGGGGCGGCCGGACCCAAGGACGTCGGCCTCATGGGTGGCGGAGTCGTCACCGCAGCGCTCGCGGCGGGCCTGGTCGACGAGGTCGTCCTCCACCAGGTGCCCGTCCTGCTCGGCGGCGGCCGGCCCTTCTTCCAGAGCCTGCCCGGCCATGTACGGCTGCGGCTGATGGAATCCGTGCCGGCGCCCGGCGTCACCCACCTTCACTACGCGGTCGAGCGCTGATCGCAGCCCCGGCCACCACCACCCCCTCCGGCAGTCACCCCACCCCTCGCACTCAGCAGGAGATGACCACGATGATCCACACCGACGTCCGCGACGTACTCGACGGCGCCCCGATCGCCCACCTCGCCACCGTGCTGCCCGACGGCGGGCCGCACGCCGTCCCCGTCTGGATCGGCACGCACCGCGAGCACATCGTCGTGCTCACCGGCCCCGACTCGCGCAAGGCCCGCAACCTGCGGCGCGACCCCCGGGTCGCGATCTCGCTGACGCCGCCCGACAAGCCGTTCGAACCGGTGCTGGTCCGCGGCAGGGTCGTGGAATGGGTAGCGGGAGACGAGGGCTGGGAGATCGTCGACCGGATCGCGGAGAAATACATCGGCGGCCCGTACTCGCGCGACGTCGAGCGCGTCGCCCTCCTCATCGAGCCGGACCGGCAGAGCGTCGGCATGAACTGACTCCTCGCAGGCCCGGTATGCCGTCAGGCACACCACGAGCCGCTGCTTCCAGCCGCAGGTGGTTACTCTCTCGGCGAGGTCCCGTGACGATGTGACAGATCAATCAGCCCCAAGTGCTGCGCGACCGCGCCGGCCTGGAACCGGTCGACGACGCCGAGGCGCCGGAAGAGGACCTTCAGGTAGCTCTGGCACGTACGCTCAGAAACTCCCAGACGTTTGGCGATCGCCGCGACCTTGAGGCCCTCGGCCAACAGGGACAGCAGCTTCTCCTGGGCCGCGTCGATCGCGACCGCACTGGGCTTGGCACCGGTCTGGAAGGGGAACGAGTCCTCCCACGCCGTGTCGAACACCGAGCGGAGGAACGCGACCAGTGACGGTTCCCGCACCACCACGGCGCCCGGGAGGCCGCTGTCCCGGGAGACAAAGGCGACGTCGTCGATGATGATCATCCGGGGCGGCAAGGTGGTCGAGGTGCGGATCTGGCCGCCGTCGGCCAACAGCGTCGCCGCGTAGTCGATGGTCGGGCCGTCGAACCGCGCCGAGTGCTGATACAGCGTGCGGAAGCGGACGCCGCGACGTACCAGCTCCAGGTCGCGGTGCTGGGCGTCGAACAGTTCCGCCACCGGCCGTGGGCCGCCGGGCTGGCAGGTCGCGACTTCCTGACGGCAGGCGTTGGAGTGTTCCTCGAGAAGCCGGCGGACGGCGTGCCCGGACTCCAGCAGCTGGATCGGGCCGTCGTCGTCGGCCCGGAGCCGGAAGTACTCGGTGCTCAGGACGGCGAGCGCCTGGCGCAGGGCCGCTGCCGAGGCCCGCTCGCGGGCCAGGTGCACCTCCTCGTCAGCGAGGCGGGCCTCGAACGCGTTGACCGCTATACCGGTGGCTCGACCCGGGCTGAGAGGCAGCAGCGCACCGGTGTCGGGATCAGGAGAAAGTAAGGATAACCTGATAAGGGTCTGAATCGCAGGTTCCACATCTTCGGCTGCCACTCCGTCTATGCGGGTGGCGTTGACCGACTCCTTGTCCAAGCGCCCCGCCGCAAGCGCGCACCGGTATACCGCGACCGCTGCCTCGGTCAGTTCTGGGAGACTACGCCCGGATTCAACCACTATTAGAACCTCCAGAAAGCCGATGTGCAGGTTCCGGAAGGTTCGACCGGCCGAGAACATCGAGTGCGATAGCTACGCTTGTCCGCGTCAAGCAACCTGTCACCAACCCCGTGAATAGGACTGGCATGCAACGGATCACTGTTTTCACGGCTCTTGCACTGGCGGTGCTGGGTCTGATCGGTGCGGGCGCCGGGCTCGGCGCCGCTCACCAGTCGGCGTCCCGGACCGTCATGGCAGACACCGGGTGGCCGGAGGCCTCCAGCAGTCATTCGGCTCCGACCTCGCTGTAGGCGTTACCGGCACGGTGGGACAGCCTTATGGCCGCGCGTTGGATCGCACGCCACCGCGACCTCCGCTCTGCTGGGACGGCAGCGCGGTGATTCCCGCCCGGTCCCGCCGTCTGCTATTGGCATGGATTCGTCAGAGTAGCTGCGCCGGCGGCGGTCTGCAATACCCGGAATATGCTCAGGCATGCCGTTCTGCAACTCCGTGAGGGTTCACAGAGGATGCCTTCGACGCTACCGGACATGACATAACGCTTTCTTGGTTCTCGCTATAGCCGCTCTAGGCGAGACGAGTCGTGAACGTCTCATGTGGATTCCGGGCGAGTTCGCCGATCCCGGTGGCACCGCCACCGCGCTGTGCGACTACGGGGCCTTTGATCCGTCCGCCGCGATGGCCGGAGCGGGAAGTTCACATAACCACCTTTCCACCATGGGGGGATGTTTGTGAGTGCAACCTCAGGCGACGTGGGTGAAACCTCGGACCACGTGCCGACCATCCGCGGCAGGACGCCAATAGCGCTACAGGCGGGGCCTTCTTCGGTGCCCGCGGAGCTGATCAGCTTCCACGGGCTGGCCGACCGGCGCGAGCACCTGGCAGTCCGCATAGGGAAGCCCGGCCGGGTGCCGCTCGTCCGTCTGCATTCCGAGTGCCTCACCGGAGACGTCTTCGGGTCGCTGCGCTGCGACTGCGGGCCGCAGTTGCACGAGGCCATAGCCAAGATCGACCGTGCCGGCGGCTACCTGCTGTACCTACGGCAAGAGGGCCGCGGCATCGGCCTGTACAACAAGCTCGACGCCTACCGTCTGCAGGACCAGGGCCTGGACACCTTCGCCGCCAACCGCAAGCTCGGCCGGGCCGACGACGAGCGCGACTACACGGTGGCCGCGCAGATGCTGCGGTCTCTGGGCGTGGACGAGATCGACCTGCTGACCAACAACCCGGACAAGGTCGAACAACTCCGCGGCGCCGGCATAGTCCTGCGCTCGGTGTTCAGTACCGACGTCCACTCGAACCCGGACAACTACCGCTATCTCAAGGCCAAGGTCGTCGAGGCACGGCACGCCATCGAACTGGAGAGGGCCGGATCGTGATTCGTCATCGGGGACCGATCAGCGGCATCGCCGCCTACCACGACCGGTTCGTCGCCACGGCCGGCTACGACAACCAGGTGATCCTGTGGGCCGCGGACCGCAAGCAGCCGCTGGCCCGCTCCTTCCACGACCACCTGGCCAACCAGGTCAGCTTCAGCCCGGACGGGAAGTACCTGCTCACCTCTTCCAGCGACTACTCCGCACGCCTGTGGTCAGTGCCGGACCTGAAGCTCCTCACCGTCTTCTCCGATCACGATGACGACGTCGAGATGTCGGTGTTCCATCCGACCGAACCGCTGGTCGCGACCGCCTCGCGGGACCACCGCGTCCGCGTCTACGACTTCGGCGGAGCGCTGCGCAACGTCTTCGAGGGGCACACCGCCGACGTCATCTCGGTCGCCTGGACCGAGCGGGCGGACGAGCTGATCTCCTCCAGCGACGACGGGACCATCAAGCGCTGGTCGCTCCACGGCGCGGAGGCCGTCGCGGACATCGACCTGGGCGGCGTGGAGACCGACACGGTGGCACTGGCCGCCGACGGCACCACGTTCGCCGGCAACGACGAGGGCGAGATCATCGTGCTGGACGGCGACCGGATCACCCGGCACCCGGCCCACGACGCCGGCATAAAACGCCTGGTGTACAACGCGGGCAACCAGTTGCTGGTGAGCCTCAGCTACGACCGCGCGCTGCGGGTGTGGGACGTCAGCGACGGTTTCCGGCAGGTCGCCTCCTCCAGCCTGCCCAGCGAGGTGTGGCCGCGCTCGTGCGCCTTCCTGAACGATGCAACCTTGGTGTTCGCCACCTTCGGTGCCAGCTACGCGACCTACCGCATCCCCGAGGAGGTCTGGGACCTCGGCGGCGTGGAGCCCACCGAGGGTGTCAACGCCGTGATCCGGAACGACGGCCGGACGCTGGCCATCGGCGACGGCGGCTTGCTGTGGGAGGACGGCGTCGAGCGGCAGAGCCTGGGCAGCCTGTGCAACTTCCTGGTCCGGGTCGGCGATCGCGTGGTCACCGGCGGACAGATGGGCGTGCTGTTCGACGCGTACACCGGCGAGCGCCTGTTCCAGCACCGGTCGCCGTTGAACTGCGGCGCGGCCTTCGAACGGGACGGCGTCCCGCATGTCGTGATCGGCGCTTACACCGGTGAGGGCTTGGTGTTCACCACTGCCCCCGAGTTCCGGCACGTGGCGACGCTGGGCCTGCATGCCAATGCCGTGAAGGACGTCGCGGTGGCCGGCGATGAGATCTTCTCCGTGTGCGCCGACACCGGGGCCTCATGGTTCTCCGTGTCGGGCCTGGAGCAGACCGGGCGCTTGGCCGACGCGCACGACAAGATCGCCAACGGCTGCGCGGAACTGGGGCCGAAGCAGTTCGCGAGCATCAGCCGCGATCTCCGGCTGCGGATCTGGACGGGCATGGAAGCCCAGATCGTCGAGACGCCGCACGACCACTCCATCAAGTGCATCGCTGCCTCGGCCGACGGCCGTCACATCGCCACCGGCTCTTACAACGGGATCGTCGCGGTCTACGACCGGGAGACGAACACCTGGCCGGTCACGACGCGTCCCACCACCTCCGGCATCTCCTCGCTGCACTTCGACGCCGACGGGAACCGCTGGCTGGCCGGTTCCTACGACGGCTCGGTGTACGTCATCTCGCTGGCCCTGTCGTGACCGCACCGTTCACCCTGACGCGGAACCCGAACGAGCTCGGGGACCGGGACGCGATGGGCCTGCCCCCCACCCTGGTGACCCGGTTGGAGCCGGAGGCCGTGGCGCGGGCCGTCCAGCGGCTGCGAGAGCTGACACCGCAGAAGCTGGTCGAGGTTCTGGAATCGCCGACGGCCGCGATCGCCGAACGGTACGCCGCCGGCACCCTGCTCGCGCTGGCCGGTGATCCCCGGATCGATCCGTTCGACCCGGTGATGGTCGACGTCCCGGGCGAAGTGGTGCGCCTGGGGCTGTCGACCGAGGAGTTGGAGCGGGTCGTCGAACGATGGCGGCCCGTGGGTGTGATCCGGGAGTGGATCGAGAAGGAGACCCCGGAGTACGACATCCGGCTGGCCGACTTCCGGATCGCGCGCTTCCCGGTGACGAATCACGAGTACCGGGTCTTCGCCGCGGAGAGCGGGACGCCCTGGCTGCCGACGTCGTGGACTTTCGGGACGTACCCCCTGGAACTCGCCAACCATCCGGTCTGGACGGTCCCGGCCGAGGCCGCCGACGCCTACGCCGCCTGGCTGTCCGCCCGGACCGGCCGCCGGTTCCGGCTGCCCACCGAGGCCGAATGGGAGTACGCGGCCGGCGGCGGCGACGGCCGTGAGTACCCGTGGGGCGCCACGTTCGAGACCGATCGCGCGAACACCGTGGAGCACGGCCCGTTGCGCACCAGCCCGGTCGGGGCGTTCCCGGCAGGACGCAGCCCCTTCGGCGTGGACGACATGGCCGGGAATGTGGAGGAGTACGTGGCCGACGAATACGCGCCGTACCCCGGCGGGTCGGTGGTCGACGACGACCTGCGCCGCGAGACCGGCGGCTACCGCGTCGCCCGGGGCGGCAGCTTCACCCGCTTCGGGGACCTGGCCCGATGCCGGCGTCGGCACGGCCGTTACGGGAAGGCGATCTACGCCATGGGCTTCCGGCTGGCGGAGACGCCATGACCGCAGCACCCGTGCCGCTGGAAGCACCCTTCCACTTGCCGGAGAGTGCGGACGCCGGCCCCATCGAGGCCGACGGTCATGGCGGCTACTCCGACGTGAGCGACCGGTATCCCGCCTTCGCAAGCTTCGCGGCCACGCTCGGCGACACCTCGCTGATGCCGGCCCCGGCCCAGGGGGGCGGGGCGGCGATCCTCGCCAAGTGCGAATGGGAGAACCCGGCGGGCTCGATCAAGGACCGGGTCGCCTACGCCCTGCTGGCTCAGGCGGTCCGCGACCACGGCGACCGGCCGCTGTCCGAGCTGCGGATCCTGGAGTACTCCGGCGGGAACCTCGCGCGGTCCTTGTCCCAGCTGTGCCGCGCTCTCGGGATCTCATCCCGGCTCGTGCTGTCCTCGGCCAGCCCGAAGAGCCTGCTGGACGATCTGGCGGCGAACGGCTCGTTGGTGGATCTCGTCGACCGGGAGCTGGGTTTCCTCGAGGTCGTCAGGACCGCGCACGCCATCGCGGCCAAGGAGCCCGACTGGACTCTGCTCTACCAACACCGCAACCCGGCGAACCTGTGGTGCCATCAGAGGACCACCGGCGCGGAGATCGTCCGGCAGCTGGCCGGCCGGACGCCGACGGCCTGGGTGGCGTCGATCGGGACCGGAGGCACCCTCGTCGGCGTGTACCGGGCACTGAGGCGGAGCCATCCCACAGTCCGGCTCATCGGTGTGACCCCGCAGGAGCTGCCCTACGGCAGCGCTCGACCGCCGAACGGCCTGCCCAAGTACGCGGGCTCGGGCGGGTTCGGCAACGGGATCCGGCAGCCGTTCGTCACCCTGCACGACGCGCAGGTCGAGCACCATGCGGTGTCCTATCCGCGCTGCTTGGAAGCCATGGCTGAGATGTACCGGCGCACCGGTGTCCGGATCGGCAGCTCGGCAGCCGCCAACTGGCTGATCGCCCGGCGCATCGCCGCCGAACTGCCGCGGCCGGCCGTCGTCGTCACGGTTTTCCCGGATGCCGGGACCCCCGAGGAATGGGAGCGGATCTCTTGACGCACTTCAGTGAGGACTTCGCACCCCGGAGCTCCCAGGCAGACGGCTACGTACAGGTGATGGGACGCGACTTCCAGCGCCGCTACGACGTCGGCCGGGACGTGTGGACCGGCGAGCCGGCCATGGCACACCTGGTGCCGCTGCTGAACGACCGGCTCGCGCCGCAGAGCCTGGTCCTCGACGTGGGCGCCGGCCGCGGCCGGGACGCCGAAGTCCTGCTGGCCCTGGGACACCGGGTCGTGGCGGTGGACCTGGTCGAACTGCCGGAATGGCGGGAGATCACCGCGCGCTGGGGCGACCGGGTCGCCTACCACGTAGGAGACATCACCGACGTCCCGGTGGCCCCGGGCTTCCACGCCGTCGTCGACAACGGCGTCCTTCACCATCAGCAGCCCGACGCGTACGGCCGCTACCTGGGCCGGCTGCGGGACCTGCTGGCCCCCGGCGGTCTGCTGGCGATCAGCCTGTTCACCGACGAGGAACAGGCCGCGGCCGGCCAGCTGCAGCGGGACGACAGCGGCCGGCTGTCCCGGTCGTTCACCGACGCCGAGGCGGACGCGCTGCTGTCCGGATCCGGGTTCACGGTCGTCGCCCGCTGCCGGGTGCCTCGCCGGCTGCCGGGCCGGGCCTACCAGTTGCTGATCGCCCAGGCTCCTGGGGGCTGATGTGCTGTTCGGGACGATTCGCGAGGATCTGCGGGTGGTTCGGGAGCGGGACCCGGCGGCGCGTTCGACCCTGGAGGCGCTGCTCGCCGCACACCTGCCGGCCATCTGGCTGCACCGCCCGGCCCACCGGCTGTACCTGCGGGGCCTTCGGGTCCCCGCCCGGCTGGTGACGCTGATCGGCCGCAGGTGCTCCGGCGGCGTGGACATCCATCCGGGCGCCCGGATCGGGCGGCGCCTGTTCGTCGACCACGGCTGCTCCGTGGTCATCGGCGAACAGGCGGTGCTCGGCGACGACGTGACGATCTTCCAACAGGTGACGATCGGAGCCGTCGGCTGGTGGCGCGACAACCGCCTGCCGGTCGGTGAGCGGCGGCACCCGATCATCGGCGACCGGGTCGTCATCGGCGCCGGCGCCACCATCCTGGGCCGCATCGAGGTCGGGGACGACTGCGTCATCGGTGCACATGCCCTGGTCCTCACCGACGTCCCGCCCAAAAGCGTGGTGCGGGCTCCGGCCTCCGTCACCACGGCGCGAACCAGAATCTGAGGAGGGACCACCATGCGGATAGCCGTTGTCGAGCACCAGACGGTCCGGCCTTTCGAGCTTGTCAGGCAAGCGGTGGTCGCCGGCCACCAGGTCGTCTTCGTCACCTGCGATCTGGGCCTGTACCTCAAGGGCCGACCGGTCCCGGACACCGATCTCCGGCTGGCCGAGCAGGTCCTGACGCCGGCCGGCACCACCGACGCCGACCAACTGCTGGCGGCCTTGGCGCCGCTGGCCGACGGGCCGGGCCTGGACGCCGTTCTCACCATGAGTGAGCAGCACACCCTGGCCGTGGCCCGGACGGCGGCGCGGCTGGGCCTGCCGCACACCGCGATCGAGGCGGTCCAGCTCACCCGGGACAAGTTCCGCGCCCGCGAGCGCCTGGCCGCCGCCGGGATTCCGCAACCCCGGTTCCGGCTGACCGGCTCCTCGTCGGAGGCGGTGGCCGCGGCGGCCGAGATCGGCTTCCCTGTGGTGGTCAAGCCGGTGGACGGATCCGCCTCGGTGAACGTGGCCGTTGCCCATGACCGCGCCGCCGTGCGGGCCTGCGCCGCGCAGGTTCTGGCTCTGCGGCACTACGGGCGCTCGGCGACGGCCGCCCGACGGATCCTGGTCGAGCAGTACATGGACGGTCCGGTGGTCAGTTGCGAGACGCTCACCGCGCAGGGCCGCCACCTGGTCCTGGGCCTGACCGACCGGCAATTGACGCCGCTGCCGCACCAGGTCGAGCTCGGGGGCTGCTTCCCGGCGGACCTCGACGGCGCCGACGAGATCAGCGCGATGTGCCGGTCGGCGCTCGATGCGATCGGCTTCGACTTGGGGGCCGCACACACCGAAATGGTGCTGACCGCTGACGGCCCGCGCATAGTGGAAGTCAACGGACGGCTGGCCGGCGGCCCCATGCCGTTCGTCTTCGGCGCCGCGCTGGATCGCCCGATCTACGTCGACATCGCCGAGATCTTCGGCGGTGGTGGGCTGCCGCGCCTGCGGCCCACCGGGCTGGTCGCCGGCATCCGGTCCCTCGTGGCGCCCCGATCCGGCCGGCTGGCGGCGGTCGAGCCGAGCCCGCACCGCAACGCCGAAGGGGTCCTCGACTACGAGATCCGGCGCGCTGTCGGCGACCTGGTCCACGAGCCGCGCAACAACCGGGACCGGTGCGGCTCGGTCATCACCGTGGCGCCGACCGCAGAGGCCGCACGATCGCTGGCGGCGAAGGTTGTCGACACCACGGTCCTTGCCGTCGACCGCGAGCGCGTGGTCCTGCTGGACCGCGCGGGATACCGGCGGTATCACACCCGCGACGGCCGGCCGATGCTGGACCCGTCACGGTATGACGTGACCCTGTTCACGCGCCAAGACCTGCTCGACCAAGCCGATCCCGGTGAGGTGACGCTCGCGCTGGCCACCGACGTCGAGCAGGCCGACCGGCTGGCCGAAGCGATTGCGTCGGCGACCGCCGGGCGCGGCGTCGACCGGGTCCTGGCGGTCTCCGAACGGCTGTTGCTGCCCGCCGCCGCCCTGCGCGACCGTCTGGGCCTGCCGGGTCCGTCCGAGAAGCAGATGCAATTGTTGCGGGACAAGGTGGCGATGAAAGACCACCTGAGCGCGGCAGGCATCGCGGTCCCGGAATACGCCGAGGTCACCGGGCCGTCGCAGATCCGGGAGATGCTCAAGCGGCACGCCGCTGTCGTCGTCAAGCCGACCCTGTCCATGGGCGCCAAGGACGTGCGCGTCGTCAGGGACGAAGCCGGCCTGGCCGAGTTCGCCGACCCGGCCGGGCAGCCGTTCGGGGACGGTCAGCCGTACCTGGTCGAGCAGTTCGTCGACGGCGACCTCTTCCATGTGGACAGCATCGTGCAGGACGGCACCGTGCTCGTCGCGGTCTCCTCGCGGTACCTCACCAAGCCCATCGCCTTCACCCGGCGCGAGACCGTCTGCGCGGTACAGCTCGGGGACGAGCCGACCCGCGACGTCCTGCTGGAGTTCAACGCCCGTGTCATGGCGCAGCTCGACTGGTTCTCCGGGGTCACCCACCACGAGATCTTCCTCACCGCCGAGGGGCGACCGCTGCTCTGCGAGATCGCCGGCCGGCCCGGCGGCGGCGGAATCATCCCAGGCTTCGAGCACCTGTACGACGTCGACCTGTACCAGGCGGCGCTGCGGCCGCAACTCGGCGAGCTGCTGACGGCCCCGGCCGCCCGTGTCCACCCCTCCACCCACCCGGACTGCGGACTGACTGCCTGGGCCGTGCTCTACGCCGAGCCGGGCCGCCTGGTCCGCGTGGACGTCCCGCGGCGACCGTGGATCATCCGGGCCAACGTCCGGCGCGCCGTCGGAGAGCTGGTCGGCGATCCGATCATGGCGGGGGACGGCACGGTCACGCTCGCGGTGTGCGGACCCGACCCCGAGACGGTGACCGCGCGTCTGCATGAGGCGATCGCCGACACGCACATCGCCACCGAGCCCCTGACGGAGAGGTCCGAATCCCGGTGAAAGCAATCTGTGTCTCCGGCAGCCCGAGCGCGACCGCCGGGTCACACCGGCTCTTGACCAGTGTGATCGAGGCACTGGCCGAGCGCGGATGGGAGATCGACCTCATCCGCCTGCGCGAGTTCCCGCTGCCGCCGCTCGACGTGTCCGCGTACTACGTCGACCCCTATCCCGATGCCGCCGTCCAGCAGTGGCGGAGCCGGGTAGGCGCGGCCGACGCCGTCGTGCTGGCCACATCCGTGCACCACGCGAGTTATTCCGGACTGCTCAAGTACGCTTTGGACTTCCTGACTGCTGACGCCTTCGTGAACAAGCCGGTCGCCCTGCTGGCCAACGGCGGAGCGGCGCGCGGCGCGACCATCGGGTGCGAGCACCTGCGCGCGGTCGTCAAGGCACTCGGCGGCTGGGCCGGCCCCACGCAGATCGCCTCCAGCCCGCAGGACTTCGACGCGGAGACCGGGGAACTGAGCAACAAGGCACTGCTGCGCCGCTGCCAGAGTGCGGCGGAGGAACTGACCATGTTCACCCGGGCAGTCCGGGGTGCGGCGGCCACGGTATGAGGCACTCCGTCGCGACCGGGCAGAAACCGGACCCGGACGGCGGGCCCGAGCAAGCCGAGCGCTGGCTCGCCCGCACCGGCAGAGTACTGAGAAACCCGGGGTTCCGCCGCTACTACATAGCTCAGACGTTCTCGCTCAGCGGTACGTGGATGCAGTTCACCGGCCAGATCTGGCTGGTGATGAAGGTCCTGGCGCCGGGGGACGCCCGCATGCTGGGTGTCACCGCCGCCCTGCAGTCGGCGCCGATCGTGCTCACGCTGTGGGGCGGTTCGCTCGCCGACGGTCGGGACAAGCGGCGGTTGCTCATCGTGACGCAGAGCCTGTCCGGTGCGCTGGCACTGGTGCTGGGGCTGAGCGTCCTGACGCACCACGTCAGCCTGCCGTTCGTGTGGTTCTGCGCTGTCGCGCTCGGACTGGTCAACGCCGCCGACGCCCCGGCCCGGCAGGCCATCATCCCGGAACTGGTCGGGGTGGCCGACGTCCCGAACGCCGTCGCGCTCAACAGCGCCTCCTACCAGGCGACCCGGGCTTTCGGAGTCGCACTGGCCCCGCTGGCGGTGGGTCTTTGGGGGCTCTCGGCGCCCTTTCTCCTGAACTGCGTGTCCTTCGCCGGGGTGATCTGGGCGCTGACACATCTGGGCCCGGCCCGGTTCGGTACCACCGGCCCCCTCAAGGGCAGGGGACGTCCCCCCATCAGGGAAGGCCTGGCGGCCATCCGGGCCTCGGCGGGCCTGCTCGGCCCGGTCGCCGCGCTGTTCCTGGTCGCGCTGTTCGCCCTGAACTTCAACGTCACCCTGCCTGTCCTGGCGACCACCGACCTCAAGGGAGGCCTGGGGGAGGTCAGCGCGCTGCTCACCGCCAGCTCCGTCGGGGCGGTCGGCGCCTCGCTGGTCCTCGCCGGGCTGACCGGCCCCAAGGACAGGCTGGCCGTCGCCGCGATGACCGCGCTGGCCGCGGCCATGGTCGCCCTGGCCCTGTGCCGCCAGAGCTGGCTGGCCTGCGTGATCATGGTGCCGCTCGGGGCCTCGATCGCCGCCACCACCGCCACTGTCAACACCTTGCTCCAGCAGCGCAGCGACCCGGGGATGCGGGGCCGGATCACGGCTGTCTACAGCTTGATCATGCAAGGCTCCGCCCTGCTCGGCGGTCCGTTGGTGGGGCTGCTGTGTCAGCCGGGTCTGGGCGGCGCGCCGGGTGGGCTGCTGCTGGGCGCGGGAGCGGCGCTGCTCGGCGCGCTCGTGTTGGGCCGCCTGTCCGCACGGGTGGCCCCCCTCGGGAACGGGGCCTGACATGTCGAGTTGTGGAGCCCGGCCTACGTCTCGACTATCCGGGGTAGCGTCGCGGAGGTGCGCGTGCACGCGTTTGTGACCCGCTACATGGCCGAGGCGGTATGAACACCAGGACATGCACTCTGCTCCTTGCGATCGTGGTGACCAACGCCTCGTACACGGTGCTCATCCCCTTCGTCCCCGAGCTCATGCTTCGTGCCCACCTGACGGGCACGGGAGTTGCGCTGGCCTTCGCGCTGTTCGCCGGGGCGAAGGCGCTGTGCCAGCCGCTCGGCGGAGCGTGGTGCGACCGTTGGGGCGCCCGACGGGTCGCCTTCGCCGCACTGCTCGTCGTCTCTGCCGCGGTCGTGGCGTTCACCTTCGCCCGCTCTCCGTCGACGCTGCTGGCGGCCCGGCTCGTCTGGGGGGCCGGCGAAGGCGTGGTGACTCCGGCGCTTTATCAGGGGGCGGCTGATCTCGCCCGGCGGCAGGGTATTCCGAGCGGCCGCATGATGGGCTGGTTCGGCTCCGCCTCCTTCACCGGGCTTCTTGCGGGTCCGGCCGGGGCCGCGGCCGGCGAGCCGATCGGGCTCACCGGGCTGTGCCTGGCCGGCGCCGCTCTCATCGCCACGATGGCCGTGGGCCTGTTGGCGGCGATTCCGGGTGCGACGGCCGAGGCGGCCGACACCACCGCACCGGGTGCGCGATCGGAGAAGGACGACACCTCGACGGACGAGCCGGGCGGGAGCGGGAAACAGCATCAGGAACGGGGCCGATCCGGCGTCGGGGAGCCCTCCTGGCTCCTGCCAGTGCTCGCCTTCGCGGGTCTGGACGTCTTCGCCGGAATCGGTGCCTCGGCGCTGGAACCGACCATCCCCAGGTACTTGGCGCCCGCAGGCGGCCGGGAAAGCCTGATCGCGGCGGTCTTCGCTGTCGGATTCGCCGTGTTCTCCCTCATGTCGCTGGTACTTTCGCGCTTCGCCGGCCGATGGCGGCTGCGCACCCTGGCCGTGAGCGGGCTGGCGTTGACCGCCGCCGGGCTGGCGTTGATGTCCGTCAGCGACCGCAGCTTCGCGCTCATGGGCTGTTTCGCCGTATTCATGACCGGCCAGCCGATGATCTACCTGGCCGCCCGGCAGGGGATCGCCGACCTGCGCGCCGCGGCCGGACGACTGGGACGGTCGTTCGGGATCTTCGGTGCCGTCTCCGACCTCGGCGAGTTGATCGGACCGGTGGCTGGTGCCGCGGCCGTGGCGCAAGCCGGTCGCTACGGCTTTCTGCTCATCGGGCTGCTCGTGCTGCTTCCCCTGCCGGTCCTGCTCGCCGCCCGGTCCACGCGCGGCCTTGCGCTGTCTGTGGCCACTGCCCCCGCCACGGAGGGCTGATGCTGCTGCAGCCTGTGCCGGTCCGGGTCGACGACCTGCCGGATCTGTTCTGCGTCGGGCACCGGTCCGTCCGCGTTCGGCCACCCGACGCTCTGGCCGGCCCGTACGCTCTGGCGAACGCATCCTGACCCCCGTCCCGGACCGCAATGCCTTTGAACGCTGGGCCGATTACCACCCCGCAGAGGAGAACGAGGACCATGACAGCATCGGCACTCCCGGTCGATGACCCCGTCCGCCGCAACCTGTGGCTCCATTTCACCGACTGTTCAGGCGACCAGGGCGACCGTGTCGTCCAGCCGGCGACGCCCCTCATCTGCGGCCCGGCCGAGCCCGACGAGATCGAGACGTCCCTGTGCAAGGTCCTCAGCGACGTCGCGCAGCAGCGGGGAGCGGGTCGCCATGTGGCCTGAACACCTCGTGGTCGGAGCCGTGCGCTTCGCGCGGCCCACAGCGCACTATGACGAGATCTTCGCTTTCTACCGGGACGGCCTCGGGTTACCGGTTCTCGCACAATGGCGAGACCACGCCGGGTACGACGGCGTGGTCTTCGGCCTGCCGGACAGCCCGGTACAGATGGAGATCACCCAGCACGGGACGCCGCCGGTCATCCCCCCGCCGCATCCGGAGAACCAGCTGGTCCTGTATCTGCGGGGGCACGAGGCACTCGCTGCGGCCGTGGCACACCTCACCGACGGCGGTCACATCCCGGTGGCGGCCGCCAATCCGTACTGGAACGAGCGTGGCGCCGTCCTGTTCGAGGATCCTGACGGCTGGCTGGTCGTGTTGGCCCCCTGGGTGTTCGGCGAATGAACATCTCCGACGATCACGGCATCAGGACCGCGACACTGTCCGTCGAGGAGGCCCTCCACCGGTCGAAGGACGACCGGCCGGACGTCGACCTGCTCCGGGTCGACGACCCGGCCCCGGAGCACTGGCCGGCGCTGGAGGAGTCGGGCTTCATCCTGAAGCCGCAGTGGATCACCTGGGTGGCGCGTGCCGAACAGGACGAGGACACGTATCTGGCGCGATTGTCCAGCCGGGAGTGCAAGGCCATCAGGAAGGCACGCAGAGCGGCCGAAGCCGACCGCGTGCAGATCGGCGTGCACGAACCGCCCACCGAGGAGGCAGTGGACGGATTCCTGCGCCTGTACCGACGCCAGATAGCGGCGATGCGCCACGGGGTCGATTACGCCCACGCCGAGCGCGACGCTCTCCTCGACCCCGCGAACTGCTACCTCGTGGTCACTGGCCATGTCGACAACGACCTCGTCGGTGCCGTCGTCTGCCGATCAAATCGTGCCCGCGACGCTATGATTGTCCGCTTCACGGCGACGACGCCCGAGGCTCGCAGACGCCGACTCAACCGCGTGCTGTATCTGCACGCTTTCTCCATCGCGCGCAAAATGCAGCTGTCCTTCATCTCATTGGGCAGCGACCCGGCTCTTTACGGCGCCCTCACCGAGCCGGGCCTGCACTCCTTCAAGACAGGGCTGGGCTTCAGCCCGGTACCTGAACACCACATCGCCGAGGATGACGACAAGGACGAGGCCATCCTCATCCTCCGGGCGTCCGCGCTCACCGACCCCGCACTGATCGTCGCGTACGACATGACGCGCGATCGTCCGACGTTTGCACCACCGCGCCGGGCCATAGCGGCCGCGCTGGATGACCCGGTGCCGTTGCGGCTGGTCGTTGTGACGGTGGCGGGGGAGGACGACGCGCAGCCGCTCGCGCAGGTCAGCTCCCGCGTCCCGCCGATTCCCGCGTTTTCGTTGGGTTGTGCGCGGACGGTCGATGGTCTTGCATGGCGACGGCCGGAGGACGGCACCTGAGCTTCGGGGGCGAGTGATGCGCGAGGAAGGCACCAGAGTTTTCCTGGTGGGTTCGAGGGCGGTTCCGAGAGTGGGCCTGACCGTCCTGCTGGGCAGGGAAGCCGGTCTCGACGTGGTCGGCGACGCGGCTGACGCGGCAGGCGCCCTGTCGAGCATGGCAAGGCTTTCACCGGATGTCGTGATCATCGACGGCCAGGACCTCGATCCGTCTTCTTCCGCGGAGTTACGGCTGCTCGTAGGCGGCGTCGCGGACGTCAATCCGAAGGTGCTCGCCATGGTGCCGCAGATGGACCAGGTCGCGCGGAGTTGGCAGTCGGCGGGTTCGTGGGGCGTGCTCGACAGCAGGGCCAGCCCGCAGCGCATCGTCGCGGCGGTCCGTATGATCAGTGCCGGCTACCGGCTGGTCGTTCCGGATTGCGAGGGCGAGACCGGGGAACCGAGGGCCGAAGAGCCCGTCGACGTCGAGCCGGCCGGCTTGTCGGAACTGGACCTGGAGGCCGTCGGAATCACCCCCAGGGAGCGCGACGTCCTCGAACTCATCATCCGCGGCTATTCGAACGCCGAGATCTCCGAAGCCCTCTTCCTGAGCGAGAGTACGGTGAAATCCCACGTCCAGCGCATGCTGGACAAGCTCGAGCTGCGCAACCGGGTGCACGCCGTCATCTACGCGTACGAGAAGGGCATCGTGCGGGCCGGCGGCAACGTCGTCCCGGCTCTGTGACCGTCCGTCCGACATCCTCCCGTCCCCTGTCACGCTACGCCCGGTCCGGCCCCGCGGTGCCGGCGCTGCCTGACAGGGCGGGGGCGTCGGCGAGTTCGGCCGGCGACTCGGGGATGCCGGGCGCCTGGATACCGATCAGCCGGAGTAGCGGTCCTGCCATCGCCGTGGTGACCAGGGCCATGATGACCATGATCGAGAAGAGCCGGTCGTCGATGACGCCGAGGTCGTGGCCGACGCCCAGGACGACGAGCTCGGTCAGACCCCGGGTGTTCATCAGGATGCCCAGTGCGCCGGACTCCTGCCAGGAGATGCCGAAAGAGCGGGCCGGGACCACCGCGCCGACGAACTTTCCGGCCACCGCGACCAGCACGATCAGGCACAGTTCGCCGGCGCCCGCCCAGCCGACCGTCTTGAGGTCGACCGACAGGCCCGTGACGATGAAGTACACCGGCAGCAGCAGGGTGCTGGCGCGCGCGAGCGGCACCTCCACCGCCTCGCGGATCCGCGGGCCGACGGTGCGCGGCATCACCAGTCCTGCGGCGAACGCGCCCAGGATCGGGTGGATGCCGATCCACGCGGTGGCGCAGCCGCACAGCAGCGCGAAGGAGCCGGTGAGCAGGAAGGCGCGGTTGCCGGCCGTGTCGACCGCCATGTCCGGCCGCTGCTCGCCCGGTTCTGCCTCCGGCGCCCCCTCCTGCTCGGTCCCGGCCGCCCAGCGCGCAAGCAGTGGCCGCACCAGGCCGAAGAGCAGCGATCCCAGGACCGCGGCCAGCAGCATGGTGTGCCACACCTGGCCGGCGCCGTGCGACCCGGCCACCGCGACGACCACGATCAGCAGGCACCAGGCGATGCCGTCGCCGACCGCCGCGCAGGCCATGGACAGCACACCCACCGGGGTGCGGTCCAGGCCGGTGTCGCGCAGGATACGGGCCAGCACAGGGAAGGCGGTGATCGCCATCGTGGTGCCGAAGTAGAGCACGAACGCGGACGTCGACGTGTGGCCGCGGTGGTCGGAGGCGAGGGCGAAGGCCAGCCCGGCGCCCATCAGGAACGGCACCGCCATCGCCGAGACCGCCGTGACGGCCACCGCCGACCGGCCGCTGCGCAGCAGCCGGGGGTTCATCTCCCAGCCGGCCAGGAACATGAAGAAGACCAGCCCCAGCTCGGACATCGCGGTGAGCGTGGGGCGTTGGGCCACCGGGAAGAGGCGGGTGTCCAGATGGCCGGGGAAGAGCCCCAGCACGCTGGGGCCGAGGATGATCCCGGTGGCGATCTCCCAGATCACTGCGGGCTGGCGGAACCTGCGGGTGGCCCGGATGAGCGCCGCGCCCGCGATGACCGCGACCGCGACGTCGGCCAGCGCCACGCAGTCGGGCGGGAGGTCTCGGAACCACGTGGACATACGGGACTCCTGCCTTGAGGGAGGGGGAGGACTGCCGCGGCGGCGCAGGTCCGCAGTCCCGCGGCCCGTCGGGGTCGAGTGGGCGGCCGGCGCGGCGTGCCTGCGCGCGCAGACTGAGACTCTGCTTGCTCCGGTGTCCCGCGCGTAACGGCAGTTGGGATGAAATCCGGGCGCGGTGCGCGCGGCGCGTGTGGTCTGTCGGGACGAGTACCGGGCCGAAAGAATGAGCAGGGGGTCCCGCGGGCATTCCTCCTTTTGGGGGTTGTGCCGACCGGGACCGCCACTCCCGGCAGCTCATCAGCGTGTCGCCCGCCGTGCGGCATTGCGCCGAAAAGTTTGACAAACCGGCGGTAGCAATTCGAAAAGCTATGGTTGTAGGGCCGGAGTGCCCATGCTAAGGTCGGGTCCCGCTTGTAGGCAGCTGAAGTTCGGGGGCTAGCGATGCAAGAGGAAGCCGCCAAGGTTTTTCTGGTGGATTCTCGGGCTGTTTCGAGGGTAGGGCTGAGTGTGCTGCTGGGCCGGGAGGCCGATCTGGACGTGGTCGGCAGTGCCGCCGATCTGACAAGTGCCCTGCCGAGTCTGACGAGACTCTCACCGGACGTCGTGATCATCGACGGGCAGGACCTCGAAACGGCTTCATCCGCGGAGTTACGGCTGCTCATCGGCAGTGTTGCCGATGAGCAGCCGAAAACACTGGCCATCGTGTCGCGACTGGACCAGGCCGCGCACGACTGGCAGGCGGCGGGGTTGTGGGGCGTGCTGGACAACCGGGCCAGCCCGCAGCGCATCGCCGCCGCCGTCCGCATGATCAGCGCCGGCTACCGGCTGGTCGTGCCGCACTGCGAGACCGAGGAGCAGAACACCGTAGAGCCCGTAGAGCCCGTAGAGCCGGTGGAGCCCGCAGCAACCATGCCGGCAGGTTTATCGGAACCGGATCTCGAAGCCGTCGGAATAACTCGGAGAGAGCGCGACGTGCTTGAGCTCATTATCCGTGGGTATTCCAATGCGGAGATTTCGGAAGCGTTATTTCTGAGTGAAAGCACGGTGAAATCCCATGTCCAGCGCATGCTGGACAAGCTTGCCCTGCGAAACCGGGTCCACGCGGTGATCTACGCGTACGAGAAGGGAATCGTCAGAGCCGGCGGCAATGTCCGTTCAGCCTTGTGAGCCGTCCGCCTGCAGCGATTCCATGAGCAGACGGCGGTTCGTCTTCCCGTTGTCGGTGCGCGGGAGTTCGCTCACCACGCTCATGGAATCCAGCATCATGTAGGACGGAAGCCGCTCCGAGCTCCACCTCTTGAGATCCAGGAGGCCGGGCTCGGAGCCCGCTCCCGGCACCACCACCGCGTGCACCCGGGCGGATATTCCCTCGCCGACCACCAGCACGGCCACCTCGCGTACTTTCGGATGAAGTCCCAACGCGGCCTCGATCTCACCGAGTTCGACCCGGTTCCCACGGATCTTCACCATGTGGTCGCGCCGGCCCAGATACTCCAGCAGCCCCTCGCCGTCCGGCTCCACCAGGTCGCCGGTGGCGTACGGGCCCTGCTGCCGCGGCCGGCCCCAGTAGCCGAGCATCACTGTCGGCCCGGACACCAGCAGTTCGCGCCCGCGCCGGTCCGGCTCCGCCTCGCCGAAGTGCAGCGTGTCCCCGGAGCACGCGGTGCCGATGGGCAGCGCACGCCCGGTCTCCAGGTCCGCGTCGCGGACCTCGTGGGAGGTGCAGACGTTCGTCTCCGTGGGTCCGTACCAGTTGAACAGCCGCACCTTGGGCCAGGCGCCGCGCAGTTGGCGGAGCTGCGGGATCGGGAACGGCTCGCCGGCGAAGACGCAGACCCTGAGCGACGGCGGAACCGGCCGCTCCAGCAGCCCGCCGCGGGTCATCATCAAGATGAGTGCGGACGGCACCGAGTACCAGACCGTCAGCTCGTGGTCCGCGACGAACCGCAGCAACTGCGGTGGCGCGTAGGCGAGATGCTCCGGCACCAGATGGACGCTCGCCCCGGTCAGGAAGGCCGCGTACAGATCGAACACCGACAGGTCGAAGTTGAACGGCGCGTGGTTGGACAGCCTGTCCTGCGGGCCGATGCCCAACTCGTCGACCGCCCAGCGCACGAAGGCCAGCGCATTGCGGTGGCTCAGGCACACCCCCTTCGGATCGCCGGTGGAGCCGGAGGTGAACAGGATGTACGCCGCGTCGTCCGGCGACCCCGCCACCGGCGCGGGCACCGGCGCGCCCTCGGCGCCGGCGAGCAGCTCCTCGAAAGTCGTGCACGCCGGGGCCTCGCCGCCGCAGTCCGCCGCCGCCTCGGCACCGTCCTTGTCGGTGACCACCAGCGCGGCCGCGCAGGCCGCCGCGATCCGGGCCAGCCGAGAGGGCGGGTTGGTGGCCGACACCGGCACGTACAGCGCGCCGGCCCGCAGGCAGCCCTGCATCAGCGCCACCACGTGCAGGCTCTTGGCGGACCACAGCACCACCCGGTCACCGGAGCGCACGCCCCGGGCGGTGAGCGCGGCGGCGTAGCGGCCGGCGAGCGCGTCCAGGGCCGCGTAGTCCAGCCGCCCGTCGGGCGCGTCCACGGCCAGGGCGTGCGGCGTCCTGCGGGCCGCCTCGACGACGGGTTCGTACAGCCTCACAGTCCCAGCTCCTTCGCCGCGATCTCCTTCTGCATCTCCGAGGTGCCCGAGAACAGCACCGCGGGCACCGAGTCGCGCAGCGCCGCCTCGATGCCGTGGTCGGCGAGGTAGCCGCGACCGCCGAACACCCGCACCGCGTCCACCGCGCTCGCCACGGCCGCCTCGGAGACGGCCAGCTTCGCCAGCGCCACCGGCAGCACCGCGCGGCTGCCGGAGTCCATCTCGGCGCAGGCCCGGTACAGCAGCAGCCGGGCGCTCTCCAGCCGCAGTTTCATGTCCACGATGCGGTGCGAGACCGCTTGGAAGGAGCCGATCGGACGGCCCGACTGGCGGCGCTCGCGGGCGAACGCGGTGCACCGGTCGACGAGCCGGTCCAGCAGCCCGACGTATCCGGCGAACAGACAGGCACGCTCCCAGCCCATGGACGCCTGGAAGATCGCCGCGCCCGCTCCGGGCTGCCCCAGCACATGGTCGTCGGGCACGAAGCAGTTCTCGAAGTCGACCGTGCCGGCCCGGCAGGACCACAGGCCCATCTTGTCGAAGGGTTCGCTCCTGCGGACGCCGGGCGCCTGCGCGTCCACCACGAACGCGGTCTGGCCGAGGTGGCCCATGTCCGGGTCGGTGGTGGCGTAGGTGACCAGGACGTCGCAGACCGGGCCGTTGCTCACGAAGCTCTTCGTGCCGTCGAGCCGCCATCCCCCGGCGACCTGATGTGCCGTCACCTTGAGCCGGGAGACGTCGGACCCGGAGTCCGGTTCGGTCATGGCGTTGCCCGCGATGGCCGCCCCCGAGGCCAGGTCCGGCAGCCAGCGCAGGCGGACCGCCTTGGAGCCGAACTCGGCGATCGGCACCGCGCAGGCGAACTGGTGCGCGCTGGCGGCGAAGACCAGTCCGGTGTCGGTGCACGCGCGCCCGAACGCCTCGATCACCAGCGCGGTGTCCAGCGCGCCGAGCCCGCCGCCGCCGAACTCCGCAGGCAGGCAGGTGCCCAGCAGGCCGAGCGCGCCCATGGTGTTCCAGTCCTCGCGGTCGAAGGCGCCCGGCTGCCGCCCGGGCGGGAACGCCTCGGCGGCCTGCCGCAGGGTGTTCTGACGGCGCGCCGACTGCGCCTCGCTCAAGTGGAAGTCCACGATGCCTCCTGGGAGTTCGGGGATGGCGGTCGGGTCCGGTGCCGTCTCAGCGGGCGACGAGCGCGAACAGCTCGTCCAGGCACAGGTGCAGGGCGGGGGAGTCGAGCATCATGTGGCCGCCGCGGACCCGCTCCACCCGGCACGGCCCCACCGTCTCCTGCTGCCAGCCGGCCAGCCCGGCGTCGTCCACCAGGGGGTCCAGGTCGCCGGCCACCACCTGCACGGGGCAGGTCAGCGGCGGCAGTTCCGGCCGCCGGTAGGTCTCGGCCATCCGCAGGTCGGCGCGCAGCGGCGGCAGGAAGATCTCCAGCAGCTCCGGGCTGCGGTCCACCGCGGGCAGGGTGCCCTGAAGGGTTCGCAGGCCGCGCAGCAGTTCGCCGGTGGGCGCGTCGTGCAGCGCCGCGCGCGGGTGCGGGACCGAGGGGGCGTTGCGGCCGGAGACCACCAGCGCCAGCGGCGGGCCGGCCGCCGACCCGGCCAGCCGGTGGGCCAGTTCGAAGGCGACCAGCGCGCCGAAGCTGTGCCCGTACAGCACGTAGGGGCCGTCCGCGGTGGCGGTCAGCTCGCCGGCCAGCCGTGCGACGAGCTCGCCGGTGTCCCGGACCAGGGGTTCGGTACGGCGGCCGCCGTGTCCCGGCAGCTCGACCGGGGTCACCGTGGCGCGGTCGGCGAAGCGGCTCCGCCACGGGGAGAACATCACCGCGCTGCCGCCGGCGTGCGGCAGGCACAGCAGCCGGGGAAGGGACCGGGCGCTCAGCACTGCGTCGACCTCCAGGAATCGCCGGGGTAACTCGGGTAGCTCGGGGGAGACATGCGGGGTGCATGGGCGGGCGCCGGGCACCGCACCGGCCGTATCGCCGCCGTTCGGCCACCACCGGCCGCCGTCCGGCCACCACCCGGCGCCGTCATCCGCGACGCGCGGCGCCGGCCGCGGCCGAGCGGACAGCCGCGTCGATCCTGACCGCTCGGGGGGGTCCGCGGCGACGGCCGCGGGTACTCATCCTTTCGGCCCGCCCGCACCTGCGGCCGTGCCCCGCCCTCCCCCTTTGGGACGGAAACCGGCCGGCCCGGCCCCGTGGGTAATTCATCACGTCTGCCGAAGCCGGGGCCGCGTCCCGCTGCATACGGTGGCGCACAGCCGGTCGCCGGAACCCGCGGCCGGCCCGCCAGGAACGGCCTGCGGGGAAACCGTCGAGCGCCAGCAGCCCGACGGGCCCCGGCCCCAGCGTCCGCGGCGGGCACCCCGCACCGCTGGGGACCCGCGACGGCGCATCCGGCCGTCACGCCGTCACCCGCCCGGACCCCGGAGGCCGCAGGCATGCCAGAAGAGACCGTCGCGCAGGACGAGATCCTCGCTGAACTCACCTCGTTCGTCGAAAGGCGCTTCCTTCCGGAAGGGACCGCGAGCATCGAGTCCGACGCCCCGCTGCTCCAGCTCGGCATCCTCACCTCGCTGAACACCACCGAGCTGATCGCCCACATACAGGAGCAGTACCGGCTCTACATCCCGCCCGAGCACATCGTCGGCCGCAACTTCAAGACGCTGGACGCGATCAGCTCCTTCGTCTTCCGGTTGCAGGGCGACCCCGCGGCGATGGCCTGATCCACCCACACCGATCGTTTGAGGAGCAGCCTTGTCCGCAGTCGACTACGACATTGGCATCATCGGCGGGGGCCCCGCGGGCTCGACCGCAGCCAGCTACCTGGCCCGCGCCGGTCTGTCCGTGGCGGTCTTCGAGGGTGAAACCTTTCCCCGGCCGCACGTCGGGGAGTCCCTGGTGCCCGCCACCACTCCGGTACTGCGCGACATCGGCGCCCTGGACCTGGTCGAGAAGGCCGGCTTCCCCAAGAAGTTCGGTGCGGCCTGGACCTCGGCCGCACCCAAGGGCATCCCCACGCTCGGGTTCTCCGGCCTGTCCCACGGACTGGGCGCCGCCGAGATCGAGTTCGACGAGCGCGACCAGCCGGGCGTCGAGCAGGCCCACACCTACCACGTGGACCGCGGCAAGTTCGACCAGCTCCTCCTCCAGCACGCCAACTCCTGCGGCGCGAAGGTCCTGGAGGACACCCGCATCGGCAGCGTCGACTTCTCCGGCGAGAACCCGGTGCTGCGCCCGGTGCGCGGCAAGGACTCCGGCTACACCGTGCGGATGGTGGTCGACGCCAGCGGACGCGGCACCATGCTGGGCCGCCAGATGAAGCTGAAGGTGCCCGACCCGGTCTTCAACCAGTACGCCGTGCACGCCTGGTTCGAGGGCCTGGACCGCAGCGCGCTGTCGCACGACAAGAAGAAGGCCGACTACATCTTCATCCACTTCCTGCCGATCACCGACACCTGGGTGTGGCAGATCCCGATCACCGACACGATCACCAGCATCGGCGTCGTGACGCAGAAGAAGCACTTCACCGCCTCCAAGGACGACCTGGAGGGCTTCTTCTGGGACTGCGTCGGCAGCCGGCCGGAGCTGCGCAGCGCACTGGAGGCGTCCGAGCGGGTCCGCCCGTTCAAGGCCGAGGGCGACTACAGCTACGGCATGAAGGAGATCACCGGCGACAAGTGGGTGCTGATCGGCGACGCCGCCCGCTTCGTCGACCCGATCTTCTCCAGCGGCGTGAGCGTCGCGCTCAACAGCGCCCGCATCGCCACCAAGGACATCATCGCCGCCGCCGAGGCCGGCGACTTCAGCAAGCCGCGGTTCGCCGAGTACGAGCGCACGCTGCGCCGCGGGGTCGGCAACTGGTACGAGTTCATCAGCATCTACTACCGCCTCAACATCCTGTTCACGGCCTTCGTGCAGGACCCGCGGTACCGGCTCGACGTGCTGAAGATGCTCCAGGGCGACGTCTACGACGACGACGAGCCGCGGGCGCTGGAGGCGATGCGCAAGATCGTCGCCGCGGTCGAGAGCGACCCCGACCACCTGTGGCACCAGCACCTCGGCAGTCTGACCACCCCCTCAGGGGCGGCACTGCTGAAATGACCGGGACAGCAGCCGATGCGGTGGCGATCGTCGGGGCGGGCTGCCGCTTCCCCGGCGGAGTGACGGGCCCGGACTCCTTCTGGCGCCTGCTGCGGGACGGGACCGACGTCATCACCGAGGTCCCCCCCTCCCGCTGGGACCTGGCCCGCGTCTACGACCCCGACCCGGACGCACCCGGGCGGACGTACGCGCGCTGGGGCGGCTTCCTGCCGGACGCGGACCGTTTCGACGCGGGCTTCTTCGGCATCGCGCCGCGCGAGGCCCGGCAGATCGACCCACAGCAGCGGCTGCTGATCGAGGTTGCCTGGGAGGCGCTCGAGGACGCCGGCATCGTGCCCGGCACCCTGGCCGGGACGCGCACCTCGGTGTGGTCCGGCGGTCTCGGCGCCGACTACTTCCTGCGCCACGCGCAGGAGGCCGGCCGCGCCGGCATCGACCCCTGGTACGCGTCGGGCAAGGAGGCGAGCTTCGGGCCGGGCCGGCTGTCGTACCTGCTGGGCCTGAACGGGCCGAGTGTCGCCCTGAGCACGGCCTGCTCCTCCTCCCTGGTGGCAGCCCACCTCGCCCGGCGCAGCCTGCTCGCCGGCGAGTCGGACACCGCGCTGGTCGCCGGGGTGAACGTGCTGCTCGCCCCGGAGCTGACCATCTTCATGTCCAAGGTCGGCGCCATGGCCAAGGACGGCCGGTGCAAGGTGTTCGACGCCGCGGCCGACGGCATCGTCCGCGGCGACGGGTGCGTGGTGCTCGTACTCAAGCGGCTGGGTGACGCGCTCGCCGACGGTGACCGGGTGCTCGCGGTGATCCGCGGTTCCGCGGTCAACCACGACGGGCGCAGCGCCGGCCTGACCGTGCCCAGCGCCGCCGCGCAGCAGCGCCTGCTGCACGACGCCCTGGCCGATGCCGGCGCCGCGGCCGGCGAGGTCGGCTTCGTGGAGGCCCACGGCACCGGCACGCCGCTCGGGGATCCGCTGGAGATGAGCGCCCTGGCCCAGGTGCTGGGCGCGGGACGCGACCCGGCGGCCCCGCTGCTGGTCGGCTCGCTCAAGACCAACCTCGGCCACACCGACGGCGCGGCCGGCGTCGCCGGGCTGCTCAAGGCCGCGCTCGCGGTCCGCCACGGCCAGATCCCGCCGCACCTGCACCTGCACCGCCCGAACCCGGCGATCCGCTGGGACCGATGGCCGGTGCGCGTGCCCGTGGAACTGACCGACTGGCCGCAGGACACGCCCCGCCTCGCCGGCGTGAGCGCCTTCGGCCTGAGCGGCACCAACGCCCATGTGCTCGTCGAGGCGCCCCCGCGGCAGGCGCCTGCCGCCGGCGCGGGCGGCCCCGCCGGCGCGGCCACCCGGGTGCTCGCCCTGTCCGCGCGCTCCGGCGAGGCGCTGCGCGAACTCGCCCGCGCCCACCGTGACCGCCTGCTGGCCGGACCCGCCGGCGGCCTCGCCGCCTGGACCGCAGGAGCCGCGAGGCTCCGCACCCACCACGGCGAGCACCGGCTCGCCGTCACCGGTGCCACCACCGCCGAACTCGTCGCGGAGATCGACGAGTTCCTCGCCGCCCCGGCGCCCGCCGACGACGCCGGGGCGGCGCTGCCCGACGACGAGGACGAACGCCTGCCGGTCTGCTTCGTCTTCTCGGGGCAGGGCGGCCAGTGGGCCGGCATGGGCCGCCAACTGCTGGACGCCGAGCCCGTGTTCGCCGCGGCACTGGCCGAGGTCGACACGCTCGTGCTGGAGGCCGCGGGATGGTCGCCCGCCGACGAGCTGCGGGCCGGCGCCGAGGAGTCCAGGCTCGCCGACACCGAGATCGCCCAGCCCGTCGTCTTCGCCCTGCAGGTCGCCACCGCCGCGCTGTGGCGGTCCTGGGGCGTCGAGCCGGCCGCCGTCATCGGCCACAGCATGGGCGAGATCGCCGCCGCCCACGTGGCGGGGGCACTGACCCTGCCCGACGCGGTCCGGGTCGCAGTCCACCGCGGACGGCTCCTGCAACGCTCCACCGGGCAGGGCCGGATGGCCACCGTTGCCCTGCCCGAGGCCGAACTGCTGCCGCTGCTGGCCCCGTTCGGCGACGACCTCGCACTCGCTGCCGTCAACAGCCCGTCCTCGAGCGTGGTGTCCGGCACCGAGGCCGCCGTGTCCGCACTCACCGGCGAGCTGTCCGCGCGCGGCGTCACCTGCCGCGACATGCCCGGCGGATACGCCTTCCACAGTCCCCAGATGGCCCCGCACCAGGCGGAGTTGACCAGCCTGCTGGCCGACCTGGAACCCGCGGCGCCCGCTGTGCCGCTGTTTCGGACCAGCGGCACCCTCGGCGCTGCGGACGGCCCGGAGCCCGCCCTCGACGGCGCATGGTGGGGGCGCAACGTCCGCGAGCCGGTGCGGTTCGCCGACGCGATGGGCCGCGCGCTGGACGCCGGTCACCGTGTCTTCCTGGAGATCGGGCCGCACCCGGTGCTGGCCCAGCCCATCGTGCAGGCCATGGCCGCCGCGGGCGCCGACGGCGCGGTGGTGGCGACGCTGCGCCGCGACACCGACGCCGTGCGCACCTCCCGGGCCGCGCTCGCCGAGCTGTACGCCGCGGGCGCCCGCATCCGCTGGCAGCACGTCGAGCCGGACCCGGCCCCGGCACGCGACCTGCCCCGCTACCCCTGGCAGGGCGAACCGCTGTGGTTCGAGGTGCCCGAGGGCGCCGCAGGCGAGGGCATGGCCGTCGACGCGGATCCCGCAGGCGCGGCCCTGCCAGCTGAACTGCGCGGCGAGCTGCGGCTGTTCGACGCAGAAGGGCGGCTCGTCGCCGAGGCGGACGGGCTGCGCCTGCGGACCGGGGCACACCCCGGCACAGGCGCGGCAGCCGGGCTCGCGCCGTACGGGCACCCGACGGAAGGGGGCGCGCAGGGCGTTCCGGCGGTACGAGTGACCGCGGACGCCGGCGCGCAGCCGGCCCCCGGGCGCCCCGACCAGGCCGCGCTGGCCGACATCGTCGCCTCGGCCGCGGCCCGGGTGCTGGGCCTCGCCTCCGCGGCGGCGGTCGGCCGTGCCCGTGGTTTCACCGACCTCGGTATGGACAGCCTCGGGGCCGTCGAGCTGTGCAAGGCGCTGGAGCGTTCGCTGGGGGTGCGGCTGCCCAAGACGGCGGCCTTCGACCACCCCACCGTCCAGCGCCTGGCCGCCCACCTCGGCGTCCTGCTCGACCGGCAGGCGCCGGCCGTTCCTGCCGGCCGTCCCGCCGCCGTGGGCGCCGCTCCCCCTGCCGCCGTCCCCGGGACCGCTGTGTCCGCCGCCCCCGAGCCGATCGCCGTGGTCGGCGTCGGCTGCCGCTTCCCGGGCGGTTCCGACGGCCCCGACGCCTACTGGCGGCTGCTCACCGACGGCGTGGACGCCGTACGGCGGGCACCCGAGGGCCGCTTCGACGACGGCCGACTGTGGTGGGGCGGCTTCCTCGACGACGCCGCCGGCTTCGACGCCCCCTTCTTCCGGATCCCGCCGCGCGAGGCCAAGGTCATGGACCCGCAGCAGCGGATGTTCCTCGAGGTCGCGTGGGAGGCGCTGGAGCACGCAGGTATCCCGCCCGCGGGGCTCGACGGCTCCCGCACCGGGGTGTTCGTCGGCATGAACTCCACCGACTACGCCCAGCGCGTGGCCGCCCGCAACGTCGACGCCTTCTACGGCACCGGCACCTCGTTCAGCGCCGCCGCCGGCCGCCTGTCGTACCTGCTCGGCCTGCGCGGCCCGAGCCTCGCCGTGGACACGGCCTGCTCCTCGTCCCTCGTCGCGATCCACCTGGCCGCGGCCAGCCTGCGCGCGGGGGAGAGCGACCTGGCCGTGGCCGCCGGCGTCAATCTCATCCTCGACACCACCATCCACCGCGCGAGCGGCGCCGCCGGGGCACTGGCCGCCGACGGCCGCTGCAAGACCTTCGACGCCACGGCCGACGGCTACACCCGCGGGGAGGGCTGCGGCGTCGTCGTCCTCAAGCCGCTGTCCGCCGCCCGGCGCGACGGCGACCGGGTGCTGGCGCTCGTACTGGGCTCCGCGGTGAACCAGGACGGGGCCAGCAGCGGATTCACCGCGCCCAACGGCCCCGCCCAGGAGGACCTGCTGCGCACGGCCTTCGCCGACGCCCGAGTGACCCCCGCGGACCTGGACTACGTCGAGGCTCACGGCACCGGCACGCCGCTCGGCGACCCGATCGAACTGAACGCCCTCGGTGCCGCGCTGCGCGAGCGGCCCGCCGACCTGGACCCGTGCCTGGTCGGCTCGGTGAAGACCAACATAGGCCACCTGGAAGCCGCTTCGGGCATCGCCGGGCTGATCAAGACCGTCCTGGCACTGCACCACGAGACGCTTCCCGCGCACCTGCACTTCCGCGAGCCGAGCGCCGCAGTGCCCTGGGACGAACTGCCGCTGCGGGTGCCCACCGCGGCGCGGCCCTGGCCGCGGGGCGGCCGCCGCCGGGTCGCGGGTGTCAGCGCCTTCGGGTTCAGCGGCACCAACGCCCATATCGTGCTCGCCGAGGCACCGGCCGCCGACCTGGCCGCCGTCGGCGCGCCCGGGGGAGTGACGGCCGGGCCTGGAGCGCCTTCCGCCGGGATGCGCGCCGCCGAAGTGCCGTCCCGGGCCAGGCAGTCCGCCGTGCCGGGGCTGCCCGCCGCCGGTGTGCGGGAAACGTCCGCCACCGCCGGGACGCCCGCCGAGGCGTCGCGCCCGGCAGCCGGAGCGGCGACCGGCGACGACCGCGCACCGCAGGTCCTCGCCCTTTCCGCCGCGTCCGCGCGCGCCCTGCGGGTGCGGGCCGCCGCCCACCGCGACCTGCTGTCCGGCCCCGGAGCACCGGACGTCGCGGACCTCGCGTCCACCCTCGCGCTGCGCCGCTCCCACCTGGAGCACCGCCTGGTCGTCGTCGGCCGTGACCGCGCCGAACTCACCGAGCGGCTCGACGCGTTCACCGAGGGCCGCGACGCTCCCGGCACCGCCTTCGCCCGTGCCGCCGACCGCACCCGCGGGCCGGTGTTCGTCTTCTCCGGGCACGGCTCGTACTGGCCCGGCATGGCGCGGCCGCTCGCGCTGCGCAACCCGGTGTTCCGCGCCGCCCTCGACGACGCCGACCGCGCGCTGTCGGCTTTCCTCACCTGGTCGCCGGCCGGGGTGATCGCCGCCGGCGCCGAGCCCGCCGACGAACTCGACCGCCAGATCCTGCTGTTCGCCGTGCAGCACGCCCTCGTCGCCGCCTGGCGCGACCTCGGCGTGGAGCCCGCGGCCGTCGTCGGGCACAGCATGGGCGAGGTCTCCGCTGCGCTGTGCGCCGGCGCCCTGCAACTGCCCCAGGCCGCCGAGGTGATGGTCCGCCGCACCCGGCTGCTGCGCGCCCTGGTCGGCCAGGGCGGCATGGCGGTGGTCGGCCTCGACGCCGACGACACCGCACGCGAGATCGCCCGCTACGGTGAGCGACTGTGCGTCGCCATCGTCAACAGCCGCCGCTCGACAGTCGTCTCCGGCGAGAGCGCCGCCCTCGCTGAACTGGGCGGGCGGCTCAAGGAGCGCAACGTCTTCTTCCGCGCGGTGGACGCCGGAGGTCCCGCGCACAGCCCGTGGGCCGAGCCGCTGCGCGCCGAGCTCGTCGAGGCGCTGACCGGCCGGCTCGACCCGGTGCCGCCGCGCCTCCCCATGTACTCCTCGGTGGACGGCTGCACGGTCGCGGACCGGACGCTCGACGCCGGCTACTGGGGCGACAACCTGCGCATGCCCGTCAGGTTCGCGGACGCCGTGCGCGCCGCCGCCCGCGACGGCCACGACACGTTCCTCGAACTGTCCGCGCACCCGATCCAACTCACCCCGATCGAGCACGAACTGCGGGCCGACGGCACCGACGGGCTGCTCGTCCCCACGCTGCTGCGCGACGTGGACGGCGAACTCGCCCTGCTCACCGCCTTCGGCGCGCTGCACGCCGGCGGCGCCCGGGTCGGCTGGCGACGACTGCACGCCCGCCCGGCGCGGCCGGTCGCCACGCCCGGCTACCCGTGGGAGCACCGCCGCTACTGGGTGGACGACCGCCCGGCAGCGGCCGGCACCGGCCACCCGCTGACCTCCCGCACCGTGCGCACGGACGGCGCCACCGTGGTGGAGGCCGACCTCGACGCGGAGATCGTCACCGCGCTCGGTGCCGACCCCGCCGCCGTCGACCCGCGCGTACCGGCCGCCGCCTGGCTGGAGTTGGCGGTGGCCGCCGCCGGATCCGCGCTCGGCCCCGACCGCATCGTCCGGCTGACCGGTGTGACCTTCGACGCGCCGCTGCCCGCGCCCGCCGACGGCACGCGCACCGTCGCCCTGTCCCTGACCCGCTCGCCGGACGCGCCCGGCGCCCACCGCTTCGAGGTCACCGCACCCGGCGGCGCCGGCTCGCTCCGGCTCGCCGCCGGCACCGCGCGCCCGGCGGGCCGGCGCGGACCGGCCCCCGTCCCCGCGCGGACCGAGGCCGACGCCGGGCTGCTCGCACGCGCCGCCGCGCTCGCCGGAGCGACCGCCGAGGTGGTGGCGGTCCGCACCGACGGCGACCGCCTCACCCTGGAACTGCGCTGCCGCCCGGCCGCCATGCGCTGGCATCTGGCGCCTGAACTGCTGGAACTCGCCCTGTCCGCTGCGACGTTGCTCGCCCCGGAGCCCGTGGCCCCGCTGCTGCTGCCCGCGTCGATCGCGTCCCTCACCGCCCACGACGTCCCCGGCGAGCACGTCGTCCTGCACGTCTCACCCACTGCGGACCGTCCCACGTCGGACGGCGAGTCCACGGCCGGCGACGGGATGCCGCCCGTGGCCGACGTGCTGATCGCCACCCCCGAAGGCCGCCCCCTGATCGAACTCACCGGCATCCGCCTCTCCACTCCCACCGCCCACCCCCTCCCCCCGGAGGCCGCCCGCCGCCACACCACCCATGTCCACACCCCCACCTGGCACGAACTGCCCTCGCGGCCGGCCGGGATGCCCCCTGCGGCGAGCGGAGCGCGTGCTCTGTCCGATGCGGCGTCGCCCGGTGCCGCCGGGTCCGCGTCCTCGGTGGGCGCCTCGGCACGCCCGTCGGGCGCGCACGCCGACTCCGCTCAGCTCGGTGGCGGGGCGGTCGACGGTGGTCGGGCTGGGTCCGCCGGTGGGACGGTTCTGCTGGTGGGGGACGGGTCCGGTGTCGGCGAGGCGATCGCTGCGGTGTGGGAGCGGCGGGGAACACCGGTGCGGGTGGTGGCCGGGGTCGGGACGGGGGTGCGGGAGCGGATCGGGGGCGCGCTGAAGGAGCTGGCCGCGGGGGACGGTTGCGCGGCCGTGGTGCACCTGGCGGCGCTCGATCTGCCCGGGGGCGGGGCGCCCGACGCAAGGGGCGTTGCCGGGGCGTGCGCGGCGGCCGCCGAGGTGACCGCCGCGGTGGCGGCGGCCGGGGCGGGTGCCCGCGTGTGGTGGGTGACCCGCGGCGCCGTGGCCGTGGACGACCTGGAGGAGCCGGCCCCCGCACAGGCCGCGCTGCGGCAGGCGGCCGTCGTCGCCGGGGTGGAACAGCCCAACGCCTGGGGCGGGGTGCTCGACCTGGACCCGCTGTCCGCGGACCCCGCGGCCGACGCCGACGCCGTCCTCGCCGAACTCGACGCGCGCCTGACCGGGGGCGACGAACCCGCCGAGGACCGGGTCGCGCTGCGCTCCGGGCGGCGGCTGGGCGCACGGCTGCTGCCCGGCCCCGCCGCGCCCGCGCTGTTCGCACCGGTGCGGCTGGACCCCGGGCGCGCCTATCTCGTCGCGGGCTGCGGCGGGCCGCTCGCCGAGCAGGTCGCCGGGTGGCTGGCCGAACGCGGCGCCGGTGAGGTGCTGAGGGTCCCGCTGGTCGAGGGGGCCGCGCACGCACGGCAGTTGATGGAGGAGCAGGCGGCCGCGGGCTGCCCCGTCGGCGGCATCGTATGGCTGGGGGCCGACTGGAACCTGCCGGCCGGCGGCCCGCCGGGCGCCCGCGAGCTGGAGGCGGCGCTCACCGAGCGCGCGAGCGGCGCGTGGCTCCTGCACGACGCGTGCCTGCGGACCGGCACGGAGCTCGACCTGTTCCAGGTGTGGAGCACTGTGGCGGGAAGCTGGGGCGCGATCGGCGCCGGAGCGCAGGCCCCGGTGGACGCCGTGCTGACCGCTCTCGCCGCCGCCCGCAGGTCCCGCGGGCTGCCCGCAACCTCCGTGGCCTGGGCGCCGTGGGGCGAGGTCGGCCTGCTCGACCGGGACAGCGCCCAGCGGCTCACCCGCAGCGGCATGACCCCGCTCCCCACCGTCGCGGCCCGCGAACTCCTTGACCAGGTCACTGTGTTCGGCCCCGCCGAGGTCGAGATCGCCGACGTCGACTGGGGGTTGCTGCTGCCGCTCTACCGGCAGGCGCTGCCTTTCCCGCTGTTCGACGTGCTGGCAGAGCGCGAGAAGTCCGTGCCCGGCGACGCCGACGCGCTGCTGGACAAGCTGCGCACGCTGCCCGCGGACGCCCGCGCCGACCTGGTGCTCGACTGCGTGCTGGAGGAGGTCGCGGTGGTGCTCGGCCTGGACGCCTCGGACGAACTGGAGCCGCGGCACGGCTTCTTCGAACTGGGGCTGAACTCCATCACGGCCCTGGAGATGAAGGTCAGGCTGGAGCGCCGGTTCGGCTGCCCGCTGCCGGCCACGCTCGCCTTCGAGTACCCCAACGGGCAGGCGCTCGCCGCCTTCCTGGCCGCCGAGGTGGTGGGCGCCGACGCCCCGCCCTCGAACGGCGGCCCCCACGACGGCGCTGCCGGAGGAATCCAGACAGGCGGCTCACCCTCCGGCAGCGCGACCCATCCCTCCGCTGCCATCCCCGCCGCCCGCGCGGCCGGCGACCCGACCGGCGCCGCCGCCGGCCCCGGGTCCGCCGCCGGCCCCGGGTCCGCCTCCGGCACCGGGTCCGCCTCCGGCACCGGTCGGGCAGCCGGCGAAGGTTCCGACCCCGACAGCGATCCCGTCGCCGCCCCCGACACCGGCGACATCGCCGAGCTGGCCGCCGGTCTGGCCGCCGAGCTGGCCGCCGTCACCGAACTGTTCGAGCAGGAGAAGCGATGAACCAGCCCACCGCCGCCGCCGACGGCGAGCTGCGAGCCCTGCTAGCCCAGGCCGGCCGGACCATCTCCACGCTGCGCACGATGGTCGAGAAGCAGCAGGGCGCCCTCCGCGCCCCGATCGCGGTCGTGGGCATCGGCTGCCGCTTCCCCGGCGGCGCGGACTCTCCCGAGGCCATGTGGCGGATGCTGAGCGCCGGCGTGGACGCCATCGGCCCGTTCCCCGAGGACCGTTGGGACACCGCGCCCTACTTCGACCCGGACCCGGAGACACCCGCTACCGCCTACGTTCTGGACGGCGGCTTCCTCGACCGCGTCGACACCTTCGACGCCCAGCTCTTCGGCATCGCGCCCGCCGAGGCCACCGGCATGGACCCGCAGCAGCGCATCGCGCTCGAGGTCGCCTGGCAGGCCCTGGAGGACGCGGGGTTGCCGCCTGACGGCCTCGACGGGTCGCGCACCGGGGTGTTCATGGGTGCCAGCACCGGCGACTACGTGCGCATGCGCCAGCAGTTCGGCGCGCCCGAGGGCATCGACGGCTACCAGATCCTCGGCGAGAACAGCTTCATCGCCGGCCGCATCGCCCACACCTTCGGGCTGCGCGGCCCGGCGCAGGTCGTCGACACCGCCTGCTCGTCCTCGCTGCTCGCGGTCCGCCAGGCGTGCCAGTCGCTGCGGCTCGGCGAGACCGACCTCGCCCTCGCCGGCGGTGTGAACGTCATCCTGTCGCCCTACGGCTTCGTGCTGGTCAGCAAGGCCGGGGCGGTCGCCCGCGACGGGCGCTGCAAGGCGTTCGACGCCGCCGCGGACGGCTACGGCCGCGGCGAGGGCTGCGGCATCGTGGTGCTCAAGCGGCTGTCCGACGCGCTCGCCGACGGCGACCGGGTGCTGGCCGTGATCCGCGGCGGCGCCGTCAACCACGACGGGCGTGCCAGCGGCATCTCCGTACCCAGCGCCCAGGCCCAGCAGGACGTGATCAGGGCCGCCTTGGAGGACGCCGGGCTGACGGCCGGCCGGGTCGGCTACGTGGAGGCCCACGGCACCGGGACCGTCCTCGGCGACCCCATCGAACTGCGCAGTCTGGAGCAGGTCCTGGGCGCCGGTCGGCCGGACGGGCGGCCGCTGCTCGTCGGCTCGGTGAAGACCAACATCGGGCACCTGGAGGCCGCGGCCGGCATCGCCGGGCTGATCAAGGCGGTGCTCGCGGTCCGGCGCGGCGAGATCCCGGCCAGCCTGCACTTCCGGACCCCGAACCCCAACGTCGCCTGGGACCGGCTCCACATCGCGGTCGCTGCCGAACACACCGCTTGGCCGTCCGACGGGCAGCCGCGGGTGGCCGGGCTGAGCTCCTTCGGGGCCAGCGGCACCAACGTCCACCTGCTGGTCGAGGAACCGCCCGCCGCCGTGGCCGAGGCCCCAGGCGTCCCCGCCCGCCCGGCCGAACTCGTCGTCGCCTCCGCCCGGGGCGAGGACGCGCTGCGGGCGCTGGCCGGGAAGTGGGCCGACCACCTCGACTCCCACCCGGACACGCCGCTGCCCGCCGTCGCCCGCACCGCCGCCACAGGACGGGCCGCCCAGCAGTTCCGTACCGCGTTCGCCGCCGCGGACCTCCCCGAACTCGGCGCACGCCTCCGGGCGTTCGCCGACGGCGAGGGCGGCCCGGCGCCGCGGCGCGCGCTCAGCGCGCACCGCGCCAGGACCGCGTTCCTCTTCCCCGGCCAGGGCGCGCAGTTCGCGGGCATGGGCCGGCAACTGTACGACGCCGAGCCGGTCTTCCGCGACGCGCTCGACACCTGCGCCGCCCTGCTTGCCGACGGCGGTGAACGGCCACTGCTGGACGTGGTGTTCGACCCGGACGGCGGCGACCTGCGACGCACCGCGTGGACGCAGCCTGCGCTGTTCGCGGTGGAGTACGCCCTGGCCGAGCTGTGGCGCTCCTGGGGCGTGCGGCCGGCCGCCCTGATCGGGCACAGCGTGGGGGAGTACACGGCGGTGTGCGTCGCCGGTGCCGTCGAACTCCCCGACGCGCTGCGGCTGATCGCGTTGCGCGGACGGCTGATGGACGCTGTCTCGACCCCCGGCGCGATGCTCGCCGTGCCGCTCGGCGAGCAGGCCGCGCTGCGCGCCGTCGGCGCACGCACCGACCGGGTGTCGCTCGCCGCCGTCAACGGCCCCCAGGACACGGTGCTGTCAGGTGCGGCCGACGCCATCGAGGAGATCGCCGCCGAACTCGCCGCCGACGGCGTCAAGGGCCGCCGCCTCGCCGTCTCGCACGCCTTCCACTCGCCGCTGCTCGACCCGGTGCTGCGCCCGCTCGAAGCGGCCGCCGCGACCGTGGAGTTCCGCGAGCCGCGGATCCCGGTGTACTCCAACCTCACCGGCGAGAAGCTGGACCGCGCCGCCCTCGCCGACCCCGGCTACTGGGTCCGGCACGCCCGGCAGCCGGTCCGCTTCCACCAGGGCATGCTCGCGCTCGCCGGGTCCACAGGGGCCGGCGCGTTCGTCGAGGTCGGCCCCGGCCGCACCCTGCTGGGACTCGGCGGCCGCATCCTGCCCGACCAGGACCTTCTGTGGCTGCCCTCGCTGCGCCGCGGCCGGCCGGAGAGCGCGCAGGTCCTCGACAGCCTCGGCCGACTCTTCGCCTGGGGCGCACCCGTCGACCTCGCGGCCCTGCACGGCACGGAGACCCCGCGCCATGTCCCCCTGCCCACCTACGCCTTCCAGCGCCGCGCGCTGGCCTTCCCGCTCGCTGCGGCCGGTGCCACCGGACTGGCGGGGCCGGGCACCCGCGCCGCCGCCGGGGACCCGGCCGAGGACACCCTGCGCTACACCGTCAGGTGGGAGCAGGCCCCGACCGCCGCGGCAGGTGCCGAGGTACCAGCAGGCCGCACCCTGCTGCTCGCCGACTCCGGCGGCGTCGCGGAGGACCTGGCCGCCGGGCTCAGGGCGCGCGGCGGCACCGCCTTCACCGCCCGGCTCGTCCCCGCGGGAGGGCGGGCGGACAGTTCCGAGGCCGTGCCCGCCGGCGACCCCGCGCAGCTGCGCGCCCTGCTCGCCGCCCACGCGCCGCTGGACCGCGTGGTGCACCTGGCCTCGCTCGACGTGCCCGCGGGCGACGACGCCACCGCCGCCGACCTCGCGGATGCCCGCGTCACCGGCCCGGAGACCGCGATCCACCTGTTGCAGGCGCTCGCCGACGGTGCCGGCGGCAGCCCCGAAGGCCCGCCGCGGCTGTGGCTGGTCACCCGGGGCGCCCAGGCCGCGGGCGAGAAGGACGAGGCCGGCGGCCTGGCCGGCGGCATGCTCGTCGGCCTCGGCAAGGTGGCCGCGCTGGAGCAGCCCGCGCTGTGGGGAGGCAGCATCGACCTCGACCCGGCCGGCGGCAAAATCGACACCCTGGCCGACGAGTTGCTGCGGCCCGGCGACGAGGACGAGGTCGCACTGCGCGCCGGCGAACGCCTGGTGCCCCGGCTCGTGCCCGAGCCCGCCGGAGCCGCCGCGCCACCCGTGCTGCGCACCGACGCCTCGTACCTGATCACCGGCGGCCTCGGCGGCCTGGGCCTGACCCTGGCGGGCTGGCTCGCCGACCGCGGCGCCCGCCACGTCGTCCTCACCGGGCGCTCCGGCCTGCCACCGCGCGAGGAGTGGGACGGGTCGGGCGGCACCGGTTCCGGCGCCGGCGGGCCGTCCGCCGCGACCGCCGCCCGCGTGCGGGCCGTGCGCGACCTGGAAGGCCGCGGCGTGCAGGTCACCGTCGCCCGCGCCGACGCCACCGACGAGGCCGCGATGCGCGAGGTGTTCAGAGCCGCAGCCGCGGCCGGCCGTCCCGTGCGGGGCGTCGTGCACGCCGCAGGACTCGCCGGAGCGCAGAACATCGACGAGGCCGACCCCGCAGAACTGCACGCCGTGCTGCGGCCGAAGGTCGAGGGCGCCTGGACGCTGCACCGGTTGCTGGCCGACGCGGAACCGGACTTCCTGGTCCTGATGTCGTCCATCGCGTCGGTGTGGGGTTCGGCCCACCTGGCCGCCTACGCCGCCGCCAACCGCTTCCTCGACGGCCTGGCCGCCCACCGCAGGGCCACCGGCCGCCCCGCACTGAGTATCAGCTGGGGCCCGTGGAACGTCGCCAGCGGCCTCGGCGGCGACGACCTGCTGGCCCGGCTGGAGGCCCTCGGCCTGCGCGCCCTGGACGCCCGCACCGGACTGGACCAGCTCGGCGGGCTGCTGGCCGGCGACCACATCCACGCGGTGGTGTCCGGCGCCGACTGGGACACCCTCAAGCCCCTGCTGGAGTCGCGCCGCGCCCGCCCGCTGCTCGCCGGCATCGCGGCCGCCGCACCCGGCGGCGACGGCGCCGCGCCCTCGGCGCTGCTGGCCGGCGTGCTCGCCGCTCCCGCCGACCGGCGCGAGAGCCTGCTCGACGCCTACGTGCGCGACGCGCTCGCCGACCAGCTCGGCGTACCCCGCGCCGAGATCACCGACGGTATCGACCTGCTGCAGATGGGCCTCGACTCCCTCGGCGTCAGCCAGCTCATCACCCGCTACCGCAAGGACCTGGCGCTGCGCCTGGAACCACGGCCCTTCTTCGAGGTGCCGGCGGAGGGCTGGGGGCGGCTGCTCGGCGACGAGGTGGCCCGGCAGCACCCGGCGCCGCAGGAGCCCTGAACCCGCCGGGCCGCGACGCCGCCGGCCCGGCACCACCAGCGACCCGCCGGCACCACACCGGCGGCTCAGCACACGACCGGCAGCACAAGGACGAGAGAGGCATCAGATGACCGAACGCCATGACGTCGCCATCCTGGGGGCCGGCATCGCCGGCTCGATCCTGGCGTCGGTGCTCGCGCGCAACGGGGCCAAGGTGCTTCTGCTGGACGCCGGCAGCCACCCGCGGTTCGCGATCGGCGAGTCCACCATCCCCTACACCTCCGTCCTGCTGAAGGTCGTGGCCGCCCGCTACGGCGTGCCCGAGATCGCGCACCTGTCCAGCTTCAGTTCGGTGCGCAAGAACGTCACCGGCGCGTGCGGGGTCAAGCGCAACTTCGGCTTCGTCTACCAGCGCGAGGGCCAGGCCCAACGACCCGACGAGGTCAACCAGTTCGTCATCCCGAAGATGCTGCACACGGAGAACCACTTCTTCCGGCAGGACATCGACGCCTACATGACGTACACCGCCGTCCGCTACGGCGCGGTCCTGCGGCAGAACACCCGCGTCGAGGAGATCGACATCGACGGCTCCGGGGTCACCCTGAACGCCGCCGGCGGCCAGAAGTTCCTCGCCCGCTACGTCGTGGACGCCAGCGGCCACCGCTCCCCGGTCGCCGAGCGGTTCGGGCTGCGCGAGACCCCCACCCGCTTCCGCCACCACTCCCGCTCGCTGTTCACGCACATGGTGAACGTCACCCCCTACGACGAGGTGATGCGCAACCCTGAGGCGTACGGCAACCCCAGCCCCTGGCACCAGGGCACCCTGCACCACGTCTTCGACGGCGGCTGGCTGTGGGTCATCCCCTTCGACAACACCAAGGACGGCACCAACCCGCTGGTAAGCGTGGGGCTCACGCTGGACCCGCGGCGCCACCCGCGCCCGGACGGCCCGCCGCAGCAGGAGTTCGACGACTTCCTGCGCCGGTTCCCCGACATCGCCCCGCAGTTCCGCAACGCCCGCCCGGTACGCGAGTGGGTGTCCACCGGGCGGCTGCAGTACTCGGCGACCGGGACGGTCGGCGACCGGTACTGCGTCACCGCGCACGCCGCGGGGTTCATCGACGCGCTCTACTCGCGCGGCATGACCAACACCCTGGAGGTCGTCAACGTGCTCGCGCACCGGCTGCTGGACGCCATCCGCGACGACGACTTCTCCCGCGAACGCTTCGCCCTGGTCGAGCAGTTGGAGCAGCGCCTGCTGGACGCCAACGACGACCTGGTGCACAGCTCGTTCACCGCCTTCCGCGACTACGACCTGTGGAACGCGGTCTTCCGGGTCTGGGCGATCTCCACCGTGCTCGGCACCTTCGGCCTGCAGACCGCGTACGACCGGCTGCGGCGCTCCGGCGACGTGCAGCCGCTGCTGGAACTGGAGAACGCCAAGTACCTCGGCTCGCCGTTCCCGACGCACGACGCGACCAACGAGCTGCTGCGCGCCTCCACCGCCCTCAGCGACCAGGTCGAGGACGGCACCTTGGACCCGCAGGAGGCGTCCCGGCGCATCTTCGGCCTGCTCGGGGAGGCCGACTTCCTGCCGCCGCCGCTGCAACTGGCCCGCCCGGAGAACCACTTCTTCCACGCGACCCCGCCGCGCATGGCCCGCACCGCGGCCTGGGCCAGGACCAAGGCGCCCGCGCACATCGCCGGCACGATCACGGGCGCGATGAGCTCCTTCGCCCGCGAGCACGTGCCCGGCCGCGGCTGACCCGCAGGTGCGCGCGGCCGCGGCCGCCGCGCGGCAGCACCCGACCGGCACACCGAACCGTGCCCGATCCGAGCAGGTGATGGGGAAGATGACCAGCCAACCCGACAACCACGGAGACCGCGCGGCGCACGACGCGGACGTGACGATCCTCGGCACCGGAATCACCGGCACCTTGCTGGCCACCGCGCTCGCCCGAGGCGGCCTGGCGGTGCAACTGCTCGGCGAGGACCAGGTGCCGCGCGTCGTCGGGGGCGAGGCGACCCTGCCGTGCACCTCGTTCCTCTACGAGCTGATCGCCACCCGCTTCGGGCTTCCGGAGGCGGCCCTGCTCGCCGACGCGGGCCGGGTGCGCACGGAGGTCTCGCACAGCTCCGGCGTCCACCGCACCTGGGGCTTCGCCCACCACGAGCCCGGCCAGGAGCACCGGGCCGGCCGCAGCCTCCAGTTCAACGTCCCCTCCGAGCACGGCGAGAGCCACTTCCACCGGCCCGACCTGGACGCCTGGCTGCTGGCCAGGGCCGTGCAGCGCGGCGTGCGGGTGCGGCAGCACACCCGGGTGGAGAAGGCGGTCGTCGAGGACGGCTGCGTGCGGCTCTCCCTGAAGTCCGGGCAGGAGCTGCGCACCGGCATGGTGGTCGACACCGAGGGCCCCGACTCGGCGGTGGCCCGCGCCATCGGCGCCGAGCGGGTGAGCGTCCAGGCGACCCGCAGCTACGGCTTCCACGCCGTCGGCGTGCGGCCCTACGAGCGGCTGGCGCCGCCGCGGCCCGGCTCCCACCCGTGGTCGCACGGCGTCCTCACCCACGTCTTCGACGGCGGCTGGCTGCAGGTCGGCCACTTCCGCAACGGCGACGGCACCCCGCCGCCGAACGTGCCGGCGGTCGTCACCCTGTCCCTCGACCCCGGCCGCCATCCCGCGGCGGCCGGGCACCGCACCGAGGAACTGTGGCGGGAGGTGCTGCGGCACGCCGAGCGCCACCCGGCGATGGCCGCCCAGCTTGCCGGCGCCCATCCGACCGCCTCGTGGAGCGACGAGGCGACGCACTGGCGGGCCTCGCGCACCGCGGGCGAGCGGATGCTGCTGCTCGACCGGGCCGCGCTCGGCGGCGACCCGCTGCTCGGCCGCGACCTGTACGCCTCCGCCCAACTGGTCCTGGTGGCCGCCGGGGACGTGCTGGCCGCCGCCCGCGACGGCGACTTCTCCGCGGGCCGCTTCCGCTACCTGGAGCGGCTCCAGCACGGTATGGCCGACCGGCACGACGCCCTGGTGGGCGCCGCGCTCACGGCCAGCGGCTCGTTCGAGCTGTGGAGCGCGCTGGCGCGGGTGTGGCTGCTGGGCACGATGTTCGACGCGCTGTCCCTCAAGCGCAGCTCCAAGGAACTGGCCGCGGGCGCTTCGGAGTCCGCGCTGGCCGGGCTGCGCGCCGACCCGGCGCTCGGCGCCTGCCACTACACGGTCCCGGAGTACAACGAGCTGCTGGACCTCACCCTCGCGCTGTGCCGGGGCGTGGCCGAGGGTGAGACCGGACCTCGGCAGGCCGCCGACCGCATCATGCTGCGGCTGCGGCAGGACCGGATCGTCCCGCCGATCTACGGATTCGGCGACCCGGACGACCTGGAGTACGTGCTGAGCCTTCGGGGCCGGCTGCGCACCCTGCGCTGGGTGCGCGGCGAGGCGCAGCCCTCGGTGCAGCGCCTGGTGCGCCCCTACGGGCTGCGCGGCGGCGGCAAGGACCTCGGCCATGGCGAGTGACCCCGGTGCGCGAACCCTGCTCCCGCCGCCCCTCGCCCAGGCCCGGAACGGCCGGACCCTGAACGCCCCGTCGCCGGACGGCCCCGGTGCGAACGCCCAGGACCCGGCGGGCGGCGGCGAGTTCGCCGACGGCGGTACCGAACCGCCCTTCGGCGGCGAGGCGATGAGCCCCGACCCTGCTGCCATGCGCCGGGTGTGCGGCCACTTCGCGACCGGCGTCACCGTCGTCACCGCCGTCGCCGACGAGGGCTGGATCGGCGCGACGGTGAACTCCTTCACCTCCGTCTCCCTCGACCCTCCCTGGGTGCTGTTCTGCCTGCGGCACGACTCGCGGCTGCTGACCGCGATCCGTGCCGGCGGGCAGTTCGCGGTGAGCATCCTCGCCGCGGGACAGAGCGGTGTGGCCATGGACTTCGCCGGGAAGGGACTGCCGTCCTTCGACGGTCTGGACTGCCTGACCGGCGCCACCGGCGCGCCCGTGCTGCGCGGCAGCGTCGGCTACCTGGAGTGCAGGCTCGCCGAGGAGTACCCCGGCGGCGACCACCGGATCGTCGTCGGCGCCGTGACCGCCCTGGGCGTCCTCGGCGAGCGCGCCGCGGCCGACCGCGACGACCCCCTCACCTTCTACCGCGGGCGGCTCGCCCGGCTCGACAAGGAGTGCGAACGATGACCGCCGAGCTCACCGAGCGCGTCACCCACGGGGTGTACACGCTCATCGACGCCCTCGCCGCCCGCGGTGAGAAGCAGCCGAACGACACCGCCTACGTCTTCCTGCGCGACGGCGAACATCCCGAACCGCCCCTCACCTACGGGGCGCTGGCGGACGCGGCCGCCTCCCGCGCCGCCGCGTTCGTCGCCTTCGGGCTCGCCGGACGCCCCGCCCTGCTGCTCTACCCCTCGGGCCTGGAGTTCGTGAGGACCCTGCTCGGCTGCATGCGGGCCGGCGTGGTCGCCGCGCCCCTGCAGGTGCCCACCCGGGCCCGCTCGCTGGACCGGGTGCGGCGCGTCGCCCGGGACGCCGGCACCCGCACCGTGCTGACCACCGCCGCCGTGCGCGCCGACCTGCTGGAGCGCTTCGGCGACGGCCCCGAGCTCGCCGGCCTGGACCTGGTCGCCACCGACACCCTGCCGGTGGCCTCGGGCATCGACACCGCGATGCTGCCGCCGCCGCCGGAACAGGACGCCCCGGCACTGCTGCAGTACACCTCGGGATCCACCGGCGACCCCAAGGGCGTCGTCGTCTCCCACGCCAACTTCCTCCACAACGCGGTGGAAACCCAGGAGACGTGGCCGTGCGGCTCCGACGGGGTCGTGGTCTCCTGGCTGCCGCTCTTCCACGACATGGGCATGCTCTTCGGGGTGGTGCTGCCGCTGCTCGCCGGGGTGCCCGCCCACCTGATGGCGCCCGAGGCGTTCATCCGCCGCCCGGCGCGCTGGCTGGAGGCGATCTCGCGGTTCCGCGGCACCCACGCCGCCGCGCCCAGCTTCGCCTACGAACTGTGCGTGAAGGCCGCGGACGCCGGGGCGGTGCCCGAAGGGCTCGACCTGTCCTGCTGGCGGGTGGCGGCCAACGGTGCCGAGCCGGTGCGCTGGCGCGCCATCGAGGCGTTCACCGCCGCCTTCGCCCCGCACGGCTTCGACGCGCGCGCGATGTGCCCCGGCTTCGGCCTGGCCGAGAACACCCTGAAGGCCACCGGCGATTGCTGTGACAAGCCGCCGACCGTCCTGTGGCTGTCCGACGATGCCCGGCGCGACGGCCGGGTCACGCCCCGGCCCGCCGGAACTCCCGGCGCCAGCCCGCTGGTGGGCTGCGGCAGGCCGGTCGGCGAGACCCGGGTGCTGATCGTGGACCCGGACAGCCTGGTGCCGGCCGGCGAGGACACGGTCGGGGAGATCTGGGTGAGCGGCCCCTGCGTGGCCGGCGGCTACCACGGCCGGCCCGAGCTGACCGAGCAGGTCTTCCGCGCCCGCCCCGCCGCCCGCCCCGCCGACAGCCGCACCTACCTGCGCACCGGCGACCTCGGCTTCCTGCACGACGGCGAGCTGTTCGTCAACGGCAGGCTCAAGGACGTCATCGTGCGCACCGGCCGCAACTACTACCCGCAGGACATCGAACTGTCCGCCGAATCCAGCGCGCCGGGGCTGCACCCCAACTGCGCCGCCGCCTTCTCCGTCGACGACGGCTCCACCGAGCGCCTGGTCGTGGTGGTCGAGGTGGACGGGCGCACCGCCCGCGCGGTCGAGCCGGAGCTGCTGCGCCGGCTGGTGCGCGACACGGTGTGGGACAACCACCGGCTGGAGACCGCCGAGGTGCTGCTGGTGCGGCGCGGCAGCCTGCCCAAGACCACCAGCGGCAAGGTGCAGCGCCGCGCCGCCCGCGGCCTGTACGAGGACGGCACGCTCGCGGCGGCGGCCGTCGGCGCCCGCTGATCCGCCGCTCTTCCCGCCGCCCGCGTACCCAGGGAGGTACCCCGCCCGTGTCGGACACACCCGCAGCCCCCCGCCCGACCCCGCAGGAACGGTCAGGCACCGCTGCCCGGCTGGCCGAACTGGAGCGCCGCCGCGAGCAGTTGCGCGCGGCGGCCGAGGACTCGCCGAGCGTCCGCAAGCAGCACGAGAAGGGCAAGCTGACCGCCCGCGAGCGCATCGAGGCGCTGGTCGACCCGGACAGCTTCGTCGAGCTGGACGCGATGGCCCGGCACCGCAGCCACGACTTCGGCATGGAGCGCCAGCGCCCCCTCGGCGACGGTGTGGTGACCGGCCACGCCACCATCGACGGGCGCCGGGTGTGCCTGTTCGCCCAGGACTTCACCGTCTTCGGCGGCGCGCTGGGCGAGGTCTACGGCGAGAAGATCATCAAGGTCATGGACCTGGCGCTGCGCACCGGCTGCCCGGTCATCGGCATCAACGACTCCGGCGGCGCCCGCATCCAGGAGGGCGTCGTCGCGCTCGCCTACTACGCCGAGCTGGTCAGGCGCCAGGTCCAGGGCTCCGGGGTGATCCCGCAGATCTCGCTGATGACCGGGCCCTGCGCCGGCGGCGCCGTCTACGCGCCGGCCATCACCGACTTCGTGGTGATGGTCGACGGCATCTCCCACATGTTCGTCACCGGCCCCGAGGTTCTGCACGCCGTCACCGGCCAGCGCATCGACCGCGAGGAACTCGGCGGCGCCACCGTGCACAGCACCGTCTCCGGCAACGCCCACTACCTGGCCCGCGACGAGAAGGACGCCTTCGAGTACGTCCGGCTGCTCCTCGGCCACCTGCCGAGCAACAACATGTCCGAGGTGCCGGTGGACACGTACGCCCCCACGGTGGACCTCGACGGCTTCAGCGCGGCGGACCTGGCACTCGACACCCTCGTCCCCGACGAGCAGAACCGTCCCTACGACATGCACCAGGTGCTGATGGCCGTCCTCGACGACGGTGAACTCCTCGAAGTGCAGCCGCTGTTCGCCCGCAATGTGATCTGCGGCTTCGGCCGGGTCGAAGGCCGCAGCGTCGGCGTGGTCGCCAACCAGCCGCTGGTCATGGCCGGCGCGCTCGACATCGACGCCAGCGAGAAGGCCGCCCGCTTCATCCGCACCTGCGACGCCTTCCACGTCCCCGTCCTGTCCTTCGTGGACGTCCCCGGGTTCCTGCCCGGCCTGGACCAGGAGCGCGGCGGCATCATCCGCCGGGGCGCGAAACTCATCTACGCCTACGCCGAGGCCACCGTCCCCACCGTCACCGTGGTCACCCGCAAGGCGTACGGCGGCGGTTACGGCGTGATGGGCTCCAAGCACCTGGGCATCGACGTCAACCTCGCCTGGCCCACGGCCGAGATCGCCGTGATGGGCGGGCAGAGCGCGGTCACGGTGCTGCACCGCAAGGCCGTCGAGCAGGCGGACGACCCCGAGGCGACACGCGAGCGGCTGCGCGCCGAGTACGAGGAGGCGCTGTGCAACCCCTACCGGGCAGCCGAGCGGGGCTACGTGGACGTGGTGATCATGCCGCGGGAGACCCGCCGCCAGGTGGCACTGGCGCTGCGCGCCCTGGCCGACAAGCGGATCACCCGGCTGCCCCGCAAGCACGGGAACATCCCGCTGTGAGCGCCGCACGCGAAGCCGCCGGTGCGCGGTGGACGGCGACACCCGAGCGGGCGCGCCGAGCGGGCGGAGAGACGAACGGAGAGCTGCCTCGCGGCGTGGACGTGCGCGTGGTGCGCGGCGCGCCGGCCGCCGAGGAGCTCGCGGCCGTGCTGGTGGTCTGGGCAGGGCTGACCGCGGCCGCAGAGCGCGAGGTGGTGGCCGCTCGCGGCGGCGGGCGGGAGGCTGCCGCCCACCCGCCCGTCCGGCCCTTCGTGATGACCGGTGTCCCCGCCCCCGGCGCGGGCGCCTGGCGCCGCAGCGCCTGGACGTCCTGAACGGGGGACGTCCAAGCGAACACCTCCCCTGTCTCGGCGGTGCGCGCCCCGTTCCGATGCGCCGAACCTGCGACCGCGCCGAGGGGGATGGGGCAGGATGTCGAGGTGATCACCGGGGGCACGGCGAACGGTTCGGGCAGGGCACGGCTGCGGGGGCTGCTCGCGGCGTCGACCTCGGCCGCGGGGGTGGAGAACGTGCTCGCGCTCGCCTACGGCGGTGCGCGGGTCGCGACGATCCTGCAGATGATCCCCTCGCTGCCCCGGGGTATGAAGGTCAGTCAGGAACCGCGCCTGTACCTGGTTCTGTGGCTGCTGGCCGCGGCCAACGCGGTCGGCGTCGTGACCTTCGCCCTGGTCCGCAGGCGCGGGCTGTCGCCGGTCGGCGTCGTGGTGGACGTGGCGCTGTGCGTCGCCTTCCTGCTGCTCGGCACGCTCGCGGTGCCGGTGCCCGACCGCATCGGGTCCTGGGTCGGCTGGGCACCCGGCTACGCCTTGGCCGTGGTGGTGAGCCTGGCGGGACTGCCCGCGGGCGCCTGGTGCGCCGCGGTCGGAGCCGTCAGCGCTGCGTACGTGTACTTCGTCGCCGGCGCTGTCACTGCAGCGAATCGCTCGACGATCGCCGGCAACACCCTGACGTTGATCGTTCTCGGCGCGGTCGCCCAGGTCGTCGTCCGCTACATCCGCCACGTCGCCGCCGCCGCCGACCGTGCTCACGCCCGGGTCGCCGAGCTCGCTCGGCGCGAGGAGGAACAGCGCGCCCGGCTGACCATGCACAATGCCACGACGATCATGCATCTGCTCATCGACCCCGCCCTGCCTCCCGACACACGTGACCAGTTGCGCGAGCAGGCCGCTGTCGAGGTCCGGCGGATGCGCGCTTACCTCAGCCGCGGCTCTGACACCCGCAGCCCGAGCGCACCCGGTGACCGGCACCCGGCAGGACCGGCGGAGGTCGCGCTGCGCGAAGTCCTCGAAGCGGGGATGTCCGGGTTCGCCGATCTCGGCCTGGAGCCGGCCGTCGACCTCGCGGACGGTGTGATGGTGGGCGCGAACGCCGGCGAGGCGGTCCGGGACGCGGTCGCCGGAGTGCTGCACAATGTCCGCCGCCACGCCCGCGCCACAATGGTCATCGTCCACGCCGACGCCGAGGAGGACCGCGGCCGCTGGATCGTCACCATCCGCGATGACGGCGTCGGTTTCGACACCGCCACCACCCCCCGCGGGACCGGACTTGCCCAGCAGGTCGTCGCTGAACTGCGACGCCACCGCCTGACCGCGACGATCAGCTCAACCCCCGGCCTGGGCACCCAGGTCACCATCGAAGGGAAACTCGCCCGGTGACCGGCCCGCTCACCGCGATCCTCATCGAGGACGCCACCGCGATCCGGTTCGGCCTGCCCACCCTCCTGCCGGACATCACCTTCGCCGCCGCCTACGCCCGCGCCGAGGACGCCCTGCACGCCTGCCCGCCGGCCGACGTCGCCGTCCTCGACCTCCACCTGGCCAACAGCGGCCAGCAGGACGCCACCCAGGGCGTCGCCGCGGTCGCCGACCTGGTCGCCGCGGGCTACCGCGTCTGCCTCTACACCCAGGAGGAACGCCGGTTCGTGCTCGCCGCCTGCATGGCCGCCGGTGCGCGCGGCCTCATCCGCAAGTCCGCGCCCCTGCCCGAGGTCGGCAAAGCCATCATCCAGGTCGCCGAGGGCGACGTCGTCATCCCGCAGAGCCTGATCGCCCTCACCGAACTCCTGGTCCGCAAGGGCTCACTCACCATCCTGTCGCCGCGCCAGCGCCAGGTCCTGGCGGGCAGGGCACGCGGCCAGACCTACACCGAGATGAGCCGCAGCATGCACCTGTCGGAATCGACGCTCCGCGGCTACTGGCGCGACCTGACCACCATCACCGCCGACCACTTCCAGCACACCGCGCCGGCGGACATCGAACGCACCCTCGGCCTGGCACCCGGCGACCTCATGGACTTCTGGCCCACGCACAGGCCCGACCCGCCCACGTGACCGGGCCGCCCGTACGACCGCCCGGGCGCAGGAGCCGTCGTCGGGCGGCCGGCAGCCCAGGCCGCGGCTGGAGCCGGGCGAGCAGACCGCCGTCGTCCCGGGCACGGACCCGGCCGCGCTGATCGTTCCCATCCTCGCCGGCTGGTCCACGGCGCCGCCGGCGGCGCCAGGTCCCTCGCGGTGCAACTCGCCCGCGAGGCGGGGGCACGCGTAATCGCCACCGGCCGCGCCCGCGACCGGGACACCGCCCTCGGC
>NZ_JAFFIX010000028.1 GCF_016916835.1 Actinacidiphila bryophytorum | reverse complement strand
CGGCGGGGCCGAGCACAGAGGGGCGCGGGGAACTGCGCGCCAAGCCCCCCACCGGCCGGTGGTCCGGTACGGACCGAACAGCCCCTTTCGGACGGTGACGACCCGCGCGCCCGGTGGGGGCTGGTCGCGCAGTTCCCCGCGCCCCTGAAAACGCTCGCCCGGCGGCGCAGGGGAGCCGTGGAAGACCGGGGCGCCCCGCGGCGCAGAGGGGACCGGGGGGTGGCGTCCCTGGAGTACCTCGGGATGGTGCCGTTCCTGCTGCTCATCGCGCTGGCGGGAATCCAGCTCGGGTTGGTGGCGTACTGCGGCGAGCAGGCGGGAACGGCGGCCCGTACGGCCGCGAGGACCGCCGCGCTCCCCCCGCCGGACGGCGGCAAGGCGGCCGGCCGGCAGGCCGGCGAGGACGCGGTCAGCGACTGGCTGGACGCGACGATCACCTGGCCCGCGTACGGCGACGCGATCACCGCCAAGGCGGCGATAGACGTGCCGTCCGTACTCCCGGGAGTGCACCTGTTCGGGAAGGTGTCGCGGACCGCGACGATGCCCAGGGAGGACACCCCATGAGCCTGCGCGCGAGACTCGTCCCCGACGAGGCGACACCGCAGACCCAGGAGAGCCACCTGGTCGCCGTCTACCGGGCCAAGCTGCTCCAGGAGATCGACCTCGCCGAGATGTCGGCGCTGTCGGCGGCCGAGCGCAGGTCGCGCCTGGAGCGCGTGCTCGGGCACATCATCAGCCGCGAGGGACCCGTGCTGTCCACCGCGGAGCGGGCCGCGCTGATCCGCCGGGTCGTGGACGAGGCACTGGGCCTGGGCATCCTGGAGCCGCTGCTGGAGGACCCCACGGTCACCGAGATCATGGTCAACGGCCCGGACAGGATCTACGTCGAACGCGGCGGCCGGGTCGAACCCGTCGCCGCCCGCTTCTCCTCGGCCGAGCAGCTGCTGCAGACCATCGAGCGCATCGTCTCGACGGTCAACCGCCGGGTGGACGAGTCGAATCCGATGGTCGACGCCCGGCTGCCCTCGGGCGAGCGGGTCAACGTCGTGATACCGCCGCTGTCGCTGACCGGACCCACCCTCACGATCCGCCGCTTCCCGCGCGCGTACACGCTCAAGGAACTCATCGGGCTCGGCACCCTCGACGAGCACATGCTGCTCCTGCTGTCCTCGTTCGTCCGCGCCAGGTGCAACATCATCGTCAGCGGCGGTACGGGCTCGGGCAAGACGACGCTGCTCAACGCCCTGTCGGGGCTGATACCCGACGGCGAGCGCATCATCACCGTCGAGGACGCCGCGGAACTCCAGCTCCAGCAGGAGCATGTGATCCGCCTGGAGTCCCGCCCGCCCAACGTCGAGGGCGAGGGCCGGATCACCATCCGCGACCTGGTGCGCAACAGCTTGCGGATGCGCCCCGACCGCATCATCGTCGGCGAGGTCCGCGGCGGCGAGACCCTCGACATGCTGCAGGCGATGTCCACGGGACACGACGGCTCGCTGGCCACCGTGCACGCCAACTCCGCGGAGGACGCGGTGCTCAGGCTGCAGACCCTCGCCTCGATGAGCGAGGTCGAGATCCCCTTCGAGGCGCTGCGCGACCAGATCAACAGCGCGGTGGACGTGCTGGTCCAGCTGCACCGGCACGTCGACGGCAGCCGCCGCATCGCCGAGATCGCCGTCCTGTCCTCCCGCGGCCGGGACGTCTTCCAGCTCACCTCGGCCACCCGCTTCCGCGCGGAACCGCTCGGCGTGGACCGCATCGTCCGCGGCTGGTACGAACACCGGCCCGTGCCACGGGAGATCGGCGAGCGCCTCTACCTCGCCGGCGAACACGTACCCGCCGCCTTCGGCGTCGGGGCGACGGAACTCGAACTCGACAGCCGGGAGGCGAAATGACGCTGCCGCAAGGCCCGGGGCAGGAACTCGCCGCCACCGGGCGGAACTTCGCCGCAGGCCCGTACCCGCTGCTGGTCCTCGGCGTCACCATGCTGGCGCTGGGGCTGGCCGTGTGGGGCCTGCACGCCTGGCGCGGCGGCCGGGCCGACCGGCTCGCGCTGGTCGAACGGCTCGCCGCGGAGGCGGGCGGCAGCGGCGGGCCGGGCGGCGCCGCCGTCCCCTTCGCCGCGCTCGACCGGCGGGTACGCCGCTACGCCTGGGGCCGCCGGCTGGCCGGCCGGCTCGCCGCCACCGGCACCAACCTCACGCCCGGGCAGTTCACCGCCTCGGTGATCGGCCTGGTCGTCGGCTCCTGGGCGGTCGCCGCCACCCTGCTCGCCCCGTTCTTCGGCCCGATCGCCGCACTGGTCGCGGGCTGGGCCGCGTACTCCTTCCTGGAGTGGCGCCGCCGCATCCGCACCGAGCGCTTCATCGCCCAACTCCCCGACCTGGCCCGCGTCCTGGCCAACGCCACGCAGGCGGGCCTGGCCCTGCGCACCGCCGTGTCGATGGCGGCGGAGGAGCTGGACGCGCCCGCGGGCGAGGAGTTGAAGCAGGTCGCCGACGCGATGGCGCTCGGCCACTCCATCGAGGACGCGCTGGGCGAACTCCAGCAGCGGCTGCCCAGCCGGGAGTTGATCGTGCTGGTCTCCACCCTGGTGCTGTCCAGCCGGGCCGGCGGCTCCGTCGTGGAGTCGCTGCGCAACCTCACCGTCACCCTGGAGGAGCGCAAGGAGACCCGCCGCGAGATCCGCACCCAGATGTCGCAGGTCACCGTCACCGCCTACGCCGTGCCCGTCATCGGCCTCGGCTCCCTCTTCCTGCTCGACCGGATCATGCCGGGCTCGCTCGGCGCGATGACCGGCTCGGGCATCGGCAGGATCTGCGTCCTGATCTCGCTCGGCCTGTACGCGCTCGGCTTCGCCCTCATCCGCCGCATGTCGAGGATCGACGTATGACCCCCGCCGCCGCCCCTTCCGCCGCTGACGCCACCGCCGGGAGCCGGACATGACCCTCATCGGCATCGCCCTGGCGCTGGCCCTCGCCGCCTGCGCGGTCGGCGTGGTGTACGCGGTCGGGCTGCTGCGCGCCGACGCCAAACTCCCCGACGACCTGGCCCTCGCCCTCGACGTCGGCCGCACCCGCACCACCCGCGCCGGCAACGCCATCGACCGGCTCGGCATCCGCTGGGCGCCGATGGTGCTGCGCATGATGGGTCCCGCCCGCATCGCGAAGATGCGGGCCAGGATCGACCACGCCGGCCACCCGCACGGCCTGACCGTCGAGCGCTACGCGGCCCGCCGCGCCGTCTACGGCGGCCTCGGCGGCCTGGCCGCCCTGCTGCTGTTCAGCCGCGGCAACTGGTTCCTGGCCCTGCTGCTGCTCGCCTACGGCTGGGGCTGGGCGGACCTGGGCATCTGGCTCGCCGTCCGCCGCCGCCGCGACGACATCGAACGCACCCTGCCCGACTTCCTCGACGTCCTCGCCGTCGTCGTCAGCGCGGGCCTCGGCTTCCGCCAGGCCCTGGAACGCGTCAACTCCGTCTACACCGGCCCCTGGTCCGACGAGATCCGGGTCGCCCTGCGCCAGATGGACGTCGGCGTCAGCCGCCGCGACGCCTTCGACCAGCTCCGCAAGCGCAACCGCAGCGACCAGGTCGGGCAGTTCGTCACCGCCCTCCAGCAGGGCGAGGAACTCGGCGCCCCGATCGCCCGCACCCTGCTCCAGATCGCCACCGACATGCGCCGCACCGAGGCCCAGAACGCCCGCCGCCGCGCCGCCCGCATGGTCCCCCGCGCCACCGGCGTCATCACCGTCCTGCTGGTCCCCGCGACCATGATCCTGCTGATCACCGGCACCGTCATCGGCTCGCAGATCCACTTCGGCGACGTCTTCGGAAACGGGTGATCGGGGTGCGACCGAGGGTGACCAACCGTCATGCTGTACACGCCACTTGCCCACGCGGCGAATGGCGCACAACCGGCTGCGAATGCCCGAGGTTCGGGTGTACCTTTGCATTCGCAACCACATTTGCACCTGCAATCAGATCCAACCCGCTGCGGACGACAACCGACGACCACCAGCGAGAGGCGGTGCTCCGTGACCACCACCCCCGACCCCGACGGGCAGCCCACGGCCACCGCCGTACGTATCACCAGCCAGGTGACAAAGGATGGGGCGAACAACGATGAACAGGTGGGCACTCCAGCGCTACACCACCGCCGAGGTCTGGCTCCGCACCCAGACCGACCGCGCAGCCCGGTACGTGAGCAGGCGCATCACCGACGACCGCGGCCAGACCTCCTTCGAGTATCTGGGCATAGCGGTGGTGATCGCGGTGATCATCGGGGTCCTGACGAGCACGACGGACATCGGCCGGGCCGTCAAGAAGGCGATCACCAACGAGATCACCAAGATCGCCGGCGGCGGGGGCAAGTAGCCCGCGGGTGGGACGACAGGGGCCAGACCCTGGGGATCTACATCGTCGCCATGGCCGCCCTGTTCTTCCTCGCCTTCGCCTTCTTCGCCGTCGGCCAGGCGTCGGTCACGCGCAACAGCGCCCAGACGGCGGCCGATTCCGCGGCGCTGGCGGCGGCGAGGGAGCGGCGGGACGCGGTGCAGGACCAGTTCCTCGCCGCGCTGGCCGCGGGCGATCCCGACCTGCTGGGCCGCCTGCTGACGACGGTGGGTACCGTCGACCGCGGTGACCCGTGCGGCACGGCACGGCAGTTCGCAGCCGACAACGACGCCACCACGACCCGCTGCGACGCGCTCTCGGGACCGGTGGGCTACGTCGTGGACGTCGTGACGCGCGGCACGGTGGGTACGTCGGTGGTGGACGGCACGGAGAACGTCCGTGCCACCGCCACCGCGACGGCCGTGGTCGAACCGCGCTGCGTCTTCCGCGACAAGCTGGCGGCGGCACTCGAGTTCACCTGTGACCACCGCGAAGTGACGATCGATCCGAAGGCCGGGAACTTCCGGCTCAATCTGGCCACCTTCTACACAGTCCACCTGACCAAGTGAGAGGCGGTCGCGTGGTGCGGGAACGGGGAACGATGGGACACAGGCGCGGTGCCGCGTCCGCGGCGGTGACCGCCGTCGTGTTCGCGCTGGCACTCACCGGCTGCGGAGGCGGTGGCGGCGGGGCGAAGGGCGACGGCAAGCCGGCGGGATCCACGAGCGCCTCCCACGGAGCCGGGGCCACCGGAGCCGACAGCACACCCAGCGACGAGCCGTCGAAGGTGATCGCCCAGCTCAAGGGTGAGGCGGGCATGGTGGTGACCATCAACTCCGCGGTGCGCGACAGCGGCGGGTACGTCACGGTCAAGGGCGAGATCACCAACAACGGCGACGAGCCCTTCAGCGCCACCGACTGGATGGGGGAGGAGGTCGCGCTGCAGGCCTCGGGCGACTCGGTCGCCGGCGCCTCGCTCATCGACGAGGCGGGCAAGAAGCGCTACTACGTCCTCCGGGACACCGGCGGCATGTGCCTGTGCACGATGGGCCTGACCGGCATCGAGCCCCAGGAGACGCGGCCGTTCTTCGCGCAGTTCCCCTCCCCACCCCCCACCACCACCCAGGTGGAGTTCGAACTGCCCACCATGCCCCCCGCCAAAATCACCATCTCCGAGGGGTGATCCGGATGAGAAGCGCGGCGGCAGCCGCAAAGCTCACGCTCACCGTGGTCCTGTTCGCCGCGGCCACGGGTGTGGCGGTGGCACCGCAGGCGGTCGCGGACACGAATCCGCCGCCGAGCGCGGGGGAGCCGTCCCCGAGCGCACCGGTCCGCATCGACCCCGCCTCACCCAACCTCCAGCTGCCCGAGGGCTCGACGCTGGCGCCGCCGAAGGTGCTGGACATCGTGTCGGTGACGGACGAGTCCTCGGTGGCGGCGAGTCAGCCGGAGCAGCGGCAGGAGACGTCGAACTCGACGGTGACCTACGCGCTGCAGTCGGAGGTGGCGTTCGGCAAGGACAGCGCGGTGCTGTCGGCCGCCGCGACCTCGCGGATCCAGGCGATCGCGGCGGACATCAACACGCGGCACGTCACCTCACCCATCCGTGTCTTCGGTTTCACCGACGATCTGGGGAGCAGCGAGCACGGGGACGCGCTGTCGAAGCAGCGCGCCCAGGCGGTGTACCAAGTTCTGGCAACGGCGCTGAGCAGCGCCGGTGACTCATCCCACACATTTCAGGTGCGCGGCTACGGCGAGGACTATCCCATAGCGGACAATTCCACCGAAGTCGGCCGCCGGCAGAACCGCCGGGTGGAAATCACTTTCACGCCTCCTGCCGCGTAACGTGCGGGATGCGCGCCAGGACGCGGTACGGTGTAACTCCCCCCCTCGGGCCGGTTCGCTCTCCCCCCCTGCGAACCGGCCCGTTTTCTTTTCCCGGCCCCGGGTCAGCCGGTGACGTCCAGGCGTACGCCCGGCCGTACGCCCCAGCGGGCCAGTGCGCCCGCCTCGGCCTCCAGCACGTGCCGGGCCAGCAGCCGCGGGCGGCCGATGCGGCCGGGGGGCATCGTGCGGACCGCGATCACCCGCAGCCGGCGGTCCAGATAGGCCACGTCGATCGCGAACCGCATCCGCACGGTGTGCACGCTGGACGCGGGCGTCAGCAGCAGCGCGCCCTGCACACCGTCTGCTCCGAGCAGTCCGCGGGTCCTGGCCCGGTAGGTCGCGGCGACCCGCAGCGGCACGTCGGCCCGCGGGGCGTGCAAGGTGAGGTCACCGTCTCGCCAACGTCGGCCCATGGCCCCTCCCTTCGCGCAGGTGTCCGTGTACGGTCGGCCCGGTGCATGTCTATCCGATCGTGGCCGCCGCCGTGTGGGGAACGCTCAGCGGGCTGCTGCTGCCGCGCGCCGCGCACCGGTTGGCGGTCCCGTCCGGCGAACCCTGGGCCGCGGCCTGCCCGTCGGGCCACCTGCTGCCGCCGGGGCCGCGCGGCTGGCTCGGACCCGAGCGCTGCTCCGACTGCGGTGCGCCGGGCGGGCGTTACGGCCCCTGGCTGCTCGCCGCCGGGTGCGCGCTGCTGTGCGCGGGCCTGGCCGCCGCGGTCGGGCCGCACCCCGAACTCGCCGTGTGGCTGCTGCTGGTGCCCGTCGCGCTGACCCTCGCCCTGGTCGACCTGCGGGTCTTCCGGCTCCCCGACGTGCTGACGCTGCCGGCCTTCGCGGCCACCGCGGCCCTGCTCGGCGCCGCCGCGCTGCTGCCCGACCACCGGGGTTCGTGGCTGCGCGCCCTGCTGGCCGCCGCGGCCGTCGGCGCCCTCTACTTCCTGCTCTTCCTCATCAACCCGGCCGGCATGGGCTTCGGCGACGTCAAACTCGCCCCGACCGTCGCGCTGCCGCTGGGCTGGTACGGGTGGGGCACGGTCGTCGGCGGCACGTTCGCCGCGTTCGCCCTGGGTGCGGTGGTCGGCCTGGCCCTGCTGGCCACCGGCCGCGCCAGCCGCAAGTCCCCCCTGCCCTTCGGCCCGTTCATGCTCCTCGGCTCCGCCGCGGCCCTGCTGCTGACCTAGGCCGTGTTTTGGAAGTAGCGCCGTCCGCCCACAGGGCGGGCCCCGCGGCGTCTGGTGCGTGCGATCGCAAGGCGGAGGGTCGTCCTCGTAGTGGGCCTGCTCGGACGACTCCGACAACGCAGCGAGCGTGCGTGCCAGGCGTCGCGGGGCAGGCGGGACTTCCACAACACGGCCTAGAAGCCCAGCGCCCCTGACGGTTCCCTCTGCGCGAGAGGGTGAGCCATCAGGGGCGCGGGGAACTGCGCGCGCAAGCCACCCACCGGGGGAAGGTCCCGGGTCCACCGCGGCGGAACCTCCCGGGGAGCCCGGCCAAAGAACTACGCGTCGCTGCTGACCGACCAGAGGTTGACGCCCTCCGGCTCGACCGCGTGGCGGTCGATCTCGGCCAGCTCCTCCGCGGTGAGCGGGGCGGCGCCGACCGCCGCGACGTTGGCCTCCAGCTGGGCGACGGAGGACGCGCCGATCAGGGCGGAGGTGACGCGCGGGTCGCGCAGGACCCAGGACAGGGCGAGCTGGGCCAGGGACTGGCCCCGCCCCTCGGCGACGGAGTTGAGTGCCCGCAGCCGGGCGACCGTCTCCTCGTTGACCAGCGCGGGGTCGAGCGACTTGCCCTGCGCCGCCCGCGACCCCTCGGGGATGCCGCCGAGGTAGCGGTCGGTCAGCAGGCCCTGGGCGAGCGGCACGAAGCCGATGCAGCCCATGCCCTCCTCCTCCAGGACGTCCAGCAGGCCCTCGTCCTCGACCCAGCGGTTGATCATCGAGTACGAGGGCTGGTGGATGAGCGCGGGCACACCCAGGTCGCGCAGGATGCGCGCGGCCTCCCGGGTGCGCTCGGGGCCGTAGGAGGAGATGCCGACGTAGAGCGCCTTGCCCTGCTGGACGGCGGACGCCAGCGCGCCCATCGTCTCCTCCAGCGGGGTGTCGGGGTCGTAGCGGTGCGAGTAGAAGATGTCGACGTGGTCCAGGCCCATGCGGCCCAGCGACTGGTCGAGCGAGGAGAGCAGGTACTTGCGCGAGCCCCATTCGCCGTACGGTCCCGGCCACATGTCGTAGCCGGCCTTGGTGGAGATGACCAGCTCGTCGCGGTAGGGGCGGAAGTCCTGGGCGAAGAGCGTCCCGAAGTTGGCCTCGGCGGCGCCGTAGGGTGGGCCGTAGTTGTTGGCCAGGTCGAAGTGCGTGACGCCGAGGTCGAAGGCGCGGCGCAGGATGGCGCGCTGGGAGTCCAGCGTGCGGTCGTCGCCGAAGTTGTGCCACAGGCCCAGCGAGATCGCGGGCAGCTTCAGTCCGCTGCGCCCGGTCCTGCGGTACTCCATGGTCGCGTAGCGCTCTTCGGCGGCGCGGTAGAGGTCTCTGATGTTCACGGTTCCTCCTTATCACGGGCGCCTGAACCGCTTACTACCTGGCGGGAGATCCGTCCGCGTGCCGCGCCGGGGGGCCGGCCGCGCCGCGACCCGGTTCGTCCGGACGGCCTTTCGGGCAGTACCCTGGCGCCCGGGCGACCGAGCGCAGGAGGGGCTGGTACGCGATGAATCTGCGCGAGCTGGTGTACGGGCTGTACTCCCGCAGAGTGGAACGCCGGCTCGACGTGGCCCAGGGCCCCAAGCACATCGGTGTGATCCTCGACGGCAACCGGCGCTGGGCGAAAGCCGCGAGCAGCACGGCGGAGCAGGGCCACCAGGCGGGCGCGGACAAGATCGCCGAGCTGCTGGGATGGTGCGAGGAGACCGGTGTCGAGGTGGTCACCCTGTGGCTGCTGTCCACGGACAACTTCGACCGGCCCTCCGCGGAACTGGTGCCGCTGCTCGGCATCATCGAGGACGCGGTGGCGGGCCTGGCGGCGACCGGCCGCTGGCGGGTGCACCACGTGGGCACCATGGACCTGCTCCCCGACCGTACGCAGGCGGTGCTCAAGGAGGCGGAGCAGGACACCCACAACGTGGCGGGCCTGCTGGTGAACGTGGCGGTCGGCTACGGCGGCCGCCAGGAGATCGCCGACGCGGTCCGCTCGCTGCTGTACGAGCACGCGGGGCGCGGCACGTCCATCGAGGATCTGGCCGAGATCCTGGACGTCGAGCACATCTCGGAGCACCTCTACACCCGCGGCCAGCCGGACCCGGACCTGGTGATCCGCACCTCGGGCGAGCAGCGTCTGTCGGGCTTCATGCTCTGGCAGAGTGCACATTCCGAGTACTACTTCTGCGAGGTCTTCTGGCCGGCCTTCCGCAAGGTGGATTTCCTGCGGGCGCTGCGCGACTATGCCGCCAGGCATCGCCGCTACGGAGCGTAGCCAGGCGCTGACCTGGGCGAAAAGGGCTGTTGACGGCACAGGAAGCCGAGTTAACGTGGCGGGTGTCGCGGCCCGTTTGTCGCCGAATCGTGGATGAGCGGTCAGTGACCGGATCATGACCGTCGGATGACTGTCATATGCATCCGCATGGGTACCGGATTTCCCGGGCATACCACTGGCAGACCGGCATCCGGCCCACGGTTGCCGGACCGCAGCCTCACCTCTCCCCGAGGGGGTTCGTCCACACGTGGTGACAAGCAAGAATCGCCGTGTTCACGACCGGCGCACGTACGTACTCGACACCAGCGTGCTGCTCGCCGACCCCAATGCCTTCACCCGCTTCGACGAGCACGAGGTCGTGCTGCCGGTCGTGGTGGTGACGGAGTTGGAGGCCAAGCGCCACCACCCCGAGCTGGGTTACTTCGCCCGCCAGGCGTTGCGGCTGCTCGACGAGTTCCGGATCAGGTACGGCAGGCTCGACGCCCCGATCCCGATCGGCGACTTCGGCGGCACGCTCAGGGTCGAGCTGAACCACTCGGACCCCGGGGTGCTCCCCGCGGGATTCCGGCTCGGCGACAACGACTCGCGCATCCTGGCGGTCGCCCGCAACCTGCAGGCGGAAGGGTACGACGTGACCGTCGTGTCCAAGGACCTGCCGCTGCGGGTGAAGGCGTCCTCGGTCGGTCTGCTGGCCGAGGAGTACCGGGCCGAGCTGGCGATCACCTCGGGCTGGACCGGCATGGAGGAGCTGGTGGTCGGCGCCGAGCAGGTGGACGCGCTCTTCGCGCAGGAGACCGTCGACCTCCCCGAGGCCGCGGACCTGCCGGTGCACACCGGTCTGGTGCTGCAGTCGGAGCGCGGCAAGGCGCTGGGCCGCGTCACCGCCGACGGCAGGGTGCGGCTGGTGCGCGGCGACCGCGAGGCGTTCGGCATCCACGGCCGCAGCGCCGAGCAGCGCATCGCGCTCGACCTGCTGCTCGACCCGGACGTCGGCATCGTGTCGATGGGCGGCCGGGCCGGCACCGGCAAGTCGGCGCTGGCGCTGTGCGCGGGCCTCGAAGCGGTCCTGGAGCGCCGCCAGCACCGCAAGGTGATGGTCTTCCGGCCGCTGTACGCGGTGGGCGGCCAGGAGCTGGGCTACCTGCCGGGCAGCGAGGCGGAGAAGATGAGCCCGTGGGCTCAGGCCGTCTTCGACACGCTGTCCGCGGTCACCTCCAAGGAGGTCATCGAGGAGGTCGTGGCCCGCGGCATGCTGGAGGTGCTGCCGCTGACCCACATCAGGGGCCGCTCGCTGCACGACGCCTTCGTGATCGTCGACGAGGCGCAGTCGCTGGAGCGCAACGTGCTGCTGACGGTGCTGTCCAGGATCGGCGCCGGCTCCCGGGTGGTGCTCACCCACGACGTGGCCCAGCGCGACAACCTGCGGGTCGGGCGGTACGACGGCGTGGTGGCGGTGGTGGAGAAGCTCAAGGGACACCCGCTGTTCGCCCATGTGACACTCACCCGTTCCGAACGCTCCCCGATCGCCGCGCTCGTGACGGAGATGCTGGAGGACGGCGGGGCCTGATCGTTTTGTACGATGCCCCGATGTGCCCATGTATGACGTGAGTTGAGGCTGCTGCGCCCGGCGTGAAGGGCGCAGCAGCCTAGCGTTTTCCGGCCGCGATTTCCGAGTATCGACGCGCTTCCCGCGATGTGACCTTTGCCACTCAACCGGAAATTGCCGCGCGGCGTCTGCGTACGGCAGGGTGTGAGGCTGTCAGGCCCCGCTCATGGCACGCCCGGACCCTTCGGGGAAAGGGCGGACAGCACCACCACAAGTCAACATCGACCGCCATGAGCCGCCCGAGCAGTACGCGAATCCGCCACGGACTTCGCACCGGGCCAGTGCCCCCGTGACCGACCGGCCCGTACGGCGGACCGGAGAAGGGGGACAGCGCCAGGGGCACGATTTCGTCCGTGCGGTCACCAAGCGGGCGATGCCGGAAGGAAACCGTGTGAGCCGGATCTCGGTCCGGGGATTCGCGGTGGCGTCAGCCACTGCGGTCACCACTGTGGGCGCCGTTGTGGGCGTCGCGTCGGGCGCTGACCAGGGTGCGGGCAACGAGCCCGTGGAAGCGGCCGGTACGACGACCCTCCTCGCGGACATTCCCGCTGGACAGCAGGTTCAGCAGGCGTCGTTGACCGACCAGGTCGTGGCGCAGTCCGATGCGGCCGACGCGTCAGCGCGGCAGGCGGCGGAGCAGGACGCCCGCAAGCAGGCAGCGCAGGACGCGGCAGCCAAGAAGAAGGCAGCGGACGAAGCAGCCGCGAAGAAGCGCGAGGAGACGCTGGCGGCCAGCCGCGGCGACTCACGCGCCACCTTCCCCTTCAAGGCGTCCTACACGGTCGCCGAGGTCAAGGCGATGGCCCAGCAGATCGTGGGCAGCGGGCAGTACGCCTGCTTCTCCAACATCGTGACCCGGGAAAGCGGTTGGAACTACCTCGCGACGAACGCCTCCTCCGGTGCCTACGGCCTGGTCCAGGCGCTGCCCGGTTCCAAGATGGCCTCCGCGGGCTCCGACTGGCGGACCAACCCGGCCACGCAGATAAAGTGGGGCCTGAACTACATGAACGTCCGCTACGGCAGTCCGTGTGACGCCTGGGCGTACTGGCAGGTCCACCACTCGTACTAGAACGGCCGCCCGCCGTTCGACTGCACTTCGCGAAACCCCCGAGGCCGACCGCAGGCCCGGGGGTTTTGCCGTGCCTCCCCCGTCCGGGTGAGGGTGTGCCCGCCGAGGCAACCCCCGTGGCAGGTAACGTCGTCCTGCACAGCAGTGCCAAAGAATGGTCAAGGGCGGGGGAGAGCGATGCCGGACAAGCGCCACTGGAGCAGCGCGCTCGCAGCGGGGCTGGCCAACCTCGCGGGCCGGCTGGAGGATCGGCACACCGCGGTCACCGCACGGGAGGCCGCGCACCACCCGGACCTGGTCGACAGCGAGCCCGACGCCGACCACCTGCCCGCGGCAGCGCCCGCACCGCCCGCCGCACCCACGGCTGCTGACCCCGCGTCGGCCGGGCCGGACCCGCAGGCACCGGCCCCGGCCGCCGTCGTGCCCGCCCAGCGCTCGGCGCCGCCGCCCATGGACCCGGTCGCCGTGGTGCCCTGGAGCATGCGGGTCGCCGCCGAGATCGGCTGGCGGCTGCTGATCCTGGCGGGCACGGTCTGGGTGCTGATGCGGGTCATCGGCGCGGTGCGCCTGGTCGTGCTGTCCTTCGCCGCGGCCCTGTTGATAACGGCGCTGCTGCAGCCGTTCGTCGCCCGGCTCAAGAGGCTCGGCGTGCCGCGCGGGGTGGCCACCGCGATGGTCTTCGTCGGCGGCTTCGTCATCATGGGCCTGGTCGGCTGGTTCGTCGTCTGGCAGGTGATGGACAACATCGACAACCTGTCCAGCAGCCTCCAGGACGGTATCGCCGAGGGCAAGAAGTGGCTTCTCAACAGCCCTTTCCATGTCACCGACGACCAGATCAACCAGGTCGCCAAGAACCTCAGCGACGCCATCGGGTCGAACACCAAGGCGCTCACCGACGCCGGGCTCGAAGGCGTCACCGTCATCGTCGAGCTGCTGACCGGGGTGCTGTTGGCGATGTTCAGCACGCTCTTCCTGCTCTACGACGGCCCCAACATCTGGAAGTGGGTGCTGCGGCTGTTCCCCGAGGCGGCCAGGGAGGGCCTGGCCGGAGCGGGGCCGCGTGCCTGGCGGACGCTGACGCTGTATGTGCGGGGCACGGTGATAGTCGCCCTGATCGACGCGATCTGCATCGGCATCGGCATCTTCTTCCTCGGGGTGCCGATGGCGGTGCCGCTGGCCGTCGTCATCTTCCTGTCGTCCTTCATCCCGCTGGTCGGCGCGGTCGCCTCCGGCTTCATCGCGGTCGTCGTCGCGCTGGTCACCGAAGGGCCGTTCACCGCACTGCTGGTGCTCGCGGTGGTGCTGGCCGTGCAGCAGATCGAGGGCCACATCCTGCAGCCCTTCATCCTGGGCCGCGCCGTCCGGGTCCACCCGCTGGCGGTGGTGCTGTCCGTGGCGGCCGGCTCGATGGTCGCGGGCATCGGCGGCGCCGTCGTCGCGGTCCCCCTGGTCGCGGTCTCCAACACGGTCGTCGGCTACCTGCGCGCCTACTCCCGGGAGAAGGCGGCGCCCTCGGCCCCGCCGGCCCCGACCCTGCCGCCCGAGCCAACCCCGGAGCCCGCCCCGGCTCCAACCCCGGAGCCGACTCCGGAACCTGTCCAAGACCCTGCGTAGGGGCCGAGCACACAGGGGCGCGGGGAACTGCGCGACCAGCCCCCACCGGGCCGCGGGTCGTCACCGACCCGAAGGGGCTGTTTCTGTCGGAGACGGACCACCGGCCGGTGGCGGGTTGCGCGCGCAGTTCCGCCCCCAGAGCTTCGCCTGGGGTACCCCCAGCGCCTCCTGATGGCGCGCCCGGGGGCGCATTACTCGGTCTGGAGGCCGTCCGGGCGCATGAGGCGCCACAGAGGCGGAAGACTCAGCAGGGTCACCGCCAGGACGACGCCCGCGGCGATCGCGGACATCAGGGCCACGCTGGACCAGTCCATCTGGAAGGCGCGGCCCACCATGGCGATGAGCGCCGCGCCCAGGCCGACGCCGCCGGCGCAGGCCAGGGCGAGGCCGAGCACGATCGGGACCGCGGTCTGCCACAGCACCGACCACGCCAGCGCGCTGCGCCTGGTGCCGAAGGCGACCAGCACCGCCAGCAGCTTCTTGCGGTCCCGCAGCTGCTCCAGGATCGTCACCAACAGGCTCGCCCCGATCAGCACCATGGTCAGCGTGGCACCCGCGTACAGCCCGCGGCGCAGCTGCGTGTAGCTCGCCTTGGTCGAGGTGCCGCTGATGGTCATGACGTAGGTGTCGACGCCGAAGGACGCCGCGGTGTTGCGCACGTACTCGACGGCGTCGGGCTGCCGGTGGTCCAGGCCGATCATGATCTGCGAGCTGGGCTCGAACAGCCGGCTGCCGTCGATGGCCTCGGGGGTGGCGAACACCCCCCACTGCCGGTAGCCGGTCGGGTCGCGCCGGGAGCCCACCGTCGGGGTGCCGGCCGGGATCGTCCACAGCCTGGGGGTGCCGACGTAGTGGTCGTCCCACGCGGTGTTGAGGTCGATCCGGTGGCCCGCCCTGAGGAAGGCCGACGTCCCGCCGACGGCGTCGTCGGAGGACGGCGGCACCAGGAAGGTGCTGCCCGGCCTGCAGTCGGCGCCGATCGCGGCCAGCTCCCGCAGGCCCTTGCAGTCGCCGACGATCACCGGCAGGTAGACCCGGTCGGCGATGTCACCGGTGAAGGTGGCCGCGTCCGGCCGGGTGGCCTGGGAGCGCAGGTAGCCGGAAGCGGTGGCGACGCCCTTGGTCGCGGCGAGCTGCCGCAGGTCGCGTGCGGTCTGGTCGCTCGTGGTCCCGTTGGTGGACACCACCAGCTGGGCGCGTGAGAGGTCGGCGCCGGTGTCGAAGACGAAGTCGTGGTCGACGGAGGCGAACAGCATCTGCAGCCCGATGGCGCCGGCGACGGCCACCGTGACCCCGCTGACCAGCCGGGCCGAGGCGCCGCTGTTGAGCTGGAGCCTGCGGGTGGCGAGCTGCCAGGCGACGGGTCCGCCGCGCAGCCGCGCCACGGCCGCCTCGACCAGCCACGGCAGCACCGCGGTCACCCCGATCAGCAGCAGGACCACGCCGGCGGCGACCTGGTACTCGTTGATCGACGCACTGCCCTTGACCGTGCCGAACAGCGGTACGAGCAGGGCGAGTCCGCCGGCGGGGATCAGCAGCCGCCACCACAGCCTGCGCCGCCGCCCCACCCCCAGGCGGAAGACGCCGAGCGGTTCGATGACCGTACGGCGCAGGCTCAGCATCGTCACGGCGACCGCGGCCACCGGCACCGCGACCGCGATGAGCACGGTCAGCGCGGTGTCCGGCGCCAGGTCGGAGGGGAAGGCGGAGATGTCCCGTATGGTGACGTGTCCCGCGAACTGCCGGGCGGCCAGGAAGAACACCCCGCCGAGCAGAACCCCGAGCAGCGCCCCGAAGAGCGCCTCGCCCGCCGCGATCCGCCGGGTCGTGCGGATGTCGGCGCCGACCAGCCGCAGCGCGGCCAGCCGCCGGTCCCTGCGCTCGCCGCCGAGCCGTACCGCGGTCCCGATGAAGACCGCGACCGGCAGCAGCAGCACCACCAGGACCGTCACCAGCAGCAGGTCGAAGACCGGCCCGCGGATCTCGCTGTTGCTGTGCGCGCCGAACCGCCGCGCCCGGTCGGCGTTGCCGTGCTGCTGGGGGCCGCCGTAGGCGACGAGCTTGTCGCTGCCGGCGTAGTAGTAGAGGTCGGCGGGTCCGGTCAGGCCGGCCTTGCCGATGGTGCCGGTGATCTCGTACGGGATGCGCTCGCGCAGCAGCGGCGAGGACGCCAGCAGCTTCTTCAGGGCGGGGGAGACCACCATCGTGCCGGTGCGCGGTATCGCCGTGACGCCGGGCGGGGGTGTCGCGGCAGGACCCTCGGGGTGCAGCAGGACCCCGCTGATCGCCTCGCCGCGGAAGGTGGTGTCGGCGTCGGCCAGCAGGAAGGTGTCGGGGGCCGGTTCGATGTGGTCGCCGACGGACACGATGTCGCGGGCCACCCGCCGGTGGTCCCGGTTGTCCATCATGCCCGGCACCGCGGCGGCCAGCAGCAGCAGGCAGACGCCGAGCGCGACACCGACCGCGGTCAGCACCGTACGCAGCCAGCCCTCGCGTCCGCCGCCGGCCGCGAAGCGCGCGCCCATCGCCAGGTCGCGCAGCCAGGTGCGCAGGTCGGCGGGCGGCTCGGGTGCGGCCCGCCCGCGGGCGGCGGCGTCGAAGCCCGCGAAGGGCTCGTGCCCCGAGGAGGGCGAGGAGGGCGAGGAGGGGGAGGTCATGACACCCGCTCCATGTCGCGCGACTTCCCGTCCCGCACGACGATCTCCCGGTCCGAGTACGCGGCCACCCGCGGCTCGTGGGTGACGAGGACGACGGCGGCGCCGGTGTCGTGCGCGGCCTCGGTCAGCAGCCGCATCACCCGCTCGCCGTTCAGCGAGTCCAGCGCGCCCGTCGGCTCGTCGGCGAACACCACCCGCGGGTCGCCCACCAGGGCGCGCGCCACCGCGACCCGCTGGCCCTGCCCGCCGGAGACCTCGCCGGGCCGCTGCCCTGCGATGTCGGCGACCTCCAGGCGGTCGAGCCAGGTCGCGGCCAGCGCCTCGGCGTCCTTGCGCCTGCGGCCGGCGAGCCGCATGGGCATGGCCACGTTCTCCAGGCAGGTCAGCTCGGGCACCAGCTGGCCGAACTGGAAGACGAAGCCGAAGTCCGTACGGCGCAGGGCGCTGCGCTCGCCGTCGGACATCGCCGACAGCTGCCGCCCGCGGTAGCGGACCTCGCCCGAGTCGGGCGTGACGATGCCGGCCAGGCAGTGCAGCAGGGTCGACTTGCCGGAGCCGGACGGCCCCATCACGGCGACCACCTCGCCGGCCCGCACGGTCAGCTCCGCGCCGTCCAGCGCGGGCGTGCGGCCGTACGTCTTGCGCAGGTCGGTCGCGACGAGCAGCGGTTCCGCGGCGGTCACCTGGTCACCTCCGCGGCGAGCTGGTCGAGCCGGGCTGCGGTCAGTTCCAGCCAGCGCAGGTCGGCTTCGAGGTGGAAGAGGGCGTGGTCGCAGATCAGCTGGTCGGTGAGGTCGCCGCCGGACTTGCGCCGGGTCAGCTCCCGCATCAGCCGCAGGTGCTCCGCGCGCTGGGTGTCCAGCAGGTCGGCGGCGGGGCGGCCGGTCAGCAGGGCGAGGACGACCTTGGCGTAGAGGGTCGTCTGCAGATACGGCTCGGGCTTCTCCGGCTGCGCGAGCCACTGTTCGACGTCGGTGACCCCGGCGTCGGTGATGGCGTACCGCTTGCGCTCGGGTCCGCCGCCGGGCTCTATCCCGTCGACCTCGACCAGGCCGTTCTTCAGCAGTCTGGCCATCGTCGAGTAGACCTGGCCGTACGCGAGCGGCCGGTCGTGTCCGAAACGTTCGTCGAAAGCGCGCTTGAGGTCGTAACCGTGGCGCGGCCCGGACTCCAGAAGTCCCAGCAGGGTGTGGCCGATTGACATGCCGAGCACACTACACCATGGGTATACATCATGTGTATACCCATGGTGAATAATGGACGGCCGGAGTATATCCGCAGGTCAGGCCGGGCTTTCCGGCTCCTGGGGTACGGGCGGCTCGGCCTTCGGCGGCCGGCCGCGGCGCGGGATCGGGCGGGCCGCCGACGGCAGCCGGCCCGCGTCGGCCAGCGCCCGCCGCAGCAGGAACTCGATCTGCGCGTTGGTGCTGCGCAGTTCGCCCGCCGCCCAGGCCGCGAGCGCGTCGTGGACGGCGGGGTCGAGCCGCAGCAGCACTTGCTTCCGGGCGCGGGGGGCGGGCGCGGCGCCGGCCTGCTCTGCCAGGCCGGCACCGCCTGCGGGGTCGGCCTGTTCCGGCCGGCCGGGCTCCGTCACGTCGGGCGCTCCGTCACTGGTAGAGGGTCCCGGTGTTGAGCACCGGCTGCGCGGCGCGGTCGCCGCACAGCACCACCAGCAGGTTGCTCACCATGCTGGCCTTGCGCTCCTCGTCCAGGTCCACGATGTCCTGCTCGGCGATCCGGGACAGTGCGGACTCCACCATCCCGACGGCGCCGTCCACGATGGTCTGCCGCGCGGCCACGATGGCCCCCGCCTGCTGCCGCTGGAGCATCGCAGAGGCGATCTCGGGCGCGTAGGCGAGATGGGTGAAGCGGGACTCGATGATCCGCACGCCCGCCGACTCGACGCGGGCGGCGATCTCCGCGGACAGCCGCTCGGTGATGTCCTCGGAATTGCCGCGCAGCGACAGGGTCCGGTCGTCGTGCGCGTCGTACGGGTAGTTGGTCGCGATGTGCCGCACGGCGGTGTCGGTCTGGATGCCGACGAAGTTGGCGTAGTTGTCCACCTCGAAGACCGCCTGGGCGGTGTCGGCGACCTGCCACACCACGACCGCGGCCAGTTCGATCGGGTTCCCGTAGGCGTCGTTGACCTTCAGCACCGCGGTCTCGTGGTTGCGCAGCCGGGTGGAGATCTTGCGGCGGCTGGTCAGCGGGTTCACCCAGCGCAGGCCGTCCTGCCTGATGGTGCCCTGGTAGCGCCCGAACAGCTGGCACACCCGCGCCTGGCCGGGGGCGACCTGGGTGAGTCCGAACAGGGTGAGCAGCGCGCCCACCACGATCACGACCCCCAGTGCGATCAGCGTCGTCGCCAGCGCGCCGGGGTGGTCCTTGGCGTGCACCCCGCCCACCGCGATCAGGGCGGCGCCGCCCAGCACCACGAGCAGGGCGATCAGCAGGAAGGGCAGCCCCGGCATCCCCACCGCCCGCCGCTCCTGCACGCGGGGTGCGGGCATCGCGGGTATCGCGGGATCACCCGTGCTTCTGGGCTGGTTCTGTGCGGTGGGCTGGGACATGGCGTTTCCCCCTGCTTCCTGGGTGGTCGGTCTATCATAGTGATATCACATTGTCGCCATCACGCCCACACGATGCAGCCCCGGGGCACGGGGCTGTCAGCACGTGCCTCGGGGCTGCGGTCTCGCGTGTCCTCACGGCCACGCCACGTTCCTACGTTCACACCCTCCCGCCCTCAGCGCGCGGTGGGTTTGCGCTTCCGGGCGCGCCGGTCTTTCAGGGGCGCGGGGAACTGCGCGCTCAGCCCCCACCGGCCGGTGGTCCGTCTCCGACAGGAAAAGCCCCTTCGGGTCGTTGACGACCCGCGCGCCCGGTGGGGCCTGGGCACGCAGTTCCCCGCGCCCCTATGTGCTCGGCCCAGCCGAAGAGGAGGCGTACCCCTCGCGCAGAGGGACCTCCGTCAGAGGGGGAGCTCGAACCAGACGACCTTGCCCGCGCCCAAGCGGGTGGCGCCCCACCGCTGGGCCATGCGGTTGACGAGGTACAGGCCGCGACCGCCCTCCTCCTCGGGCGCGGCATGGCGCATCCGGGGAAGGAGCGGCGCGTCGTCGCCGACCTCGCAGCGCAGGACGTCGGTGCGCAGCAGCCGGAGCGTGATCGGACGCTCCGCGTACCGCACCGCGTTGGTGACGATCTCGCTGACGAGCAGCTCGGCCGCCTCCAGCTGGTCCTCCAGGTCCCAGCGGCGCAGCGCCTGGCGGACCAGGCGGCGGGCGCGGCCGGGGGTCTGTGCCTGCGGCTCCAGGAACCAGTAGGCGACGTCGCTGGGCGCGATGCCGTCGAAGCGGGCGGCGAGCAGCGCGATGTCGTCGTCGCGGTCGCCGGGGCCGAGGATCTCCAGGACCTCGTCGCACAGCGGTTCGAGCGGCGGCGGTGAGACCACCGACGCCGCGTCGTGCAGCCGCTCGCGCAGCAGCTCGATGCCGCCCCACACGTCGCGGCTGCGGGACTCGACCAGGCCGTCGGTGTAGAGCAGCAGCGTGGCCCCCGCGGGCGCGGGCAGCTCGACCGCCTCGAAGGGCACACCGCCGACGCCGATGGGGGCGCCCGGCGGGACGCGCAGCACTTCGGCGAGGCCGTCGGCGTGCAGCAGCACCGGCGGCGGGTGGCCCGCGTTGGCCACCACCAGGCGGTGCGCGATCGGGTCGTAGACGGCGTAGACGCAGGTGGCCATGCGGTCCTGGCCGAGCCGCTGGGCCTGCTCGTCGAGGTGGTAGAGGACCTCCTGCGGCGCCAGGTCGAGGCCGGCCAGGGTCTGCACGGTGGTGCGCAGCTGGCCCATGATCGCCGCCGAGGTCATGGAGTGGCCCATGACGTCGCCGACGACGAGCGCGACCCGGCTGCCGGGCAGCGGGATCGCGTCGTACCAGTCGCCGCCGACCCGCGCGGACTCCGCGGCGGGCAGGTAGCGGCTGGCCAGCTGGACGCCGGTGGGCTGCGGCAGCGAGTCGGGCAGCATCTCGCGCTGAAGCGCGTCGGCGATGTAGGCCTCGCGCCCGTAGAGGACCGCCTTGTCCACACCGAGCGCGGTGTGGGTGGCCAGCTGGGCCGCGACCAGCAGGTCGTCGGACTCGAAGGGCGCGCGGCCGGCCCGCCGCAGCAGCACCGCGGCGCCGATCACCCGGCGGCGGCCGCGCAGCGGGGCGAGCAGCGCCCGGCGGCCGGTCGGCAGGCCCACCGGGTCGTCGGGGCGGCCCAGCAGCTCGGCGAGGGCGTCGGCGGAGCGTACCGAGTCGGCGAAGACCGGGCGCACCCCGCGCAGCACCTCGGCGAGCGGCCCGTCGAGCAGCACTCCGATGGAGTCGCTGCTGCCGCCGTAGGAGGGCTCCATCGTCGGCAGCAGCGCGGGCAGCAGCGGGGTCGCGCCGACGGGCGCGTCGTCGTCGGCCTCGGTGGGGCCTTCGAGGCCGCCGTCGGAGCGGCGCAGCCGCAGCCGCAGCGGACCCGAGGGGCGCTCGTCGCCGACGGGCAGCGGGTCGCGCAGGTAGACCAGGATCGCGTCGGCGAAGGCGGGCACCGCGGAGCGGCACAGGCCGAGCAGGATCTCGTCGAGGTCGACACCGCGCGCGATCCGCCGGGTGGCCGCGCCGACGTAGCGGAGCCGGTCGGCCTCGGGACCGGTCTGCGCCGGCATCGGGATACGCATCCCCGCCGACTCCTCGTCCGCCGGGTGCCCGGCCGCCTCGATGGGGGTGCCGCGCGGCGGGGTGCTGACGAAGGCCGTCAGCGACTCCTCACCGGGGCGCTGGTCGTGGCGCGGCAGCCCCGCGCCCTGGTCCTGGCCCGATGCGCCCTCGTCCGGCTCCGGCCGGTCGTGGTCGCGGCGCCCCGCGGCCTGCGGCGGCGCGGGGCGTGCGGGGGCGCCGAGCGGCGGGGCCGCGTCGTCCGCCGGCTTTTCCGGCAGGCTGTACCCACCACGCGGGTCCGGCGCAGGCGGGGCGGGGTGCCTGGGTGGTCGGGGCGGGTCGGTGGTCACGCGAGTCTTTCCATCCGTGTGTGCGCCACGCGCTGGCCGCGGCGGTCTCGGGCCTTGTCGGTGTCTGCCGTCCTGCGTGCGTTCCTACCTGCGTTCGTGCCTGGGGCCGAAGGTGCGACGGCCCGTACGTCCCGGATGCGCGCCGCGGATCACCCGCGTCGGCAGCGGAGGAAGACCTGCAGCTCCGGCGGCACGTCCGAAGTGGCGGGCGCGTACGCGTACGCATCCTCCTCGATCACCTCGAAGCCCGCATCCGTGACGACCTGTCGCAGTTCGTCCCGTAGGTATCCCGATACCCGGATCGTGTTGCCGAGGAACGGAATCGGCACATCGTCCACATCGGCCTCGACCATCGACAGCGCCAGCAGCCCGCCGGGCTCCAGCAGGCCGTGCACCGCCCGCAGGGTGTCGGGGATCTCCGAGCGGCGCAGCATCAGCAGCGAGAAGAAGGCCGCGACCCCGGAGAAGCTGCCGGGCAGCAGCGGTTCGCCGGCGGGCAGGTCGGCGATGTCCGCCTGCAGGAACTGGGCCTCGGGCACGTGGGCGGCCGCCCTGGCGAGCATGCCGCCCGACAGGTCGACGCCGACCACCTGCAGCCCGGCGTCCACCAGCTGCCGTGCCGTCGGCAGGCCCGTGCCGCAGCCCAGGTCGAGCACCCTGGAGCCGGGCGGCACCGCGCCGGCGAGCCATTCGGCCGCGGCGACCTGGCCCTCCTTGTGCGGGAAGGCCTCGTCGTACCGGTCGCCGATCGCGTCGAACGCCTCGGCCTGCTCCATCCGGCCGCCCCAGGGCCGGTCGTCCACCGGCAGGTCGTTCACCGGCAGGTCCTGGCCGCCCTGCGTGCTCCGCGTCGTGCCCTCGCGCTCGTCGCCGCCGGTTCCCACTGCTCAGGGCCTCCCTGACTGGTTCTTCTGTCGTGACGGTCGTGCCGGTCGTCTCGGTCGTGGTGGTCGTCGTGCTCCGCCACGGGCTGGTGCCGGCCCACAGCGGGTCCGTGCCGGCGGCACCGGCGCCCCGCGTCCCGGCGGGCCTGCCGGTGACAGGGCGTCAAACTCTAGGCCTTACCCGGCGTTTGTGCGATGCTCCGGGGACCGATCCTACGGTTGACGGTCAGGGGCGCAACAAGGGGTTCAGGCGGATCGTCTCGCGGGCCGGACCCCGAAACGGTCACCTGCCGCGTGACCTGGGCCGTCCGCCGGGCGGTCCCAGTCGGCCGGCAGCGCGGGCACCGGCCACCGCGGGTCGGGCCGCCAGTCCTGCCAGTGGTCGCTGAAGGGCGGACCCCAGGCCTCGATCACCCGGACCGCCCGCCACCCCGCCTGCCGCACCCGGGCGGCCAGGGCCGCGGTCATCAGGCCGTCGGCCTGCGCCTGCGCGAACTCGTCCTCGTCCAGCCAGCGCCAGCTGCGGTCCTGGTGGACGGAGATGTCGAGGAAGTGGTCCTCCGAGTCGACCCCCGCCGACCAGCGGCGCAGGGGTTCCTCCAGGTTCACGTACCAGCTGCGGAACCGCCATTCCTGGTCCCAGAACAGCCACACCGACCACGGCTCACCCGGACGGGCGAGTTTCAGCACGCCCGCACCCCACCACTTCTCCACCCGGGTGGCCCGCGGCCTGACGTAGCGGGTCGCCAGCGGCTCGCGGTGCACCGGCGTGCCGTCCGCGATCACCGGGCGCACCACGGGGGTGTTCGGCGCCATCCACACCGCGAGCAGATCGGCGTCGTCGCGGACCACGGTCACCGGGCGGGCGATGTGCACCGCGTCCGTACCGTTGCCCCGGTAGCGCCACAGCACCTGGTCGCCGGGCGTCCAGAAGCGCCCCTGCGGTTCTCCTGCCGGGGTCGCGGTCCCCGTCTCGGTATGGGCTGTCATGAACAGAGCTTACGGATCACACGTTACGAGCGGGTCATACGCAACACGTCGAGTGCGTCGTCCAGCTGCTTTTCGGACAGCAGCCCGCGCTCCACGTAACCGCCGTCGATCACCGCCTGCCGGATCGTCTTGTGCTCCGCCAGCGCCCGCTTGGCGACCTTCGCGGCCTCCTCGTAGCCGATGTACCTGTTCAGCGGGGTGACCACGGACGGCGAGGACTCGGCGTACTCCCGTGCCCGCTGCTCGTTCGCGGTGATCCCGTCGACCGTGCGGTCCGCGAGCAGCCGGCTGACATTGGCCAGCAGCCGCACCGACTCCAGCACATTGCGGGCGATCACCGGCAGCATCACGTTCAGCTCGAAGTTGCCGGCCGCGCCCGCCACCGTGACGGTCGTGTCGTTGCCGATCACCTGGGCCGCGACCATCAGCACCGCCTCCGGGACCACCGGGTTGACCTTGCCCGGCATGATCGAGGAGCCCGGCTGCAGGTCGGGCAGCGTGATCTCGGCCAGTCCGGTCCGCGGCCCCGACGCCATCCAGCGCAGGTCGTTGGCGATCTTCGTCAGCCCGACCGCGATCGTCCGCAGCTGGCCCGAGGTCTCCACGACGCCGTCCCGCGCACCCTGCGCCTCGAAGTGGTCGCGCGCCTCGGTCAGCGGCAGCCCGGTCGCCCGCGCCACCTCGGCGATCACCGCGGCGGGGAAGCCCGCGGGTGTGTTGATCCCGGTGCCGACGGCCGTACCGCCCAGCGGCAGTTCGGCGAGCCGGGGCAGCGACGCTTCGAGCCGCTCGATCCCGTACCGCACCTGCGCCGCGTAACCGCCGAACTCCTGGCCCAGCGTCACGGGCGTGGCGTCCATCAGATGGGTGCGGCCCGCCTTGACCACCGACGCGAACTCCGCCGCTTTGGCCTCAAGGGACTGCGCCAGCCGGGTGAGCGCGGGGATCAGGTCGCGGGTGACGGCGGCGGTCGCCGCGATGTGCAGCGAAGAGGGGAAGACGTCGTTGGACGACTGGCTGGCGTTGACGTCGTCGTTGGGGTGGACCGGTCGGCCCAGCCGCTCGCTCGCCAGCGTCGCGATCACCTCGTTGGCGTTCATGTTGGACGAGGTGCCCGAGCCGGTCTGGAAGACGTCCACCGGGAAGTGCTCGTCCCAGCGGCCCGCGGCGACCTCCTCGGCCGCCTCCGCGACGGCCTCGGCCACGTCCTTGTCCAGGACGCCGAGCTGCCCGTTGACCCGGGCCGCCGCCGCCTTGACACGGGCCAGCGCCTCGATGTGCGCCCGCTCCAGCGGGCGGCCCGAGATCGGGAAGTTCTGCACGGCCCGCTGCGTCTGCGCCCGCCACTTCGCCGCCGCGGGCACCCTGACCTCGCCCATCGAGTCGTGCTCCGTGCGGTAGCCGCCGCCGTCCGTGGTCGCGTCGCTGTCACTCATACCTATAACAGTGCCCGGGAACACCGCGGTGTTCCCGGGCGGTGGCGCGGGACAGGCGGCACCTGCGCGTCCGGCGTTGCGGGAGCGGCAGGTCAGTCGATCGCGCCGCCGGCGCCGTCGGAGCGCCAGCGCACCCCGGGGGTCGCCTCCTCGGGCTCCTCGTACCAGCCCTCCTGGCGGCGCGGGCGCGGGATCTCGGCGCCGCGCCGCAGGATGCGCACGTCGCGCAGGTGCCGGCCGAGCAGCGCGCCGCCGAAGACCACGAAGCCGACGCCGACCAGCCAGGTCACCACCGTCAGCACGGTGCCGACCGGGCCGTAGGCGTCGCCGTTGCTGACCATCAGCCGGGCGAAGAACAGGTGCGAGAAGACCCGCAGCCCGGCCAGGCCCAGCATCGTGAAGACCGCGCCCGGCAGCGCGGTGCGCACCCGTACGGCCCCGTAGAGCAGGAAGTTCTGGCCCCAGGCGAAGAAGGCCACGCCGAGCCCGAAGGTCAGGGCGACCCGCAGGACGCCGCGGACCGGGCCGCTGCCCATGGCCGCTGCGCTCTGCGACTCGGCGAACAGATACGCCGTCATCACCGCGAGCCACACCGCCCGCCGGTAGTCCCGGTGCCACGGCCCCGAGGGCAGGTCCCAGATCTTGCGGTAGCCGGTCTCGACGCTGGCGACGAAGGTCAGCCCGAAGTAGGCGAGCGAGGCCAGGCTCCAGGCGCTGGTGGCGCTCAGCACGTTCCTGGGCGCCGCGAAGAGCGTACGCACCCGGTGCGAGCCGTCCACGTCGAGGCCCATGCCGTCCACGACCCACTGGGCGAACCCGGGCCTGTGCTCCCACGGCGTGGCCGCGGCGACCACGACGAGCAGCGGCATCAGGGTCACGAACCCGAGTGCCGCGAAACCCATCGAACGGTGCATCAGTTCGATGTGCGTGGCCTGCTTCCACAGCCGCCCGGCCGCGGACCGCTTCCATGCGCTGACCACACCGGCCATGGCGCACCACCCTCCCCAGCGTCTCCGCTGTGGATACCGGCCCACCTCCCCTCCGCGCAACTCGCCCCCTCTGTACAGGCGTTACGCCCCACATTGCCCGCCCCCCGCGGCGCCCCCGCCCGCCGCGGGCGGCTTCACGGGTGCAGCACCGTTTTTCCGGTGGTCGCGCGTGCCAGCAGCGCCCGGTGGGCGGCAGCGGCGTCCTTGAGGGCGAAGCGCAGCCCGACGACCGGGGTGAGCTGCCCGTGGGCGGCGGCCCGCAGCGCGCGCTCCTCCAGCGGGCGCAGGCCGCCGGGCCGTTGCAGGATGCGCGCGCCGACCGCAGCGCAGACGGTGATGCCGCGTACGTAGACGTCGCCCGCCGACAGCTCGGTCAGTGTGCCCGAGGCGGAGCCGAACATCACCAGCCGGCCGCCGACGCCCAGCAGCTCCATGGTGTCGCGCCCGACCGCGCCGCCGACGCCGTCCACCGCCAGGGTGACGGGCCGGCCGCCCACTGCGGTGCTGACGGCGGCCGGCCACTGCGGCTCCGCGTAGTCCACCGCGGTGGCGCCCAGCGAGCGGACCAGGTCGAGCTTGTCGGCGCCGCGGGCCAGCCCGACGACCTCGGCGCCCGCATTGCGCAGCACCTGGACCAGCAGGGTGCCGACACCGCCCGCGGCGGAGGTCACCACGGCAAGGTCACCGGGGGTCGGAGCCGCCAGCTCCATGACGGCCATCGCCGTACGGCCGGTGCCGACCATGGCCACCGCCTGGTCCGCGTCGAGCCCGGCCGGCAGCCGGTGCAGGGCGGCGGCATCGGCGAGCGCGGCCTGTGCGTAACCGCCGCCCGCGGTGCCGAGGTCGGCCACGACCCGCAGGCCGAGCAGGGCGGGGTCGACGCCGTGCCCGACCGCGTCGACCGTGCCCGCCACCTCGCGGCCCGGCGTCACCGGCAGGGCCGGCGGCGGCATCGGGCGCCCGGGGGAGCCGCCCGCGCGCAGCACCGCGTCCAGCAGCTGCACGCCGGCTGCCGCGACCCGGATGCGGACCTGGCCCGCGCCCGGCTCCGGCTCCGGCACCTCCTCGGGTACGAGGACCTCGGGTCCGCCGAAGGTGTGTTGTCTGATCGCAAGCACCGGGTCACCGCCCCGCTGCGGTGGGCGTCCGCAGGCCGTGCCGGTCGGCCCAGGAGGCGAGGGCCGCGGCGATGCGGTCGGGCTGGTCCTCGGGGGCGTGGTGGCCGGCCGGGCCGCACTCGGCGACCTCCAGGGCCGCGACGGCGGTGCGGCACCACTCCAGGACCGGGCCGGCGATCATGATGCCGGGTCCCGGGTCGAAGGCCAGCAGCAGCTTGGGCACCTCGGGGGTGGCCGCCAGCCAGCGGCCGTACTCCTCGATGCGGGCGACGACGTCGGCGGGTTCGCCGTCGAGCGGCATCGCGCGCGGCCACTCAAGGAGCGGGCGGCGGCTCTCGGGGGTGGGGTAGGGCCTGCGGTAGGCGGCCAGGTCGGCGTCGGAGAGGCCGCCGGCCACGCCTGCGGGCAGCGCCTGCTCGATGAAGACGTTCTCCTCGAGCACGAGCTGCTCGCCCGCGCCCGGGGTGCGGAAGGCGCGGAAGATCTGCTGGGCGCTCGCGGGGAACTCGCTCCAGCTCATGGGCCGCATGATCGTCTCCAGGAAGGCGACCCCGCGGGTCCTGCCGGGGTGCCGGGCGGCCCAGTCGAAGGCGAGGGCGCCGCCCCAGTCGTGGCCGACCAGGACCACGTCGTGCAGGTCGAGGGCGTCGAACCAGGCGTCGAGGTAGCGGGCGTGGTCGGTGAAGCGGTAGCCGCTGTCCGGCTTGCCCGAGTCGCCCATCCCGATCAGGTCGGGGGCCAGGCAGCGCGCCCGTTCTGCGACGCCGGGCAGCACGTTGCGCCACAGGTGGGAGGAGGTGGGGTTGCCGTGCAGGAAGACGAACGGGGCGCCGGTTCCGGCCTCGCGGTAGGCCATGGACGAGTCGAGGACATCGACGGCGGGCATGGGGATCTCCGTTTCCCTAGAATGGACAGGTGACTGACCAATCTACCCGATAGGCAGGTGCCTGACTATGTCGGAGTCCGCCGGTGCCCCGCCGCTGCTGGGACTGCTGCTGCGGCTGGCCACCCAGTACTGGACGGACGAGGTCGACGCGGCCCTGCGCGCGGCCGGTTTCGGCGACCTGCGCCCGGCGCACGCCAACGTGTTCCCCTTCGTCCCCGAGGAGGGCATCCAGGTCACCGAGCTGGCCAGGCTCGCCCGGGTGCGCAAGCAGAGCATGGCCCAGTCCGTCGAGGAGCTGGAGCGTGCCGGGTACGTCGAGCGCCGCCCCGACCCGCGCGACCGCCGCGCCCGGCTGGTCTTCCTGACCGAGCGTGGCGCCGCGCTGCGCCCGGTCGGCGTCACCGCGGGGCGCCAGGTCGAGCGGCGCTGGGCAGAACTGGCCGGCGAGACCGAGGTCGAGGCGCTGCGCGCCACCCTGCAGCGGCTGCTCGCGCCGCCGCCGGGCACCGACGCGTGAGGCCCCCCGCCGTGTGGCGGGGGGCCTCAGAGGGTGCGGGCAGCCGCGTCAGGCGCCCGGGCAAAGGCGGGCAGCCGGGTCAGGCGCCCGGGCGGAGGGGGATCGAGGTGAAGGTGGGGGCGGGGGAGGGGTCGGTGAAGAAGTCGTTGCCCTTGTCGTCCACGACGACGAAGGCCGGGAAGTCCTCGACCTCGATGCGCCACACCGCTTCCATGCCCAGCTCCGCGTACTCCAGGACGTCGACCTTCTTGATGCAGTCCTGGGCCAGCCGGGCGGCGGGGCCGCCGATCGAGCCGAGGTAGAAGCCGCCGTGGGCGGCGCACGCGTCGGTGACCTGGCGCGACCTGTTGCCCTTGGCGAGCATCACCAGGGAGCCGCCGGCCGCCTGGAACTGCTCGACGTAGGCGTCCATCCGGCCCGCCGTGGTCGGCCCGAAGGAGCCGGAGGCGTACCCCTCGGGGGTCTTGGCCGGGCCCGCGTAGTAGACGGCGTGGTCGCGCAGGTACTGCGGCATCTCCTCGCCCGCGTCGAGGCGCTCCTTGATCTTGGCGTGCGCGATGTCGCGCGCGACGACCAGCGGACCCGACAGCGACAGCCGGGTCTTGACCGGGTAGCGGGTCAGCTCCGCCCGGATCTCGTCCATCGGGCGGTTGAGGTCGATACGGACGACGTCCTCGTCCAGGTGCTCGTCGGTGGTCTCGGGCAGGAAGCGCGCCGGGTCGGTCTCCAGCTGCTCCAGGAAGACGCCCTCCGCGGTGATCTTCGCCAGCGCCTGCCGGTCGGCCGAGCAGGACACCGCGATCGCCACCGGGCAGGACGCGCCGTGCCGCGGCAGCCGGACCACCCGGACGTCGTGGCAGAAGTACTTGCCGCCGAACTGCGCCCCGATGCCGATGGTCTGGGTCAGCTCGAAGACCTTCTGCTCCAGCTCCTTGTCCCGGAAGCCGTGCCCGGCAGGCGAACCCTCGGCGGGCAGCTCGTCCAGGTAGTGCGCGGAGGCGTACTTCGCGGTCTTGAGGGCGAACTCGGCGCTGGTGCCGCCGACCACGATCGCCAGGTGGTACGGCGGGCAGGCGGCCGTACCCAGCGAACGGATCTTCTCCTCGAGGAACTTCATCATCGAGGCCTCGTTCAGTACGGCCTTGGTCTCCTGGTAGAGGAAGGACTTGTTGGCGCTGCCGCCGCCCTTGGCCATGAAGAGGAACTTGTACGCGCCGCCGTCGGTCGCGTACAGCTCGATCTGCGCGGGCAGGTTGGAGCCGGTGTTCTTCTCGTCCCACATCGTCAGCGGCGCCATCTGCGAGTAGCGCAGGTTGAGCTTGGTGTAGGCGTCGTAGATGCCGCGCGAGAGCGCCTCCTCGTCGCCGCCGGAGGTCAGCACCTGCTGGCCGCGCTTGCCCATGACGATGGCGGTGCCGGTGTCCTGGCACATCGGCAGCACGCCGGCCGCGGCGATGTTGGCGTTCTTGAGCAGGTCCAGCGCCACGAAGCGGTCGTTGGGGCTGGCCTGCGGGTCGTCCAGGATGCGGCGCAGCTGGGCGAGGTGGGTGGGGCGCAGGTAGTGCGAGATGTCGTGCATCGCCTCGGCGGCGAGCCGGCGCAGCGCCTCGGGTTCGACGGTCAGGAAGGTGCGGCCCTCCGCCTCGAAGGTGCTCACCCCTTCCGAGGTGACGAGGCGGTACGCGGTGGTGTCCTCGCCGAGAGGGAGCAGATCCGTATATTCGAACTCGGGCATAAGGGGCATTCCTCACTCGGCTGCGTCGTCGCTGAAGCCCGTCCAGCATACGAGCGCGGCGCCGCCGCCCGTGCTGTGAGGTAGGGCTCACCGCTACGGCGACCCTGGCTTCCGGCCACCGGCGGAGGCCCAACCCCTAGGGGTCGACTGCGGGTCGGCTCCGGCCGTTCTCGGGGTAGTCGCGATCTATCGCGTCTGTGTACGGTGGAACGGTGGATGAATCGCAGCTCCAGAAGCCCGCGCAGCAGCCCGTAGAGCCCGCGCAGCGCCCGGCGGAGACGGCCGTCGCGGCCACGCCGGCCGCACCTGCGGCACCCGCCGCGACCGCACCCGCCGCCGAGGCTGACCTGCGGGCGTCGGACGCCGACCGGGACCGGATCGCCGACATCCTGCGCGAGGCGCTGGCCGAGGGCCGGCTCGACTCGGCCGAGCACTCCGAGCGGCTCGACCGGGTCTACGCGGCAAAGACGCTGGGCGAGTTGGAGCCGCTGGTGCGCGACCTGCCGGTCGGGCGGGCCGCGACCGCGGCGCCCGCACCTGCCGCCCGCCCCTATGCGGGCGACGGCAGCGGCGAGAACCCCAACCTGGTCGGCATCCTCGGCGGCGCCGAACGCAAGGGCCGCTGGCGCGTCGGCCACAAGATCACCGCCGTGGCCATCATGGGCGGTGTCGAGATCGACCTGTCGGAGGCCACCTTCACCGCCCCCGAACTGGTCATCCACTGCACCGCCGTGATGGGCGGCGTCAGCATCCGGCTCCCGGAGAACGTGACGCTGCGCGGCGGCGGCGTCATCGGCATCATGGGCGGCTCCGACATCAAGGCCTACGAGTCGCCCGACCCCGGCGCACCCGTCGTCCGCGTCGACGGGGTCGCCTTCTGGGGCGGCGTCGAGGCAAAGGCCAAGCGGGGCAAGAAGATCAAGGACTGGACCAGGAAGTAACTCCCTCCGGCGCACGAACACGGTGCGCATGAAGTCGCGTACAGCGGGTAGGGGAACGGGACACGCCGCCGCGCTGCCGCCGCCGCACGCTGCGCACGGGGAGCAGTCGGCGCGGGCCAGCGTGGCATACCACGAGCCGTCGTCAGGAGTTTCCCGTGCTTCAACCGATCGAGCCCGTCATGGATCCCGCCACTCCACCAGGTCATCCACGCGACTTGGGCGGGCCCTGGCACTCGGAGGCGGCATGCCGCAGTGACGAGGCGGGGCTGTTCTTCGCACCGTCGAAGGAGCCCACCGCGGCCCGGCTGGCCCGCGAGGAGGCGGCCAAGCGGGTCTGCGCCCGCTGCCCGGTGATGCTGGAGTGCCGCGAGCACGCGCTGCTGCAGCCGGAGCCCTACGGCGTGTGGGGCGGTATGACCGCAGCCGAGCGCCGGGTGGTGCTGGCCCGCAGGCGCCGCCGCGAGGTCGAACTGCAGCGCCCCGCGGCCGGTATAGCCGTCGCGGGCTGACCGCCGCCCCGCACGTCCTGCCCGCCCGGTGCGCGCTCGGGGCGGTCCGGTCAGGGCAGGAGGTGCGGCGGGGCCGGCGGCGTGAGCAGGTGAGCAGGGGTCAGCGTGCCCGGTCGAAGTCGATGGCGCTGTAGGCGCGCAGCTTGGACAGCCGGTGCTCGGAGTCGATCTGCCGGATCGTGCCCGACTTGGACCGCATCACCAGGGACGACGTCGTCGCCGTCTCGCGCCGGTAGCGCACCCCGCGCAGCAGTTCGCCGTCGGTGACGCCGGTCGCCACGAAGAAGACGTTGTCGCCGCTGACCAGGTCCTTGGTCTCCAGGACCTTGTCCAGGTCGTGCCCGGCGTCCAGCGCCCGCTGCCGCTCCTCGTCGTCCTTGGGCCACAGCCGGCCCTGGATCGTGCCGCCCAGGCAGGTCACCGCGCAGGCCGCGATGATGCCTTCGGGCGTACCGCCGATGCCGAGCAGCAGGTCGACGCCGGTCCCTTCGCGTACGGCCATGATCGCGCCGGCCACGTCGCCGTCGGCGATGAACTTGATACGGGCGCCGGTCTCCCTGATCTCCCGCACGATGGCGTCGTGCCGCGGCCGGTCGAGCACGACGACCGTGACGTCCTCGGGGGCGCTGCCCTTGGCCTTGGCCACCCGGCGGATGTTGACCGAGGGCGGCGCGGTGATGTCGACGAACTCCGCCGCCTCCGGGCCGGCCACCAGCTTGTCCATGTAGAAGACCGCCGACGGGTCGAACATCGTGCCGCGGTCGGCGACCGCGAGCACCGAGACCGCGTTGGGCATTCCTTTGGCGGTGAGCGTGGTGCCGTCGACCGGGTCGACGGCGACGTCGCACTCGGGTCCTGTGCCGTCGCCGATCCGCTCGCCGTTGAAGAGCATCGGCGCTTCGTCCTTCTCGCCTTCGCCGATCACCACGACGCCGTTCATCGACACGGTGTGCACCAGGGTCCGCATCGCCTTGACGGCGGCGCCGTCCGCGCCGTTCTTGTCGCCGCGGCCGACCCACCGCCCGGCGGCCATGGCGGCGGCTTCTGTGACCCGGACGAGTTCCAGGGCCAGGTTGCGGTCAGGGGCTTCCGGGCTCACTTCGAGGGCGGGGGGCAGGTGTTGGTCGGTCATCGCAGCGCACCTTTCTGTACGAGGACGGCCGGATATGAGGGTGCTGCGACCTTATCGGTTTCCCGCGAATATGAGCAGGGTGCTTGTCACATGAGCGCATCGGGGCCGGGCGGCGGGCGGCCGGCGGGACCCGGCGGTCGGGGCACGCTGGGGCATGGGGGACGATAGGGGCGTGGCAGCAGACAAGCGTGGCAACAAGACGGTGAAGGACCTCGTCCTGTCCTTGATGGTGCTCAGCGTCGTCGTCGCCGTCATCTACATCTTCATCCCGCACGACTCCAAGGCCGACCCGGTCAAGCCGATCAGCTACTCGGTCGAGCTGGGCCAGGCCAGGCGGGACGCGCCCTACAAGGTCGCCGGTCCCGAGGGGCTGAGCGCCATGTGGCGCGCCACCTCGGTGCAGTACAACGCGGTCGACCCGCACAAGGTCACCTGGCACGTCGGCTTCGTCGACCCCGAGCAGCAGTACGTGGCGATCGAGCAGAGCAACGGCGACCCCGACCCCTTCATCGCCGAGGTCACCCTGAACGCGCACCGCGACGGCACCCGTACGGTCACCGCCGGCGGGCAGGTCTGGGAGCGCTGGACCGGCAAGCGGTACACCGCACTGGTGCGCAAGGAGCCGGGCGTGACCACGATCGTGCTCGGCACGGGTCCCGACAGCCAGCTCACGCAGATGGCCGCCGCGCTCAGGGAGCGCAGCGGCCAGTGAACCCGAACGGCCGGGCGGATGCCCGGCCGGCGGGGGATCCGGTCCCGGAGGACCGGACCGTGCGGGGTCAGACGGTGGTGACGACCTCGTCGTAGGACAGCCGCGGGTTGCGCGGGAACCACGCGTTCTCGCCGGGCTTGCCGATGTTGACCACGGCCAGCACCGAGTGCTCGCCGTCCGCGAAGAACTCCTTGTTGATGCCGTCGGCGTCGAAGCCGGTCATCGGGCCGGCCGCCAGGCCCGCCGCGCGCACGCCGATGATGAAGTAGCCGACCTGCAGGGCCGCGTTGAGCGCGGCCGACTTCTCGCGCACCGGGCGCTCGGCGAAGAAGACGTCCTTGGCCTGCGGGAAGACCGGGAACTGGGTGGGCAGCTCCTCGTGGAACTCGTTGTCCGCGGCGAGGATCGCGACCAGCGGGGCGGTCGAGGTCTTCGGCTGGTTGCCCTCGGCCATGTGCCGCACCAGGCGCTCGCGGCCCTCGGTGGAGCGGACCAGCACGACCCGCAGCGGCTGCTGGTTGAAGGCGGTGGGGGCGTACTTGACCAGGTCGTAGATCGCCTGGACCTGCTCATCGGTCACCGGGTCCGCGGTGAAGGTGTTCGCGGTGCGGGCCTCGCGGAAGAGGAGGTCCTGGGCGGCGGGGTCGAGCACGAGCGTCATGGAATACCTCTGGGGGGAGTCGGGTCGAGCGGTACGCGGTCTCCCGCGTTGCGGAACATCCAGCTCCAACATGAGTGAAGGCTCAACCATTCCGCATTCAACTGTGACCCCGGTCACAAGAACTGGCTGTGTGACCTGCGGTTTTCCGCCCGGGCGGCTCGTTGGCCGTCCCTTTTACGCGTCCGGTCCGCGCGTCCGGTCAGCGTCTCCGGTCAGCGTCTCCGGCCCGCGCTGTCGGCTTACGCGTCCGGTCCGGCCCCGTCCTCGCCGCCGTCCCCCTCGCCCGCCGCCTCGTCCTCCGCCGCAAGCGCCGCGTTCAGCCGCCTGCGGGCGCCCTCCAGCCAGTGCCGGCACACCTTGGCCAGCTCCTCGCCGCGCTCCCACAGGGCGAGCGACTCCTCCAGCGTGGCGCCGCCCGCCTCCAGCCGGCGCACGACGTCGATCAGCTCGTCGCGGGCCTGTTCGTAACCCAGTGCGGCGGTGGTGGTGTCCTGGTCTGCCATACGGCCAGCCTAGGGGCGACCGCCGACATCACCGGCCCGCGGCCGCATCGCCGTCGGACACCCGTACCGTGAAGTCGCCCGCCGCGACCCGCGCCCGCAGCTCCTCGCCCGCCGCGACCTCGGCCGGGTCGCGTACCGCCGCACCGTCCGCACGCTGGAGCACCGCATAGCCGCGGCGCAGCGTCGCCGCAGGGGACAGCGCCACCACCCGGGCCAGCGTGTGCGACAGGTCGGCGTCCGCCCTGTCCAGTGCGTGCCGCAGCGAACGGCGAGCGCGGTCGAGCCGGTCGGCCACCTCCGCCTCCCGCTCGTCGACCATCCGCTGCGGCGCCGCCATCGAGGGCCGGCTCAGCGCCGCTTCGAGGCCGCGCTCCTCACGGTCCAGCAGCCCGCGGATCACCCGCAGCGCCCGGTCGCTGACCAGCTGCACCTTGGCCAGTTCCTCGCGCACGTCGGGTACGACCCGCTTGGCGGCGTCGGTGGGCGTGGACGCGCGCAGGTCGGCGACCAGGTCGAGCAGCGGCGAGTCCGGCTCGTGCCCGATCGCCGAGACGACCGGTGTGCGGCAGTCCGCGACCGTACGCACCAGCTGCTCGTCGGAGAAGGGCAGCAGGTCCTCGACGCTGCCGCCGCCGCGCGCCACGATGATCACGTCGACCTGCGGGTGCGCGTCCAGCTCCCTGACCGCCTCGATGACCTGCGGCACCGCGTTCGCGCCCTGCACCGGGACATTGCGCACCTCGAACCGGACCGCGGGCCAGCGCAGCCGCGCGTTCTCCCGCACATCCCGCTCGGCCGCCGAGGCGCGCCCGGTGACCAGGCCGACGAGCTGCGGCAGGAAGGGCAGCGGGCGCTTGCGGTCCAGCGCGAAGAGGCCCTCGCCCGCCAGCTGCTTCTTCAGCCGCTCCAGCCGCACGAGCAGTTCGCCGACGCCCACCGGGCGGATCTCGACGGCCCGCAGCGACAGGCTGCCGCGCGGCCCGTACCACTCGGGTTTCGCGTGCAGCACCACCCGCGCGCCCTCGCCGATCACGTCCGCGACCTGGTCGAAGACGCCGCGGAAGCACGTGACGCCGATCGAGATGTCGTGCGAGGGGTCGCGCAGTGTCAGGAAGACCACGCCCGCGCCGGGCCGCCGGGACAGCTGGGTGATCTGCCCCTCGACCCACACCGCGCCGAGCCGGTCGATCCATCCGCCGATCAGCCGGGACACCTCGCCGACCGGGATCGGCGTGTCCGCCGAGGTGCTGAGAGCCATTCCCCGACCCTACCGGCGACGTGGGACACACCCCGGGGGCAAGAGTGCGGGCCGTTGACACTACAGTCGTGCAAGCTATGACGCCCGTACGAAATCAACCGGGGGAACGACCATGAACAGGCGCATCGTGACCATAGCCGTCGGCCTCGCCGCCACCAGCCTGCTGGCGGCCGGCTGCGGCGGCAAGGACGGCGGGGGCAGCGGGGGCGGCGGCGGCAAGGACAAGGCCTCGGCCTCCTCGGCCTCATCCTCCGGGCAGGCCGGCTCCTCCGGCAAGAGCGGCAAGTCCGCGGCACCCATCGTCAGCACCGCAGAGGCCGGCACCATCCTGGACACCTACGAGAAGGTCAACAACGCGGCCAACGTCACCCAGGACGGCGCCAAACTGGGCACCGTCGAGGGCGGCGCGCTCTACCAGCAGAGCCTGGCGCAGTACAAGCAGTTCCCGACCTACTCGGCCAAGGTCAAGGCCGACTACCGCAAGCCCTTCACCTACGTCGACCGGCATTTCCACATCCCGGCCGGCGGTTCGTGGTTCATGGTCGACGCGGCCGTCAGCGGCGGCAACTTCGACAAGGGCGAGCGCCAGCTGATCGTCTTCCAGCAGCAGACCGGCGGCCACTGGAAGATGGTTCTCGCCGACGACTTCACCGGCGCCGCGCCCGCCGTCGCCACGTCCGCGGACGGCGCGGCCACCGTCGTGGCCCCCGACGCCACCGTCGCCGGCACCAAGCTCTCCACCCTCGGCTCCGCCGCCAACGACCTTCGGGTCTCCGGCGGCAAGAAGGCCGGCGCGGTCCTCGCCGACTCCGCCGTCCGGCGGGACGCGGTCAAGGAGTACACCACGAGGAACGACCACTGGGGCCGCTACAAGACCTGCCTGCGCACCGACTTCGAGGACGCGGGCGCCAAGTGGGACAGCGCCTACACCACCTACCCGCAGACGTACGCGGTCAGGACCGCGGACGGCGGCGCGCTGGTCGCCTCGACCTCCTACTTCGTGAAGCTGGAGTTCTCCACCCGCCCCGAGCAGTGCACCGTCGTGCCCGGCGGCAACACCACCGTCTACCTGCACGGCGACCAGCCCGGCGTCCGCAGCCGCTTCGCCTCGCTCAACGCCGTCTCGGTGCCCGCCACCGGCAAGCCCGTGCAGCTCGGCGGCGACGTCCAGCTGATCGGCGCGAGCTCGTAACGCCGCCGCCGCCCGGCCCCCGCCCGCCCCCGGCGCACCCCCGACCGCCCCCGGTGCGCGGCGGGCGGCCACCGTACGATGGACCGCATGACGACCGAAACCAGCCGCCGTGTCCTGCTCGCCGCCCCCCGCGGGTACTGCGCAGGCGTGGACCGTGCGGTGATCACCGTCGAGAAGGCGCTGGAGCAGTACGGCGCCCCGGTCTACGTCCGCAAGCAGATCGTGCACAACAAGTACGTCGTGCAGACGCTGGAGAAGAAGGGCGCGATCTTCGTCGACGAGACCGCAGAGGTCCCGGAGAACGCGATCGTGATCTTCTCCGCGCACGGCGTCGCCCCGGTCGTCCACGAGGAGGCCGACCGGCGCAAGCTCGCGTCGATCGACGCGACGTGCCCGCTGGTCACCAAGGTCCACAAGGAAGCCGTCCGCTTCGCCAAGGACGACTACGACATCCTGCTCATCGGCCACGAGGGCCACGAGGAGGTCATCGGCACGATGGGCGAGGCGCCCGAGCGCACCCATCTGGTCGACGGCCCCAAGGACGTCGCCGACCTGGTCGTACGCGACGAGTCCAAGGTCGTGTGGCTGTCCCAGACCACGCTGTCGGTGGACGAGACGATGGAGACGGTCGACGCGCTCAAGGAGCGCTTCCCCCAGCTGCTCTCGCCGCCCAGCGACGACATCTGCTACGCCACGCAGAACCGGCAGGTCGCCGTCAAGCAGATCTCCGCGGAGTCCGACCTGGTCATCGTCGTCGGCTCGCGCAACTCCTCCAACGCGATCCGGCTGGTCGAGGTCGCCCTGCAGTCCGGCGCCGGCGCCTCGTACCTGGTCGACTTCGCCGACGAGTGCGAGGACGCCTGGCTGGAGGGCGTCGCCACGGTCGGCGTCACCTCGGGTGCCTCGGTCCCGGAGATCCTGGTCGACCAGGTGCTGGAGTGGCTGGCGGTACGGGGGTATGCGGACGTGCAGGTCGTCACCTCCGCCGAGGAGTCCATCCAGTTCTCCCTGCCCAAGGAACTGCGCCGGGATCTGCGTGCGGAGGCGGCGGCGGGGGAATCCGCATAGGGTGGAGTCTTTTCACGGAGCATTTCCGTGCCTCCCATGGGGGGAGCTACGAGAGGTGAGGTCCACAGCCCGCCTCTAGCCTGGAGGTCATGAACGTGTTCGGTGTGGACATCGGCGGTACGGGCATCAAGGGCGCCCCGGTCGATCTCGACAAGGGCGGCCTGTCCGACGAGCGGTACAAGGTACTGACCCCGCACCCCGCGACCCCGGACGCGGTGCTCGACGGCGTCCACGACGTCGTCTCGCACTTCGGCTGGTCGGGACCGCTCGGGGTGACCTTCCCCGGCGTCGTCGCCGACGGCGTGACCAGGACCGCGGCCAACGTGGACGCCGGCTGGATCGGCCTCGACGCCCGCAAGGCGATCAGCGACCGCCTCGGCCTTCCCGTGGTCGTGCTCAACGACGCGGACGCGGCGGGCGTCGCCGAGATGACCTTCGGCGCCGGGCGCGGCCACGGCGGCACGGTCATCGTGCTGACGCTGGGCACCGGCATCGGCAGCGCCGTCTTCGTCGACGGCCGCCTGCTGCCCAACACCGAGCTGGGCCACCTGGAACTGCACGGCCACGACGCGGAGAAGCGCGCCTCGGTCAAGGCCCGCGAGGACGAGGACCTGAGCTGGGAGCACTGGGCGCACCGGCTGCGCAAATACCTGGCGCACGTCGAGATGCTCTTCTCGCCCGACCTGTTCGTGCTCGGCGGCGGCATCAGCCGCAAGGCCGACAAGTTCCTGCCCTACCTGCACGGCCACGGGCTCAGCGCGCGGATCGTCCCCGCCGAGCTGCAGAACAACGCCGGGATCGTCGGCGCCGCGATGGCAGCCGCAAAGCTCTGACCGCGACGATCAGCGCGGCCAGCACGGTGCCGGTGTAGAGCCAGCCGGTCATCAGCGCCAGCCCCGTGAACAGCCCCAGCAGATGCCCGACCAGGCCGCCGCCCCCGCTGTCCGCGGTCAGCCCGATCCCCAGCGCGAAGGCGATCGGCGCGGACACCGGGGCCGCCACCAGGTCATAGGGGCGTACGTACACGGCGGCGGTCGCGCACACCGCGACGAAGACGACCCCGAAGAAGACGCCGGGGCCGTCGAAGAGCGCCGCGTCCGTCATGCCGGCCAGGACCGTCACCACGGTGACCAGCACGCCCGTGCCCAGGCCCGTCAGGCGGGGGCGGGGCCGCTGCACGGCGCGCAGCCGGCGGAGCAGGGCGGCCAGCGGGTGCGCGGGTCTGGCGGGGGCGGGGCGCTGGGGCCGGTAGACCGCGGCCGTGGGTTCGGCGCCGGGTGCCGTGGTGGGCGCGGCACCGGGGGCGCCCGGTCGCGCACTGTGTTGATCCACCTACCCAACGTAGGCGCACCACTCCCGGAATCCGCGCACCCGCAGCGGAATTTCGCCCGGCTGGGCGCCCGTGTTCGAAGCGGGGCGGGGGTCCCCGCCGCGGCCCCGTAGACTTGCCCACGGCATCCGGGCTGCGGACGCCTGCCCTGATCCGGGACTACGGGAAGCTACGGGAAGTCGCCACGTGTCGCTCACCATCGGAATCGTCGGTCTGCCGAATGTCGGCAAGTCGACGCTCTTCAACGCCCTGACCAAGAACGACGTGCTCGCGGCCAACTACCCGTTCGCCACGATCGAGCCCAACGTCGGCGTCGTCGGCGTCCCCGACCCCCGTCTCGACCAGCTCGCGTCGATCTTCGGCTCGGCCCGCACCCTGCCCGCCACCGTCGACTTCGTCGACATCGCCGGCATCGTCCGCGGCGCATCCGAGGGCGAGGGCCTGGGCAACAAGTTCCTCGCGAACATCCGCGAGTCCGACGCGATCTGCCAGGTCATCCGGGCCTTCAAGGACGAGAACGTCGTCCACGTCGACGGCAAGGTCTCGCCCAAGGACGACATCGAGACCATCAACACCGAGCTGATCCTGGCCGACCTCCAGTCCGTCGAGAAGGCCATCCCGCGCCTGACGAAGGAAGCCAGGCTGCAGAAGGAGAAGGCCGCGGTCCTGGCCGCCGCCGAGGCCGCCCAGGCCATCCTCGCCGCCGGCGACACCCTCTTCTCCCACGGCATCCACAAGGGCACCGAGCAGGGCACCCTCCTGCACGAGCTGCACCTGCTCACCACCAAGCCCTTCCTCTACGTCTTCAACGTCGACGAGGACGAGCTGACCGACGAGGCCTTCAAGGACGAGCAGCGCGCCCTGGTCGCCCCCGCCGAAGCGATCTTCCTCAACGCCAAGCTCGAATCCGACCTGGCGGAACTCGACGACGCCGAGGCCCTCGAACTCCTCCAGTCCGTCGGCCAGCAGGAACCCGGCCTCGCCACCCTGGCCCGCGTCGGCTTCGAGACCCTCGGCCTGCAGACCTACCTGACCGCCGGCCCCAAGGAATCCCGAGCCTGGACGATCAAGCGCGGCGCCACCGCCCCCGAAGCAGCCGGCGTCATCCACACCGACTTCCAGAAGGGCTTCATCAAGGCCGAGGTCATCTCCTTCACCGACCTGGTGGCAACCGGCTCCGTGGCCGAGGCCCGCTCCAAGGGCAAGGCCCGCATGGAGGGCAAGGACTACGTGATGCAGGACGGCGACGTGGTGGAATTCCGCTTCAACGTGTGACCGTGCGGATCCGCCTGGCGTCTTGGGCGCGGACCGTTGCGCAGGGAGGCTGCTTGCCCTGCTACCGCCGCGCGAGGGCGCATTGGGCGCCCTATGTGGCTAACGTGAATGTTACTGACATGTTTGTTAGTGGCATGTACGGTCGGCCCTTCCACCAGCGCGGCCGCGAGATGGTGCTCGGGCCGCTGCGCCGCTACCGGGTGACCGGTCCCTACCTGCGGTTCTGGTTGCATCTGCTCGGCCCGTACATGGGGGAGATCGAGCGCGGGCGGGGCGATCTGACGTTGGCGCGGATCCGGGAGGGCTGGACGAGTTGGCGCGGCCGGGCCGTCGAGCCGCTCATCCGCGAGGCGCTCGGCCGGATCCTGCCCGACGACAGGCTGCCCGCGGCTCCAGCGGTTGGGGGCTACTGGACCCGTACCAATGACGTCGAGATCGACATCGTCGGGGCGGACCGTGCCCCCATCGCCAAGGAACTGCTCTTCGTCGGCTCCATCGAGTAGCTGGAGCAGTCGCCCTTCGACCGGCACGACCTGGCGGCTCTTCACCGACACCGGGCCGCCCTCACCGACGAACCGGTTCCGGTCGTAGCCGTCTCACGCGGCGGAGTCGCCTGTCCGGGGCTCGATGCCGCCTACGGCCCGGAGGACTTGCTGACCGCCTGGCCGCTGTGAGCGGCGAATTGCAGGCGAGGCAAGACGGGCGGAGACATCCCCTCTCCGGCAGGAGACGCATCAGTCTCCCGAGGACACGCCTTTTTGCGAAGACAAGCCCCAGGTCGGCAACCTGGGGCCGCGGCCCGCTCCTGGCCCGAGTTCGACTTCCGGTCAGCCGACCGGACCGGGACACCTTCCGACCCCGCGGGTGATCGGTAGCTCACTTTTGGTTATCTTCATTGGGTGCATGATATTGTGCGTCCAATGAAGATGTCGCCCTCGCTCCTGCCGTTGCTGCGCTCGCAGCTGCAAGGGGATCTCCTCGCCCTGGTCGTGCTGCATCCCGAGCGGGAGTTCTCGCTGACCGAGCTGTCTGCTGAGGTGGGGGCCTCGCACACCGCAGTGCTGCGGGAGGTGGACCGGCTGGTCGAGGCCGGGATCTTCCGCGACCGGCGGGTCGGGCGGAGCCGGCTGGTGGCCAGCAGGACGGACACGGCTCTTGCCGGGCCGCTCGCTGAGGTGATCGCGGTGACGTACGGGCCGCTTCCCGTGCTGTCCGACGCGTTGTCGGGGCTGGCGGGGGTGCGCGAGGCGTACATCTACGGGTCCTGGGCGGCGCGGTACGAAGGCGAACCGGGGGTGCCGCCGGCCGACCTGGACGTCCTCGTCGTGGGCGACCCCGACCCGGACGCCCTCTTCGACATCGCCGAGGCCGCCTCCCGCCGCCTGCGCCGCGAGGTCAGCGTCCACCGGGTCTCGGCCGAGGCGTGGGCCGGGCCGACGGGCGACCCGTTCCTGACCAGCGTCCGCGAACGCCCGCTGGTCCGGCTGAACACGCACGAGGAGAGACACTGAGCCGCTGGAACCAGGGACGGTCGACCGTCGACGCACTCATCGCCAACCGTTCACTCGAACGCGTACCCGCCTCCCGGTCGGCCGCCGAGGCGGAGTTGGTCCGCGCCCGTACGCACGTCGATTCGGCGCACCGGCTGTTGGAGTCGGACCCGGAAGGCGCGTACACCCTCGCGTATGACGCCGCACGCCGGGCGCTGGCCGCGGTACTGCAGAACCAGGGTCTGCGGGCCACCAGCCGCGGTGGCCACACCGCTGTCTACGAAGCCGTCCGGGCACAGCCCGACCCGCCTCTTGGCAGCGTCCTGCGCCCCTTCAATCGGATGCGCGTCCGGCGCAACGAGGTCGAGTACCGCTCCTCCGAAGCCCCTGCGGTCACCTCCGCGGAGGTCGCCGCGGACGTGGCGAAGGTGGAAGCGCTGATCGAGCTTGCAGAGAAGGCGATCCCGAACATGCCGCGCTACTGAGGGCCGGGGCGCCCGGGGGGGGTGTCCGGGGGTGGTGGGAGGATGCGCGGACCGGGTGAGGGAGGGGCGGGGTGGAGCGGGAGGCGGTGCTCAAAGGGGCGCGGCTGGTTGGGGCTGCGCGGGCGTTGGGCGGGGACCACGCGCGGGCGGTCGAGGCGGTACGGGCGGCCCTCGCGCCGATTCATGACGCCGCCGTGCGACGGGAGCTGGACGCCATACCGGTGGCGCGGCTGCAGGACGTCACCGAGGGGCGGCTGCGGCTGGGGAGCGTCGAGAAGAGCGGGCTGCGCACCGTCGGGAGTGTGCTCGACGCCGGTGCCTACCGGCTGCGGCAGATTCCCGGGGTCGGGCAGCGTACGGCCGACCAGATGCTGGCTGCCGCGCGCCGGCTCTCCGACGCGGTGCACGAGACGGTGGCCGTGCACATCGACGTGGACCGGCAGGACGCGCGGACCACCGTGCTCGTGGTGGCCCTGCACGTGCTGGTGGAGGCAGGACCGGAGGCCCGGCGTGCGGTCGACAGGGCCGCGGCCCTGTCGGAACGGCTGGAGCCGCTGCTGGTCCTGGCCAGGCCGGCCGCCGGACGGCTCAGGATGCTGCTGGCCGGCCGCGAGAAGAAGGCCCGCGCGCGGGCGGCGGCCGCCGAGGTCGGGTCGCTGGTGGACGAGGCGGAACGGGCGGGCCTGCCCGAACTGTTCGCGCAGGCGTCGGTGGACCTGCTCAGGGGGCCGTGGTCCGGCGTCGAGGCCTGGGTGGGCTTCGAGCTGCGCTCGGCCGAGTACTACGGCGTGCTGGCCGAGATCTCCGGGCAGGTGCCCGACGCGGCCCGCGCCGAGGGCTTCCTGCCGGACGACATCGCGGAACGCGTGCGGACCCAACACCTGGACGACACGCACCGGCGGGTCTCGCTGCGCGGATACCAGGCGTTCGGGGCCAGGTTCGTGCTGGCGCAGCGGCGGGTGGTGCTCGGGGACGAGATGGGGCTCGGCAAGACCATCCAGGCGATCGCCGTCCTGGCGCACCTGGCCGCCGAGGGGCAGAGCCACTTCGTGGTCGTCTGCCCGGCGAGCGTCCTGGTGAACTGGACGCGGGAGATCGAGGCCCGCAGCGCGCTGCGGACCGTGGTGCTGCACGGACCCGACCGGCAGGACGCCTTCGCGGAGTGGAAGGGCCGGGGCGGGGTCGGGGTGACCACCTTCGAGGCGCTGCGCGGATTCCCCGCTCCCGGCGGCGGCGAGGTGGGGCTGCTCGTGGTCGACGAGGCGCACTTCGTGAAGAACCCGGAGGCCAAGCGGTCCCGGGCGGTCGCGCTGTGGGCGGCTCGCTGCGAGCGCACCGTCCTCATGACCGGCACGCCGATGGAGAACCGGGTCGCGGAGTTCCGCAACCTCGTCGGGATGCTCGACGCCGACGTGGCCGACGCGCTGGGCGAGGGGGACGCGGCGGCCGGGTCGGTCGCCTTCCGCAGGGCCGTCGCCCCGGTCTACCTGCGGCGCAACCAGGAGGACGTGCTGACGGAACTCCCGAGCCTCCAGCAGACCGACGAGTGGGAGGAGTTGAGCGCGTCGGACGAGGAGGCCTACCGAGCGGCGGTGCTCGCGGGCAACTTCATGGCGATGCGCAGGGCCGCGTACATGCGCCCCGAGAAGTCGGCGAAGCTGGAACGGCTGCGGGAGATCGTCCAGGAGGCCGGGGAGAACGGGCAGAAGACGGTGGTCTTCTCCAACTTCAAGGACGTCCTGGGCATCGTGGCGCGGGAACTCGCCCCGCAAGGCGCCGCCGGCGCCCCGGTGTTCGGCCCGCTCACCGGGAGCGTCCCGGCCGGCCGGCGGCAGCAGATCGTCGACGCCTTCGCCCAAGTGCCCGGTCCCGCCGTGCTGTTGGCGCAGATCCAGGCCGCGGGCGTCGGCCTCAACATGCAGGCCGCCTCGGTCGTCGTCATCTGCGAACCTCAGCTCAAGCCGACCGTCGAGCACCAGGCGGTGGCCCGGGCGCACCGCATGGGCCAGGTCAGGCCGGTCCGGGTGCACCGCCTGCTGGCCACCGGCGGAGTGGACGAACGCCTGGTGAAGCTGCTGGCGGCCAAGACCCGCCTCTTCGACGCCTACGCCCGCCGCAGCGCCGTGGCCGAGGCCACCCCCGACGCCGTCGACATCTCCGACAGCGAACTGGCCCGCCGGATCGTCGAGGAGGAGCAGGCCCGCCTGAGAGCGCCGGACGCAGGCTAGCGCGCGGTGTCCGGGGCGGGGTCCGCCTCCGGGAGCGGGGTGAAGATCGGCTCGTACGGGAGGTGGTCGTCGTCGGGGACGAAGGGGAGATAGTCGGGGGTCGTGCGGGCGGCCGTGGTCAGGAGGCGGGTGGCCGCCTGCTCCGGGGGGAGCGGGGGGAGGGCGAGGGCGGCGAGGAGGGCGTCGCGTTCGGCGTCGAAGTCGGGCTCTTCGGCGCGGAGGTCGGCGAGGAGTTCGCCGACCGGGAAGCCCTGGGCCAGGTCGCGCCAGAAGGGCAGGACCGCGATCAGGGTGAGGGCCTCGGCCAGGTCGGCGCCGATCAGGGTGGCCTGGCCCTCGGAGTCGGCGTAGAGGACGGGGCGCGGTTCGGAGCCGGGTTCGCCGCACAGGAAGTACGTGCCGCCCGCGCCGCAGCCGGCTATCGGCTGGAGCGGGGCTCCGGTGGGGAGGACGACGTCCTCGACGGGGTCGCGGCGTTCGATGTCGAAGTCGCCAGGCCAGGCGAGGGCCGCGGCGATCGCGGGGTCGGCTTCGATACGGCGGAGCAGGTCGTCTGCGGCGGTCATGAGGGGAAGGTAACAGCCGCCTCCGACAGTGCAGTCGGCCGCGGACGCCGCGGGTGCGCGGCCATGCGGGAGCCGAGCCGGGCGACACGGCTGAGCACCCCGGCGGCCGCGGACAGCGTCGTGGCCGGCGGCAGGACGAAGCGGACCTCGACGCCGCGCAGCCCGCTGCCGCCGGTCACCCTGCCGACGTCCCGCGTCGGGAGGTGCTCGGTCGCCTCCCTGGCGGACGGTGTAGCCGGAGCGGGGGACGCGCGTGTCCTCGATGCCGGCCGCGGTTGCGTTCAGCGCGGGTCGGCCACCTGCCGCCCGAGGTCGACCTCGGCGCCGTCCGCGCGCTGGAGCCCGCGTTCCAGGAGCCGGGTCATACGGTCGGCCGTCTCCGGGCGGCCCGAGGTGCGGAAGTAGGCGGCGAGGCTGGCCGCGGGCTCCTCGTCCGGGATCGGCAGGCTCGCGACGACCAGGGCCTTCGCCTCGGTGACCGCGACCCGGTCGAACCCGGCGACGCGGCGGGCGAAGGCGTCCACGAAGCCGTCCAGCTCACCGGCGGGCAGTACCCGGTTCACGTAGCCGTACGCGGCGGCCAGATCGGCGGGGAAGTCGTCGGCCCCGAGCAGGATCTCCATGGCGCGGGCCTTGCCGACAAGCCGGGTCAGCCGGCCCATCGGGTTGCCGCCCGGCACGGAACCCATCCCCACCTCGAACTGGCCCAGTACGGCCTGCGGCCCGGCGAAGCGGATGTCGGTGGCCAGTACGAACTCGCTGCCGGCGCCCCGGGCGCGCCCGTTGACGCAGGTGACGGTCACCGGGGGGACCCTGCCGAGCCGGACCAGGTTGTCCCCGTACGGGTGCAGGCCGGTCGGGCCGGGCTGCATGGCGGCGACCCGGGCGCGGTCGGACAGCACATCCCAGTGCGCCATGAAGAAGTCCGGGTGGGAGCTGCGGAAGACCACGACGTTGAGTTCCGGTGCCTGCTCGATACGGGTCACCAGGTCGGCGAGCTGCTCGACCGTGTCGACGTCGATGAGATTGATGTCCCCGTTGGTGAAGGTCACCTTCCAGTAGGAGGGGGACACCTCCTCGACGTGGAACTGGGATTGCGTCATGGGCAGACGATAAAAGGGGTGCGGTCCGGCCCGCGCGAGGCGCGCTGCGGCTGCCGCCCGTTCGGGAAAGTGCCTGGTCCCAGGCCCTGTGCCTGCCGGATGCGGCACCGCCGGTCGGATGAAACACTGAGGGAACACGACACGGGCGGTGGCGCATGATGGCAAGCGGTGCGGAAGGCGCGGGCGGGCGGCTGGCCGGGCAGACGGTCGTCGTCGTGGGCGGCAGTGCGGGTATCGGGCTTGAGACCGCCCGCCAGGTGCGGGCGGAGGGGGGCGACCTGGTGCTGGCCGCACGCAATCCCGAGCGCCTGGAGCGGGCGGCGGCCGAGCTGAAGCCGCTGAGCACGGCCGCCTTCGACGCGAACGACACCGCCCGCCTCGAAGGCTTTTTCCAGGACCTGCCGGGCCGGGTCGACCACGTGCTGGTCACGGCCGGCGCCCCTGCGTACACGCCGCTCGACGAGCTGGACCTGGCGGCGGCGGGGCGGGACTTCGGCGGGCGGATCGCGATGACGCTGGCGGTGGCGCGGGCGGGGCGGGAGAAGGTCAGGCCAGGGGGGACGCTGCTGTTCATCGGCGGGACCGGCGGCCGGCGTCCGGCCCGGGGCATGGCCGTGATGGGTGCGGTCACCGCGGCCCTGCCCGCGCTGACGGCCAACCTGGCCCTGGAGATCGCCCCGGTCCGGGTCAACCTGATCGCGGCCGGGTTCGTGGACACCCCGCTGTCGGCGTCGCTGCTGGGCGATCAACTGGAGGCCCGCCGCGAGGAGTTGCGCAGGACGCTGCCCATCGGGCGGGTGGTCGGCCCGGAGGACGTCGCCGCCCTCGCGGTGCACCTGATGCTCAACGAAGCCCTGACCGGGGCCACTTACGACATCGACGGCGGCCAGCAGTTCGTCAGCGCATGAGCGCAGGGAAAGCGAGGCACACACCATGGACATGAAACTCGAAGTCGTCGTGGTGCCGGTCTCCGACGTCGACCGGGCCAAGGGCTTCTACACGGGCCTGGGCTGGCGCCTCGACGCGGACGTCGCCCCCGACGACACCTTCCGGGTCGTGCAGGTGACGCCGCCCGGCTCACCCGCGTCCGTCATCTTCGGCACCGCGGTCACCGAGCAGGCGCCGGGCACGGCCCGCGGGTTGCAGCTGATCGTGGACGACATCACCGCCGCCCGCGAGGAGTTGGCCAAGGGCGGTGCCGAGCCGAGCGAGGTCTTCCACGACGCGGGCGGCGTCTTCCACCACGCCGGGACCGACGCCCGGGTGCCGGGCCGCGACCCGGACGGCACCAGCTACGGGTCCTTCGTGTCCTTCGCCGACCCGGACGGCAACGGCTGGCTGCTGCAGGAGATCACCGACCGGCTGCCGGGCCGGCTGGACCCGTCCACCACCGCGTACTCCTCGGCGGACGACCTGGCCTCGGCGATGCGCAGGGCGGCGGCCGCCCACGGCGAGCACGAGGCGCGTATCGGGGCGGAGGACCCGGACTGGCCCTCCTGGTACGCCGCTTACATGGTCAGCGAGCAGGCGGGCACACCGCGCCCGATCTGACCGCACCCGCGACGAAGCCCCCGCCGGCCCGACGGCACCCGTGCGTCACGTGCCCCTGTCACCATGCGGTGGATTTGGCTCTGATCGTATGGAAGCTGGCTCGTAACCGACCTTTGTCGGTCTTGTCTCCCGCTTGACCCACCCCGATGATGGTCAGGCGGTGCGCAGGCGCCGCTGATTCGTCCCCGGCGCGGGGGCGCGTGACGACGCGAACGGGTCAAGGAGACTGACATGAGTGATGCCGGGGAGACCACCGGCTCAGGCGCGTACGGGACTTCCCCGTCGGCGGGGGACCTTTCCGTGGCCACCGTGATCCCGGACCGCGGAGGTTCCACGCTCGGCGGCGCGGCCGACGCCGCGGTGCTGCGCAGGCTGCTGCCCTCCGGGCGCTCCGAGGGTCCGGGCTTCAATTCGAGCATCTGACGGTGACGGGACCAGGGGGATGACGGGGGCGCCCGGCACCGCCGCGGGCGCGGCTTTCCGCCAGTTCGTCCTGAAGATGCACAGCCGGTGCGACCTGGCGTGCGACCACTGCTACGTCTACCAGCACGCCGACCAGAGCTGGGCCGCCCGTCCGCGGGTGATCTCCGAGCGGATCGTGGACGCGACGGCCGCACGTATCGCGGAGCACGTCGCGGCGCACCCGGAGATCCCCCGGGTCCACGTCATCCTGCACGGCGGCGAACCGCTGCTCGCCGGCCGCGCCCGGCTGGCGCGTACCGCCGCCGTGCTGCGGGGCGCGCTGGACGGGCTGTGCGAGCTGGACCTGCGGATGCAGACCAACGGGCTGCGGCTGGACGAGGACATGTGCGCGATGCTCGCCGCCGAGGGGATCAGCACCGGCATCTCGCTCGACGGCGACCGCGCCGCCAACGACCGGCACCGTGTCCGGGCCGACGGCACCGGCTCCTACGACGCGGTGGTCCGCGCGGTGCGGCTGCTCGGGTCGCCGCGCCACCGCAGGGCGTTCGCGGGGCTGCTGTGCACGATCGACGTGAACAACGACCCGACCGCGGTCTACGAGGCGCTGGCCGCACTCGAACCGCCCCGGGTGGACTTCCTGCTGCCGCACGCCACCTGGGACCACCCGCCGGCGCGCGACCCGACGCGCCCCGCGGCGTACGCGCGCTGGCTCATCGCCGTCTACGACCGGTGGACCGCCGACCGGCGGCCTTTCCCCGTGCGGCTGTTCGACTCGCTGGAGGCGGGCAGGGACGGGCGGGAGTCCTTCACCGAGTCGCTGGGACTCGGCAGCCCCGACCTGGTGGTGGTGGAGACCGACGGCGAGATCGAGCAGGCCGACTGGCTCAAGACCGTGGCGCCGGGCGCGCCCGGCACCGGTTTCCACGTGCTGCGCAACTCCTTCGACGAGGCCGCGGCCCACCCGGGTTTCCTGGTCAGGCGGCAGGGCCTCGACGGCCTGTCAGCGACCTGCCGCGACTGCTCGGTGGTACGGATCTGCGGCGGCGGGCTCTACGGCCACCGGCACCGCGCCGGCAGCGGGTTCGACAACCCCTCCGTCTACTGCGACGACCTCTTCCGGCTGATCGGCCACGTCCTTGAGGCGCCGCGCCCGCGCCCGCCCGCCAGGCCGCATGTGCTGACCGCCCGCGGCTTCGACGCGATCGCGGCGGGCGGCGGCGACAGCGAGGCGCTGCAGGCGCTGGCCGCGGCCGAACTCAGCGCCAGGCGCGCGCTGGTGGGGGCGGTGTGCGGGCGCCACCCGGGACCGGAGGCCGACCTGCTGACCCGGCTGGACCTGGCGCACCCGCGGGCGGCGGCCGACGTCCTGCGCCACCCGTATCTGGGCCTGTGGGCGGTGCGCGCGCTGGAAGGGGAGCTGGACGGGCCGGCGGTCCGCGGGCGGCTCGCGGAGATCGCGACGGCGGTGGCGTATGCCGCGGGGGAGGAGCTGCGGGTCGAACTGGTCCCGCAGGACGGGGCGTTGCACATCCCGGGCGCCGGGCGGCTGACCGTGCCCGACGACCTGGCCCGGGTCGTTCTGGCCGTGAGGCGGCGGGAGTTGCTGCTGCAGGCCGGCCTGCACCTGCCGCCGCAGCCGGTGACCGGTGCGCTGCGGCCGGGATTCGGCTGGGAGCCGGTGCGCAGGATCGACGCCGGCGCCTTCCGCTTCCTGGTCGAGGACGGGGACCCCTTCAGGGACGGCTACGGCACCGCTGCGGCGCCCAGGCTCGGCGACGAGGAATTCGCCCGGTGGCAGCGGGCGTTCGGCGAGGCGAGCCGGCACATCCGGCTGCGGTACGGGCGGCTGGCGCCGGGAATCCGCACCGTCGTGACCGCATGCACACCGCTGGCGGGGGAAGGTCCCCAGGGGGCTGTGGCCGTGAACCCGGCTGCTTTCGGTGCCCTCGGCCTGGCGCTGCCGGACAGTGCCGCGGACCTTGCCGGGCTTACCGCAGAAGGAGTGCAGCAGGTGAAGTTCAACGCCCTGTTGGACCTGTTCGACCTGGCGGGCAGTCAGGCGGCGGCCGAAGGCCTCAGGTCGGTGTATCTCGGCCGGTCGGCGGCGTCGGCGATCCGCGACGACGGCCTGACCGCCCTCGGGCGCCGGGTGGCCGCGGGCCTGCGGGGCTGACGGGCGATGTTCACCGCGGACGACCTCACCGCGGACCTGCGAAGGCTCGGCCTGGGCGCCGACGCGGACGCCGGCCGGCGGGTGCGCCATGTGCTGGTGCACGCGTCGCTGCGCTCGGTCGGCCCGGTGTGCGGGGGCAGCCGCACCGTGGTGCGCGCGCTGCGCAAGGCGCTCGGCCCGCACGGCACCCTGGTGGTGCCGACGTTCACCGAGCGCAAGTCGCTGACGTCACGCGCCCACATCGGAATGACCGTGGGCCTGACGGATGCTCAGGCCGTGACCTACCGTGAGCGGATGGACCCGTTCGACGCCGCCGCCACACCCTCCGAGGGCATGGGGCGGCTCGCCGAGGAGGTGCGCCAGACGCCGGGCGCCCTGCGCAGCCGCCACCCGACGACGTCCTTCGCGGCGATCGGGCCGCTGGCCGGCCGTATCACCTCGGGCCACGCGCTGGACTGCCTGCTCGGCGAGTCCTCGCCGCTGGCCCGGCTGTACGAGGCCGGTGCGCACATCCTGCTGCTGGGCGTCGGCTTCGAGGTGTGCACGGCCTTCCACCTGGCCGAGTACCGGGTCCCGGCACCCGCGCGGCGGCGCTACTACTGCCGGGTGGCGGGCGAGGGCGGTCCGCGCTGGGCCGCCTTCAGCGACGTGGACCTCGACGACCGCGACTTCGGGCAGCTGGGCGCGTGGGTCGCCGGGCGCACCAAGGGCGGCCGCCCCCTGGTGACCCGCGGGCGCTTCGGCGACGCGCCGGCCCGGCTGCTGCCGCTGGCGCCGGCGGTGGACGCGGCGGTCAGCTGGATGACGGCCCGCCGCGCCGCGGTCCGGGTGGCGGCGGAGGCCGAGGAGAGCGACAGTGCCTGAGAGCCTCTTACCGCGCAGGAGCCCGCAGAACCCGTACGGCTTCCTCAGCTACGGTCGCACCCCGCAGGTCAAGGACGGTCACCGGCCGCCCGACACCGGGCTGATCCGGCTGCACGACCGGCTGTCGGAGGACGTCATGGCGCTCACCGACCTCCAGGTGGGGCGCACCCCGGTCTACCTCGACCGGCGCACCCGGCTCGGCTCGGGCTGGAAGGACGAGCTGAAGCGGCACCTGGCCGAGTGCCAGGTGCTCATCCCGGTGCTCTCGCCGCGGCTGTTCGCCAGCAAGTGGTGCGCCGTGGAGTGGCAGTGCTTCGAGCTGCGCCAGCAACTCCAGCGCGACAAGGGCACCTTCACGCGCAACGCGGTGGTGCCGGTGCTGTGGACGCCACTGCGTTACCGCGACATCCCCAGCCCCTACTCGGACCTGCAGTACACCCACGAGGGGATGGGCCACGCGTACGCGGCGGGCGGCCTGTTCAGCCTGCTGTCCAACGGCCGGCACACCACCTTCAACCGGGTGGTCTACCAACTGGCCATGACCGTGGTCGACGTGGCGGTCAGCGCCCGCCTCGAACCGTGCGACCCGGCACTCTTCGACGACATCTTCGACTCACTCGACAGCTCCGCCGGGCAGGAGTAACCGATGCATGACAGCCGATCCGACGCGGACGTCGGCGACGCGTCTCCGTACTTCTTCCTCAGCTACGCCGCCACCCCCGCACCCGGCCACGTGCCGGCCGAGCGCCCGCTGCCCGACAAGAACGTCGCCGAGTTCTACGCCGACCTCAGCGCCGAGGTGACCCGGATGTCGGGCACCAGGGCGCGGATGCCGGTCGGCTACGTCGAGGCGCCGGGCCGGGACCGGGCGCAGACCGACCGGGCGCTGTCGCGCTGCCACAGCTTCGTCCCGCTGGTCTCCCGGCGCTACTTCACCGACACCGACTGCGGACGGCAGTGGTACGGCTTCACGCACCGCTCGCCGGCCGGCGCACTGCTACCGGTGCTGTGGACACCGGTCCCGACGACCGCCCGCCCGGTGGTCGTCGACCTCGAACTGCCCGTTCCGCAGCCGCCGGCCACCGCGACCGAGGTCGATCCGCAGACGCTGGAGCTGTACGCGCAGGACGGCCTGTACGGGCTGCGGCAGGACACCGACCACGCGGCGGCGTACGCCCAGTGCGTACGGCGGATCGCCCAGTGCGTGGTGCAGGCCGCACGGCGGGGCCGCGGACCGGGCTGGGCGGCGCGCGAGCCGGCGCCGACGGCGGAACTGCCCGACGCGTTCGCCATCTCGCCGCTGCACCCACTGGGGATCGCCGTGCTCGCCCCCGACATCGACCACCTGCCGCCCGGCCGCTCCGACGTCAAGTACGGGCGCGGGCCGCGCGACTGGCAGCCCTTCAGCGACACACTCGGCACCTCGCTGGCCGAGCGCACCGCGGGCCTGGCCCGCAACCTCGGCTTCGCGCCGACCGTGTGCACCTTCGAGCAGGCCGAGCCGGTGCTGCTGGGCCGCACCCAGCCCACCGGCCCCTGGGTGCTGATTCTCGACCCGTGGGTGCTGCACGACCCGCGGGCCGCGGAACGGCTCGCCGCCTTCGACGCCCTCGACCTGCCGTGGGTCACGGTGCTGACCCCGCTGGCCGACGACCCGCAGACCCGGGAGCACCAGGGCGAACTGGCGGCGCGGCTGCGGGCGGTGCTGCCGCGGCGGCTGGCCCGCGGGCGGGCCATACAGCGCGCGGCGGTGGCGGGGATCGAGAACATCGAGGCCTTCAACTCGCGCTTCATGGAGCTGGCCGACAGCGCGGCTCAGCGCTACCTCAGCCGCGCTCCGCTAGCGTCGCAGCCCAGGTCCTCTTCACCGCACACCGAGCAGCAGGGCGACCAGGAGGCCCAGTCGTGACCCGCACCACCGCGAACCGCCAGGACGGCAGGATCGTCACCTTCTACAGCTACAAGGGCGGCACCGGCCGCACCATGGCGCTGGCCAACGCCGCCTGGATCATCGCCTCGCAGGGCAAGCGCGTCCTGGTGGTCGACTGGGACCTGGAGGCGCCGGGCCTGGACCGCTTCCTGCGGCCCTTCCTCGAACCGGACGCGCTGCACGACCGGCCCGGTGTGCTGGACCTGATCAACGACTACATGCTGCGGGTGCCCGAGGTGCTGGGCGGTGTGAGCCCAGGACCCGAGGCGATGCCGCGCCTGGAGGCCTGGATCACCAGCCAGGCCGACATCACCCAGGCCGTCTCGCCGGTGAACTGGAGCTTCGCCGGCGGCGGCCTGCTGGACTTCATCTCGGCCGGCCGCCAGGACCGCAACTACTCGTCGATCTTCTCGCAGTTCAACTGGAACGTCTTCTACGAGGACCAGTTCGGCGGGCAGTTCCTCGACGCGCTGTGCCGGCAGTTCCGCCGCGAGTACGACTACGTGCTGGTCGACAGCAGGACCGGCCTCAGCGACATCTCCGACATCTGCACCATCCACTTCCCCGACGTCCTGGTGAACTGCTTCACGCACAACGACCAGAGCATCGAGGGCGCCGCCGCGGTCGCCCGCCGGGTCGAGGACACCTACGGCGACCGCAGGATCCGCATCCTGCCGGTGCCGATGCGGGTGGAGGACTCCGAGGCCGAGCGCCTGGAGGCGGCGAGGGCCAAGGTGCGGCTGACCTTCGACCAGTTGCTGGCCCGCACCGGCGGGGTGGACCTGCGCCGCTACTGGGGCCAGGTCGAGGTGCCGTACAAGCCGACGTACGCCTACGAGGAGATCCTGGCGACCTTCCGCGACGAACAGGGCACCCCCGCCTCGCTGCTGGCGGCCTGCGAGCGGCTGACCGAGGTCATCACCGAGGGCGAGGTCACCGCGCTGGCGCCGATGAGCGAGGAGGAGCGGCAGCACTACCTCAAGACGGTGGTGCGGCGCCGGCCGCCGGACCCCACGCATGTCTTCCTCAGCCATGTGCCCGAGGACCAGATGTGGGCGGACTGGATCACCCGGGTGCTCAGCGAGGCCGGTTTCACCGTCGGCGACGCCCGCTCCCAGGACGGGGCGGGGGCCGGGGTGCCGCTGCGCGACGACACCGACAGCAAGGTGCGGGCCGCCTCGCGCACCGTCGCGATCCTGTCCGCGACCTACCAGAAGTCCCCGCAGGCCAGGGCGGTGTGGGAGGCGGTGGCGGCCACCGACCCGATGGGGTCGCGGCGCGCGCTGGTCCCGATCAAGGTCGGCAACATCCGGCTCGACCACCCTTTCTCCGACCGCACCCCGGTGGACCTGAGCGCCCTCAACGAGGACTCGGCCCGCAAGGCGCTGCTGCGGGCGATGGACGCGCCGACCGAGCAGCGCGAGCACCCCGCCGACGCCACCGAGGGCCGGCCCCGCTACCCCGGCGCGGAACCACCGGTGTGGGCCGCGCCGGTGCGCAACCCCGCCTTCACCGGCCGCGAGGAGCTGCTGGAGAGCCTGCGCGACCGGCTCACCGAGGCCGGCACCGCGACGCTGCTGCACGGCATGGGCGGTGTGGGCAAGTCCCAGCTGGCCATCGAGTACGCCTACCGCTACCGCGCCAACTACGACGTCGTGTGGTGGATCGAGGCCGAGTTCGGCGACCTCGCGCTGCGCCAGTACTCCGAGCTGGCCGGACCGCTCGGCCTCGCCGACCGGGACAGCATCAGCGCCACCGCCGACGCCGTACGCGACGTGCTGCGCCGCGGCGAGGTGTACGACCGGTGGCTGCTGATCTTCGACAACGCCACCACGCCCGAGTCGATCGAACGGCTGCTGGTCAACCGGCCCGGCGGGCACGTGGTGATCACCACCCGCAACGAGGGCTGGGCGCAGATCGCCGCCCGCGTCGAGGTCGAGGTCTTCACCCGCGCCGAGAGCGTCGACCACCTCTCGCACCGGGTCTCCGCGATCAGCGCCGAGGAGGCCGACGCCGTCGCCGACGCGCTCGGCGACCTGCCGCTGGCCATCGACCAGGCCGCGGCCTGGCTCAACGAGACCGGCGAGGAGGCGGCGGTCTACCTCAGCCTGCTGGAACAGCAGCTCGCCGACCTGACCGCGGGGCAGGCGGCGGCCGACACCTACCCGCTGCAGATCGGCGCCACCTGGAACCTGTCGGTCCAGCAGCTCAACTCGCCGGTGGCGCACCGGCTGCTGCAGATCTGCGCGCACTTCGGCGCCGACCCGATCTCGCTGGACCTGCTGCACGGCAGGGAGATGACCGACGCGCTCAGCGCGCTGCAGCCCGCCAGCGAGGGCACCGCCCTGGTCTCCCGCGCCACCCAGCAGCTCAGCCGCTACGCCCTGGCCAAGGTCGACCGCAAGAGCCGCAGCCTCCAGGTCCACCGGCTGGTGCAGGCCGCCGTCCGCGCCTCGATGACCGAGGAGGAGCAGTCCGCGGCCCGCGGCACCGTACGCAACGTGCTCAGCGGCGCCAGGCCCTCGGAGGGCGACGTGGAGCGCCCGGAGAACTGGCCGCGCTACAACACCATCTGGCCGCACCTGAAGACCCCGTGGATGCGCCTGTCGCTGGACGACCGCATCCGCCGCCTGATGACCGAGTGGCTGCGCTACCTGCGCACCCGCGGCGAGTACGACGAGGCCGTCGAGCTGGGCGAGGAACTGCTGGTGCGCTGGGACAAGGAGGCAGGACCCGACGACCGGTGGACGCTGCACCTGCGCTTCCAGATCGCCAACGTGCTGCGCTCCCAGGGCTGGTACGAACGCGCCCTGGACATCGACCGGGACGTGATCGCCCGGCAGCGCGCCACCCTGGGCGACGACGACTCGCAGACCCTGATGACCGCCGGCAGCCTCACCGCCGACCTGCGGGCCGTCGGCCGGGTCCGCGAGGCGCTGGACATCGACCGCGAGACCTTCGACCGGTCCGTGGACCTCTTCGGCGAGGACCACCCGCGCAGCCTGGTCGCCGCCAACAACCTCGCGGTGTCCATGCGGATGGCCGGCGACTGCTACTCGGCCCTGGACGTCGACAGCGGCAACCGGGACTACCGCTCCGAGACGCTGGGCCACGACCACCCCTACACACTCGCGTCGGTGATCAACCTCGGCCGCGACCAGCGCTCCTGCGGTGACTACGAGTCCTCCGCGCACACCCTGCGCAGCGCCTACAACACCGCGTGCGCGCAGCCCAACCTCGGCCCCGAGTCGCCCTCGGCGCAGGAGGCGGCGAAGGCGCTCGCGGTCACCCTGCGCCGGCTCGGCATGCTGAACGAGGCGATCGAGCTGAGCCAGGGAGTGCTGGACAACTGCCGCCGCAGGCTCGGCGACGACTCACCGGAGACGCTGGTGGTGCGCCTCGGCCTGGCCGGGCACCTGGCCGCGGCCGAACGCCACGACGAGGCCTACCAGGAGACCGCGGAGCTGCTCGGCAAGTTCCGCAGGGCGCTCGGCGACAGCCACCCCAACACCCTTGCCTGCGCGGTCAACCACGGCATCAACCTGCTCAACACCGACCGCGTCCACGAGTCGTTGGCGCTGTGCGAGCAGTCCAGCGCCTCGCTGAAGAAACTGCTCGGCGCCGAGCACCCGTTCAGCATGAACTGCCTGGTGAACCTGGGCAACGCCAATGCGGCGCTGGGCAATTCCGAGCAGGCCGAGGCCCACTACCGGGAGGCGCACGCCGCCCTGCACGCCAGCCTCGGGGGCGACCACCCCTCGACGCTCACCTGCGTGGCCAACCTGTCGATCCTGCTGCTGGAGACCGACCGGGCGGCGGAGGCCGAGCAGCTGGCCGGAGCAGGGCTGGACGCCATCGCCCGCAAGCTCGGCCCCAAGCACCCCCGGGTGGCCCGGCTGCGCAGCGGCCAGCGGGTGGGCCTGGAGCTGGACCCGCACCCGGTGTGACCGTGCCCCGCGGCACGACCCGCTCCCCGGCGCCGGGGGCGGGTCACGCGGTACGGGTCAGGCCGTCCTGGCGGCGGCGTCCTTGCGCGCCTGGTCCTTGAGCCAGCCCAGCACCCGCGGCAGCACGGAGACGGCGTCGAAGTGCGCCGCCGAGGGCTGCAGGATGACCGTGGCCCGCGGGATGCGGCCGGCCAGCCACTGGAAGTGCCCGACGGGCGAGAACACGTCCCGCTCGCCGTGCCACAGCAGCGTCGGCACGGTGATGCCGGCCGGGTCGAAGCCCCACGGCTTGCAGAAGGACACCGCGTCGTCGATCCAGCCGTCGGCGCTCTCGCCGACGCCCATCAGGAAGTTCTGCTTGAGCATGCCCCGGATGCCGGCGTCCGCCACCACCCGCCGGTCGACCGCCTGCATCTCCTCGTCGAGGCCCGACAGCAGCGAACCCGGGTCGGCCTTGATGGCGTCCGCGTTCTGCACCAGCGTGGTCTGCAGCTCTTCGAGGTTCTCCCGGGCGTTGCGGTACTCGCGCACATTGGACTTGGTCATGCCCTCGAACCAGTCCAGCTCGGGGGCGTCCGGCGGCGCCAGGCTCACCAGGACGCCGGCGCTCAGCACCCGCTCGGGGTGCAGCGCGGCGCAGGCCAGCGCGTGCGGTCCGCCGCCCGAGCGGCCCACGACCGAGAAGCCGCCGAGCCCGAGGTGGTCGGCGATGGCCACGACGTCGTCCGCGGCATGTGCCACGGAGCGGTGCGCCAACCGGGTGGACTGCCCGTAGCCGGGGCGGTCGTAGGCGATCAGGCGGATGCCGAGCTGGTAGAGCACCATCGAGCGCGGGCGCGGACCCTTGCGGCTGCCGGGGGTGCCGTGCAGCAGGAACACGGGGTGTCCCTGCGGGTCGCCCCAGGAGTCGAAGACGAGTTTCCGCTTGTCCGCGGTGAGTGCCGTACTCGCCACGCCCGGCCTCCAGTCCACCTGCGTCGTAGGTGCCGAAATCCTCTCAGACCAGGAGGCACCATTGAGCCAGGATGCAGCGCGTCGGGCCGCGCGTCACTATCGGCGTCGCGAGTCGGCCGGATTACGCCAGATTACGTCGGGTGGGCGGCCCTGCCCGGCTCGACGGCCAGGGGACTACCGCCCGGCGTCGCGCCCTGCGTGCTTGTCCCTGATCCGGGCCGCCTCCTTGCGCACCTCGGCCTGCGTGGCGCGCTCGCGCCGCAGCCAGTCGGGGCTGCGCTGCTTCAGCTCGTCGATCTGCGCGGTGGTGAGCGGCTCGGTGACGCCGCCGCGGGCCAGGCCCGCGATCGACACGCCCAGCTTCGCCGCGACGACCGGACGCGGGTGCGGGCCTTCCCTGCGCAGGTCCTGCAGCCACTGCGGCGGGTCGGCCTGCAGCGCGTTCAGCTCGCTGCGGGACACGACACCCTCCTGGAACTCCGCGGGGGTGGCCTGGAGGTACACACCCAGCTTCTTCGCCGCGGTCGCGGGCTTCATCGTCTGGGTGGTCTTCTGCGACGTCATGCCGTCAAGGGTAACGAGCGCGTACGGCGGCCCCGACCATCGCGGATAGCCTTGGCGGGTGACAGGCTCGCAGGCACCCTCCCCCTTCCGGCTCGCCTACGTACCCGGCGTGACGCCCGCCAAATGGGTGCGGATCTGGCAGGAGCGGCTGCCCGACGTCCCGCTCGACCTGGTGCCGGTGCCCGCGGGCGAGGCGGCGGAGCTGCTGCGCGCCCGGGGCGCCGACGCCGGGTTCCTGCGGCTGCCGGTCGACCGGACGCAGCTGAGCGCGATCCCGCTCTACACCGAGACGACGGTCGTCGTGGCCCCCAAGGACCACCTGGTGGCGGCCGTCGAGGAGGTCGCGGCGGCCGACCTGGCAGACGAGGTCGTCCTGCACCCGCTGGACGACACCCTCGGCTGGGAGCGGCCCCCTGGCCGCCCCGCGCTGGAGCGCCCGGCGACCACCGCCGACGCGATCGAGCTGGTCGCCGCAGGGGTGGGCCTGCTGGCCGTCCCGCAGTCGCTGGCCCGGCTGCACCACCGCAGGGACCTCACCTACCGCCCGCTCACCGACGCCCCGCAGTCCCAGGTGGCGCTGTCCTGGCCCGAGGACGCGACCACCGACCGGGTCGACGACTTCATCGGCATCGTGCGCGGCCGCACCCCCAACAGCACCCGCGGCCGCTCCCGGGCGCCCGAGCCGGAGAGGGAGCAGAAGCAGAAGCCGAAGCCGAAGCCCAAGGCGCAGGCCAAGCCGCGGAAGCCGCAGCAGAAGCCCGCCAGGTCCGGCGCCCCCCGCCCCGCCAAACGCGGCAAGCCCCGCCGCCGCTCGTAGGTCCCGGGGCCGGCCTCACTCCCCGGCGGGGAAGAACACCTCGGCCACGTGGTGGGTGTCGGCGTACTCCCGGATCGCGGTGATGAGCCCGTTCTCGACGGTGAAGACGCCCAGGCAGCGGTTGCGGTAGGCGGCTCCGGCCGCCGTGGTGCCCTGCGAGGTCCACTCGGCGACGACCTGGGCGCCCTCGGCGACGACGCCGGTCAGCGCGATCACCAGCGGCACACCGGGCGCGAAGCGGGCGCCCATGCCGCCGAGGAAGTCGTCCACGATGCTGTCGCGGCCCTTCCAGACCCCCGATATCGGCAGGCTGCCCGGGTAGTCCCAGGTCGCGTCGGGCGCGAAACTGGCGCGGACCACGTCGAGGTCGCCGTCGCGCACGGCCTCCACGTAGCGGACGACGACGGCCTTCGGATCGAGCGGTGCGGTGCTCACTGCGGTGCTCCCCTGAACGGTGGCGGACGGCCCTGCGGCCCTTGCGACCAGCCAATACCGCGGCCCGCGGCCCGTCCAACAGCTTGTCGGGCGCCGGCGACAACCACGGGTTGTCGCCGCCCGTCGGCCCGGCCGCCCGCCCGGGAACCACACCCGGGCCTGCCCTCGTCGTCACCTGGGGGACCACCGGCGGCGCAGGCGACGGACGCAAGGGGAGGACCGGATGACCGGGGAGGCAGCGGACGGGGAGGCGCGGGTCGTGCGGTGGGGGCTGTTCGTCGAGGAGACGACGGTGATGCACAACCGCTACGAGCCGCGCGAGCTCTCGGAGTTCACCGGGACCCGGCAGGAGGCGCTGGCCCGGCTGGAGGAGCACCTGCGGGAATTCCTGGCGTACAACCCGCAGGACACCGCCAGGATCAGGATCTACCGCACTGCCGACGGCTTCTTCTCCATGCGCGACCGCGGCGGCCTGCGCGCCCGCGGCGCCCGCTTCTCCGTCGGCGAGCTGATCAGCGACACCGACGACGCGAAGAAGGCCGCCGCGGCGCGGAAGCAGGCGGCGAAGGAGGCGAAGGCCGCCGAGCGCAGGGCCAGGCGGGAGCGGCGCCGCATGCCCGTCGAGGACGACTGAGCGGGCCTGCTACGCCCGCGCGTCGCGGGCCTCCCGGCAGGCGGCCGCATAGCCGCGCACCAGCGGGTCCGCGCTGCCGCGCGGCCAGGCCAGCGCGAAACGGCTCGGGCTGATGCCGCGAACCGGCCGGGTCGTGACACCGCCCAGCATGATCAGCGGGGCGTTGCCCGCCGCGACCACGACCACCCCGAGCCCGGCGACCAGCGCCTCGTACGTCTCCTCCGTGCTCGCGACCTCCGCGCCGACCCGGGCCGGGCGGCCCGCCCTGGCGTCGGTGGCCAGCCAGTAGTCCCGCAGCGGCCCCGCGGCGGCGGGCAGTGCGAGGAAGGGCTCGTCCAGCAGTTCCGCGAAGTCGACGCTGTCGCGGGCCGCGAGCCGGTGGCCGTCGGGCATCGCTACCAGTCGCGGCTCCTCCGCGACCACCAGCAGGTCGTAGCGGTCCTGGTCGGGCAGCGGCAGCCATACGTACGCCACACCGCTCGTGCCGTCCGCGAGCCCCGCCGTCGGGTCCTCCCAGCTCACCTGCCGCAGCCGCAGCGCCGCCTCCGGGTGGGCGGCGGTGAAGCGCGAGCGGACCGCGGGCAGCAGCCCGCCGCGGCCCGGGCTGGTGCTCATTCCCACCACCAGGGTGCTGCCCTGCGCGGCCTTGGCGCTGCCGACCGCCGCCCAGGCCGCGTCCCACTCGGCCAGCACCCGCTGGGCGTGCGGCAGCAGGGCCGCGCCGACCGCGGTCAGCGCGACGCCCTGCCGGTCCCGGTCGAAGAGCGGCGCCCCCAACTGCCGCTCCAGCGCCCTGATCTGCTTGCTCAGCGCGGGCTGCGAGACGAAGAGCCGCTCGGCGGCCCGGGTGAAGTGCAGCTCCTCGGCGACCGCGGCGAAGTAGCGCAGGTCCCGGCAGTGGACGTCCATAACCATCGGCTATCACGAAGGGTCTTGGACGGGCAAGCCGCCCCGGCCGCAAGGTTGGTGATGCGGGCGGGAGACACCGCCGCAAGTGAGCATGAGGAGCGGGCAATGAACAAGGTGTGGCTGGTCACCGGTGCGAACAGCGGGTTCGGGCGGGCCATCGCCGAGGCCGCGGTGGCCGCGGGCGACGTGGTGGTCGGCGCCGCACGCCGGGTCGCGGCACTCGACGACCTCGTCGCCGCGCACCCCGACCAGGTCGAGGCGCTGGCGCTGGACGTCACCGACACCGCGGCCGTCGACGCGGCCGTCGCCGACGTGCTCGCCCGGCACGGCAGGATCGACGTCCTGGTCAACAACGCGGGCCGCAGCCACATCGGGGCCTTCGAGGAGACCGGCGACGCCGAGCTGCGCGACCTCTTCGACGTCCACGTCTTCGGGCCCGCGGCACTGGTACGCGCCGTCCTGCCGTCGATGCGGGCGCGCAGGTCGGGGGCCATCGTCCAGATGAGCAGCATGGGCGGCCAGATGTCCTTCGCGGGCTTCTCCGCCTACAGCGGCACGAAGTTCGCCCTTGAAGGCATGACGGAGGCGCTGGCGCAGGAGGTCGGCCCGCTGGGCATCAAGACGCTGATCGTCGAGCCGGGGGCCTTCCGGACGTCGTTGCTGGCCAATCTGACGGCCAGCCCGGAGATCGCCGACTACGACTCGACCGTCGGGGGGACGCGTGCCATGGCCGCGAGCAGTGAGGGCTCGGCGCCCGGTGACCCCGCCAAGGCCGCGGCCCTCATCCTTGAGGCCGTCGCCTCCCCGGACGCGCCGCTCCGCCTCCCCCTCGGCGACGACGGCGTCACCGCCGTCCTGACGCACCTCGACCAGGTCCGCGACGACGTCGCCCCTTGGGAGAAGCGAGCCCGTTCCACGGGGTTCGACGCCTGAACAGCCACCTGCGGTGAGCTGTCGACTCTCCCGCCGTCGTGGCTGGTCGCGCAGTTCCCCGCGCCCCTAAAAACGGTCACCCTCCTCCGAGAGGGCACCCCCAGGGGCGCGGGGAACTGCGCGCTCAGCCACGGCGGTGGGGAGAAGGCGACGCCACCGCAAGGGGCAATCGCCTTCTCCCCTGAGCCAGGCGGCTAGCTCAAGCCGTGGTGGAGGGTGGAGATGAGTTCGCCGTCGGGGGTGTCGCCGTCCAGGGACCAGGCCATCGCACCGCCGAGGTGCGCGGACCTGATGTACGCGGCCTTGGCGGCAAGGACCTGCGGATCGTCGTAGGTCCAGAAGTTCGTACCGTCGTACAGCCACGCGAAACCGTTCCTGGTGTCGCGGTGGACCGCGTACGTCCCGGACTCGGCGAGAGCCTTGAGCGCGTGGTAGTCCTCGTTGCCGGCCTGCCAGGTGGCGGGGGCCGGCCCGGTGGAGGGCTGGAAGAGGCCCGCCGTGCCGCCGTCGGGGACGCCGGTCCAGCCCTGGCCGTAGAAGGGCACGCCGAGGACGAGCCGGCGCGCGGGGGCGCCGCGGTGCAGCCAGTCCCCGATGGCCTGCGTGTCGCTGAAGTCGTTCGGCACCGGCGAGTTGCGCGGCGCGCGCAGCGCGGACTGCTGGTTGGTGCCGGTCTCGTAGGGGCCGTGGAAGTCGTAGCCCTGGACGGTGCCGAAGTCCAGGTACTTGAAGATCTTCTTCACCTCGAACCCGGCGTCGATCTTCGCCGGCGCGGCCGGCAGGAAGGCGGTGAGGTCGTAGTGCTTGCGGGTGTGCCGCCCGTAGGCGTCCAGCTGCTTGCGGAACTCGGCCGCCAGCGCGGTGAAGTTCTGCTTGTCCTCGGGCCGGTAGACGGTGTCGGTGTCGCCGGAGGAGCCGGGCCACTCCCAGTCGATGTCGACGCCGTCGAAGATCCCGGCGGCGGAGCCGGGGCCGCCCTTGCCGTCGAGCAGCGGGAGGTCGCCCTTGATGAAGATGTCCAGGCAGGAGGAGACAAATGCCTGGCGGGAGGCGGGGGTTCTGGCGGCGTCGGAGAAGTGCGTGGACCAGCCCCAGCCGCCGATCGAGATCAGCACCTTCAACTTGGGGTTCTTGGCCTTGAGTTCGCGCAGCTGGTTGAAGTTGCCTGCCAGCGGCTGGTCCGCGGTGTCGGCGGTGCCGTCGACGGAGGTGGCGGCGTCGACCGGGTGCTGGTAGTCGGCCCAGGCGTCGCCCTCGCCCGCGACGTTCGCCTCGAAGCACTTGCCGTCGGCGCCGATGTTGGCGAACGCGTAGTTGAGGTGGGTGAGTTTGCCTGCGGTGCCGGAGGTCTGGACGTTCTTCACCTGGTAGTTGCGGGCGTAGATGCCCCACTGGGTGAAGTAACCGACGCTCTTGTAGGAGGGTTTGGCGGGGGAGTGCCCGCCGTGGGCCTGCGCGGTGCTGCCGCCGGTGACGGCGGGCAGGACGGCGACCAGCGAGAGTGTGGCGGCCGTGGCGGCCATACGGCCGAGAATTCGTCGACGCATGGCGCAGAAAGTATTGGTCTGGACCAATAACGGTCAAGGGGAACGACGGAACGCTTTCCGCCGGTTGTGCGCCTGCGGGACCGTTGCAGGGTCGTGGCGGAACCGTCGCCGGTCCCGCCCTCCGGCTGTCACCTGCGGACCGTAAACTCCCCGGGTGGACATACCCCCGCCGCCTCCGCCGCCGCCGTCGCCCGACGGTGTGCCGCCGCCCGGCCAGCCGTCGTACCAGGACACCCCGCCGTACCAGCCGCCGCCGTATCCGCAGCCCGGGTACCAGCAGCCGGCGAACCCGTACGCGCAAGCGGAGCCGGCCCAGAACCCGTACGCGGCGCAGAACCCGTACGCGACCCCCTACCCCGGCGCGCAGCCGCAGCAGCCGGCGTACGGCTACCCGCCCGCCGGTCCCGCGATGTACCCGGGGCAGCAGGGCTGGTACGCGCAGGAGCGCTCGACCAACGGCATGTCGATCGCCGCGCTGGTCGTCGGCATCCTGCCCTGCATCCCCTTCCTCGGGCTGATCTTCGGCCTGGTCGGGCTCAAGCAGGTCAAACGGCGCGGCGAGCGCGGCAAGGGCATGGCGGTCGCCGGCATCACGCTGTCCAGCCTGTGGACTGCGGGGCTCGCCACGATCATCGTGCTGGCCGCGGTCGGCGTGATCGGCGACGGCAACACCCGGGTCGTGGACGTCAAGGCCGGCCAGTGCTTCAACACGGTCGACGCGAGCCTGTCGGACTTCGGCACCGACAACGACACCCGCTCCTCCACGGTGGACGTCGTGGACTGCACCGAGGCGCACGACGCCGAGGCCTTCGCGGTCTACGAGATCCAGTCGGGTTCCGACGACCCCTACCCCGGGGTCGACGGGGTCAGCCGGGACGCGGAGAGCAACTGCACCAAGTACGCCCGCACGTACCTGGACGGCAAGCCGACGACCGACGACCGGCTCTACCTCTACCTGCCCTCGCCCGACAACTGGGCGCACCACGAGCGCTCGGTGACCTGCTTCTTCGGCTGGCCCGACGGCAAGGTGACCGGCTCGGTGAAGGGCGGCCACAGCCCGTCGGCCGGCGACTCCGGCGGCAGCGACGGCTCGGACGACGGCTCCGACGGCGGGGACTCGGGCGGCTCGGGCGTCGGGGTCTGAGCCGGCGCCGGGGCCGGCGTGCGCGGAGTGTGACGCTCGGGGCAGGGCTTGCGGTCGAGTACTAAGGGTTGCGAAGCTGTCGCGGACAGTCAACCCCTTGGGAGGGGCGCCCGTGGCATTCGGTGAGCAGCCCGCGTACCTGCGCGTCGCCGACGATCTGCGCCGCAAGATCCTCGACGGCACGCTTCCCCCGCACGCCCGGCTCCCGTCGCAGGCGAGAATCCGCACCGAGTACGGCGTCTCGGACACCGTCGCGCTCGAAGCGCGCAAGGTGCTGATGGCCGAGGGCTTCGTCGAGGGCCGCTCGGGGTCCGGCACGTACGTGCGCGAGCGCCCGCGGCCCCGCCGTGTCGTCCGCAGCGGCTACCGGCCGGCGGGGCCGTCCACGCCCTACCGGCAGGAGCAGGCGGACGAGGGCAGCAAGGGCAGCTGGGAGTCGCGCAGCGTGCAGGACACGGCGACGCTCGACGTCGCCGAGCGGCTGCGGATCGAACCGGGCGAGCGGGTGATGCGCACCCACTACCTCTTCCGCACCGAGGGCGAGCCCGCGCTGCTGTCGACCTCGTGGGAGCCGCTGGCGCTCACCGGCCGCACCCCGGTGCTGCTGCCCGAGGAGGGGCCGGTCGGCGGGCAGGGCGTGGTGGCCAGGATGGCGGCCATCGACGTGACGGTGGACCACATGGCCGAGGAGGTCGGCGCGCGGCCGGGCCTGGCGGCCGAGACCGCGGCGCTCGGCGGGGTGCCGGGGCACCTGGTCATCGAGATCCGGCGCACGTACTACGCCTCGGGGCTGCCGGTGGAGACCGCCGACGTGATCATCCCGGCGGAGAAGTACCGGGCGGTCTACCACCTGCCCGTACGGTGAGTTGACGGGGCGTCGACTTCTGGTCGAACGGATGGCCTGATCGGTTCCTCTTCGTGTCAATGCGTACCCGCGCTGTGAACCTCGGGCGTAGGGTCGGGCATATGCGCATCGCCGTTTCCTCGGACATGGATGAGCCGATCGCCCGGCAGGCCGTCGAAGAGCTGCGCCGCCGCGGCCACGCGGTGGAGGTCTTCGGCGCGCTCCGCGACGGCGACCGGGCCGACTGGGCCTGGAGCGCCGAGGCCGCGGCGCGCGCCGTCGCGTCCGGAGCGGCCGACCAGGCGGTCGTGTGCTGCTGGACGGGCGCCGGCGCGTCGATGGCGGCCAACAAGGTGCCCGGCGTCCGCGCGGCGCTGTGCGGCGACGCCTACTCGGCGCGCGGGGCGCGCGTGTGGAGCGACGCCAACGCGCTGGCGCTCAGCCTGCGCCTGCTGTCCGGCGGACTCCTGGGCGAGATCCTCGACGCCTGGTTCGACGCGGCGGCCGACGGGGACCGCGACGCCCAGGACCGCGCGAACATCGCGCACCTCGGCGCGATCGAGTCCGCCCCCTCCGCGCCGGGCGCCCCCGATGCGCCGCCCGCCCCCACCGTGAAGAGCGCCCCCGCCGCCGGCCCGTCCGCCGGCGGCGCAAGTGAAAGGTCATGAGCCGATGACGTCCGACCTCGTGTGGGTCCTCATACGCCAGGACGACGGGGCCAACCGCTACCGCGTCGGCCGGTACGCGACCCGGGCCGAGGCCGAGCGGATCGCCGACCAGCTCGACGGCCGCACCCGGCAGCGCGGCCAGGAGCAGGGCGCCGACCGGGAGCGGCGCTACGTCATCGAGCGCATCGCCCCGCGGATGGCCCAGGCGTGAGCCAGGCCCCGCTGGTGGTGGGCGGCGCCGTGCTGTCCGCCGGGCGGCTGCTGGCCGCCCGCCGCACCGCCCCCGCGGCGCTCGCCGGGCGCTGGGAGCTGCCCGGCGTTCATTAGGCAAGTCGGTTGTCGGGATGCGTGTTGTCGCCAGGACATCCGGGTTGCTGGTCGACCTTCTGCCGCCAGATAGGGTCTCTTGCGGCGGTGCTGAGCGAGAGGGAAATGGGGCGTTCCCGTGCTGATCGACACGGTGGCCTGGGTGCGGATCGAGAACGGCCACATCTTGTGCGCCCGCCCGCGCGGGAAGGACGTCTTTTTCATCCCGGGCGGCAAGCGTGAGGGTGCCGAGACCGACCTGGAGACCTTGGTGCGAGAGATCGAGGAGGAGCTGACGGTGTTCCTCGACCCAGGGACAGCCGTCCATGTGGGCACGTACGAGGCGCAGGTGCCGGGGCTGTCAGAGGCCACGGTGGTGCGTATGGCCTGCTACACCGCCGACTACCAGGGGGAGTTGGTCCCGAGTAGCGAGATCGCAGAGGTCGCCTGGTACTCCTACGCGGCTCGGGATCTTGTGCCCCCCGTCGACCAGCTGCTCTTCGATGATCTGAGGGCCGCGGGCCACCTGGTGGCGCCTTCCTGAAGTGCCGGGCCGCGCTCCGGCGAACTCGCCTGCCACGGTGGGGTTGGGGAGCCCGACAGGGGCAGGCGGCACTTAGGAATCCGTCCTCAGGCCGAGAGCGCTGTGCTGCACGACCCCGGCGGGAACGTCCGCGTTTCCCGACCTCTTGCGAGCCAGGTCCACGAATTGCGAGCGGAGTTCTGGCGAAGGTTCTCCGAGAACGATCGTACTGAGCACCAGTTCGAGCATGAGGCAGTCGTACTCATCGTCCTGATTGCGGTAGCGCTCCGGGTCACGTTCCACCATGGCCTCGGCGATCCGCCAGCCACCGCCGTCGGCCGGGGAAAAGATCGCTTCGAAGATCCCACGGCCTGTCCAGCTCCGATGCAGGAAGACAACAGCGCCCTCGGCGAAGACGTCCCACTTCTCGTCCATGCCCCGAGAGCGGTAACCGATCTGGATGCGGCCCCAGTTCTCGTCTGACCAGATACGGCGCGGGAGGAGCGGCATCGGATGAGGGGCGACGATTGCCTGGAGGCGATCGGCAAAAGTAGCTCGGGTAACGCTTTCGTCAGCTGGCATGCCCGCGATCCTACGGAGGATGCTGCCCTCGGCGAGGCGGCTCAGGCACGCGGCCCGGGACGCCTGCGGGGCGGCAGGGCTGTGACCCGAGAGGGCCCGGGTTCTTCGCGAGCCGCGTACAGTTCCAGGTCCAGTTCGGCAACGAGACGGCGGAGGGCCGCGGTGATCTCGCGTTCCCTGGCGAGTGCGGACAGGGCTGCCGTGAGTCTCTCCTTCAGCCCGGCGTTCTCATCGGCCAACGACTGGGCGAGGGCAGGTGTGTGCTGCCGGGCTCGCGCGCGTGCCTGGAACTCCTCGACGAGGTCCTTGTGGTCGCTGTAGGCGACGTCTCGCCGCAGGCCGGATTCACGCAGTAGCTCGGTGACGGTGAGACGGCCGGACTCCGAGTGCAGTGGGGTGCCTTCCAGAAGGCGGTCGGCGGCAGCTCGGAGCGTGGAGCGTTCGGCGCTTAGGTCGCGGGGGCGGCGGGCGGTCATGCCGGAGCTCCTTCGGTGCGGTCTTGCTCGTGATGGCGGATGAGCGAGGTGATGCGTTCGGCCTGTGCCGTGGCCCGGTCACGCAGGGGCCGGGGTGTCAGCGGGTCGGATGCTGCCGCCTCCCAGTCGCGGAGATCCTGCTTGCGGTGGGCGATGTCCCGGTCGGTGAAGGCGAGATTGGTGCAGCTGGACCGGCACTCGCTCTCCTCGGGGCCTGCCGGTTCTGGCAGCCCCTGGGCCAGGCGCGAGGCGCGGCAGGCGGCCGTCTCGGGCCGCCAGACGCAGGTCATGCCCTCGCCGTGGTGCACCTGGGGATCCGTGCCTGCCAGGAGGCGCGCGGCGCTGCGAGGGCTGATGACTGTGCGGCCGGGGAATTCGGCTGCGCAGGTGACCCTGCGGCGGTACTCGTCGGCAGACGGTCCACTGACGTGCTCGCCTGCCGCAAGTCTCTGGGCGTCCTCGCTGATCTGCTCCAGGATGAGTTCGAGTTTCTCGACAGCGACATCCTGCAGCCACTCGGTGTCGGGGGCGCCCGCGTAGTTGAGCGTCACCTTGGTGTCGACGTGGCCGTATTGGAGCGCCGCCGCAATGAGGCCGCGCGGGCGGCGCACGATGAACCGAGCCAGAGTGCGGCGGAAGCGGCTGGCGTTGAGCTTTCCAGCCGGATCGTCGGGGATGGGCGCGCTTCCGTCGGCACGGCGGAAGGACTGATTCACCCAGGCGGCGAAGTCAGCGATGTCCCGATTGACTGCGCTGCAGGTGCGAGCATGCGTCGCGGAGGGGCGGAAGCTGCCCGCACGAAGCTGCGCCGGGAAGAGATAGGGCTGGTCGTGTAGCGACTCCAGCAACGCGATGGCGTCGTGCACGGCATCGACGACTACCCAGGGGCGCGCGGGTTCGACCCGATCGGGGGTGTCGGGCGCGCGGTCGTAGCCCTTGCCGCGGTGACCGTGGACGACGAGTTGCCCAGTCGCCTCGTCCGTGCCGCGGCACCCGCGGCGCAATGACAGCACCTCTCCGGGGCGCATCCCGGACAAGTAGCAGACGACGGTGAACAGCGCCCCGTTCAGCCGACGCCATAGTCCGGGCAGCTCCCCGACAGTGAGGGGAGCGTCACGCCATGGGCGTCCCTGGATCTGCCCGGTGACAGCGCCCACCGAGCTGCGCTCGGCGACGACCAGACCCTGTCGGGCCAGCCAGCGCTTTTGGGTCGGGCTGAACTGGCTTTTGTCGTCCAGGCCGATGAGCCGCAGCACGTGGCCGTAGTTGATCTGGGGTCCCTCGGGGCCGGGCGTTCCCGGCAGCGGTGTGCCGGTGCGGCGGCAGAAGTCCACGTAGGTGTGCAGGCGGGGACCCGCGGTCCCGGAGTAGATCGCTTGGGAAGGGTGTTCTCCCCGGCACAGCTGGGTGTACTCGTGCCAGGCATCGCGGACGTCCGGGCCGATCTGCTCCACCATGAGCAGCGACCAGGCGAGCAGGGCCTCCATGGTGGCGTCATGGATACGGGGACGCTTGTTCTCACCGCCTGCCGACCGCAGGCCGACGAGTTCGTTGGCGCTCCGCCCCGGCCACGGGAATTGCGCATTGAGGCGGCATGCGATGGGCAACACGTCGCGGAAGAGCCAGAGGGTCCGCACCGCGCCAAGGACGTCCGCCTTCCGTCCGAGCGACATGGTCGTCCCGAGGACGTGGCTCAGGTACGTGTCGAGGTCGTGGTCGGTGATGTTGCTGATGTGCCTGAAGCCCCGGCTGTGCATCCAGCGGGCGAACAGTTGCAGGTCGCGGAGGAGTCCTGGCATCGAGCCGATCCCGATGTATTCGGCGGACCGTTGAAGGCCAGTCGGCTCCACCGGCTGCGGATGGTCGAGCGCGGCCAGGAGGACGGTGCGGAACTGGCGGCGGAGCGGTTTCGGGAAGACGAGGAGGTTGAGGCTGCTGATGCCGGTGTGGGCGTCACGGTGAGCGGGGCGGATGTTCCATACGTCGTCGCCGAAGCGGGACAAGCCGGCGGTGTCCGTGCCGAGCCTGACGGGCCGATTGCGCAGTACGGGAACGTCGTCGTCGGGCCAGGGCACGGGAGAGTCCGCAGCCGGGACCTGGAGGTGAGCGGGGATGGTCATCGCACGTCGGTCCGTCCGTCCAGCAGGGAGGTGATCAGCGTGTGGTGCCGGTCGGTGGCCGAGCCGCGTGCGTGCTCGCGTTCGGCCGCGCTGTAGTGGCCGAGGATGTCGCTCAGCCGGGCCAGGGGAGTCGCGTAGCGCATGTCCCACAGTGCCGGGTCCATGTTGGGCCGCAGCGCCTCCAGCCGATCGTGCAATGCGACCTGGATCGGCAACTGGTGCGGCAGAGCCCGTGCGTTCGGGCAGTTCAGGCAGGAGTGCAGGAACGATGCCGGGCACGCGACGCCGGGCGGAGCATGCGGGCTGTCGCGATGATCCCTGCAGGAGACGACGGCTGTGTCCAGCTCGCCCGACAGCATGTTCTTCAAAGTGGTTGGTTCGAGCCCGGCCTCGGCTGCTGCGGTATCCAGCTCTTCGGCTGCCAGGTCGAGCAGACGGGAAGGGAGTACGACGACTTTCGCGGCCTCCCGCGCCTTGCCGACCTCCTCGTGCAGTGCCTCGGCGACCACGTGCTTGCTCTGGTCACGGACCGTCCGGCTACGTCGCAGGTAGTGGTCGCGCAGTGTCCTCGTCGCGTGCGACACGGGGCGGCGCTGGATCTCCAGGGCGGTCTGGCGGATGCGGCGCACGTCGATGCCGGGCGGACCGTCTTCGCGGGCCAGCTTGGCCGGCGGGAAGCCGCGGGTCCTGGCCCAGCGCTCTACGCGGATCTCGTCCGACCACAGAGCGTCCGACTTCGTCGGATTGGCGAGCCGGCGGTGGACGAATGCCCCAGTCAGCCCACTGATCAGGCGTGCGGGCGAGGTCAGTTCCAAGAGGAGTTCGTAGATTTGCAGTGGTGAGTGGAACAGGGGCTCGTCTTCCTGTACCCGCTCCAGCACCGTCCGCAGAGACACGGGAAGGTCCTCGACCGCTGCCACCCGCTGCTCACGATCCGGCCCGCGCCGCGGCTTCCGCTGCTCGACCAGAGCCACCGCCACGGCCCCATCGCCGCTGCCGTCGGGTCGCGCGTGTGCCGCAGGCCACTTCGCGACCGTTCCGATGTTCTCCGCCGTCAGGATGGACAGCAGCAGGGCGAAGGCGGTGGCCTCTTGCTGGGACAGCGTCAGCATGCGCACCAGCGCGGTCACGCCGCCGCATCGCTGGACTGCAGGCGTGCCTCCGCCATCACTCTGGCGGGGCAGATCGCCGGTTCGCGCGAACAGGTCCAGCAGGCGCGCTGGCTCGGCGTTAGGACTGTCCCCACCCAGGTCGCCGGCACGCAGCCGCTCAAGCAGGTGGATTCCGTTCCGGATCCGGTCCCGGCACAGCCGGACATCCCGCCGCAGCGCAGTCATGATCTGCTGCCAGTCGTCCTCGGAGTATGCCGTGACCTGCTCGGACACCTGCTTGACAGGCAGCCGGGTCTCGAACAGCTCGCGTCGCGCAGCTTCGGGGAGCTCCGTGCAGCCGCGCAACACGATCCGCAGACGGGCCACGCAGGTACGGCGGGTCTGCGGGTCCTCGTAGCGGGCCTTGAAAGCCTTGATGTGCCCGGCCGTGATGTCCGCCGGGCGCCCAGGTGACGGTTCGCAGTGAGCGAGTACACGGGCGAAGTCCCGCACGACCTGGTAGCCGGTGCGGAAGGATGTCGCTCGCTTCACGCCGCTGCGGGCACCCGCCCGCTCGGCCAGCCGCCGGACCAGCCAGTCCCGTACCGGTGGCGAGACCGGCAGGTCCGAGCAGTCGAACCGGACGGTCCGGCCCGTATTCTCCTCGCGGAACAGCACCACTGCCCCCGACACCCCGTCGGGCAGCCGTTCGGGGGGCGACCACCCGGACGGCGGGAGCGCCGCCCGGCGTCCGCCTCTCATCGGTCCGCCCCCGCTGCGACAACAGGACCCACGACCGAGCCGCCGTGCCGGGCGAAGATCCGCACGAGAGTGTCCACCCCCGACTTCTCATCGTCGTCAAGAAGCGCCATCAGGTAGCACACCTGCAAGCCGGTGAAGGGCTCCAGATAGTGGTCACGCGTGGTGTCGGGATGCTTGTGACCGAGCAGAACCGCCAACTGGAGCCAGATGTCGCCCAACTGGTCGCGGAAGTCCTCGATCTCGTCGGGGGAGAAACCCTCCAGGCGGCGTTCCTCCAGCAGCGACAGGATTGAGAACCACTTCAAGGCGAAGGAATGGCGGCACATGTGCGGCGTCGCCCACAGAGGGCACTCGCGCCGCACCTGCTCCCGCTGTTCCTCGCCCAGCCGCCCGTCAGGATCGGTCTTGCGCAGCCACGCCTCGGCCACCCGCCGGTTCGCGGCGTCGAAGGTGTCCTCCCAGCTGTGCGGCTTCTTCGGCAGCCCGTTGACCGACAGCCACACCCACAGCGGCTCCAGCCCCTGCTCGGTCCGGCGGAACAACAGGCGGCGGTCGTCAGGCGTCAGCTCGTCCAGGGCCACGATCTCCGAGCCGTCCGCGGTGATCATGTGCAGGCTCCGGGCGCGGGGGACGTGACCGGTGACGACACGCACGCCCGGCAGCCGCTCGTAGCGCCCCTGCCGCTGCGCGCGGCGGATCACCTCGGCCCGGGATCCCTCCAGCGGATCCAGGTAGCCCTCGACGGACTGCAGCACCCTCCGGGGAATCCAGTACGTGCGTCCGTCGCGGCCGCCCTTGGCGCACTTGGCCGCGAGCCACGCTGTGCCCATCCGCTCGCCGCCCGAGGCCGGAAGCTCCACATCGAGGATGCTGGCCCACTCGCGAAGCCGCAGCCCCGTCCCGTATAAGCCGTCTACGAAGGCGGTGTCCCGGTCCTCGTTGAAGCCGCCGGTCCGTCGGCCGGTTCGCCGCAGACCGTCGAAGCCGTAGCCGCGAAGCCCGATGTCCCGCCACTGCTCCAGCGCACCCCGCAGGAGCCACTTCACCTGGCGGCTCGACGATCCGGCCGGACGCAGCGGGTCACGTCGCCCGCGTCCGTACGCCTGCCGCGTAGCAGCCTCGTCGTCGGCACGCACGGTCGCCACCGGGTTCGTCGTGCCGAACCGGGAACTCGCCCAGGTGTAGAAGCTGTTGAGGCCGGCCCGATCTGTGTCGAACGAGGTGGCCCGTACCCGCTCGGAGTTTCGGGTGTCGGTGATGCGCCAGTCCTTGAACGCCTCGACGTCGTGGACCGTGGCCCGGTCCCAGGTCGTGCCGACGGCGTCCAGGAAGTCCAGCCACACCACGAGGGCGTAGGCGTAGCGCCGCCAGGTGCCGGGCTGGGAGGTGGCCATACGCCCCTCCCGGAAGAAGAGGTTGATCCGGGAATCCGGGCGGCCGGACGGCGGAAGGATCACAGGGGTGCCGTGGCGGGCACCGTTCCGGGCGGCTCGGGTGTGCAGATCCCTGAGAGCGGGAAGCTGAGGATCTGCGGTGACAGAGGGTGGGGCAGAGAAGTCGTAGAAGTCGACGGTCCAGCGTTCCAGGGTGTTCACGTGCGCAGCTCCGAGAGTGATGCGTAAGGAACCGACAGATGAGAATAGCCTAGAGAACCGGCGGCAAGCTGGAGCCCGGCGAGAGCGCACAGGGCGCGCTGGTGCGCGAGCTGCGTGAGGAGCTGGGCGTCGAGGTGGAGCCGCTGGAGCGGGTGCCGGGGCAGTGGCCGGTGGCCGGGGGTGCACTGGTCCTGCAGGTGTGGACGGCCCGGCTGCTGTCGGGCGACCCGCGGCCGCTGCAGGACCACGACGAGCTGCGCTGGCTGGGCCGGGCCGAACTCGACAGCGTCGACTGGCTGCCCCAGGACCGCCCGGCGGTCCACTGGGTGGCCTCCCGGCTGGGCGGGGCCTGAGGCGCGCTCTGCGGGCCGGGGGAGCCCCCTCCCGCCGGATCCGCGGCCGGTCAGCCGTGTGCTGCCTCCTCCTTGCGGCGGATGTGCGGACGCGTCGGGCGGGCGTATGGGGGAATATCGGGTGAGAAGGGGTAAATCCCTGGAAGAGGCCGGGTGGACCCGGCCCGACCCGGTCGGGGGTGCGACGCATGAGCGACAGCGGCGACACCCCGCCTGCCGCGCAGCCGCCCGCCGACCACCACCCCCCGCCCGGCCCGCCCGAGCCGTCCGAGCCGTCCGAGCCGCCGGAGTCGGAACCGGACATCGGCGGGACCGGCGCCGGCACCCTGATGGACACCCTGCGGGTGGCCGTGGTCATGCTCGACACCTCGGGGCGGGTGCTGCTGTGGAGCCCGCTGGCCGAGGAGGTGCTCGGCTGGGCGGGTGAGCACATCGTCGGGCGCCGCGTCGGCGGTCTGTTCGGGCCGGGCGGGCAGCCCGCCGCCGGGTCGCGGCCGGAACCGTCGCCGGGGCAGGCCGAGCAGATCCTCGGGGAACTGCTGCGCGGCGGGCGCTGGGACGGCATCCTGTCGCTGCGGCACCGCGACGGCCACACCGTGCAGGTCGAGGCGCGGGCCTCGCTGCTGGTGGACGGGGACGGCCGGCCGTTCGTGCTGGCCTCGATGGTGGAGACCAGCCGGCTGCGCACCCTCGAACACGACCTGGCCGCGCTCGACTCGCTCTTCGACGCCTCACCGCTGGGCGTGGCGATCTTCGACAAGGAGCTGCGCTACGTCCGCGTCAACGAGGCGCTGGCCCGGATGAACGGCCGGACGGTGGCCGACCACATCGGCAGGACCGTCGCCGACGTGCTCGACGTCAGGGACGCCGAGTCGCTGACCGCACTCCAGCGGGACGTCCTGGTCACCGGGCGCCCGGTGATCGACCTGGTCTCGCCCGCGCCCGGCGGGCACGGGCACAGGTCGCTGTCCTACCACCGGCTCGCCGACCGGGCGGGCCGGGTGCTGGGCATCAGCGCGACGGTGATCGACGTGACCGAGCGGGTCGAGGCCGCGTCCAAGGCCGAACGGGCAAGGCGCAGGCTCGCGCTGCTCAACGACGTCGGCGGGCGGATCGCGGGGCAGCTGGACGTGCGGCGCAATGCCGAGGAGCTGGCCGCGTCCCTGGTGCCGACCTTCTGCGACTACTCCGGCGTCGTCCTGCACTCCCAGCTGGCCGACGGCGGCGAGCTGCCCACGGCGCCGTACAGCGCCAGCACCCCGATGCGGCAGACCGGTGTCGGGGCGATCACCTGGAGCCCCGACGTCGTGCGGATGATCAGGCCGGGGCAGGCGATGTCCTTCGACCGCAAGTCGCCCTTCGGCGAGGTGCTGGCCACCGGCCGGCCCAAACTGCTCGCCTCGCGCGACGAGTTGGCCGACATGACCTTCCCCGACGACCCCAAGGTGCGTGCGACCCTCGCGGTGGGCATCCGGTCGCTGCTGGTGCTGCCGCTGCGCGCGCACGGGGTGGTGCTGGGCCTGCTGGTGGTCAGCCGGGCCGACGGCCGCGAGCCGTTCGACCACGAGGACGTGGCGCTCGGCATGGAGCTGGCCGACCGCGGCGGCGCCTCGCTGGACAACGCGCGGCTGTACGTTCGCGAGCGCGAGGGCGCCCTGATGCTCCAGCGCTCCCTGCTGCCGCGATCCACTCCCGCAGCCCCCGGTGTGGACGTCGCCTACCGCTACGTGCCCGGCAGCAGCGCGGCCGAGGTCGGCGGCGACTGGTTCGACGTGCTGCCGCTGGCCGGCGGCCGGGTCGGCTTCGTGGTCGGCGACGTCATGGGCCACGGCCTGTCCGCGGCGGCGACCATGGGCCGGCTGCGTACCGCCGTACGCACCCTGGCGGGCCTGGACATGGCGCCGGACGAACTGCTGCGCCGGGTCAGCGAACTGGGCGACGACCTGGCGCAGAACCAGGCCGAGGGCTGGATGGCCACCGCCGTCTACGCCGTCTACGACCCCGCCACGCGCCGCTGCACCATCGCCCAGGCCGGCCACCCGCCGCCGGTGCTCGTCGAGCCGGGCGAGCGGCCCGGCACGATCGAGGCGCGGCTGCTCGACTTCCTGCCGCCCGGGGTGCCGCTCGGCGTCGGCGGCGTCCGCTTCGAGACGACCGAGCTGGACGTGCCCGACGGCACCGTCCTGGTGCTCTACACCGACGGGCTGGTCGAGTCCCGCCGGCACGACATCAGCACCGGCCTGGAACGGCTCCGCTCCACCTTGTGCCGCCCGCTGGACTCGCTGGAGGACGCCTGTGACGAACTGCTCGCCACCATGGAACCCGGGCGCGAGCCCGACGACGTGGCCCTGCTGATGGCACGCCTGGGCACACTGCCGAGCGGTTCGACCACGGCGTGGACCTTCCCCGCGGAGGCCAGCGCGGTCAGGCTGGCCCGCCGCCGGGTGCGGGACGCGCTGGCCGAGTGGGAGCTGCCCGAGCTGACCGACGTCACGGTGCTGCTGGTCAGCGAGCTGGTGACCAATTCGCTGCGCTATGCCCACGGACCCATCGGGGTGCGGATGGTGCGCGGCGCCTCGCTGCTGGTCGAGGTGTCCGACCCGCTGCCCGACCCGCCGCGCGAGCGGGTCGCCACCGCGGAGGACGAGGGCGGCCGCGGACTGCAGCTGGTGGCTGGTGCGTCGCGCCGCTGGGGGACCAGACACGGGCCGCTGGGCAAGACCGTGTGGTTCGAACTGGCACTGCCGTGACGCCTGTGACGGGCGCCCGCGCCGTGATCACCGAAATGGTTCGCAGGGCGTGTGCCGGGTATCCCGAAGAGACGAGAGCGAAAGGTGCGACCGAGGTGTCCAGGGGACGGCCCCCGTACCCCGCGAGCCGAGATGATGCTGTGATCGACAAGACCGTGTGCTGGACGGTCCGCATGCTGAATACTCAGCTCCAACCGGTCCATGTGTGCTGAGCTGGAGGGGTCGGGCGAGTGAGCGACATGCCAGCAGGGGCGGTTCCGCCAGGAGACGATGCGGACGCGGCTGCCCAGACCGCCGTCTGGCAGTCCAGTCCGCCCGGCTCCATCTACGACTACATACGAGTCGCCTCCTTCTCGCTCGGCCCCGACGGACGCATCGAGCAGTGGAGCGAGCGCGCCGCCGAGTTCTTCGGCGTCTCCGCCGACGACGCGGTGGGCCGCGACCCCGTCGCCGCCTTCGCGCCCGCGCACGTCCAGACCCGCGCCCACGAGCGGCTCGCCGACATCCTCAACGGCCGCGAGTGGACCGGGCTCGTGCCGTACAACGACGCGTCAGGCGGCGAGGGCCTGGCCGAGGTGTACGTCATGCCCGCCGACCGCGGCGCCCTGTGCATCGCCGTCGACGTGGCCACGCTGCGCCAGATCGAGACCGACCTCGCCGCCTCCCAGGCGGTCTTCGGGCAGTCCCCGATGGGCTTCGTGCTCTTCGACAACCAGCTGCGGCTGATCCGGGTCAACGACCGCTTCGCCACCGTCTTCGGCCGCCCCGCGGAGGAGCACCGCGGCCGCGGCCCCCACGACTTCCTGTCCCGGGTCGAGGCCGACCGGCTGTCCGCCGCGCTGCGCCAGGTGCTGGAGACCGGCGACCCGGTGCTGGACATGCCGCTGGTCGGCACCGTGCCCGGCGACCCCGGGCGGCGCCGCTGGTCGATCTCGCTCTACCGGCTGCACAGCTCCTCGGGGCGCCCCATCGGCGTCGCGGGCCTGGCCATGGACGTCACCGGGCGGCAGCGCGCCGAGCGGGAGGCCGCACACGCCCGGCGCAACCTGGCGCTGCTCAACGAGGCGGGCGCCCGTATCGGCACCTCGCTCGACCTGGAGACCACCGCACGTGAACTGCTCGACGTGGCGGTGCCGCACTTCTGCGACCTGGCCTCCGTCGACCTCTACCAGGCGCTGCTGTCCGGCGCCGAGGAGCTGTCGGGCACCACCGACGGCAGCGGCGAGCTGCGCAGGGTCGCCTTCGCCAGCTCCGTGTCCGACGCGCCCGTGGCGATGGCCGGCGACGACGACGACGTCTCCGCCGACGCGGGGCCGGTCTCGGTCGGCTCCGTCCACCGCTACCGCTTCAGCTCCGCCAGCGCCCGCGCCCTGCGCACCGCGCAGCCGCAGGTGCTCGACGGCGACGGCGGGCAGGACCTGGGCGGCGCCCTGGTGCAGTCCACCCTGGTGGTGCCGATGGTCGCCCGCGACACCGTGCTCGGCCTGGTGCAGTTCTCCCGCGCCAAGGGCAGCGAGCCCTTCACCGAGCGGGACCGGATGCTCGCCGAGGAACTGGCCGCGCGCGCCGCCATCTTCATCGACAACGCCCGCCTCTACCGCCGCGAGCACGAGCGCGCCCTGATCCTCCAGCGCAGCCTGCTGCCGCCCGACGACCCGGAGGCCGCGGGCCTGGACATCGCCTGCCGCTACCTGCCCGGCAGCATGGAGACCGAGGTCGGCGGCGACTGGTTCGACGTCATCGAACTGCCGGGGCACCGCACCGCCCTGGTCGTCGGCGACGTCATGGGCCGCGGCCTGCGCGCCGCCGTCGCGATGGGCGAACTGCGCACCGCCGTCCGCACGCTGGCGATGCTCGACCTGGAGCCGGGCGAGGTGCTCAGCGCCCTGGACGAGGTCGTACGGGGCCTGGGCGCGCCCACCCCTGGCCGCACCCGCAGGACCAAGGAGCGCGGCGACTCCGACCTCACCGAGGTCTACCTCGCCACCTGCGTCTACGTCGTCTACGACGCCGTCACCCGCCGCTGCACCATCGCCAACGCGGGCCACCTGCCGCCGGTCGTCGTTGAGCCCGGCGAATCGCCGCTGCTGCTGGAACTCCCCAGGGGAGTGCCGCTGGGCGTCGGCGGCGAGCCGTTCGAGGAGAGCGAGGTCGAACTGCCCGAGGGCGCACTGCTCGCCCTCTACACCGACGGCCTCGTCGAGTCCCGCAGCCTCCCGCTGGACGAGGGCCTCGACGCCTTCCGGCAGTCGCTCGACGGCCCCGAGCGGCCCCTGGAGGACATCTGCGACCACGTGCTCGCGACCGTCGACACCGCACACGGCGAGGACGACATCGCGCTGCTGATGGCCCGTATCCGCGGCCTGCCCGCCGACCAGGTCGGCGACTGGACGCTCAAGCCGCAGCCCACCTCGGTCGCCAGGGCGCGCGAACTGGCCCGCGACCAGCTGCTCGCCTGGGACCTCGGCGACCTGGTCGACACCACGGAGCTGCTGGTCAGCGAGCTGGTCACCAACGCGCTGCGGCACGGCTACGGCGACATCAGGCTGCGGCTGCTGCTGGACCGCACCCTGGTGTGCGAGGTGTGGGACAGCGCCCTGGTCCAGCCGCGGCGCCGCCGCGCCCGCGACACCGACGAGGGCGGGCGCGGGCTGCAGCTGGTCACCATGCTCAGCGAGAGCTGGGGCAGCAGGCGCACCCACCGCGGCAAGACCGTGTGGTTCGAACTCGCCCTGCCGGGGCGGCAGTCCCATGTGGCGACGCCGACCGTGGACGAGCTGCTGAGCATGTTCTGACCCGGGTCCCGGGTACGCGGGTCCCGTGTCCCGGGTCCCGGGTCCCGGGTCCCGGGTCCCGGGTACGCGGGTCCCGGTTCTCGGGTACCGCCTGCGCGCTCGGGCCTGCGCTTCTCAGGCCGCCCCGGCCTTGAGGCGGGCGAGCCTGGCGTCGATCTCGGCGCCGTCGCCGAGGGCGTCCAGCGCCTCGAACTGCGCGTCGAGGGAGGAGGCCGCCAGCTCCTCCTTGCCCCTGGCCCGCGCCTCCTCGCGGCGCACCTTGTCCTCGAAGCGGCCCAGTTCGCTGGTGGGGTCGAGCACGTCGACGCTCTTGACCGCGTCCGTCATCCGGTTCTGCGCCTGCGCGGACTTGGCGCGGGCGACCAGGGAGTCACGTTTGGCCTGCAGGTCGGAGAGCTTGGCCTTCATCTGGTCAAGGCCCGTCCTGAGCTTGGCGACCACCTCGGTCTGCGAGGCGATGGCCGGGGCGGCGGCGGCCGCCTCGCGCTCGGACTGCAGCTGGCGCCCGAGGGCGATCTTCGCGAGGTTGTCGAAGCGGTCCGCTTCCGCGGTGGAGGCAGCGGTCCGCAGCTCGTCGGCCTTGCGGCTGGCGGCCAGCGCCTTGTCGCCCCACTCCTTGGCGGCGGCCAGGTCCTCGGCGTGGTCCTGCTCCATCAGGCGCAGGTTGCCGATGGTGGTGGCGACCGCCTCCTCGGCATCGCCGATGTTGTTGCTGTAGTCCCTGATCAGCTGGTCGATCATCTTCTGCGGGTCCTCGGCCTGGTCGATCAGCGCGTTGATGTTCGCCTTCGCGAGCTGCGCCACCCGGCCGAGGACGGTCTGCTTGCTGGTCATCGCCGGCTCCCTGGTGATTGGTTGTGCTGCGGGTGAGAGGGTCTCGCGGCCGTGAGGGCTAGGCCGTGTTTTGGAAGTCCCGCCTGCCCCGCGGCGTCTGGCACGCACGCTCGCTGCGTTGTCGGAGTCGTCCGAGTAGGCCCACTACGAGGACGACCCTCCGCCTTGCGATCGCACGTACCAGACGCCGCGGGGCCCGCCCTGTGGGCGGACGGCGCTACTTCCAAAACACGGCCTAGAAGCGTCCGCCGCCGCCCATGCGGCCGCGCGTCTGGCCGCCGCCGAAGCTGCCGGGACCCGCGCCGCCGAAGCCGCCGCCCCCGCCCAGGCTGCGCCTGCCGCCCAGGCTTCCGAAGCCGCCGCGGCCCATGCGCCCGCCGCCGAACAGCTCGCCGAGGATGATCCCGCCGAGCACCGCCCCGCCCATGCCGGGGCGGCCGTAGGAGGGGCTGCGCCCGAAACCGCCGACGTCCTGCTGGGCCAGCCGCTGGGCGTCGCGCGCCAGCCGGTCGGCGTCCTGGGCGTGCGCCAGGGCGGCGGAGGCGTCGCCGGGCGCCGCGGCCTGCGCCTGCTGCAGCCTGCGCTCGGCCTCGGCGAGGCGGGTACGCGCCTGGCTGCCGATCGCGCCCCGGTGGGTGGTGATCAGGTCACGGGCCGCGGCGACCTCGCTGCGGGCCGCCAGCAGCGCCTGGTCGAGCAGCCCGCGGGCCCGCTGCTCGCCCACCTCCTGCTCCCGCACCCCGGTCAGCGCCTCGTCCAGCCCCGCGTCCGCCTCCTCCACCCGCCGCAGCGCCGCGATCGGGTCGTAGCGCCCCCCGGCCAGCTCCCCCCGCACATCCGCGACCACCGCCTCCGCCCGCGCCACCCGCCCCCGCAGCTCCGCATACCCCCCGCCAAGACCCGCGCGGGTCCCGCCCGACCCCGCGCCGGTGCCGCCGGGACCCGCGCCGGTACTGCCCGCGCCCGTAACGCCGCCGCCCGGCCCCGCGCTGCCGACGCCCGTAGGGCCACCGCTTGGACCCGCGCCGGTACTGCCCGCGTCGGCAGCGCCGCCGCCCGGCCCCGCGCTGCCCGCGCCCGCAGGGCCACCGCCGGGACTCCTGCCGGTGCTGCCAGCACCCGCAGCCCCGCCGGGATCCGCTGCGTTACCGTCCGGACCCCCGTCAGTGCTGCCCGCGTCGGTCCCGCGTGGAACCGCGCTGCCCGCGCCCGTAACGCCGCCGCCCGGCCCCGCGCTGCCGACACCCGTAGGGCCACCGCTTGGACCCGCGCCGGTCCCGTCCGGCCCCGCGCTGCCCGCGCCCGTAGGGCCGCCGCCTGGACCCGTGCCGGTGCTGCCCGCGCCCGCAGCACCGGCGGGACCCGCGCCGGTGCCGCCGGGATCCGCGCTGATCGCGCCCGTCGCGCCGCCGTCCGGGCGCGTGCCCGGGGCGGCGTTCGTGCTCAGGAGGGCGTGGGCCTCCGCGAGGTCGGCGGCGGTCTCGGTCAGGGCGGTGCGCAGTGCCTCCTCCGCCGTGCGCAGTTCGTCGGCGCGGCGGGTGACGGAGTCGGCCAGTGTGGTGGCCTGGTCGAGTGCGCCCTCGGCCGCGCGGACGAAGACCGCGGCCCTGCCGTGGTCCGTGCCGATCGCCGCCCTGGCCTGGTCGAGGCTGGACCGGGCGAACTCCAGCCGGTCCCTGGCCTCGGCCGGGTGCCCGGCGACCGGCTGCACGGCCGAGTCGGCGTAGGCGGCGGCCAGCGGTGCGAGCGTGGTCTCGGCGGCGGCGATCCGGCCGGGCAGGGCGGCGGCCTTCGCCTCGGCCTGCTCCAGTACCTGGGGGGCGTTGGCCTCCATCGCGCGCAGCCGGTCGAAGGCCTCGGACTCCGCGTCGAGGCGCCGGTTGGCCTGGGTGCAGCGGGAGAGGATCTCGTCCAGCATCTGCCGCCTGGTCGCGTCGTCCTCGGGGAAGGCGTCGTCCAGCTGCTGGCGCAGCCGGAAGGCGGCAGTCAGCTCGCCGTGGGCGTAGTCGACAGCTTCGGCGAAGGGCTTGGCGGCCTCGTCGCCGAACTGCGCCGCCGCGAAGCCGACGTCCTCCCGGCTGGTGCGCACCGCGTCGTCGGTGGCCACCAGCAGCTGCCTGGCCTGCGAGTCCAGCTCGGGCAGCGGTGTCGGCCTGGGCGCGTACCTGCGGGGGCGCCCGCCGGGACCCGGTCCCGGCCCCGCGGGCTGCGCGGCCCCGTCAGCGGCGGCGGCGCGGCGGCGGCGTACCGCGTACAGCACGACCAGGCCCGCCGCGGCGACGACGCCGACCGGGATCCACAGGTCGGCGGCACCGTTGGAGGCGGCGGTGCCGCCGCCGGGGTCCGCGGTGCCCGGGGTGATGGCGGGCGCGGTGACCGGGCGCCCGCCGAGCACCGCGTCGTAGCCGTTGGCGGCGCCCACCGCGGCCCCGGCCCAGTCGTTCTGCCGGAGCGCGGGTTCGATCGCCGTGGAGCTGACCTCGTCCAGCTGGGCCTGGGTGAGACCGGAGTCCTGGTCGGCGGAGACCGCGTACTGCCGGTCGTGGGTGGCGACGGCCAGCAGGATGTCCTGCCGGCCGAGACCGCTCCTGGTCGCCGTGGCATTGGCCCAGTCCTGCGGGCTGCGCCCGGAGAAGCCGTTGACGTAGGCGACGAAGAGCTGGAGGTGCCGGGCGTCGTCGAGGCGGTTCAGCGCGGTGGTGACCTCGGCGGTGCGGCCCTGGAGCGCGCCGACCCGGTCGGTGATCGGGCCGTCGGTGCTCAGCGTGATCGGGTCGTCGGCCGCCGCCTGGCCCGGCTGCGGGAGCAGCACCGCGAGGGCGAGCGCACCCAGCGCCGCGCACCACCGTGGGACTCGCCGCCTCATGCGCCCGCGCCCTTCGCCCGCGCCACGTCTCCACCGCGTGGCTGTGATCGGAGGCTATGTGCGGGATGTGCGGTACGCGACTTATGTGCGGCGCCCGGTCGTACGCGGCCGGGCACCGTGCGGGCCTGCCCAGCGGTACGGCCCGGGAGTGGCGGCCCCCGGGCCGTACCGCCGCCGTGCGGCACCGCGAACCGGCTCCGGTGACGACCGGGGCCGGTCCCCCGGTCCTAGTCCTGGCGGCGCCTGATCTTGCTGCCCAGCCACACCAGCGGGTCGTACTTACGGTCGATGGCCCGCTCCTTGAGCGGGATCAGCGCGTTGTCGGTGATCTGGATGTGCTCGGGGCAGATCTCGGTGCAGCACTTGGTGATGTTGCAGTAGCCCAGGCCGTGGTCCTCCTGCGCGGACGCGGACCGCACCAGGCCCTGGTCGGCCGCCGCGTCCAGCGGGTGCATGTCCAGCTCGGCGATCCGCATCAGGAAGCGCGGGCCCGCGAAGGATGTCTTGTTCTCCTCGTGGTCGCGGACCACGTGGCAGGTGTCCTGGCACAGGAAGCACTCGATGCACTTGCGGAACTCCTGCGAGCGCTCCACGTCGACCTGCTGCATGCGGTACTCGCCGGCCGGCACGCCCTTCGGCGGGACGAAGGCCGGCACCTGGCGGGCCTTGTCGTAGTTGAAGGACACGTCGGTGACCAGGTCGCGGATCACCGGGAAGGTCCGCAGCGGGGTGACGGTGACCGTCTCGTCCGGCTCGAAGACCGACATCCGGGTCATGCACATCAGCCGCGGCCGCCCGTTGACCTCCGCGCTGCACGACCCGCACTTGCCGGCCTTGCAGTTCCAGCGGACCGCCAGGTCGGCGACCTGGGTGGCCTGCAGCCTGTGGATGATGTCGAGGACGACCTCGCCGTCGTTCACCTCGACCTCGTAGTCCTGCAGGTCACCGCCGTCGGTGTCGCCCCGCCAGACCTTGAAGTGCGCTGTGTGGGTCACCGGTCAAGCTCCTCGTCCGTCAGGTATTTCAGCAGCTCTTCCCGCTCGAAGAGGGCCAGCAGGTCGGCCCGTATCGGGTCCATCGGACGCTGCCGCAGCCCGATCAGCGCCTGCTTGCCGCCGTCCGCGCCCCCGCCCTGCGCCTCGTCGGTCAGTTCGCACACCAGGTTGACCTTGCGCCAGTCGCGGTCCATGCCCGGGTGGTCGTCGCGGGTGTGGCCGCCGCGGCTCTCGGTGCGCTCCAGGGCCGCGCGGGCCACGCACTCGCTGACCAGCAGCATGTTGCGCAGGTCCACGGCCAGGTGCCAGCCCGGGTTGAACTGCCGGTGCCCCTCCACCGCCACCCGCCGCGACCGCTCCCGCAGCACGCCGAGCCGCTCCAGCGCCTGCTCCATCTCCGGGCCGCGCCTGATGATGCCGACCAGGTCGTTCATCACCTGCTGCAGCTCCTGGTGCAGGGTGTACGGGTTCTCCGCGGCGCCCTCCTGCGCGGACTCCGCCGACTCCGCCGGCTCCTCGGCCCCGAAGGGGCGCAGCGCCTCGGCCGCCGCCGCGTCGATCTGCTCCTCGGACGCCGCGGGCCGCTGCTCGCCGAGCCCGGCGGCGTACTCGGCCGCGAAGAGCCCCGCCCTGCGGCCGAAGACCAGCAGGTCGGACAGCGAGTTGCCGCCGAGCCGGTTGGAGCCGTGCATGCCGCCGGCCACCTCGCCGGCCGCGAACAGCCCCGGCACCCCGCGGGCCGCCGCGGTGTCCGGCTCCACGTCGACGCCGCCCATCATGTAGTGGCAGGTCGGGCCGACCTCCATCGCCTCGGCGGTGATGTCGACGTCGGCCAGCTCCTTGAACTGGTGGTGCATCGACGGCAGCCGGCGCCTGATCTCCTCGGCGGGCAGCCGGGTCGACACGTCCAGGTAGACCCCGCCGTGCGGGGTGCCGCGGCCGGCCTTGACCTCGGAGTTGATCGCCCGGGCCACCTCGTCCCGGGGCAGCAGCTCGGGGGGCCTGCGGTGGTTGTCCGGGTCGGTGTACCAGCCGTCGGCTTCCTCCTCGCTCTGCGCGTACTTCTCCTTGAAGACGTCGGGGACGTAGCCGAACATGAACCGCTCGCCGTCGCTGTTGCGCAGCACACCGCCGTCGCCGCGCACCGACTCGGTCACCAGGATGCCCTTGACCGACGGCGGCCAGACCATGCCCGTGGGGTGGAACTGGATGAACTCCATGTTGATCAGCGGCGCCCCGGCCAGCAGCGCCAGCGCGTGCCCGTCGCCGGTGTACTCCCAGGAGTTCGACGTCACCTTGAACGACTTGCCGATGCCGCCGGTGGCCAGCACCACGGCGGGCGCGTCGATCACGAACAGCCGGCCCGACTCGCGGACGTACCCGAAGACCCCGGCCACCTTCCCCCCGGACCTTCGGTCGGGGGGTGCCCCCATCTCGCTTCGCTCGTCGTCCTTGAGCACCCGGGTGACCGTGCACTCCTGGAAGACCTTCAGCCTGGCCTCGTAGTCGCCGGTCTCGGCGTGGTCCTCCTGCTGCAGCGAGACGATCTTCTGCTGCAGGGTGCGGATCAGTTCGAGGCCGGTGCGGTCGCCGACGTGCGCGAGCCGCGGGTACTCGTGGCCGCCGAAGTTGCGCTGCGATATGCGGCCGTCGGCGGTGCGGTCGAACAGCGCGCCCCAGGTCTCCAGCTCCCACACCCGGTCGGGGGCCTCCTTGGCGTGCAGCTCGGCCATCCGCCACTGGTTGAGGAACTTCCCGCCGCGCATGGTGTCGCGGAAGTGCACCTGCCAGTTGTCGTGCGAGTTGACGTTGCCCATGCTCGCCGCGATGCCGCCCTCGGCCATCACCGTGTGCGCCTTGCCGAAGAGCGACTTGCAGATCACGGCGGTGCGCATGCCGCGCTCCCTGGCCTCGATCGCCGCCCGCAGCCCCGCGCCGCCCGCGCCGACCACGACCACGTCGTACGCGTGCCGTTCCACTTGTGTCATCTCAGAAGAACCTCGGATCGTCGAATGCGCCGCTGGCCACCAGGTACACATAGAGGTCGGCGACCCCGACGCTGATCAGCGAGGACCAGGCCAGCAGCATGTGGCGGCCGTTGAGCGCGCCCACCCAGCCCCACAGCCGGTAGCGCACCGGGTGGGCGGAGAAGTGCCGGAGCTTGCCGCCGATGATGTGCCGGCAGGAGTGGCAGGACAGGGTGTACGCCCAGATCAGCACGATGTTCAGCAGCAGGACCAGGGTGCCGAGGCCCGCGTGGCCCCAGGCGCCGCTCTCGTCGCGGAAGGCGAGCACCACGTCGTAGGTCAGGATCCCGGCGACCGGCAGGGCCAGGTAGAAGAAGTACCGGTGGACGTTCTGCATCACCAGCGGGAAGCGGGTCTCGCCGGTGTACTTCGCGTGCGGCTCGGCGACCGCGCAGGCCGGCGGCGACGCCCAGAAGCCGCGGTAGTAGGCCTTGCGGTAGTAGTAGCAGGTCAGCCGGAAGCCCAGCGGGAAGACCAGCACCAGCAGCGCGGGCGACAGCCCCCACCACGAGCCGAACAGGTGCCAGTCGGCGCCGCCGTCCATCGGCGTGCAGTTCGAGGCGAGGCACGGCGAGTACAGCGGCGACACGTAGGGCGTGGAGTAGTAGTCGCCGTTGGCGAAGGCACGCCAGGTCGCGTAGATGATGAAGATCGTCAGGGCGACCGCGGTGACCAGCGGTGAGAGCCACCACCGGTCGGTCCGCAGGTGCCGGGCGGAGATCGCGGCCCGCCCGGGTGTCATGACACCGCGGGCGGCAGGGGTGGTGGGAGTGGTTCCGGTGGCCAAGGAGGACTCCGTACGGGAAAGGACCGGGGGGCGCGCGACGGGTCCGCCGCGCACCAGGGGTGCGCGGCGGGGCGGCGCGCGGTTACGGCGCGTGCCGGTGCGGCGAGCCGAGCCCCTCGTCCTCGGCGTCCGCCCACAGCCCGCGGTCGTAGGGCGCGTCGGGGACGGTGACCATCTCGACCGGCCGCTTCCCCGCGTCCGCGGGCGCCGAGTCCTGCAGCAGCGCGAGGCTGTCCCGCAGGTGGGCCGCGGCGCTGCGCACCCGGCGCATGTCGAGGGTGTCGCCGCTGTGCTCGTCGAGGCGGGCCACGCAGCGCATCAGGTCGTCGAGCCGGCGCTGGACCGACGTCAGGTCGTCGTGCAGGGACATGGGGAGTCCTCACCATCTGCCGCCGTGGAACGCAGTACGGGGCGGTGCTGCGGATGCGAGTGTTGCGCGTCACACCGCGGCTTGTGAAGACGGCTGCACGGAATACCGCGGGCGGGGTATAGGACGGCGCCCCCGGGCCGCGCCCCGGCGCGGGTACGGCAGTGGGCCGGACGGGTGGAGTGCGCCGGGCACCTCGGCGGGTCGGGACCGCACCGCCCGCGGTGTCGTCTGGAGTGGGGGTGCGATTAACCGGACCACCGGTAAAACGGCCCATCCGACCAGATGAGTATGTCCCCGGCGTATGCCGAGCCTCCGGCCGGCCGCCCGGGCCGCGGAGGAGCGACCACATGAACCGCAGTGCGTACCCGACCGCTGTCACCCCGGCGCCCCGGGCGCGCGCGGTGCGTATCGCCGTGGCGCTCACCGCCGGCGCCACCCTCACCCTCACCGCCTGCTCCTCCGGCGGCGGCAACCACGCCGCCGGCACCGCGGGCACCGACATCGCCACCGTCGCCAGGGCGGGCGTCAAGGACGGCGGCACCCTGCACTGGGCCACCGACGAGGTGCCGCGCACCCTCAACGCCTTCCAGGCCGACGCGGACGTTGACACCGCCACCGTCGCCGGCGCCACACTGCCCGCCATGTTCCGGCTCGACGGCCACGGCAAACCGCACGCCGACACCGACTTCCTCAAGAAAGCCGAGGTCAGCGAGACGGAGCCGCGCCAGGTCGTCACCTACGAGCTGAACCCGCAGGCCAAGTGGAGCGACGGGCGGGCCGTCGGCGCCGCCGACTTCGCCGCCCAGTGGAACGCGCTCAGCGGCAAGAACTCCGCCTTCTGGACCTCGCGCAACGCCGGGTACGACCGGATCGCCTCCGTCAAGCAGGGCGCCGACGCGCAGCACGTCGAGGTCACCTTCAGCACCCCCTACGCCGACTGGCGCTCGCTGTTCAGCCCGCTCTACCCCAAGTCCGTCACCGGCACCCCCGACGCCTTCAACGACGGCGCCCGCACCGCACTGCCCGTCGTCGCGGGACCCTTCGCCGTCAAGGGCGTCGACACCAAGGCCGGTACGGTCACGCTGGTGCGCAACCCCACCTGGTGGGGGCAGCCCGCCAAACTCGACCAGCTCGTCCTGACCGCGGTACCCCGCACCAAACGGGCCGCCGCGCTCGCCGCCGGCACCCTCGACCTCGCCGACATCGACCCGGACGCGCTCGCCACCGTCAAGAAGACCAGGGGCCTGGCCGTACGCAAGGCCCCCGACGCCGCCTACGCGCAACTCGCCCTCAACGGCAGCGCCGGGCCGCTCGCCGACGAACGGGTACGGCACGCCGTCGCCCGCGCCATCGACCGCAAGGCCATTGCCACCGCGGTGCTCAAACCGCTCGGCCTGCCCGCCGTGGCGCTCGGCAACCACCTCGTCCTCCCCTCGCAGGACGGTTACGCCGACCACAGCTCCGCGCTCGGCGCCACCGACCTCCAGCAGGCGCAGGCGCTGCTCGCCGACGCCGGCTGGAAGCAGTCCACCGCCAAGGCCGGGGACCAGGCGGCGGGACCCGGCCGCAGTGCCGCCTCAGGCGCGCTCACCGTCGTCGAGCCCAGCCGGGCCGTGACCAAGAGCAACAAGCAGCTCAGCCTGCGCTTCGTGCTCCCCGCGGACTCGCCCACCCTGGACGACGTCGGCACGCGCATCGCCAAGATGCTCTCCGCGATCGGCATCCGCACGGAGATCACCAAGGTCGACGGGGCCAGCTACTTCCAGGACCACATCGCCGCCGGCGACTTCGACCTGGCGCTCTACTCCTGGCCCGGCACCGCCTACCCGGCCACCGACGACACGCCGATCTACGCCAAGCCCGTGCCGGCGCCCGACGGTTCGCTGACCGTCGCGCAGAACTACACGCGGGTCGGGACCGACCAGATCGACCAGCTGCTCGACCGCGCGGGCAGTGAGCTGGACGCGTCCACCGCGCGCTCACTGACGGCCCAGGCCGACGCCCGCATCTGGGCTGCCGCCGGCTCGATCCCCCTCTACCAGCGCCCGGCCGTCGTCGCCCTCCGCACCACGGTCGCCAACGCCGGCGCATTCGGCTTCCAGACTCCGTCCTACGCCGACCTCGGCTTCCGCAAGTAGCCCTCCGGGGGCGCGCAGGTACCCCCGGGCTGCTGCCCCTTGCGGTGCATCCCGTGCCTGCGGCTTCGTCGTGGCTGGTCGCGCAGTTCCCCGCGCCCCTGAGGTGGTTGCCACTTGCTGTGGCGTTGCTTCTATCCCGCTCCTCGGGCTGGGCGCGCAGTTCCCCGCGCCCCTGGGGGTGCCCCCTCCCGCAGAGCCGACGCCGTCAGGCGGCGCCCTCTGCGCAAGAGGGTGAGCGTTTTTCAGGGGCGCGGGGAACTGCGCGCCCAATCACGATGCACCGGAAGGTGCGAGCTCACCGCAAGGGGCAGTCACCTGGGGGCGCGGGGAACTGCGCGACCAGCCACGACGGCGGGAAAGCCGACCGCCCGGCGCAAGGGGCACCCCCCCAACCCCCCGCGGGGCTAGCGGGTGGTGTGCAAGGTGGGGGACAGGGCGGCAGCCCGGGCGCGGGGGGCGCGGGACAGCTCGGGGTGGCCCGCGGCGGTGTGGGCCGCAGCGAGCGTGAGAAGGGCGCGGGCACGAACGTGCACGGTAGCGGCGTTGGCGGCGGCAAGAGTGGCGAGCTTGACGGCCTGCTGAGGCCGCCCCCGGAACAGCGCCTCCATCGCGGCGAGGTCAGTACCTCGCAAGGCCGCGGCCTTCGACTCGGCCCGCAGCGCGGCGAGCGCCGCGTCGAAGTACGGCATCGCGTCGGCCGCACGCCAGTGCCCGGCGGCGATCCCGTCGGCGACCGCGCACGCGTACAGCTGGAGCGCCCCCCGCCGCAGCTCCGGCGCATGCGACCGTTCGCGCAGCTCGGCCGCGGTGCGCGCGGCCGCGTCGCAGCGGCCCTCGCAGAGGGCGAGGGACGCCTCCATGGCCAGCCGACGGGGCGAGGCGTCGCCCGGGGCGGCCGGTGCCGCGTCGAGGGCGGCGCGGGCCAGGTCGATGCGGCCGGCGCAGGCGGCCCGGGCGGCGGCCAGGGTGGCCGGGTCGTGGACCCATTCGGCGAGTGCCTGGTCGTTGTCGCCGAAGGGGAGGCGGAAGAGGCGCCAGGCGGGCGAGGTGACCCGGCCGGGCTGGGCGGCAAGCACGAGGAGGGTGACCGCGGCGAGGCCCCAGCCGACGGAGGCGGCCGGCCCGCCCGCGGCGACGAGGGCGGCGGAGGCGACCGCCTCGGCCAGGAGCGTGGCGGCGGCGCATGCCCACATGCGGCGGCGCAGCCCCGGCCGCCCGACGATGACCTGGCAGGCGATGAAGGGGATCAGCGGAAGCAGCCGGAAGACGACGAGCCGCCCGCGGCGGGTGGTGTGGCCGAGCCAGCGGCCGACGCCGAGGGACGTCCAGACGGTGGCGACGCCGGAGAGGGGGCCGAGCAGCCAGTAGGCGACGATGTGGAGGTTCAGGCCGACGACCATGCCGAGGGCGAAGCGCAGGAGGCCGTTGCGGTCCAGGGGTATGGCACCGGTGCCGCCGAGCACTCCCACGGCCAGGGCGACGGCGATGATCAGCAGGTTCGGCAGGGCGCGCCGCCCGGCGGTGTGCGCGGCGGCGGGGGAGCCGGCGGGGTGGAGCGGGATGCCGGCCGGCAGCGGCGGCACTGACTCGTCCTGCGGGACGACGGGTGGCGTGGACACGGCCAGATCCTGCCACCGGGCCGAGGTCGGGGCGTACGCGGGGCGCCGGTGGGGCTCGTGCGGGCGCAGCCCGGGGTGCTGGCACGTACCATGGGAAACGGCCGCGGCGTGACTTTCTGCCCGGCACGGGCGAGCGCGTCGAAGAGGAACGCGACGCCATCCACGATTCCGGGAGAAGCGCCGCCGCATGTCCACGCGCCACGATATCCGTAACGTCGCCATCGTCGCCCACGTCGACCACGGCAAGACGACCCTCGTCGACGCCATGCTCAAGCAGGCCGGGGCCTTCGCCGCACACCAGCATCTGGACGACCGGATGATGGACTCCAACGACCTGGAGCGCGAGAAGGGCATCACCATTCTCGCGAAGAACACCGCGGTGAAGTACCACCCCAAGGACGGCGGGGACCCGGTCACCATCAACATCATCGACACCCCCGGCCACGCCGACTTCGGCGGTGAGGTCGAGCGCGGCCTGTCGATGGTGGACGCGGTGGTGCTGCTGGTGGACGCCTCAGAGGGTCCGCTGCCGCAGACCCGGTTCGTGCTGCGCAAGGCGCTGTCGGCCCGGCTGCCGGTGATCCTGTGCATCAACAAGACCGACCGCCCGGACTCCAGGATCGACGAGGTCGTCAACGAGACCTACGACCTCTTCCTGGACCTGGACGCGGACGAGGACCAGATCGAGTTCCCGATCGTCTACGCGTGCGCCCGCGACGGCGTCGCGTCGCTGACCAAGCCGGAGAACGGCACGGTCCCGGCCGACAGCGACAGCCTTGAGCCGTTCTTCTCGACGATCCTGTCGACCGTCCCGGCGCCGACCTTCGACGAGGACGCCCCGCTGCAGGCGCACGTCACCAACCTGGACGCGGACAACTTCCTCGGCCGTATCGCGCTGCTGCGGGTCGAGCAGGGCCACCTGAAGAAGGGGCAGACCGTCGCCTGGATCAAGCGCGACGGCACCATCTCCAGCGTCCGCATCAGCGAGCTGATGATGACCGAGGCGCTGACCCGCAAGCCCGCCGAGAGCGCGGGTCCCGGTGACATCTGCGCGGTGGCCGGCATCCCGGAGATCATGATCGGCGAGACGCTGGCCGACCCGGAGAACCCGATCGCGCTGCCGCTGATCACGGTGGACGAGCCGGCCATCTCGATGACCATCGGTACGAACACCTCGCCGCTGGTCGGCAAGGGCGGCAAGGGCCACAAGGTCACCGCCCGGCTGGTGCAGACCCGGCTGGAGCGCGAGCTGGTCGGCAACGTGAGCCTGCGGGTGCTGCCGACCGAGCGCCCGGACGCCTGGGAGGTGCAGGGCCGCGGTGAGCTGGCGCTGGCCATCCTGGTGGAGACGATGCGCCGGGAGGGCTTCGAGCTGACCGTCGGCAAGCCCGAGGTGGTCACCAAGGAGATCAACGGCAAGGTCCACGAGCCGATCGAGCGGATGACCATCGACTCGCCCGAGGAGCACCTGGGGGCGATCACCCAGCTGATGGCGAGCCGCAAGGGCCGGATGGAGACGATGACCAACCACGGGTCCGGCTGGATCCGCATGGAGTGGATCGTGCCGTCCCGCGGTCTGATCGGCTTCCGCACCGAGTTCCTGACGCAGACCCGCGGCACGGGTATCGCGCACTCCATCTTCGAGGGCCACGAGCCCTGGTTCGGCGAGCTGCGCACCCGCAACAACGGCTCGCTGGTGGCGGACCGGGCGGGTGTGGTGACCGCGTTCGCGATGACCAACCTGCAGGAGCGCGGCGTGCTGTTCGTCTCGCCGACCACCGAGGTCTACGAGGGCATGATCGTCGGTGAGAACTCCAGGTCGGACGACATGGACGTGAACATCACCAAGGAGAAGAAGCTCACGAACATGCGGTCCTCGACCGCGGACGTGACCGAGTCCCTGGTGCCGCCGCGGATGCTCTCCCTTGAACAGTCCTTGGAGTTCTGCAGGGACGATGAATGCATCGAAGTCACTCCGGAGACGGTCAGGATCCGTAAGGTGGTCCTCGACCAGAAGGAGCGGGGCCGTGCCGCGTCCCGCGCCAAGCGCTGACGCCCACTGACCGCCAACGGAACGGTGAGGGGTCCAGGCTTCCTGGGCCCCTCTTTGCGTGGTCTCGCGCTGTCCGCTTTCCGGACAGCAATCACCGTTAGATAGGTCACACTGCCCATTTCGCCGGTGTCTGTCTACGTTCCATAATGTCCGGATTCTGGAACAAGATCGACGTCGATGTGACCAAAGCGAGACCAACCCTGTGTCGATCCGACTTCAAACGTGCCCGATAGTGGGACGAAGTTGAGCTCGGGTCAATGGGTCACGCGCTGATGGGGAGCGCCGACTCACGAGCACAGGAAGGCCGTAGTCGCTGTCAGGGGTGTCAGTGGGCGTCCGGCCTTCCTTTCACGTATCGATAGTGACTCCTGAGGAGGCAAACCCATGCGCGGTGCCAAGAGCGCCAAGTGGGTCGTAGGTGCGGCCGTGATCGCCCTCGCAGCGACCGCCTGCAGTTCGAGCGACGACTCGGGCAGCAAGGACAAGGCCAAGTCGAGCAGCGGATCGAGCGACGGGATCGTCCGAGCGTGGTGGGGCGACCCCCAGAACCCGCTCGAGCCCGCCAACACCAATGAGGTGCAGGGCGGCAAGGTCCTTGACATGATCTTCATGAACCTCAAGGAGTACGACGCAACGGGCAAGGCCCAGCTTGAGGCCGCTGACTCGATCACCACGACCGACCAGCAGAACTTCACCATCAAGATCAAGCCGGACCTGAAGTTCTCCGACGGTACCCCGGTCACCTCCAGCTCCTTCGTGGACGCCTGGAACTACGGTGCCCTGGTCACCAACAAGCAGCTGAACTCGTACTTCTTCGCGGACATCGACGGCTACAAGGCCGTCCACCCGGACGACGAGACCGCCGCGCCGACCGCCAAGACCATGAGCGGTCTGAAGGTCGTCGACGACCACACCTTCACGGTGAAGCTGTCGCAGAAGTTCTCCACGTGGCCGGACCGCCTGGGCTACAAGGCGTTCGCGCCGCTGCCCAAGGAGTTCTTCGACAACCACGACGCGTACCTGAAGAAGCCGATCGGCGACGGCCCCTACATGATCGAGTCCTACACCAAGGGCGCGAGCATGAAGCTGGTCCCGAACCCGAACTACACGGGTCCGAGCAAGCCGAAGAACAAGGGCGTCCTGCTGAAGGTCTACACCAGCAGCGAGACCGCCTACGCCGACCTGCAGTCCGGCCAGCTGGACGTCCTCGACGACATCCCGGCCGCCGACCTGCCGCACGTCAAGAACGACCTGAGCGGCCGCTACCTCAACCAGCCGGCCGGCATCATCCAGACGTTCTCCTTCCCGATGTACAAGCCCGAGTGGTCCAAGCCGGGCATGGACAAGGTCCGCCTGGGCATCTCGATGGCGATCGACCGCAAGACGATCACCGACAAGATCTTCGGTGGCACCCGCACCCCGGCCCAGGACCTCACGTCCCCGGTGCTGGGCGCGGCCGGCGGTTACAGCACCTCGGTGTGCGGTGAGGCCTGCACGTACGACCCGGTCAAGGCCAAGCAGCTCATCACCGAGGGCGGCGGCATCCCCGGCGGCCAGATGAAGCTCGGCTACAACGCCGACTCCGGCTCGCACAAGGAATGGGTCGACGCGGTCTGCAACAGCATCAACAACGTGCTGGGCAACAACAAGGCCTGCGTCGGCGCCCCCACCGGCACCTTCGCGGACTTCCGCAACCAGATCACCAAGGGCCAGATGACCCAGCCGTTCCGTTCCGGCTGGCAGATGGACTACCCGCTGATCGACGACTTCATCACGCCGCTGTACGCCACCGGCGGCAGCTCGAACGACTCGAAGTACACCAACAAGACGGTCGACAAGCTGATCAACCAGGCGAACGCCGAGCCGGACACGGCGAAGTCGATCGCTCTGTACCAGCAGGCCGAGAAGCAGGTCCTCACCGACATGCCGATCGTCCCGCTGTGGTACCAGAACGGTCAGGCGGGTTGGTCCTCGAAGGTCTCCAACGTCAAGGAGAACGCCTTCAGCTACCCGATCTTCACCGACATCACGGTCAACTGACCCTGACCACGCACTACCTGCAGTAGGCGGGTCCGTACAGGGGAGACGTTCGGGCACGCCTGCGGGGGAACTGACAAACAACCGCTCGCGGTGTGGATGTCGGCCGGGGCCACAAGCCCCGGCCGACGTCTGCCCGATCCCTGGAGGGCAGATGGGGCGCTACGTCATCAGGCGACTGCTCCAGATGGTTCCGGTCTTCATCGGAACCACATTGTTGATCTTCGTGATGGTATGGGGTCTCGGTGATCCCGTGGCCGCCATGTTCGGCGACCGCACCCCGGACCCGGCGACCGCCGCGCAGATCAGACTTGAGTTCCATCTCAACGACCCCTTGATCCAGCAGTACTGGATCTACATGTCGCACGTCTTCGAAGGCGACTTCGGCAAGGCGTGGAACCAGCAGCCGGTCACCGAACTGCTGAAGACGGCCTACCCCGTGACGCTGCGGCTGACCATCGTGGCCTTCGTCATCGAGGCGGTCATCGGTGTCGCGCTCGGCGTCTTCGCCGGCCTGCGCCGCGGGCGGTTCTTCGACACCGGTGTGCTGGCCATGACGCTGATCGTGGTCTCGATCCCGACCTTCGTCACCGGCTACGTGCTGCAGTACTTCTTCGGCGTCAAGTGGTCGATCGTGCACCCCTCGGTGGGTGAGGGTGCGCCCTTCAAGGACCTGCTCATGCCCGGCCTCGTGCTGGCCGGCGTCTCCCTCGCGTACGTGGCGCGGCTGACCCGTACCTCGGTCGCGGAGAACACCCGCGCCGACTACCTCCGCACGGCGGTCGCCAAGGGCCTGCCGCGGCGCCGGGTCATCGTCAACCACATGCTGCGCAACTCGCTCATACCCGTGGTGACCTTCCTGGGTACCGACATCGGCAACCTGATGGCGGGCGCCCTGGTCACCGAGCGGATCTTCAACATCCACGGCGTGGGCTACCAGATCTACCAGGGGATCGTGCACACCAGCCCCGCGACCGTGGTCGGCTTCGTGACGATCCTGGTGATCATCTTCCTGCTCGCCAACCTGCTCGTCGACCTGCTCTACGCGGTCCTGGACCCGAGGATCCGGTATGCCTGAGAACACCGACGCCCTGATCCTCGACGCCGGCGGCGCCCCGGCCACCACGCCGGACGGCACGGCCGTCCCCATGGACAAGCGCGACAAGCCGCGCAGCCTGTGGAACGACGCCTGGCACGACCTGAGCCGCAAGCCGATCTTCTACATATCGGCGCTGGTCATCCTGTTCCTGATCGTCATCTCGTTCTGGCCCAGTCTGATCGCCAGCCAGGACCCGCTGCAGTGCAACCTGATCAACTCGCAGAACGGCCCCAGCTCGGGCCACTGGTTCGGCTACGACCAGCAGGGCTGCGACGTCTACACCCGCACCGTGTACGGTGCCCGCGCCTCGGTCGAGGTCGGCATCTTCTCGACGCTCGGCGTCGCGGTGCTGGGCGCGCTGCTCGGCGGCCTGTCGGGCTACTTCGGCGGCTGGCTGGACGCGATCATCTCGCGCGTCAGCGACATCTTCTTCGGCATCCCGATCCTGCTCGGCGGTGTCGTCTTCCTCTCGGCGGTCAAGGGCGGCTCGGTGCTCACCGTGTCGACCTTCATCATCCTGCTGGGCTGGCCGCAGCTGGCCCGTATCGCCCGCGGTGCCGTGATCACCGCGAAGGAGCAGGACTACGTGCTGGCCGCCAAGGCGCTCGGCGCGGGCCACGGCAGGATCATGCTGCGGCACATCGCCCCGAACGCGCTGGCTCCGGTCATCGTATGGTCCACCATCGCACTGGGCACCTTCATTTCGCTGGAGGCGACACTGTCCTTCCTCGGCGTCGGCCTCAAGCCGCCGGCCGTGTCGTGGGGCATCGACATCTCCGCGGCGGCCGACCAGATCCGCAACGCGCCGCACATGCTGCTGTGGCCCGCGGGCGCGCTCAGCGTGACGGTGCTGGCCTTCATCCTGCTCGGCGACGCGGTCCGCGACGCCCTCGACCCCAAGCTGCGCTAGGAGGGCGTACGTTGACTGTCATCGACGATATATCGGACGTTCCTGCACCTGACGCGCCGCTGGCGCCGCTGCTGGAAGTACGCGACCTGCACGTGGAGTTCCACACCCGTGACGGTGTCGCCAAGGCCGTGAACGGCGTCAACTACTCGGTGAACGCCGGTGAGACGCTCGCGGTGCTCGGCGAGTCCGGATCGGGCAAGTCGGTCTCCGCGCAGGCCGTCATGGGCATCCTCGACATGCCGCCGGCCCGCATCCCCAAGGGCGAGATCCTCTTCCAGGGCCGCGACATGCTCAAGATGTCCGGGGAGGAGCGGCGGAAGATCCGCGGCCGGAAGATCGCGATGATCTTCCAGGACGCGCTGTCCTCGCTCAACCCGGTACTGAGCGTGGGCTACCAGCTCGGCGAGATGTACCGGGTGCACCAGGGCCTGTCCCGCAAGGACGCCAAGGCCAAGGCCATCGAGCTGATGGACCGGGTGCGCATCCCGGCCGCCAAGGAGCGGGTGGGCGACTACCCGCACCAGTTCTCCGGCGGTATGCGCCAGCGCATCATGATCGCCATGGCGCTCGCCCTGGAGCCCGAGCTGATCATCGCCGACGAGCCCACCACGGCTCTCGACGTGACGGTCCAGGCGCAGGTCATGGACCTGCTCGCGGAGCTGCAGCGCGAGTACAACATGGGCCTGATCCTGATCACCCACGACCTCGGCGTGGTCGCCGACGTCGCCGACAAGATCGCCGTGATGTACGCCGGCCGGATCGTCGAGGACGCCCCCGTCCACGACATCTACGCCAAGCCGGCGCACCCGTACACCAAGGGCCTGCTCCAGTCGATCCCGCGGCTGGACCAGAAGGGCCAGGAGCTGTACGCGATCAAGGGCCTGCCGCCCAACCTGACGCGTATCCCGTCGGGCTGCGCCTTCAACCCGCGCTGCCCGATGGCGCAGGACGTCTGCCGCACCGACGTGCCGGCGCTGCACCCGGTCGGCACCGCGCGCGGCAGCGCCTGCCACTTCTGGAAGGAGACCCTCGGTGAGTGAATCCAGCCTCCCCAAGGACCCCGGGGCCGCCGCGGCCGACGCGCCCGTCGTGGAGGTGGCCGAGGCCGCCGCCGCCAAGCTCGCCGACCGTGAGCCGATCCTGCAGGTGCGCAACCTGGTCAAGCACTTCCCGCTGACCCAGGGCATCGTCGTCAAGCGGCAGATCGGTGCGGTCAAGGCCGTCGACGGCGTCTCCTTCGACCTGCACGCGGGCGAGACGCTGGGCATCGTCGGCGAGTCCGGCTGCGGCAAGTCCACCGTGGCCAAGCTGCTGATGAGCCTGGAGCAGGCCACCGCGGGCGAGGTCTTCTACAAGGGCCAGGACATCACCAAGCTGTCGGGGCGGGCGCTCAAGGCCGTCCGCCGCAACATCCAGATGGTGTTCCAGGACCCCTACACCTCGCTCAACCCGCGCATGACGGTCGGCGACATCATCGGCGAGCCCTTCGACATCCACCCGGAGGTGGCGCCCAAGGGCGACCGCCGCAAGCGGGTCGAGGAGCTGCTCGACGTCGTCGGGCTCAACCCGGAGTACATCAACCGCTACCCGCACCAGTTCTCCGGCGGCCAGCGCCAGCGCATCGGCATCGCCCGCGGCCTCGCGCTCAACCCGGAGATCATCATCTGCGACGAGCCGGTCTCCGCGCTCGACGTGTCGGTGCAGGCGCAGGTCATCAACCTGATGGAGAAGCTGCAGGACGAGTTCAACCTGTCCTACATCTTCATCGCGCACGACCTGTCGATCGTCCGGCACATCTCCGACCGCGTCGGCGTGATGTACCTGGGCAAGATGGCGGAGATCGGCACGGACGCCGAGATCTACGAGCACCCGACCCACCCGTACACCCAGGCGCTGCTGTCCGCGGTGCCGGTGCCGGACCCCGAGGCGCGCGAGCACCGCGAGCGCATCATCCTGTCGGGCGACGTGCCCTCGCCGGCGAACCCGCCGTCCGGGTGCCGTTTCCGCACCCGCTGCTGGAAGGCGGAGGCGCGCTGCGCGGAGGAGGAGCCGCTGCTGGCGATCCCGACCCGGTTCGCCGAGGTCGACACCCCGGCCCGGCACGAGTCCGCGTGCCACTTCGCCGAGGAGAAGGACGTGGTGGGCGCGGCCTGACCGGTCCGTCCGCAGCAGTCCCACCAGGGGCGCCCCCGCCGGGGGCGCCCCTTCGGCGTTCCGCGCCCGCGGCGGCCGCACCGCGGGCGGCGCTGTGCGTCGCGCTCTGGCCAACGCATTGGGTACGCGACACGCAGGAGTAGAAGTGCGGCTTTGCCGCAATTGCTGTGTCATGGGTAACGAAGTGTCATTTGTGACCCATGAGGAGGCACGCGATGCGCGGAGCCACGCGCGTGAAGTGGGCCGTCGGCGTGACAGTCGTCGCCCTGACGGCCGCCGCCTGCGGCAGCAGCAGTGACAGCGGCGGGAGCGGCAGCTCGACGGGCGGCAGCGGCGGCGGCATCGTACGGGCCTCCTGGGGCGACCCGCAGAACCCGCTGGAGCCGGCCAACACCAACGAGGTGCAGGGCGGCAAGGTGCTCGACATGATCTTCCGCGGGCTGAAGATCTACAACCCGAAGACCGCCAAGGCCGAGAACATGATCGCCCAGTCGATCACCTCCTCGGACTCGCAGAACTTCGACATCAAGCTCAAGTCCGGCTGGACCTTCAGCAACGGCGAGCCGGTCAACTCCGACTCCTTCATCAACGCCTGGAACTACGACACCCAGCTGAAGAACGCCCAGCTCAACGCCAGCTTCTTCAGCTACATCGACGGCTACGACAAGGTGCACCCCGACACCCCGGGGGCCAAGCCCAGCGCCACCACGCTGTCGGGTCTGACGAAGGTGTCCGACACCGAGTTCAAGGTCAAGCTGAACCAGAAGTTCGCGCTCTTCCCCGACACCCTGGGCTACGCGGCCTTCTACCCGCTGCCGCAGGCCTTCTTCAGCAACCGCCAGTCGTGGCTGGCCAAGCCGATCGGCAACGGGCCGTACGAGATCTCCTCGTACACCAAGGGCTCCAAGATGGAGCTGAAGAAGTGGGACGGCTACAAGGGTCCCGACCCCGCGCAGAACGGCGGGGTCGAGCTGCGGGTCTACACCGACAACAACACCGCCTACACCGACCTGCAGGCCGGCAACATCGACCTGGTCGACGACGTGCCGGTCTCCCAGCTGCAGAACGTCAAGAGCGACCTGGGCAGCCGGTACATCAACGTGCCGGCCGGCATCATCCAGACCATCGCCTTCCCGCTGTACAGCTCGCGCTGGTCGTCTCCGAACGCCGCCAAGGTCAGGCAGGGCCTGTCGATGGCGATCAACCGCGAGCAGATCACCCAGCAGATCTTCCAGAACACCCGCACCCCGGCCAGCGACTGGACCTCACCGGTGCTCGGTGACGCGGGCGGCTTCAAGAAGGGGCTGTGCGGCGAGGAGTGCACGTACAACCCCGACAAGGCCAAGCAGCTGATCTCCGAGGGCGGCGGCCTGCCCGGCGGCAAGATCACCATCTCCTACAACGCGGACACCGGCTCCCACAAGGAGTGGGTCGACGCGCTCTGCAACAGCATCAACAACGCGTTGGGCAACAACAAGGCGTGCGTCGGCGCCCCCATCGGCACCTTCGCCGACTTCCGCAACCGCATCACCAGCAAGCAGATGAACGACCCCTTCCGGGCCGGCTGGCAGATGGACTACCCGCTGATCCAGGACTTCCTGCAGCCGCAGTACTACACCGGCGCCTCGTCGAACGACTCGCACTACAGCAACGCCAACTTCGACAAGCTGGTCAACGAGGCCAACGCCGCCTCCTCCACCTCCGACTCGGTGAGCAAGTTCCAGGACGCCGAGAAGCAGCTGGTCACCGACATGCCCGCGATCCCGCTGTGGTACCAGAACGGCAGCGCCGGCTATTCCTCCAACCTCTCGAACGTCGCGCTGAACCCCTTCAGCGTGCCGGTCTACAACGAGATCAAGGTCAAGTGACACCGCGGCCGGGGGCCGCCGCACCGGACGGAGCAGCACCGGCAGCGGCGGCCCCCGGCCCCCACATTCCCCGGAACTCCCCGGAAGGCTCCGCATGGGACGCTATGTGATCCGGCGGCTGCTCCAGATGATCCCGGTGTTCATCGGCAGCACGTTCCTGATCTTCTTCATGGTCTACGCGCTCGGCGACCCGGTCGCCGCGCTCTTCGGCGACCGTGCGCCCGACCCGGCGACCGCCGCCCAGATCCGGAACGACCTGCACCTCAACGACCCGTTGTGGAAGCAGTACCTGATCTACATGAAGAACATCTTCACCGGTGACTTCGGCACCGCCTTCAACGGGGAGTCCGTCACCAGCCTGATGGGCAGCGCCTTCCCTGTCACGATCCGGCTGACCATCGTGGCGATCCTCTTCGAGATCGTCATCGGCATCTCGCTGGGGGTGCTCACCGGCATGCGGCGCGGCAAGCCCGACGACACCGGGGTGCTGCTGCTGACCCTGATCGTGATCTCGGTGCCGACCTTCGTCACCGGCTACGTACTGCAGTACCTGTTCGGCGTGCAGTGGGGGTGGGTCAGCCCGTCGGTCTCGCCCGAGGCGCCCTTCAACGAGCTGATCCTGCCAGGACTCGTGCTCGCCCTGGTCTCGCTGGCCTACGTCACCCGGCTGACCAGGACCTCGATCGCGGAGAACACCCGCGCCGACTACCTGCGCACCGCGGTCGCCAAGGGCCTGCCCCGGCACCGGATCATCATCAGGCACCTGCTGCGCAACTCGCTGATCCCGGTGGTCACCTTCATCGGCACCGACGTCGGCTTCCTGATGGGCGGCGCCATCGTCACCGAGCGGATCTTCAACATCCACGGTGTCGGCTACCAGCTCTACCAGGGCATCCTGCGCAACAACGCGCCGACCGTGGTCGGCTTCGTCACCATCCTGGTGCTGGTCTTCCTGATCGCGAACCTGCTGGTCGACCTGCTCTACGCGGTCCTGGACCCGAGGATCCGTTATGCCTGAACGCAATCCGCTGGACCCCGAGCAGGGGCCCATCGCCCCAGGCGGCGGCTACGGCGCCGGGATGGACCTGGCGGCGTCCGACGCCGACACCCTGGAGTACCCCGAGAGCCACGGCCAGGAGCCGGGCGGCCCCGCGGGCAAGCCGCGCAGCCTGTGGTCCGACGCGTGGCGCGACCTGCGGCGCAACCCCGTCTTCATCATCTCGGTGCTGATCATCCTCTTCCTGGTCTTCATCTCGCTGTGGCCCGGCACCATCGCCACCCAGGACCCGCTGCAGGCCAACCTGCAGAAGGCGCAGGCCGGCCCGGAGGCGGGTCACCCGTTCGGCTTCGACCAGCAGGGCCGCGACGTCTACACCCGGGTGGTCTACGGAGCCCGCGCCTCGGTGACCGTCGGCGTGTGCGCGACGCTGGGCGTGGTGCTGCTCGGCAGTGTGCTGGGCGGTCTTGCCGGCTTCTTCGGCGGCTGGTGGGACGCGATCCTGTCCCGGATCAGCGACGTCTTCTTCGGCATCCCGGTGGTGCTCGGCGGCCTGGTCTTCCTCTCGGTGGTCACCAACAGCACGGTGTGGCCGGTGGTCGGCTTCATGGTGCTGCTGGGCTGGCCGCAGATCGCCCGTATCGCCCGCGGCTCGGTCATCACCGCCCGGCAGAACGACTACGTCCAGGCCGCCCGGGCGCTGGGAGCCGGCAACTCCCGGATGCTGCTGCGGCACATCGCACCCAACGCGGTCGCGCCGGTCATCGTCGTCGGCACCATCGCGCTGGGCACCTACATCGCCCTCGAAGCCACGCTGTCCTACCTCGGCGTCGGCCTCAAACCGCCCACCGTCTCCTGGGGGATCGACATCTCCGACGCGTCCAACCAGATCCGCAACGCCCCGCACATGCTGCTGTGGCCCGCAGGGGCGCTGAGCCTGACCGTCCTGGCGTTCATCATGCTCGGCGACGCGGTGCGCGACGCCCTCGACCCCAAGCTGCGCTGAGGAGCCCGCCGATATGGCCACAAGTGTCGAGCTGAGCACGGAAGAAGGCGGCACCGAGGGCGGACCGCTGCTCGACGTGCGCAACCTGCACGTGGAGTTCCGCACCAGGGAGGGGGTCGCCAGGGCCGTCAACGGCGTGGACTACTCCGTCGACGCGGGGGAGACCCTCGCGGTGCTGGGCGAGTCCGGCTCCGGCAAGTCGGTGACCGCCCAGGCGATCATGGGCATCCTGGACTCGCCGCCGGGCTTCGTGACCCAGGGGAAGATCATCTTCCAGGGCCGGGACATGCTCAAGCTGAGCGGCGAGGAGCGCCGCAAGGTGCGCGGCGCCCGGATGGCGATGATCTTCCAGGACGCGCTGTCCTCGCTCAACCCGGTGCTCAACGTCGGCGAGCAGCTGGGCGAGATGTTCACCGTGCACCGCGGACTGTCGCGCAAACAGGCCCGGGCCAAGGCGGTCGAGCTGATGGAGCGGGTGCGCATCCCGGCCGCCAAGGAGCGGGTGCGCAGCTACCCCCACCAGTTCTCCGGCGGTATGCGGCAGCGCGTGATGATCGCCATGGCGATGGCGCTGGAGCCCGAGCTGATCATCGCCGACGAGCCCACCACCGCGCTCGACGTCACCGTGCAGGCCCAGGTCATGGACCTGCTGGCGGACCTGCAGCGCGAGTACAACATGGGCCTGATCCTGATCACCCACGACCTCGGCGTGGTCGCCGACGTCGCCGACAAGATCGCCGTGATGTACGCGGGCCGGATCGTGGAGACCTCGCCGGTCCACGACATCTACGCCAAGCCCGCCCACCCGTACACCAAGGGCCTGCTCGACTCGATCCCGCGGCTGGACCAGAAGGGCCAGGAGCTGTACGCGATCAAGGGCCTGCCGCCGAACCTGCTGCACATCCCGCCGGGCTGCGCCTTCAACCCGCGCTGCCCGCTGGCGCAGGACGTGTGCCGCACCGAGGTGCCCCCGCTCTACCGGGTCAGCCGGGACCGGGCCAGCGCCTGCCACTTCTGGAAGGAGGTCGTCGGTGACGACAGCGCCCCAGCCGACAAGGCCTGAGCCGTCAGACGGGCAGCCCGCGGACCGCGAGCCGATCCTCCAGGTGCGGGGCCTGGTCAAGCACTTCCCGCTGACCCAGGGCATCATCTTCAAACGGCAGGTCGGCGCGGTCCAGGCGGTCGACGGCGTCTCCTTCGACCTCTTCCCCGGCGAGACGCTGGGCATCGTCGGCGAGTCAGGCTGCGGCAAGTCCACCGTGGCCAAGCTGCTGATGAACCTGGAGCAGCCCACCGCGGGGGAGATCATCTACCGCGGCGAGGACATCACCAAGCTGTCGGGGCGGGCGCTCAAGGCCGTCCGGCGCAACATCCAGATGGTCTTCCAGGACCCCTACACCTCGCTGAACCCGCGCATGACGGTCGGCGACATCATCGGGGAGCCGTACGAGATCCACCCGGACGTCGCCCCCAAGGGCGACCGGCGCAAGCGGGTGCAGGACCTGCTGGACGTGGTCGGTCTGAACCCGGAGTACATCAACCGCTACCCGCACCAGTTCTCCGGCGGCCAGCGGCAGCGCATCGGCATCGCCCGGGGCCTGGCGCTGCGCCCCGAGGTCATCGTGGCCGACGAGCCGGTCTCGGCGCTGGACGTGTCGGTGCAGGCGCAGGTGGTCAACCTGATGGAGCGGCTGCAGGACGAGTTCAACCTGTCGTACATGTTCATCGCGCACGACCTGTCGATCGTGCGGCACATCTCCGACCGGGTCGGGGTGATGTACCTGGGCAAGATCGTGGAGATCGGCGCCGACGAGGAGATCTACTCCCACCCCACCCACCCGTACACCCAGGCGCTGCTGTCGGCGGTGCCGGTGCCGGACCCCGAGGCGCGCGAGTACAGGGAGCGCATCATCCTGCAGGGCGACGTGCCCTCGCCGGCCGACCCGCCGTCAGGGTGCCGTTTCCGCACCCGCTGCTGGAAGGCGCAGGAGCGCTGCGTGGTCGAGGAGCCGCTGCTGGCGGTGCCGGAGGTCTTCCGCGGCACCGCGGGTCCCGCCGAGCACGACTCGGCGTGCCACTTCGCGGAGGAGAAGCAGGTCGTGCGGCCCGAGGACTGACCGCAGGTGCGGACCGCGAGCCGTACGGACCGCGCCGGGGCCGTTCGGCGCGGTCCGTACGGCGGCTACTCCGGACGTTCTGCGACGTCCTCGATCGCGGCCAGCGCCGGGTCCAACACGATGTCCTCGCCGCGGGCGGCGATCGTCGGCTCCTCGGGGAAGTGGCACGCGGTCAGGTGCCCCTCGTCCGGGCCGCCCAGGTGGATCAGCGGCGGCTCCTCGGCCGCGCACTTGTCCTGCGCCTTCCAGCACCGGGTGCGGAAGCGGCACCCGGACGGCGGGTTGATCGGCGAGGGCACGTCACCGGCCAGCCGGATACGCTCCCGCTCGCGCTCCTCGCCCTCCAGTTCCACCTCGGGCACCGCGGACAGCAGCGCGTGGGTGTACGGGTGGCGCGGGCGCTGGTAGATCGAGTCGCGGTCGCCGACCTCGACGATCTTGCCCAGGTACATCACCGCGACCCGTTGCGAGAAGTGCCGCACGATCGCCAGGTCGTGGGCGATGAAGAGGAAGGCGATACCCAGCTCGCGCTGCACCTGCTGGAGCAGGTTGACCACCTGCGCCTGGATCGACACGTCGAGTGCGGAGACCGGCTCGTCGGCCACGATCAGCTTGGGTTCCAGCGCCAGCGCCCTGGCCACCCCGATGCGCTGCCGCTGGCCGCCGGAGAACTCGTGCGGGAAGCGGTTGTAGTGCTCGGGGTTGAGGCCCACGGTCTCCAGCAGCTCGCGGACCCGCTTCTCCCGGCCGCCCGGCGGGTTGATCCCGTTGATCTCCATCGGGCCGCCGATGATCGTGCCCACCGTCTGCCGCGGGTTCAGCGACGAGTACGGGTCCTGGAAGATCATCTGGATCTCGGACCTGATCGGCGCGAGCGCCTTGCGGTCGGCGTGCGAGATGTCCTGTCCGCGGTAGCTGATGGTGCCCGCGGTGGGCTCCATCAGCCGGGTGATCAGCCGCCCGGTGGTGGACTTGCCGCAGCCGGACTCGCCGACCAGGCCGAAGCTCTCGCCCGCGCGTACCGCCAGGTCGATGCCGTCCACCGCCTGCACCGAGCCGACCTGCCGCTTGAACGGGAAACCGCCCATCACGGGGAAGTACTTGGTGAGCCCGCTGACCTCCAGCAGGGTCTCGCCGGCCGGCTCCGCGGCGGCGGCCCCGGCCGGCGCCTTGGACAGTGAGATGTCGTTGCTCATGTGGATGCCTGCCACTTTTCTCTCGGGCCGACCGCTCAGCCGAGCCGGGGCTGAATCGTCTCGATGAACACGGACCGCTTCTGCTCGTCCGTCAGATGGCACGCGGAGCCGCGGCCCTCCGGCAGCACCGGCCGCTCGGCCGAGCAGCGCCCGCCGCCGACCAGGTCGGTGAAGCCGCAGCGGGTGTGGAAGGAGCAGCCCGGCGGCGGGGCGAGCAGACTCGGCGGCGCCCCGGGGATCGGGGTCAGCTGCTCGGTGACGTCCGACATCAGCCGCGGCATCGACCCCAGCAGGCCCCAGGTGTACGGGTGCTGGGGCTCGTTGATCAGCTGCCGCACCGAACCGCGCTCGACGGCCTTGCCCGCGTACATCACCAGCAGGTCGTCGGCGATGTTGGACACCACGCCCAGGTCGTGGGTGATCAGGATGATCGCCGAGCCGAACTCCTGCTGCAGGTCCTTGAGCAGGTCGAGGATCTGCGCCTGCACGGTCACGTCGAGCGCGGTGGTCGGCTCGTCGGCGATCAGCAGGTCGGGGTTGCACACCAGGGCCATCGCGATCATCGCGCGCTGCCGCATACCGCCGGAGAACTGGTGCGGGTAGTCGTCGACCCGCAGCTTCGGCTGCGGGATGCCGACCTTCTCCAGCATCTCGATGGCCCGCGCCCGGCCCTCGCGCTTGCTGACCCCGCGGTGCTTCACATACGGCTCGGCGATCTGCCGGCCGACCGTGTAGTACGGCGACAGCGCGGTCAGCGAGTCCTGGAAGATCATCGCCATCTTGTCGCCGCGCAGCTTCTCCAGGGTGCGGTTGCTCGCCCCCGTCAGCTCCTGGCCGTCCAGCACGATCTCGCCGGCGACCTCGGTCGTGCGCGGATTGTGCAGCCCGAGCACGGTCAGGTTGGTCACCGACTTGCCGGAGCCCGACTCGCCGACGATGCCCAGCGTCTTGCCGCGCTCCAGGTCGAACGACAGCCCGTCGACGGCCTTGACGATGCCGTCCTCGGTGGAGAAGCGCACGTACAGGTCGCGTACGGACAAGAAGGCGCCGGATGCGGCGGGGGCGGCGTCCTCCACCGGTTTGGTCAAGGTGGTCACTGACGGTCTCCTAGGACAGCCGCACGCGCGGGTCGATGAACGCGTAGGCGGCGTCCACGATGATGTTGAAAAGGACGATCATGGTGGCGCTGAACAGCATCACGCCCATCAGCATGGGCAGGTCGGCGTGCAGCACCGAGTCCAGCGCGAGCCGCCCGAGCCCGGCGAGCTGGAAGGTCCACTCGGTGATCATCGCGCCGCCGAGCAGCGAGCCGAGGTCGATGCCGAGGATGGTGACGATGGGGATCAGCGAGCCCCGCCAGGCGTAGCGGAAGAAGACGTAGCGTCCCGACATGCCCTTGGCCACGGCGGTGCGCACATGCTCTTCCTGCAGCTGCTCGATCATCGTGGAGCGCGCCATACGGGTGTAGTTGGCGGTGAAGATGATCGACAGCACGCACCACGGCAGCAGCAGTCCGTTGAACCACGCCACCGGGTTGTCGGTGATCGGCACGTACTTGGGCTGGTCGAGGATCTGGTTGTTGTAGACCAGCAGGGCCAGGGCGAGCGGGCCGATGAAGTAGATCTGCATCGAGCTGAGCACCAGCGACGCGGAGCTGAAGACCTTGTCGACCATCGTGCCGCGCTTCCAGGCGGCGAGCATGCCCGTGGCCAGGCCGATCAGCAGGAAGACGGCCATACCACCGGCGGCCAGCGACAGCGTGGTGGGCAGCCGGTCCATCAGGGTCGGCCAGACCAGCTCGCTGTTGGCGAAGGAGTAACCGAAGCAGGGTGCCGGGCAGTTGCCCGCGCTGTAGTGGTAACCGGTGAAGATCCGGACCATGAAGTTGTAGTACTGCACCGGCACCGGGTGGTCGAGGCCCAGGTTGTGGTGGATGATCTTGAGGTTGTCCGGTGTGCAGTTCTTGCCGCAGGACAGCAGCGCCGGGTCATGGGGTATCGCGAAGAAGAGAAAGAACGTGAAGGCGCTGATGAACAACAGGATGACCACAGCGCCGAGCGTCCGGCGGACGAGGAATCGAAGCATGGCGGTCGCAGCTCTCTTGGGACGGCGGCGGTGGTGGACGGTGGTGCGCCCCGGTGGGGCCGGACGGTGTCCGGCCCCACCGGGACTGCGCGCCGACGGCTACGGCTTGAGGTAGAGCTTGGTGGCGTCGATGCCGGCGGACATGTTGTTGTACACGGCACCGCCGATCTTGGAGCCGAACAGCTGCAGCTCCTTGTAGTAGACGGTCGGAACACCCGGGATGACCTTGGTCAGCAGGTAGGTGTTCAGGTCGAACCAGGCCTTCGCGGCGGCCGCCGGGTCGGTGAGCCCCTCGATCCGGTCGATCTCGCTGTTGACGTGGGCGTCGTTGACGTGGCCGTAGTTCGGCGCCTGGTCGGAGATGGTCCGGCCGTCGAAGACCGGCGGGATCACGGTCAGGGCGCTGGGCCAGTCGGCACCCCACGCGGAGGCGTAGATGTCGTACGGGTTGTCGACCTTGCCGATCAGGTCGTAGTACGTGTCGGCGGGCAGTTCCTTGCGCTGCACGTCGAAGCCCGCGGCCTTCAGGGCGGCGGCGATGGTGACCGAGTACTGCTGGCCCGCCGAGCTGTTGGCGTACGCGTAGGTGATCTTGGTGTTCAGCTTGCCCGCGTCGGTGAGGATCTTCTTGGCCGCGACCACGTCACCGTTGGGGTTGGCGATCTTGCCCAGCGGGTCGGCCTTCTGGTAGCCGGACAGGGCCGGGCTGATGAAGCCGCCCGCGTACTCGGCACCGTAGGACGCACCGAGCGCCTGGTAGACCGACTTGGTCGGGATCGCCAGCGCGAGCGCCTTGCGGACGTTGAAGTCGGTGAGCTTCTTCATGTTGAAGGCGACCTGGCCGACGAAGGGCTGGTAGCCGGCCACCGTCCGCTTGTAGATCGCCGGGTTGCCCACCACGGCCGGGGTGTTGTCGGTGTCGACGGTGTTGTCGAAGCTCACCGAGGTCTGGTTCTCACCCGAGTCGGACATCAGCCGCTTGGTGGAGTCCTCGTTCTGGTGGTTGAACGTGATCGCGAAGGTGTCCACGTACTGGTGCCGGGCTGAGTCGGTCGCCGGGTCCCAGTTGGGGTTCTTCACCAGGGTCATCGACTTGCCCGGGTCGAAGCTCTTGATCATGTAAGGGCCGCTGCACACCGGCGCCTTGTCGTACTTCTGCTGGGTGTCCTTCGCCGAGTCGACCACCGAGTAGCCGGGCATCGCGAACAGGTAGGGCACGTCGGTCTGCGGCTTCGGGAAGTGGAAGACGACGGTCTTCGCGTCCGGCGTGGCCAGCAGGGTGTCCGGCAGGTGCTGGCCCTTGTACGGGCCGTCCGGCAGCAGCTTGCGGTAGTCGGTGCCGCTGACGTTGGCCAGCCACTGCTGCAGGTAGGCCGGGCCGTTGGTGATGAACGGGGCGAACATCCGCTCCACCGACCACCGGATGTCCTTGGACGTGATCGGCGTACCGTCGGAGAACTTGATGCCGTCCTTGAGGTGGAACGTCCAGGTCTTGCCGCCGTCCGACTCCTCGCCGCTGTTGGTCGCGAGGTCGCCGACCACGGTGTACTTGCCGGCGTTGTCCAGCTTGTACGACGTCAGGCCGCGGTGGATCAGCGTCGCCAGCTGGCCCTCGTTGGACACGTAGATCTGTCCCGGGTCCAGGTGGGTGTAGCTGTCGCGCTCCAGCACGTTCATCGTGCCGCCGCTCACCGCGCCCGGTACGGGCTCGGCCGGACCCTTCGATGCGGCGTCGTCACCGAAGGTGATCTGCGACGCCAGCTGCTGGGCGCTCTTGCTCTGCTTCGCCCTGGCGTCCTTGTTCTCGGTGGTCTTGCTGTTACCGCCCCCGCCACTGCTGCATGCGGTGAGGACCAGCGCGCCGGCGGCGACCGCCACGAGCGCGGCCCGGGTTCTACGCACGTAGAGTCTCATATCGGTTGTTGCACCCCTGTCCGTTGATGCTGTGAGCTGCCTGAATCGGTCCGGTGCGGGGCGACGCCGCCCCCACAACGGTGTCGTTAACGCGCGGCCTTCGGGTCGAATGCGTCCCGGACCGAGTCCCCGAGCAGGTTGAAGGCGACGATGAAGATCACCATCGCGATACCCGGGAAGAACATGTACGTGATGTCGTTCTGGTAGACCTCGGCGCCGCGGGCGAACATCCGGCCCCAGTCCGGCGTCGGCTCCACGAGCCCGACACCGAGGAAGGACAGTCCGGCTTCCGCGGTCACGAAGGTCGGCAGCATCAACGTGCTCTGCACAAGGATCGGCGTCACCAGGTTCGGCAGCAGCTCCCGGCGCACGATCCGCCACGAGGACGCGCCGGTCACCCGGGCCGCCTCGATGAACTCCCGCTCGCGCAGGCTCAGTACCTGGCCGCGCAGCAGACGGGCCAGGCCCATCCAGCCGAGGAACCACTGCACGGTGATCAGCGCCACGACCCGCAGGTACGTCGGCGTCTCGTCCACCGGGCTCACGAAGACCGCGGTGACCACCGGCATGACGGCGACGAAGAACAGCTGCGCGGGGAAGGCCATCAGCAGGTCGGTGATCCGGCCGATGAAGTAGTCCACCTTGCCGCCGAGGTAGCCGGCCGAGATGCCCAGCAGGATCGCGGTGATCGTCACCGCGATCGTCACCGCGAGCGCGATGCCCAGTGACGTGCGGATGCCGTAGATCAGCTGCGTGAACACATCACGCCCGAGGTTCGGCTCGATGCCGAACCAGAACCGCCCGCTCATCCCGCCGTTCGGCGCGATCGGATAGCCGAAGTCGTCCAGCAGGCCCGGTTCGTTGGTCCCGTACAGGGTGTACGGGTTCTTGCCGTAGAGCTTCGCAATCAACGGCGCGAGGATCGCGACCACGAAGAAGAAGCCGACCACGTAGGCCGATATGACCCCGGTGCGGTCCCGTTTGAACCGCAGCCACATCAACTGGCCGGGCGAACGTCCGACCAGCTCGGCCGCCGCTTCGGGTGCGGCGGTGGTGATCTCGTCCGGCTCACCGGGCGGACCGGAGACCGTGGTCTCGGTGGAACTCGTCATCGCGATTGCCCCCGCAACTCGATTGGGACGCCGCGACGGGCTGACGCGTCGCGAGTTGCCCGGACTGTCGCAATGAAAGCAACTTCCAGTCAAGAGGGTGCGGAAGGAAGAAAGCGTGATCGACTGCTTCTTGAGCGAACATTGAGCAGATCGTCTTCCGGATGTGCTTGACAGCTTCCGGGTGAGGTGGGCTTGTCGGACTTGTCCGGACCAAACGCGTTAACACGGGGGCAACTTGGCGGACGTATGCCCGATATACGGACCGCGGGTCTTGCTGGTCGTACGCCCGGCGGTACGCGCCGGCGGTCAGGTCGAGGGGGTGAGGGTGCGCCGGAGGAAGGCGACCTGGAGCAGGAGGAGGTTTTCCGCCACCTGCTCCTGGGGAGTCATGTGCGTGATGCCGCCCGAGAGCGGCAGAACCTCGTGCGGCCGGCCCGCGGCGAGCAGTGCCGTCGACAGGCGCAGCGTATTCGCCACCAGAACATTGTCGTCGGCGAAACCGTGAACGATCATCAAAGGCCGTGCGGGCTCCGCGAGTTCGGGAATCCCGTCGGCGGTGACCACCGAATTGCGGTCGTAAGCCGCGGCCTGCTCCGCCGGGTGCCCGAGATAGCGCTCGGTGTAATGCGTGTCGTACAGCCGCTGGTCGGTGAGCGGGGCGCCGGCCACCCCCGCGTGGAAGACGTCGGGCCGCCGCAGCACCGCGAGCGCGGCCAGGGTGCCGCCGAAGGACCAGCCGCGGATCGCGACCCGGCCGAGGTCGAGCGGGAAGGCCCCGGCGAGCGCGTGCAGCGCGTCGATCTGGTCCTCCAGGACCACCTCGGCGAGCCGCCCGCCGGCGATGCCCTTCTCCCACTCCGGGGAGCGCCCCGGTGTGCCGCGGCCGTCGGCGACGACCACCGCGAAGCCCTGGTCGGCGAACCACTGCGAGACCAGGTGCGCATTGTGCGCGGCCAGCACGCGCTGGCCGTGCGGACCGCCGTAGGGGTCCATCAGCACCGGCAGCGGGCCGTCGCCCTCCGCGTAACCGGTGGGCAGCAGGACCGCGCACGGGATGCCCCGCTTGCCGGCCTCCGTGAACGTCACCCGCGCCGTCAGCGACGGCTTTTCCGCATACGAGGCGATCCGCGCGACCTCGCGCCCCGAGCGCAGCACCCGGGCCGTCGCGCCGGGGGAGTCGGGCGCCGTGGAGACCAGCACGGTGACCTCGCCCGCGCGCACCGCGACGTGCACGCCGGGCTCCTGTGTGACCCGGACCGTGCCGTCCGCGGTCACCCGGTGGACGTGGATCTGCCCGGTCTCCGGGTCGGCCGCCTCCGGTCCCGCCGAGGCGCTGACCAGGACGTCGTCACCGCCCGCGTCCAGCACCGCGCGGATGTGCAACTCGCCGCCGGTGAGCGCCTTCTCACCGGCCGTCAGCACCCGGGCGCCGCCGGTGTCGGTGATCCGCAGCAGCGTCCCGTCGGGCCGCAGGGCGGGCACCCCGGGGAAAAGATCAAGCCAAATTCGATCTTCCTCGACCACCGCGGTGCTGGTCGCACCGGTCGCGAGGTCCACCGTCAGGTAGTGCTGGGTGCGCTGGTCGCGCGCCTGGACCAGCAGCACCGGCGGCCCCGCCGCCGTCCAGTGCACCGCCGCCAGATACGGGAAGCGCTCCCGGTCCCACTCGATGTCCAGGCGGCTGCCGTCCAGGCCGAGCAGCGCGAGCGAGACGTCCGCGTTGGGTGTGCCCGCCGCCGGGTAGGCGACCTCGACCGGCGCCTGCTCGGGGCGCGAGGGCTCGCTGATCCAGCGCCGCTGGACCGCCGACTCGTCCACTCTGGCGGCCAGCAGCGCGGAGCTGTCCGGCGCCCACCAGAAGCCGCGGTCGCGGCCCATCTCCTCGGCGGCGACGAACTCCGCCAGGCCCCACGTCACCTGCTCGCCGTCCGGCTCGGCCAGCGCCCTCCCCCGGACTCCGTCCAGGGGGATTCGCTCGCCGCTGCCGTCGGCCGCCGCCACCACCCGCAGCGCGCCGCCCGCCGCGTAGGCCACCCAGCGCCCGTCGGGCGAGGGCCGCGGGTCCACCACGGGGCCTGGCACCGCCAGTTCGCGCGCCCCGCCCCCGCCGGGCAGCAGCGAGGCGGTGAACAGCCGCCCCGACAGCGCGAAGGCGGCCGTCTCCGCGGCGCCGTCCACCGCGTAGGCCACCACGCCCGCCGAGCCCTCGCGGCTGCGCTCCCTGCGCGCCTTCTCCGCGGCCGGCAGGTCCTCCTGCGAACCGCCCAGCAGCTCCGCCGGGTCGGCCGCGATCCGCTCGCTCGGCGTCCCCCCGTCCGCCGGCAGGTCCAGCACCCACAGCAGGTGGGCGGTGTCCGTACCCGACCGCGAGCGCAGGAAGGCGACCCGCTCACCGCCCGGCGCGACGGCGAAGGACCGCGGTGCGCCGAGGGTGAACCGCTGAGTTCGCGCGTGCTGCCGCGGGAATGAGAGGTACGTCATACCTGGCACAGTAGGGGCTGCCACCGACAACCGCCTCCGAATAACCGCCCGGCCGCGCCGCGAGCCCTCCGACCAGCACCGCAGCACCCGGCGTCGAATTCAGGCCCGGGCCTGCCGGTGGCCGGATCTGGTCATGCGCCCCCGCGTGCTTCCGTGCTCCGACATATGCGGTGGCACGGAAAGTTATGATCCGTTGCCGTGGGTGGGTATAAGCATGTGGCAACTGACATGAACCCTGCGTACCTGGAGGTGAGCCGCTGTGGCACTCTCGATTTCGGCGGTGCTGCTGCTGCTGATCATCGTGGTCCTGCTGATCCGCAAGTCCGGCCTGAAGACCGGCCATGCCGTCGCCTGTACGCTTCTGGGCTTCTACCTGGCGAGTTCGTCATGGGCGCCACAGATCACCGACCTCACCAACAACGTCGCGGGAATGATCTCCGACATCAAGTTCTGAGCGTCCCCGGCGGGGGCCGTAGGCTTCCGTCATGACCGACCGACCCACCCCGCCCGCACCACCCGAGCGCCGCCTGCTGCTCGTCCACGCCCACCCGGACGACGAGACGATCAACAACGGCGCCACCATGGCGAAGTACGCGGCGGAAGGTGCCCTCGTCACCCTCGTCACCTGCACCCTCGGCGAGGAGGGCGAGGTCATCCCGCCGGAGCTGGCGCACCTGGCCTCCGACCGGGACGACACCCTGGGCGAGTACCGGATCGGCGAACTGGCCGCGGCGATGGCCGAACTGGGCGTCACCGACCACCGCTTCCTCGGCGGCGCGGGCCGCTACCGCGACTCCGGGATGATGGGCGTCGCGGAGAACGAGGTGCCGGGCTGCTTCTGGCAGGCCGACGTGGACGAGGCGGCGGGCCACCTGGCCGAGGTCATCATGGACGTACGCCCGCAGGCCCTGGTCACCTACGACGACAACGGCGGCTACGGCCACCCCGACCACATCCAGGCCCACCGGGTCGCCCTGCGCGGCTACGAACTGGCCGCCGACCAGGGCCACCGGATCGACAGGGTCTTCGAGATCTGCACCCCGCGCTCGGTGGTCGAGGAGGGCTTCGCGCGGCTCGCGGCAGCCGGCCGGGACTTCCCCTTCGAGGGCGTCGCCACCCCCGACGACGTCCCCGGCGTGATCGACGACGACCTCGTCAGCGTCGCGGTCGACGGCAGCGCCTACGCCGAGCGGAAGACCGCCGCGATGCGCGCGCACGCCACCCAGATCGCCGTCGACGGCCCCTTCTTCGCGCTGTCGAACGACCTCGGGCAGCCCTTCTTCGCAACCGAGTGCTACCGGCAGGTGCGCGGCGCGGCACTGCCGGGCGAGGGCCGCGCGACCGACCTGTTCGCCAGCGGCCTGTTCGCCGCCGACCTCCCGGACGGCGCCGCCCCGGGAGAGCACCCCGGCGCCGAAGGGAGCGCGTCATGACCACCCCGATCACCCTCGGCCGCATCCTCGGCTACCTGGGCCTCGCCGTCCTCGGCGCCCTCGTGGCGCTCGCCGGCGCGCTCATCCAGGCCGGCCTCTTCCCCGGCGGGCTGCTGCTGGCCCTCGCGGGCTGCGCCGCCCTCTTCTACGGCGGGCTCAAGGCCACCGGGAGCCGGGTCGGGGTCGCGGTGCCCGCGGCCTTCTGGCTCATCTCGGTGCTGTTGCTCAGCTCCACCAGGCCCGAGGGCGACTTCCTCTTCGCGGCGGGCGCCGGCGCCTACCTCTACCTCCTCGGCGGCGCACTGGCGGCGGTGATCTGCGCCACTCTGCCCCAACTCACGTCTTCGGGGGCGAATACCGCCTGACTTGGCGGGCAGGGGCGGGCACATGGTTGGCTGAGCGCGAGCGTTCCGACCGACCAGGGTCGCGGTCACCGGCAGGTCGGTATGGTGGGGCCGCCGGCGAGCCGCAAGCGGAGAACAGTGTCGGGCGGCGAAGCTAACCGGGAGAGCCTGCTTTGACTCGTGAAACAGACAGTTCGTCCTCCGGCCCCCAGGGCCGCGGCGGTGCCGCGTACCCCTCGGGGACCCCGCCGTACGGCAGCCGCCCCTTCCCCTCCCTGCACCCGCAGGAGCGGACGCGGCCGCCAGGGGCGCCGGACGACGGGGCGCAGGAGGCGGCGGAGGCCGCCGCGCCCCCGGCCGACGAGCCCAGGACCGAGACGACGCTGACCACCCGGATCCGCATCAACATCCCCGGCTCCCGCCCGATCCCGCCGGTCGTCGTGCGCACCACCGTCGACGACGGCGCCGCCGCCGCCGAGTCCGCCGCGCAAGCCCCGGCGGAACCCGAGCCGGAGGCTCCGGCGGAGCCGGAGCCGGAGAAGACCAGCGACTGGTTCGCGCCCCGCAAGTCCGCGCCGACGCCGCCCCCCGCCGCGCCGCCGGCCGCCCCGCCCTACGGGCGCGAGCAGTCCACCGGCGGGATGCCGCTGCCGCCGTTCGGCGACGGGGGCGCGCCCGCCGGGCCCCCCGCGACGCCCTTCGGCGACGGCGGCCCCGGCTTCGGCCCCGAGGAGGCGGCGGGGACCGCCCCGCTGCCGGTGCGCAACCCCGGCGGCAGCAGGGCAGGGGCAACGGGCGGCACGTCCACGCCCGGGTCGCTCTTCGGCGTCGCGCCTGGCGAGCAGCAGGGCGCCACGGCGCCGTACCTGCCGCCGCCGGTCGGCTCCGCGCCCGGGGACGGCGAGGCCGCGCGCGGCCCGCACGACACCCCGGCGGGCGGCTTCGCCGTGCCCTTCGCGAACGAGGCCCCGCCCTTCGGCGCCGGCTCCCCCTTCGACACCGGCTCCACCCCCCAGGTCGCCGCGGACGCCCCGCCCTTCGGCGCGGGCTCGCCCTTCGACACCGCGGCGATGCCCGCGGTGGA
>NZ_JAFFIX010000027.1 GCF_016916835.1 Actinacidiphila bryophytorum | reverse complement strand
CTAGGCCGTGTTTTGGAAGTCCCGCCTGCCCCGCGACGTCTGGCACGCACGCTCGCTGCGTTGTCGGAGTCGTCCGAGTAGGCCCACTACGAGGACGACCCTCCGCCTTGCGATCGCACGCACCAGACGCCGCCGGGCCCCCGCCCTGTGGGCGGACGGCGCTACTTCCAAAACACGGCCTAGCCCGCCACCTGTCAGTAGCCCGCGTAACCTCCCCCGCCGCTGGAATCCGAGGACGAGGAGGAGGGCGCGGGCGCCGAGCCGTCCGTACGCAGCGCGTGCCAAGTGAAGTTATGGCCCGCGAAGGCGTCCTTGAAGCCCTCCCCCGCGGTGTCGCCCGGCTTCTTGTCCTCGGTGAAGGTGTAGAGCGGGCGGCCCTTGAGGGTGACCTGCTGCTGCCCGTTGTCGGGCCGCTTGACGGTGCCGAAGCCGGCGCCGCCGGGCAGTCCGGCCGCGGAGGCGGAGCCGGCCAGGACCGGGTGCCAGAAGTCCAGGCATCCCGCGGTGCAGCTGATCGTGCCGCCGGCCTCCTGGTCGGCCGCGTAGGCGGTGTTCCCCGCGGAGTCGGCGTAGACCATGCCGAGCGCCGAGGTGTCGTGCGTCGTGACGACGCCGCCGGACGCCGCCCCGGCGCCGGAACCCGCGTCCGACCCGCCGGAACCCCCTGACCCGCACGCCGCGAGCGCCAGCGAGGCCGCCCCGGCGAAGGCGACCGCAGCGAGCACGTTCCGCATGGACCGAGTGGCCATGTTCCGCCCCTTCCGTCGTGGCACGCCGTCTTGCGGCGTACCGGTGCACAGGGGGTACGCCGCCGCTGCCGGGACGGTTCACCGCAAATCAGTCCGGTCCGCAGGTGAACCGCCCGGGGCCGGCGCGCGTACCGGGGGTCGTGGAGCACGTATTCGGGCGGCGGGACCGCCGCGACGGCGAGTTTCTGCGCGCGCTCTACGCACGGCACGGGCAGTCACTGCTCGGGCACGTGGCGCGGCTGTGCGGCGGGGACCTCCAGCGCGCGGAGGACATCGTGCAGGAGACCTTCCTGCGCGCGTGGCAGCACCGCGAGCAGCTGGCGGTGGACGCCGCCGCGCCCTGGCTGCACACGGTCGCGCACAACCTGGCCGTGTCGGCCTTCCGCCGCCGCTCCGCCAGGCCGGCGGAGACACCGCTCGGCGACGAGGACCCGCCGTGCGAGACCGACGAGCTGGACCGGGCGCTGGAGAGCTGGCAGATGGCAGCGGCCCTGCGCGGGCTCAGCCCGGAGCACCGGGCGGTGCTGGTGCAGGTGTACTACCTGCGGCGGACCGTCGCGGAGGCCGCAGCGGTCCTCGGCGTCCCGCAGGGGACGGTCAAGTCACGCTGCTACTACGCGTTGCGTGCCCTGCGCAACGCCCTGGACGAGCAAGGGGTGACCGCGCCATGACCTGCCGGGAGAGCGCCGACCTGGGAGCCTACGTACTGGGCGCGCTCCCGCCTGCCGAGCGGTCCGCGGTCGAACGCCATGTGGCCGACTGCCCGCACTGCACGCAGGAGTTGGTGCTGCTCGCACCGCTGCCCGGGCTGCTGCGGCACACACCCTTCGTCGAACTCCCCGAGTCCGCCGCCCCCTTGCCCCACCCGCCGGCGGTCGCGGGCATGGATGCGGGTACCAGCACGGGCGCGGGCGCGGAAGCACGCAAGGAGACGGCCGGGGCGGTGCGGCGGCGGAACCGGCGGCGCCGGGTGCTGGTGGCCGCCGGTGCGGCGCTGTCGGCGGCCGGCGTCGTCGTGGCGGTGCTGTTCGGGACCGGGGGTTCCGGCGGGCACAGCGACGCGGTGGGGGCGCGGCCCGGGGCGATCACCTTGTCGCGGACCGATCCGGCGACACATGTGTCGGCGAGCATGGACCTGACGGCCGAGTCGTGGGGGACGTCGGTGCGGCTGCGGCTGGCGCACCTGCCGCCCGGGGTGGTCTGCCGGCTGGTCGTGCACTCGCGGGAGGGGCGCAGCGAGACCAGTGGCACGTGGGCGTCGGACTACGGGAGCGGCGCGACCCTGACGATCCCGGCCTCGACGTCGATCAGCCCGCAGGACATCGTGGGCCTCGATGTGGTCACCGCGCAGAACAGCGTGCTGGTCACCGTTCCGTGACCACCGGTGCGTGATCACGGTCCGTTATCTTCTCGCTGCCCAGGATCACCACGTCCACCACCGTGACGGCGAAGACGCGGACCGCCCGCAGGGCATTGCCGAGCCGGTGGCGCGGGTGGTCGGGGGCTGCGCCGAGCACGGTGGCACCGTGAACGGCCGGACCTGGGGGAATGATCGTGGAGGCCATGTCTCCACCGTACGAAATCAGGCATTCGGCCTACGTCGGGCTGAGGATGTAATTCTTCCCCCGCCTGTCCCCCTCCGGGCGGACCCCCGACCCCTACCCCGGCCTCAGGGTCACCCCCGAGACGTCCCCGCCCGGTCGTACGGGTCGCCGTGACGACCCGCCCACCCACCGCCACCGCGGATAAATCCGTTCGCGCACCCCGCCCCCGGAGCGTAAGATCGCGCGTCTTGCCGCCTCCCGGACGCCTCCCGGACGGGAGAGCCGCCGGCCGGACGGAAACCGGTCGGCCACCTCACGTACGCGTACACGTCACCGTGCCCGCACCCACACACCAGCCGGAGGCAAAGCCGTGCCCTCGCACGTCCCGACCCAGGACCACACCCCCGACCCGCTCCAGCGGGAGCGCGACCACCTGTCGTCCTCCAGGGCCGCACTGCGGGCCATGCGCGAGGACGTCGAAGCGCTCGACATCAGCGACGTCACGGGCAACTGGGTCAACGCCAAGATCCTCGCCGGCGAGATCGAGGTCCGCATCAAGGCGCTCGCCGACCTCGCGCACACCCCGCTCTTCTTCGGCCGCCTCGACTACGGCCACGCGCCCGGCTCCGAGCTGGCCGAGGGCGCGCAGGGGGAGAGCTTCTACATCGGGCGCCGCCACGTGCACGACGCCGAGGGCGACCCGATGGTGATCGACTGGCGCGCGCCCGTCTCGCAGCCGTTCTACCGCGCCTCGCGAGCCGAACCCATGGACGTGACGCTGCGGCGCCGCTTCGGCTACACCGGCGGCGACCTCACCGCCTACGAGGACGAGCACCTGTCCGACCCGGCCGAGGCCGACACCACGAGCAGGCTGCTCCAGTCCGAGATCGAACGGCCCCGCGTCGGCCCCATGCGCGACATCGTGGCCACCATCCAGCCCGAGCAGGACGAGATCGTACGCGCCGGGGTCGCCGGCACGGTCTGCGTCCAGGGCGCCCCCGGCACCGGGAAGACCGCGGTCGGCCTGCACCGGGTGGCGTACCTGCTGTACGCGCACCGCGAACGCCTCGCCCGCACCGGCACGTTGGTCATCGGGCCGAACGCGTCCTTCCTGCAGTACATCGAGCAGGTGCTGCCCGCACTCGGCGAACTCCAGGTCAAACAGGCCACGGTGGACGACCTCGTCGCCCATGTGCCGCTGCGGGGCACCGACTCGGCGGCCACCGCCATGATCAAGGGCGACGCCCGCATGGCCGAGGTCCTGCGGCGGGCCGTACGGTCCGGCATCCGGATGCCCACCGAGCCGGTCATGGTCGTCCGCGGCTCCCGGCGGTGGCGGGTGCCCGCGTACGAACTGGAGGAGATCGTCCGCGAGTTGGCCGAGCGCGACATCCGCTACGGCGCCGCGCACGACGCCCTCCCCCAGCGGATCGCGCACGCGGTGCTCGTCCAGATGGAAAGGGCCGGCGAGGCACCCGACGACCGCGTCCAGGACGCGGTCGCCCGCAACTCCGCCGTCAAGGCAGCCGTCAAGGCGTGCTGGCCGCCCGTCGACCCGGCGAAACTCGTCCTGCGGCTGTTGTCCGACCCCGAATTCCTCGCCGCCTCCGCCGACGGGCTGCTCGACGCGGACGAGCAGAAGCTGCTGCTCTGGGAGAAGCCGGCCAGGGGGCTGGCCTCGGCCAAGTGGTCCCCCGCGGACGCGGTCCTCATCGACGAGGCGCGCGACCTCGTGCAGCGCACCGCCTCGCTCGGCCACGTGGTCCTGGACGAGGCGCAGGACCTCTCGCCCATGCAGTACCGGGCCGTCGGGCGGCGGTGCTCGACCGGGTCCGCGACCGTGCTCGGGGACATCGCGCAGGGTACGACGCCGTGGGCCACCGGGAGTTGGGCCGAGGCGCTGCGGCACCTCGGCAAACCCGACGCCCGCGTCGAGGAGTTGACCCGCGGCTTCCGCGTGCCGCGGGAAGTCATCGCCTACGCGTCCCGGCTGCTGCCCGAGATCGCGCCGGACCTCGCGCCCGCCACGTCCGTCCGCGAGGCGGGCGGTGACTTCGCGGTTCGGGCGGTGGCGCCAGAATCGCGTGACCATGCCGTGGTCGCCGCCTGCCGCGAGGCCCTCCGCCACGAGGGCTCCATCGGGCTCATCGCGGCCGAGCCGCGCATCCCCGCGCTGGGCGCCGCCTTGACGGAGGCGGGCCTCCCCTACCTCCCCCCGGGAGCCGAGACCTCGGCCACCGCCCGGCTCACCCTGGTCCCCGCCACCTTGGCCAAGGGCCTCGAATACGACTACGTCGTGCTCGACGAGCCCGCCGCGATCGTCGCCTCAGAACCCGACCCCCGTACCGGCCTGCGCCGCCTCTACGTCTCCCTCACCCGAGCGGTATCCGGACTTACAGTCCTCCACTCATCCCCTCTCCCGCCCTCCCTCACCCCCTGACGCGGCGAGCGCAGGTGATTGCCCCTTGCGGTGAGCTTTCGCCTCTCCCCCGGCGGGGGGGTGCACACGTGGTTGCCCCTCGCTGTGGGGCTCGCATCTCTCGGTGCGCCGGTGATTGGTCGCGCAGTTCCCCGCGCCCCTGAGGGGTGCCCTCTGCCCGCAGGGCTGGCGCTTTCAGGCGGCGCCCTCTGCGCAGGAGGGTGAGCGTTTTCAGGGGCGCGGGGAACTGCGCGACCAGCCCCCACCGGACGGAAGGCGAAAGCCCCGCGCAAGGGGCGAGGCCTTCCCGGGCTAAGGGACGGGGACCGGGGTGTCGAGGGAGTGGCGCCAGGTGCGGACCGCGGCCGGGTTGACGGGGCCGGCCCACCCGCCGGCCCGAACGGCCCCGCCGACATGAAAGGCGTCAAGGCCCGCTGCCCGAAGCGCCGGCACGTGCTCGAGAAGCAGCCCACCCCCCACGAGCAGCCTCGGCTCGTACCCCGGCTCGCCGCCCCGCGCGGCCTCGGCGCAGAGGATGGGCATACCGGCGCCGACCCCTTCCGCCGACCCGGCGGTGAGGTATGTGTCGAGCCCGGGCAGCCCGGCGAGCTGGAGCCGTACGCCGTCGCGGTCGGCGGCCCGGTCGATGGCCCGGTGGAATGTCCACCGGCACCCGTCGAGCACGTCGACGAGCGCGTGGACGGCGTCGAGGTCGGCGCCCCCCTTCTCGTCGAGGAAGCCGAGGACGAATTCCTCGGCCCCTTCCGCCCGCAGCCCTTGCGCGGCTTCGCACAGCGCGTCGAGCTCGCGTTCTCCGCCGGCGCTGAAGCCGTCGGAGAGCCGCAGCATGACGCGGAGCGGGATGTCGACGGCGGCGCGGATGGCGCCGAAGGTGGCGCGCGACGGGGTGAGCCCGTCGGCGGCCATGTCGGTGACCAGTTCGAGGCGGTCGGCCCCACCGGCCTGGGCCGCTACGGCATCGTCCGCGCCGAGGGCGATCACCTCGAAGATTGGTCTAGACATATGACCAACCCTACCGACTGCCCAGGCGGTCCGCGACCCCCGGGTCCCCCCATGAACACCCACTGAACACCCTCCGCCCCAGCGGCGCCCCCGCGATGCGGATGACTTACCGCCCCACGCTAGAAACTTGCAGCAAAACCCTTTGATTTTGCGGCACCGCAGTGGTGGGATGACCCGGCTCGACAAAGACAAGAAAGCCGGGGGAGAAATGGCTGACGTGCTGATCGAGGCGCGGGGTCTGCGCAAGGTCCACGCCCCGCGCGGGGCGGCGGCCCCGACCGAAGCGGTGGCCGGCATAGATTTCCGCGTCACGGCCGGCGAGGCCTTCGGCTTCCTCGGCCCGAACGGCGCCGGAAAGTCCACCACGATGCGCATGGTCGCGGCGGTCTCGCCGCCGTCCTCCGGCCGACTGGAGATCCTCGGCATGGACCCGGCCACGCACGGCCCGCAGATCCGCGCCCGCCTCGGTTCGGTCCCGCAGGACGACACGCTCGACACCGAGCTGACCGTCCGCGAGAACCTGCTGGTCTACGGCCGCTACTTCGGCCTGCCGCGAGCGGTGATCCGCGAACGGGCCGCGCGCCTGCTGGAGTTCGCGCGTCTGGCGGACAAGGCGGACGAGCAGGTGGAGGCGCTGTCGGGCGGTATGCGGCGCCGCCTGACGATCGCCCGTTCACTGGTGAACGACCCGGAGATCCTGCTGCTGGACGAGCCGACGACCGGCCTGGACCCGCAGGCCAGGCACCTGCTCTGGGAGCGGCTCTTCCGGTTGAAGCAGCAGGGCGTGACGCTGCTGCTGACGACCCACTACATGGACGAGGCCGAGCAGTTGTGCGACCGGATCGTGGTCATGGACCACGGCCGGATCGTCGCGGAGGGCAGCCCCCGCGGGCTGATCGAGGCGCACTGCACCCGCGAGGTGCTGGAGCTGCGTTTCCCGCCGGACCGCCAGCAGCAGGCGGCCGAGAAGATCGCCGACACGGCGAAGGGGGTCGACGCCCGCGTCGAAGTCCTGCCCGACCGCCTCCTGGTGTACGCCGACGACGGCGAGGACGCCCTGACGGCGGTCCACCGCACGGGAGTCGAGCCGCTGACCGCACTGGTCCGCAGAGCGGGCCTTGAGGACGTCTTCCTGACCCTCACCGGCCGGACGCTGGTGGACTGAGATGCCACAGATGACGACGTCGGCGACGACGGCGCTGACGGCGACCGACGTGCTGACCGCCCGGCTCCCCGCGCTGCGCGAGTTCGGCTACTGGATGCGGCGCTACCGCCGCATCTGGCGCGGCACGGTGGTGATCAGCGTGGCGAACCCGCTGCTCTTCCTGGCCGCGTTGGGCGCGGGCCTGGGCAAGCTGGTGGACGCCAACCACAGCGGCCACCTGGCCGGTACGCCCTACCTGGACTTCCTGGCGCCCGGCCTGCTGGCCGCGTCCGCGATGCAGAACGGCTTCGTCGAAGGGGCCTTCCCCGTCTTCCAGTCGTCCCGCAGCCGCGGCAACTACCCGGCAGCGGCGGCGACTTCGATGCGCCCGGGCGACATCCTGGCCGGGCACCTGCTCTTCGTGGCCTTCCGGGTGCTGCTCAGCGGCCTGCTCTTCCTGGCGGTGGTGGTCGCCTTCGGCGTGGTTCGCCCGGCCCGCGCGCTGCTGGCCGCGGGTCCCGTACTGCTCACCGGCATGGCCTTCGCGGCCCCGCTGATGGCATGGGCGGTGCGGGTGGACCGGCAGAGCCGCCTCAACGGGCTCTACCGCTTCGTCGTGATGCCGCTCTACATGCTCTCCGGAACCTTCTTCCCCGTGGGCCAACTCCCCCACTGGCTGCGGGCGGTGGCCGCCTGCACCCCGCTGTACCAGGGTGTGGCCCTGACCCGGTCGGCCGCGCTCGGCGGCGGGGACGCGGGCGCCGCCGCCGTACACGCCTGCTACCTGCTCGCCCTGACCGCCGCCGGGGTGTGGGCGGCGAGCCGCTCGTACACCCGCCGACTCAACAGCTGAGAGGACCACCGTGCCGGTCGCGTTGTGGAGATCCCCGGCCGTGGCAGGCCCCGCCGCCCTGGTCGAGCGCAACCTCGTCATCTACCGCCACACCTGGTACCTGCTGCTGGCAGAGGTCTTCGAGCCGGTGCTGTACCTGGTGTCCATGGGCCTGGGCATCGGCGCGCTCGTCGGCCATGTGCCGGGCCTGGGCGACCCGTCCGTCGGCTACGTCGACTTCGTCGCGCCCGCGCTGCTGGCCACGGCGGCGATGAACGGGGCCATGAACGAGACGACGTTCAACATCTACGGCAAGCTGCGGATGCTGCGCACGTACGACTCGATCCTCGCGACCCCGCTGACCGTCCGCGACGTCGCCCTCGGCGAGGTCGCGTGGGCGCTGCTGCGCGGAACCGCCGTGACGGTGGTCTTCGGCGCGGCGGTGGCGGCCTTCGGCCTGGTGCACTCGCTGTGGGCGCTGCTGATCCTGCCGGGCGCGCTGCTGGTCGCCTTCGCCTTCGCGGCGGCGGGCCTGGCGGTCGTGACGTACATCCGCAGCTGGCAGGACTTCCAGCTGGTGCAGCTGGTGATGCTGCCGATGTTCCTGTTCGCGACGACCTTCTACCCGCTGGGCGTGTACCCGCGGCCGGTGCAGATCGGCGTCGAGTGCCTGCCGCTCTACCAGAGCATCGAGCTGATACGTCAGCCGTCGCTGGGCGTCGTGGACGCCGGTGTCGGCTGGGCGGCCCTTTACCTCCTGCTCCTCGGCTGCGCCTCGCTGGCCCTGGCCCTGCGCCGCCTGGAGCGCATGTTGCTGCCGTGACGGCACCCGACTGGCGCACGGCCCGCGCGCCCCGGGGGCAAGCATGCGCAGGCGTTGGGTCACAATGGCCCGCATGCCGACCACCAGGGCCGCCGCCCACCCCCGCTACGACGCGCTCCTCGCCCAGTGGAACGAGCTGCTGCGCCGCTGCCAGAGCGCAGGCCCGGACGACGCACCCGACCCCGCCCCTTACGGCCGCGACCTGCTGGAACGCTGGGGCGAGCCACAGCGCCGCTACCACACGCTCGACCACCTCTCCGACGTCCTGGCCCGCACCACCGAGCTGACGGCGTACGCCCACGACCCCGACACCGTCGCGCTCGCCGCCTGGTTCCACGACGCCGTCTACCGTCCCGACCGCAGCGAGAACGAGGAGCGCAGCGCCGACCTCGCCCGCCGCGCCCTGGCCGAGGCGGGCGTCGACGCCGACCGCACGGCCGACGTCACCCGCCTGGTCCGCCTCACCATCACCCACGACCCCGCCCCCGGCGACGCCGACGGCGAGGTCCTCTGCGACGCCGACCTCGCCGTCCTCGCGGGCGACCCCGCCTCCTACGCCGCCTACGCCGCCGCCGTCCGCGCCGAATACGCCTTCGTCCCCGACGCCGACTTCCGCACGGGCCGCGCCGACATCCTGCGCCGCCTCCTCGCCCTCCCCCACCTCTTCCGCACCCCTTACGGCCAGGAGCACTGGGAGCGCACGGCCCGCCGCAACCTCACGACGGAGCTGGAACTGCTGGAGGCATAATCCCCGTTTCCTCCCGCGCACTGCGTACTACGCGCTACTGTCGGTCATGGTGCTGGTCCCGCACGCCTCATAACCGCACGGGAGTCACGACATGGCCGACCGCAAACACGCCCCCACCACCGCCAAGACCCTCAACCCGGCGCAGTCGCCCCGCGCCATGTACGGCGCGGAGCTGCGTTTCCAGCGCATCCGCGCCGGGCTCACCCAATCGGCACTGGGTGAGCTGCTGTTCGTGGGCACGTCGCACATCGCCCGCCTCGAAAGCGGCGAGCGCCGCATCCACCCGGACATGGCCAAGGAGCTTGACCGCATCCTGGACGCGGGCGGTTTCTTCACTCGGTACATGGTGGCGGCGCGCGCCACCCCTTTCCGCGAACACTTCGCGGATATCCCCGAGTTGGAGACGGTGGCGCTCACGATCCACGAGTGGGAGCCGTCCCTCGTCCCCGGGCTGCTCCAGATTCCGGCGTACACGCTGGCGGTCATCAGGGGCTACGACCCCGTGGTCTCCGCCGAGGTGGTGAGCAAACGCCAGGCTGCCCGCCTGGCACGGGCCGAGATCTTCAAGAACCCGAATCTGCCGGTGTATTGGGCTGTGCTGGACGAGGCCGTGATCCGGCGCCCCTGCGGCGGCCCGGCGGTGATGACAGCGCAGCTGCGGCACATCTGCGACATGATCCGCAGCAGCCGCATCATCGTGCAGATCGTGCCGTACAGCGTCGGAACGCACGCGGGCTTGGGCGGGGCACTGAAGCTGATGACGTTCGAGGCTGACAACCCCGTCGTCTACGCGCCCGCGCAGGAAAGCGGGTCGCTGGTCGACGATCCCGCGACCGTCAAGCGGTGCAGCTTCACATACGATCTTCTCGGAGCGGCGGCCCTCCCGCCGGAGGCTTCCCTGACGCTCATGGAAGCAGTAGCCGAGGAGTACGAGCATGCATCTCAACGCAGCGGCGGTGACGTGGCGTAAAAGCACGTACAGCAGTGGCGACAGCGACAACTGCATCGAGGCCAGCGACAGCCTCACGCACGCTCGTTGGCGTAAGAGCACGTACAGCGACGGCACCGGCGGCAACTGCGTACAGGTCGCCGACGACGGCGCCGGCGTCGTACCCGTCCGGGACAGCAAGGACCCGCAGGGTCCCGTCCTGGCCTTCACGCCGGCGGCGTGGACCGCGTTCGTGGGGGCCGCCGCCCGGGGCGAGTTCACGCGCGTGTGAGGTCACCGCGGCGGATCAGCGCGCCGCCCGCGTAACGCGCCGAGGAGCCCAACTCCTCCTCGATGCGGATGAGTTGGTTGTACTTCGCCGTGCGGTCCGAGCGGGACAGCGAACCCGTCTTGATCTGGCCGCAACCCGTCGCCACCGCGAGGTCGGCGATGGTCGTGTCCTCCGTCTCGCCGGAGCGGTGCGACATCACGACGGTCCAGCCCGCGCGGTGCGCGGTCGCCACCGCGGCCAACGCCTCCGTCAGCGTGCCGATCTGGTTGACCTTGACCAGGACCGAGTTGCCGACGCCGGTGCGGATGCCCTCCCGCAGCAGCTGCTCGTTCGTGCAGAAGACGTCGTCGCCGGTGAGCTGGCAGCGGTCGCCCACGCGGGCGGTGAGGTCGCGCCAGCCGTCGAGGTCGTCCTCGGCCATCGGGTCCTCGACGGACACGACGGGGTAGGCGTCGATCAAGTGGGCCAGGTAGTCGGCGTGTTCGGTGGGGGTGCGCCGTACGCCCTCGCCCGCGTACACGTACACGCCGTCGTGGAAGAACTCGGACGACGCCGGGTCCATGACGAGGCCGATGTCGGCGCCCGGGCGGTAACCCGTGCGCTCGACGGCCGCGGTGACGAAGTCCAGCGCTTCTTCCGCCGTGCGCAGGGCGGGGGCGAAGCCGCCCTCGTCGCCGACGCCCGTGGAGTGCCCGGCGGCCAGCAGGTCGCGGCGCAGGGTGTGGAAGACCTCGGAGCCCATGCGGACGGCCTCGGCGAAGGTCGCCGCGCCCACCGGGGCGATCATGAACTCCTGGAAGTCCAGCGGGTTGTCGGCGTGGGCGCCGCCGTTGACGATGTTCATCATCGGCAGCGGGAGCAGGCGGGCGTCGGCGCCGCCGATGTGGCGGTAGAGCGGCTGGCGGTGGCTGGCCGCGGCGGCCTTGGCCGCGGCCAGGGAGACGCCGAGCAGGGCGTTGGCACCCAGCCGGGACTTGTCGGCGGTGCCGTCGAGCGCGACGAGGGCGGCGTCCAGGCCTGCCTGGTCGTCGGCGTCGCGGCCCACGGCCGCGGCGGCGATCTCACCGGTGACGTGGGCGACCGCCCGGTCCACGCCCTTGCCGTGCCAGCGCGCGGGGTCGCCGTCGCGCAGTTCCACGGCCTCGCGGGCGCCGGTGGAGGCGCCGGACGGGACGGCCGCCCGGCCGTGGGAGCCGTCGGCGAGGCGGACGTCCGCCTCGACGGTGGGGTTTCCGCGGCTGTCGAGGACCGTTCGGGCGGTGACCGAGCGGATGGTGGTGGGCTCGTATGCGGTGAACGCCATGGGGGTTCCTTCCCTCGGGGGGATGCCGCGGCCCTGCTGCGACGGCGTCGGCGCGTACCGCGACATGCCGAACTCTACAGCAATGCTGTTCAGTATGGCTGTACAGCTGTGCTGTAGAGATCGCCGTGCAGGTCCCGCGCAGGTCCATGCAGGTCAGGGCGGGAGCTAAAGTGCCGTATGCCCATCCCGGAACCCGCCACCGTCGCCGCAGAACTGCGTACCGCGATGGGGAAGCTCACCCGGCGCGTGAAGCACGAGGACCGCATCCCGCTCGGGCAGGTCGCCGTCCTCGGCACGCTCGACCGCGACGGGGCCATGACCACCAGCGATCTCGCCGCCGACCAGCGGGTCCGGCCGCAGTCCATGGCACGGGCGGTCGGGCTCCTCATGGACCAGGGCCTCGTCGCCCGCCGCGCCCACCCCACCGACGGCCGCAAGTCCCTCGTCGAACTCTCCCCCGCCGGCCGCGCCGCCCTGGAGGCCGAGCGCAGCCGCCGCGCCGGCTGGCTGGCGCAGGCCATCGAGACGGAGCTGACCCCCGAGGAGCGCCACCTGCTGGCGCGCAGCGCCGCCTTGATGGAACGCCTCGCCTCCCACTGAGCCCTTGAGCGGGCGGGTCAGATCATGCCCCCGGCCGCGTGCAGGGTCTGGCCGGTGACCCAGCGCCCGGCGTCGGAGGCCAGGAAGCCGACGATCTCGGCGATGTCCTCCGGCTCACCGAGGCGGCCGAGCGGCGTGCGGGCCTCGTCGCGCGCGACGACGTGCGCGGGCACGGTGTCGAGCACACCGGTGCGGGTCAGGCCGGGCAGCACGCTGTTGACCGTGACCGACCGGGGACCCAGCTCCCACGCCAGCGTCCGGGCGAGCTGGTCGCCGGCCGCCTTGCTCGCGGCGAGCAGCGCGGCGCCAGGCATGGGCGAGACGGTCAGGGCGGAGGAGATCAGCACCACCCGCCCGTGGTCGCGGATGCGCCGGGCGGCCTCGCGCAGCGCGGCGAAGGTGCCGCGGACGTTCGCGGCGAAGTGCCGTTCGAAGTCCTCGTCGGTGGTGTGCTCAAGCGGCCCCACCGTGGCCGTACCCGCGTTGTTCACCCAGACGTCCACGCGGCCGTACGCGTCCTCGGCCGCGTCGAACAGCGCGCGTACGGACGCCGGTTCGGTCACGTCGGCGCGGACCGCGGCCGCATGGCCGCCCGCCTCCTTGATACGGGCCACCGCCCGCTCGGCCGCCTCCTCGCCGCGCGACCCGATGACGACACGCAGCCCTGACGCGGCAAGCCGCTCGCTGACGGCCAGGCCGATGCCGCGCGAACCCCCGGTCACGACCGCGACCCGCTCTTCGATGTGCATGGTCCCTCCCCATGAATGACACTGTAGATGGTCGACAGGCTCGACCATTTAGTCGAGAGTGTCAACTGTCCAGGTTGTAGGCTGTCGACATGGCGGACACAACGGGCGATGACCTCACCGGGGCGCTGATCGACCTCTTCCGGGAGGTCGACGCCCTCTTCAGCGCGGTGAGCCGCCGCATGGGCATCACCCCGCAGCAGGCCCAACTGCTGTGCTTCGCCCAGCACCGGCAGCCCTCCTTCGGCGAGGCCGCGACCCTGCTGCACTGCGACAAGACCAACGTCACAGGCCTGGTCGACCGCCTCCAGCGGCGCGGCCTGCTCACCCGCGAGGCCGACCCGCACGACCGCCGCGTCACCCGGGTCCACCTCACCGCCGACGGCGAGGAGCTGACCGGCGACTTCCAGGACGCCGTCGACACCGCGGTCGCCGCCCGCTTCGCCTCCTGGCCCGCCGCCGACCGCGCCGCCCTCCTCCCCCTCCTCCGCGCCGCCACCACCGCCCTCCGGGCCTGACCCGCCCTTTCAGGGTGATTGCCCCTTGCGGTGGGCCTGCACCTTTCGGTGCATGGGTGATTGGTCGCGCAGTTCCCCGCGCCCCTGAAAACGCTCACCCTCCGCCCAGAGGGCAAGCCACAAGGGGCGCGGGGAACTGCGCGACCATCCCCCAGAGCTTCGCCTGGGAGGTGCCCCCACCACCCGCCGGTGGTCCGGCACGAACCGAACAGCCCCCTTCGGACGGAGACGACCCCCGCGCCCCTGAAAACGCTCGCCGCCCTGCGCAAGGGCGCCCCACGGCCCCGCGCCCCCAAAAACGCTCACCCTCTGCGCAGAGGGGCACCCTTCTAGGCACCCTCCCCCGGAGGGGGTTTGCGGCGGCGGAGGCCCGCGGTGTGGAGGTGGTGGACCAGGGTGCGGGGGGACGCGGGGATCGCGCCCAGGGCGAGGGCGGCGGAGTAGGACTCCGACGGGATGTCGTAGTGGTCGCGCTCGAAAGCGCGGCGCGGAGCCCCCAAGCGGGCAGCGAATTCGTGCAGCTCCGCGTAGGACGTGTCGCTGACGAGGTGGGACCACAGGCGCCCGTGGCCCGGCCACGTCGGCGGGTCGACGTAGATGCTCACCGGAGGGCGCCCACGGGGGCGACGACTTCCGCCCGCGCCGAGCAGACCCAGTGCGGGTCGGGGCCGAGTTCGGGTTCGACGTCGAGGGCGTGCGGGTCCTCGCACAGCGGACACAGGGGCCAGCGGCCGTACGCTGAGAGCAGGGCGTCCTGGACGTCCTGCGCCACCAGCCCGGGGACGTAGGCCGCACCGTCGGGCCACTGGTCGAGCCACCAGCGCCGCTGGGCGACGGCGTCCTCGACGAGGGAGACGACGGCGGGGCCTGCGACGTCGCGGGCGGTGAGGTCGGCGAGCACGAGTGCCCGGGCGGCGTGCAGCACCGCCTCTGCGGGGGCTTCCATGCCGTCCATTGTCCCGCGCCAGCGGGAAACGCCCTTGACGCCCCCCGCGGCATGAAAATACCTTTCATAAGGTGACCCACAGCGTGAAGGAAAATTTCCCCCCGAGCGTCCGTCCCGTGCGCGGCGCCGCGGACGCGCCCGTCATACCCGCCACGCCCCCCGACCCGGGGGCACTCGCTGCCAAGGTGCGTACCCTCGCCCCGAACATGACGCGTTCGATGCAGCGCGTCGCGGAGGCCGTCGCGGGCGACCCGGCCGGCTGCGCCCAGCAGACGGTGACCGCGCTCGCGATACGCACCGGCACGAGCGAGGCGACGGTCGTCCGGACGGCACGTCTGCTGGGTTACCCGGGCTACCGGGACCTGCGACTGGCCCTGGCCGCGCTGGCGGCCCAGCAGGCGGCCGGCGTCCCGCCGGCGGTGACCGCGGACATCGCGGTGGACGACCCGCTGGCCGACGTCGTCGCCAAGCTCGCGGCGGAGGAGCAGCAGACGCTGGCCGACACCGCCGCCCAGGTGGACATGGCGCAACTGGAGGCCGCGGTGACCGCGCTGTCCGCGGCCCGCCGCACGGACATCTACGGGATGGCCGCCTCGGGCCTGGTCGGCCAGGACCTGGCGCAGAAGCTGCTGCGGATCGGCCGGATCGCGCACGCGCACACCGACCCGCACCTGGCGGTGACGAACGCCGTGCAGCTGCGCCCCGGCGACGTCGCGGTGGCGATCACGCACTCGGGCGGCACGCACGACGTGATGGAGCCGCTGCGGGCGGCCTTCGACCGGGGGGCGACGACGATCGCGCTCACCGGCCGCCCTGACGGCCCCGTCACCCAGTGGGCGGACATCGTCCTGACCACGTCGAGTTCCCGCGAGAGCGAGCTGCGGCCGGCCGCGATGTCCAGCAGGACGAGCCAACTCCTACTGGTGGACTGCCTGTTCGTGGGAGTCGCGCAGCGTACGTACGAGTCGGCGGCGCCCGCGCTCGCCGCGTCGTACGAGGCGCTGGCCCACCGCCACCGGCCGCGTGGAGCCCGTGGCTGACCATGCACTGAAATAATGCGCTGAAACCACTTATCCGGACTTACGTGTCCGGACCTACGAGCCCCCCGCGCCAAGGACGACGGCCGGCCGGCCCATCCCCCCATGCCCGCACCTGACCACTGCGAGAAGGATGAACGAGCCGCAAATGCCCCAGTACACCGAGCTGCGCCGAGAGCTGGACACGCTGACCACCGAGGCGTTCCGGCCGGAGCTGGCAGAGATCGACCGCCTGCCGACCCTGGAGATCGCCCGCACGATGAACGGTGAGGACACCACCGTTCCCGCCGCAGTCGCCGCCCAACTGCCCAGCATCGCCGCGGCGATCGACGGCATCGCCGACCGGATGGCGCGCGGCGGCCGGCTCGTCTACGCCGGCGCGGGCACGGCGGGCAGACTCGGCGTACTGGACGCCAGCGAGTGCCCGCCGACCTTCAACACCACACCGGGGCAGGAGGTCGTCGGCCTCATCGCGGGCGGGCCCGCCGCGATGGTCACCTCGATCGAGGGGGCGGAGGACAGCCGGGAGCTGGCCGCCGAGGACCTGGACGCGCTCGGTCTGACCGCGGCCGACACCGTTGTCGGGATCTCGGCGTCGGGGCGCACCCCGTACGCCGTGGGCGCCGTCGAGCACGCCCGCGCACTGGGCGCGCTGACCGTGGGGCTGTCCTGCAACGCGGACTCGCCGCTGGCCGCCGCCGCCGACCACGGCATCGAGGTCGTGGTCGGCCCGGAGATCGTGGTGGGCTCCACCCGGCTCAAGGCGGGCACCGCCCAGAAGCTGGTGCTCAACATGCTCTCGACGATCACCATGATCCGGCTCGGCAAGACCTACGGGAGCCTGATGGTGGACGTGCGCGCATCCAACGAGAAGCTGCGGGCGCGCTCGCGGCGCATCGTGTCGCTGGCCACCGGCGCCGACGACACGGCCATCGAGCAGGCGCTGACCGCCACCGGCGGTGAGGTGAAACCGGCCATCCTGACCCTGCTGGCGAGGGTCGACGCCCCGACCGCCGCCCGCCTGCTGTCCGAGTCCGGCGGCCACCTCCGCAAGGCCCTGGAGTCCGCCGGCCGCTAGGGCGTGTCCGGAACCCCCTTCGCCCGAGGTGCGTCCCATCGGCACACCGAGACGAGGGGGGATCCGTGAACGGACGACGAGCGGCACTGACGGCGGCGGCGCTGGCAGCGGCAGGGCTGGCACTGGCCGGGTGCTCAGGAGGCGCCGGAGGCGGCGCCTCCGGCGCGAACGCGGACTGCGCGTGGCAACTCCACTACGGCGGCACGCTGTACGTCCTGGCGCCCGGTCAGGAGTCCGCGAAGGTGGTACCGCACAAGGGCAGCCCGCTGGGGCAGGGCTGGTTCGAGGGCTGCCAGGACGGCGGCGGCTCCGAGCCGCGGCAGACCGTCAGCGTCTACCCGGTCGCCGGCGTCGACCCGGGGCTCGCGGTGATCACCGAGGACGACGTCATCGGCGTCACCGACCCCGGGCACCTGCCCGCACCGCTGGCGATGCCCGCCAACTGACTCGGTCTGGACCCGCGGCTGAGCCGGCACACACGGCGGCGCCCCCTTCCCGTACCTGACGGGAAGGGGGCGCCGCCGTGCTTCGGACGGTGATCCTGGGGTGTCCCGGGATCAGAAGTCCATGTCACCGCCGGGCATGCCACCCGGGGCGGCCGGGGCCGCCTTCTCGGGCTTGTCCGCGATGACGGCCTCGGTGGTGAGGAACAGCGCGGCGATGGACGCCGCGTTCTGCAGCGCGGATCGGGTGACCTTCGCCGGGTCGATGATGCCCTCGGCGATCATGTCGACGTACTCGCCGGTCGCGGCGTTCAGGCCGTGGCCGATCGGGAGGTTGCGCACCTTCTCGACGATGACGCCGCCCTCGAGGCCGCCGTTGACCGCGATCTGCTTGAGCGGGGCCTCCAGCGCGAGCTTCACGGCGTTGGCGCCTGTCGCCTCGTCGCCGTCCAGCTCCAGCTTCTCGAACACCGCGGAGGCCTGCAGCAGGGCCACGCCGCCGCCGGCGACGATGCCCTCCTCGACGGCCGCCTTGGCGTTGCGCACCGCGTCCTCGATGCGGTGCTTGCGCTCCTTGAGCTCGACCTCGGTGGCGGCACCGGCCTTGATGACGGCCACGCCGCCGGCCAGCTTCGCCAGGCGCTCCTGGAGCTTCTCGCGGTCGTAGTCCGAGTCGCTGTTGTCGATCTCGGCGCGGATCTGGTTGACCCGGCCGGCGACCTGGTCGGTGTCGCCCGAGCCGTCCACGATGGTCGTCTCGTCCTTGGTGATGACGACCTTGCGGGCGCGGCCGAGCAGGTCGAGACCGGCGTTCTCCAGCTTGAGGCCGACCTCCTCGGAGATGACGGTGCCACCGGTGAGGATGGCGATGTCGCCGAGCATGGCCTTGCGGCGGTCACCGAAGCCGGGCGCCTTGACGGCGACGGACTTGAAGGTGCCGCGGATCTTGTTGACGACCAGGGTCGACAGGGCCTCGCCCTCGACGTCCTCGGCGATGATCAGCAGCGGCTTGCCCGACTGCATGACCTTCTCCAGCAGCGGGAGCAGGTCCTTGACCGCGGAGACCTTCGAGTTGACGATCAGGATGTACGGGTCGTCGAGCGACGCCTCCATACGCTCCAGGTCGGTGGCGAAGTACGCCGAGATGAAGCCCTTGTCGAAGCGCATGCCCTCGGTGAGCTCGAGCTCGAGCCCGAAGGTCTGCGACTCCTCGACGGTGATGACGCCTTCCTTGCCGACCTTGTCCATCGCCTCGGCGATCAGCTCGCCGATCTGGGTGTCGGCGGCGGAGATGGAGGCGGTCGAAGCGATCTGCTCCTTGGTCTCCACGTCCTTGGCCTGCTCCAGCAGGGCGGCGGAGACGGCCTCGACGGCACGCTCGATGCCGCGCTTGAGCGCCATCGGGTTGGCGCCGGCGGCTACGTTGCGCAGGCCCTCCTTGACCAGGGCCTGGGCCAGGACGGTCGCGGTCGTCGTGCCGTCGCCGGCGACGTCGTCGGTCTTCTTCGCGACTTCCTTGACCAGCTCGGCGCCGATCTTCTCGTACGGGTCCTCCAGCTCGATCTCCTTGGCGATGGAGACACCATCGTTGGTGATCGTGGGGGCGCCCCACTTCTTCTCAAGGACGACGTTCCGGCCCTTGGGACCGAGGGTGACCTTAACGGCGTCGGCGAGCTGGTTCATCCCGCGCTCAAGGCCGCGCCGCGCCTCCTCATCGAACGCGATGATCTTAGCCATGTGAAGTGTCCTCCGCGGACTGGGGGTTCCCCCACCGAGGCGGGGGGCGGTGGATCGGACCGTGTGGTGCCCGCGACGGACGGCCCGCCGTCCGCCGGTTCCTTCCCGACGCCCGGCCGAGCCTCACCAACCCGGTCCAAGTGGCACTCTCACTCGGAGAGTGCTAACGCCAATGATTAGCACTCACCCCCTGCGAGTGCAAGCGCCCCGGGCCTCCCGGCCCGCCCCGTCCGGCCTCCTTGCCCGGCCTTCCCGGACAACGGGCGAGGGGCCACCCCTGGTGGGGTGGCCCCTCGTGTCTGGCGTCGCGTCGGTGGCCGAACGCGTCCGAGCCGATCAGCCGGCGAGGCGGACCATGTCCGCCTGCGGCCCCTTCTGACCCTGCGAGATCTCGAACTCGACCCGCTGGCCTTCTTCGAGGGTGCGGTATCCGTCCATCTGTATCGCGCTGTAGTGGACGAAGACATCCGCACCACCGTCGACCGCGATGAAGCCGTAGCCCTTCTCCGCGTTGAACCACTTGACGGTGCCCTGAGCCATTCCTAACTCCCCTATTACTGGCCCTATCGCGGCCCCGCGCTCCGCGGGCCCGGGTCAGACCTCACCCCCTCAGGGGTGTGCGCCGGAACGCGTCGACCGCGGCTGAATGTATCTGCACGGATGCCGTCTGCAACAGGTCAATTGGACGAGAATTCTGGGCGCGACCGATCGGAAATACCCCAGGAAAAAACGATAATGCGGGTCAAGTCGGACCGGACATAAGGTACGTACCAGGTCTTATCGCTTGTGAATTTGGCGATAAATCGCCGCAGTTGATGCTCAGCAACCTCAGGAAGTGCCACTTGCCCCCGGCAACTGTACAGAGCTTCAACTACCGGCCCGCATGCGGGCGCCCCACCCGGGGACGAAAGCAGTTCCCGGATGGGGCGCGGGTTAAACGTCAGAGTGTCTGCGGATTCCTGTCAGGTCGGGTACCGTCCGGCTCAGCCGCCGGCGACCGCGGGAATGATCGAGACGCTGGCGCCGTCCGGCACCGCCGTCGCAAGACCCTCGGAAAAGCGGACATCGTCATCGTTGACATACACGTTCACGAAACGACGGAGTTTTCCGGTCTCGTCGAGAACCCGCGCGGAAATACCCGCATGATTCTTTTCGAGCGACTCGATCACCGCGGCCAGCGTGTCGCCCTCGGCCGGGACCTCGGCCTGGCCGCCGGTGTACGTGCGCAGGATGGTGGGGATACGGACGGAAGCACTCATGCGAGGCCAGCCTCTCGGAACGCGGCAACGGTGGGGCGGATGGTCGCGGTCGGCCCGGTGGTCGGGGACACCGCGTCCAGGGTCTTCAGGCCGTCGCCGGTGTTGAACACGACGGTCTCGGCGGCCGGGTCCAGCTGCCCGGTCTCGATCAGCTTCTTCAGCACACCGACGGTCACCCCGCCGGCCGTCTCGGCGAAGATCCCCTCGGTGCGGGCCAGCAGCTTGATCGCGTCCACGACCTGCTCGTCGTTGACGTCCTCGACCGCGCCGCCGGTGCGCCGGGCGATGTCCAGTACGTACGGGCCGTCCGCCGGGTTCCCGATCGCCAGCGACTTGGCGATGGTGTCCCGCTTGACCGGGCGCACCACGTCGTGCCCGGCCTTGAAGGCGGCCGACACCGGCGAGCAGCCCTCGGCCTGGGCGCCGAAGATCTTGTACGGCTTGTCCTCGACCAGGCCGAGCTTGATCAGCTCCTGCAGTCCCTTGTCGATCTTGGTGAGCTGGGAGCCGGACGCGATCGGGATGACCAGGTTGTCCGGCAGCCGCCAGCCCAGCTGCTCGGCGATCTCGTACGCCAGCGTCTTGGAGCCCTCGCCGTAGTACGGCCGCAGGTTCACGTTGACGAAGCCCCAGCCCTCGCCGATCGGGTCGCCGATCAGCTCCGAGCAGAAACGGTTCACGTCGTCGTACGAGCCCTCGATCGCGACCAGCTCGCCGCCGTAGACCGCGGCCATCACGACCTTGCCCTCCTCCAGGTCGTGCGGGATGAACACGCAACTGCGGAAGCCGGCCCTGGCGGCAGCGGCGCCCACCGCACCGGCCAGGTTGCCGGTGGACGAGCAGGACAGCGTGGTCAGGCCGAAGGTGCGGGCCGCCTCAAGGGCGATCGCCACGACCCGGTCCTTGAAGGAGTGCGTCGGGTTGCCCGAGTCGTCCTTGACGTACAGGCCGCCCGTCACGCCCAGCTCGCGCGCCAGGTTGTCGGCCTTGACGAGCTTGGTCCATCCCGGGTTGAGGTTCTGCTTCTGCGTGACGTCAGCGGGCACCGGCAGCAGCGGTGCGTAGCGCCAGATGTTCGCCGGTCCCGCCTCGATACGCGCCCGCAGGCCCTCCGGGTCGCCCACCGGCAGGTCGTACGCCACCTCCAGCGGCCCGAAGCACTCCAGGCACGCGAAGACCGGGGTCAGCGGGTAGCGGGTGCCGCACTCCCGGCACGACAGGGCGGCGGCAGGGCCGAACGGGGTTTCCTGAGGATTTTCCGCGGAGGTGCTGGTGCTCTTACCGGCGACGGTCTGCACAGCCATGATGGCGAGGCCCTTTCTCCTCATCTTCCTCGCGGCGGACGTCGCCACGAGACGGAATTGGCACCTTCCCCACCATGACCTCGCGGTCGGCGGGAGGGTTGCCGGGGCTTCAACGGGCCGTTCCCTCTGCCCCTCTGGATGAGCGGTATGGCTCCGGGCGACTCAGGCCCGGGCGTTTGTCCTGCCGCGGCACCCCGGCATGCGGGGCTCACGAGCATTGTTCAAGACTGTAACCGACGAGGGTGACCGTTGAGATAGTCGTCCGAACCGCGAGATGGATCACACAGGAGACGCGCACGTGCTCGAAGAGGTGGAGAGCTGGCTGGCCCGCCGCTCCTGGTCGGCCGCCGACCGGCCGCTCGACCTGCTGCTCGCCGCGAAGCGGGCGGCCGGTCCCGCGGGGACCGTCAGCGTGGTGCTGCCCGCGCTGGACGAGGAGGCGACCGTCGGCGCGATCGTCGAGGTCATCAGGCGCGACCTCATGACCGCGGACGTGCCGCTGGTCGACGAGGTCGTCGTCGTGGACTCCGGGTCCCGCGACGCCACCGCCCGCGTCGCCGCGGACGCCGGCGCCACCGTCGTCGCGCGGGACGCCATCCTGCCGAGGGTGCCGGCCGTCGCCGGCAAGGGCGAGGTGCTGTGGCGGTCGCTGCTGGTCACCAGCGGGGCGATCGTGTGCTTCGTGGACGCGGACCTGCGGGAGTTCGACTCCCGCTTCGTGTCGGGGATCGTCGGGCCGCTGCTCACCGAGCCGGCGGTGCAGCTGGTCAAGGCGATGTACGACCGCCCGCTGGAGACCGGCGGCGCCGTCGTGCCCGCCGGCGGCGGGCGGGTCACCGAGCTGGTCGCCCGCCCCCTGCTCAACCTCCACTGGCCGCGGCTGGCCGGTTTCGTCCAGCCCCTCGGCGGCGAGTACGCGGCCCGCCGCACGCTCCTGGAACAGCTCCCCTTCCCCGTCGGGTACGGCGTCGAGCTGGGCATGCTCATCGACTCCCTCGCCCTCGCCGGCCTCGACGCGCTCGGCCAGGTGGACGTCGGTGTGCGACACCACCGCCACCAGGACGGCCAGGCGCTGGGGCGCATGGCCGCGGCCATCTACCGCACCGCGCACCTCCGCCTCGCCGGCCGCGCCCACCTGGTCCGCCCGGCCCTCACCCAGTACGACCGCGCGTCCGGCCGCTTCGTCCCCTCGACCCACCCGGTCGACACCGAGGAACGCCCCCCGATGCTGAACGTCCCCGAATACCTCAGCCGCCCGGCTGCCTAGGCCGTGTTTTGGAAGTAGCGCCGTCCGCCCACAGGGCGGGCCCCGCGGCGTCTGGTGCGTGCGATCGCAAAGCGGAGGGTCGTCCTCGTAGTGGGCCTGCTCGGACGACTCCGACAACGCAGCGAGCGTGCGTGCCAGGCGTCGCGGGGCAGGCGGGACTTCCAAAACACGGCCTAGCCCCTCCGGGGCGGGTTCCCGCCAGGGGGTGCCGCTGCGGTCGGCGGTGCTCTCCAGCGGCGCGGGGAACCGCGCGCGCAGCCTCCCCCAGGGCTTTGCCTGGGGGTGCCCCCATCTCGCTTCGCTCGCGGCCGGTGGTCCGGCTCCGACAGGAACAGCCCCTTCGGGGCGGTGACGACCCGCGCGCCCGGTGGGGGCTTGGCGCGCAGTTCCCCGCGCCCCTGATGGCTTGCCCTCTGCGACAGAGGGTGACCGTTTTCAGCGGCGCGGGGAACCGCGCGCGCAGCCCTCCCCCAGCGCTTCGCCTGGAGGTGCCCCCACTCGCTTCGCTCACCGGCCGGTGGTCCGGCTCCGACAGGAACAGCCCCTTCGGGGCGGTGACGACCCGCGCGCCCGGTGGGGGCTTGGCGCGCAGTTCCCCGCGCCCCTGAAAAGCACCGCCCTACGCATGGGCACCCAGCTCAGGCCGCGCGGCCGGCAAGAAGCACCCCCTGCGGAAGGGGACCGCCCGGGACGTCGCGGCCTGAAAAGGCTCGCCGCCCTGCGCAAGGGCAACGCACACCCGCGCCCCGGAGGGGCTGGCGGATTACGGAAGGGGCATGCGGGGGCGGGGTGGCCCGGGAGGTTTGAGGCGGGCACTACGTGGCAAGGCTCGGCGCATGGACGGATCGTCGCGTGCTGCCCGGATTCTGGTCGCGTCCAACCGCGGCCCGGTGGCCTACAGCGTCGGGGACGACGGTGAGCTGCGCAGCAGACGCGGCGGCGGCGGTGTCGTGTCCGGGCTGAGCGCGATCGACTCCGCGGGTGAGTCGCTGTGGGTGTGCGCCGCCCTCACCGACGGCGACCGGGAGGCGGTGCGCCGCGGCACCGCGGAACCCGGCTCGCGGATGATCTCCGTCGAGCCGGCCGTCTTCCACGCGGCCTACAACGACATCGCCAACTCGGTGCTCTGGTTCGTGCACCACATGCTCTACCAGACCCCCCTCGAACCCGCCTTCGACGAGGACTTCCGCCACCAGTGGGCGGCCTACGAGACGTACAACGCCGCCTTCGCCGACGCCCTGGCCGAGGAGGCCGCACCGCAGGCGTCCGTCCTGGTGCAGGACTACCACCTGGCCCTGGTCCCGGCGCTGCTCCGGGCGCGGCGCCCCGACCTGCGCATCGGGCACTTCTCGCACACCCCGTGGGCACCGCCGGACTACTTCCGGCTGCTGCCCGACGACATCGCGGCGGCCGTCCTCGACGGCATCCTCGGCTCGGACCGCGCCGCCTTCCTGACCCGCCGCTGGGCGGACGCCTTCGCCGCGTGCTGCGCCGACGTCCTGGGCGCGGAGGTCTCCGCGGACGGCCGCGAGGTGACGCACCGCGGGCGTACGACCCGGCTCGGCGTGCACGGCCTGGGCGCGGACGCCGACTTCCTGCGCGAGCGCGCCGCCCGCGACGACGTGGCCGAGCGGATGGCCGCGCTGCGGGCCGAGGCAGGCCCGGGGCGCAAGCTCGTCGTCCGGGTGGACCGCACCGAGCTGTCGAAGAACATCGTGCGCGGCCTGTACGCGTACCGCAGGCTGCTGACGGACCGCCCCGGCTGGCGCAGCCGGGTGGTGCACGTGGCCTTCGCCTACCCCTCGCGCCAGGACCTGGCGGTGTACCGCGAGTACACCGAGGAGGTCGGCCGGGTCGCCGCCGAGATCAACGAGGAGTTCGGCACCGCCGACTGGCAGCCGGTGCTGCTCAAGGTCGACGACGACTTCCCGCGCTCGCTGGCGGCGTACCGCCTCGCGGACGTGGCGCTGGTCAACCCGATCAGGGACGGCATGAACCTGGTCGCCAAGGAGATGCCGGTGGTGTCGGACAACGGCGTCGCCCTGGTGCTGTCCCGCGAGGCGGGCGCGTACGAGGAGCTGGGCGGCGACGCGATCGTCGTCAACCCCTACGACGTCAGCGCCACCGCCCAGGCGCTGAACGACGCCCTGACCCTCCCCGACGCCGAGCGCGCCGACCGCACCAAGCGCCTCGCGGCGGCGGCGACCGCACTGCCGCCGACGCAGTGGTTCCTGGACCAGGTCAGCGCGCTGGAGGCGTGATCGCGTCGGCGATGGCGTCGAGCAACGCGACGACTCCGGCCGGGCCGGGGACGACCAGGTCGGCCTGCGAGGTCAGCTCCTTGGGCGAGTCGGCGCCGCCCGCACTGGCCACCAGCACCCCGGGCAGGCCCTGTTGGCGCAGTTCGTGCACCGCGGCATAGGCGGCGAGGTCGCCGAGGTCGTCACCGCCGTAGAGGACGCAGCCCGCGTCCACCTCGCGCAAGTACGCCGCCAAGGCCACGCCCTTGTCCACGCCCGGCGGGCGCAGCTCCAGGACGTAGCGCCCCGGCTCGACCACCAGGCCGTGGTCCGCGGCCAGTTGGGACAGCGGGGCGCGCAACGCCTCGAAGGCGGCGTCCGGGTCCTCCGTACGCCGGGTGTGGACGGCGACCGCCCGGCCGGCCTTGTCCTCGATCCAGGTGCCCTGCCAGGCGCCGTTGCGGTCGAGGAAGCCGGGCAGTTCCGCGCGGACCGCGGTGACGCCGGGGTGCGCCCCCGCGTTGTGCACCTCGGCGGTGTGCGCGTCCCAGCGCTCGGCGCCGTAGTGGCCGAGCACCACCAGGTGGTCCAGGGCCGGGACCCCGGCGAAGCCGCCGTAGCGGACCGCGACCCCGGCCGGGCGGCCGGTGACCACGGCCACCGCCGCGAGGTGGGGCGCCAGGCGTGCCAGCGCCGGGACCGCGCCCGGGTGGGCGCGGGCCTGCTCGGGGTCGGGGACGATCGGGGCCAGTGTGCCGTCGAAGTCCAGCGCGACGACCGCGCGCTGCGGGTGCGACAGCAGTGCTGCCAGGCCTTCTTTTCCTTCGGGAGTGGTGGGGGTCGGGATCTCCGCGGAAGCCATGCCTTGACCTTACCGGTCCCCCCCACGGGGGGTGCGGCTGTCGTCGCGGGACCTTCTCCCAGTGGTGGGCTTGTCGCGCAGTTCCCCGCGCCCCCAGGTGGGTGCCACTGCTGTGGGCTTGCACCTTTCGGTGCGTGGGTGATTGGGCGCGCAGTTCCCCGCGCCCCTTTTGGCTTGCCCTCTTCCCGGAGGGTGAGCGTTTTTGAAGGGGCGCGGGGAACTGCGCGACCAGCCACGACGGCGGGAAGGTCGAAGGAAACCTCAGCGCTCGCGGCGGCGCTCGGCGCGGGTGGTGCGGAGGCGGTTGACCGTGACCGGGGCGTGGGCCAGGGCGCGGGGGTCGTCGAGGAGGGCGTTGAGGAGCTGGAGGTAGGCGGTCGGGGAGATGCCGAGGCGTTCGCGTATCGCGCGGTCGCGGGCGCCCGGGCCCGACCAGGTCCTGGACGCGAAGTCCAGGACCTCGATGTCCCGCGCGGACAGCTCCTCTTGGCTCACGAAGGGCCTATTTCCCGCCCTGCGCGGTGGCGAACCGCTGCAGGACGCCGAGCACCTGCTTGGGGTCGCCGTCCACGGCGGAGCCGATCGTCTTCTTGACCTGGTCGCTGACCGGCCCCCAGGAGGTCTTGTCGACGGGGTAGAAGACCGCGTCGGGCAGCCGGTCGAGGAACTGCAGCAGGTCCGCGTCCTTGGGGTTGTGCTCCATCGCCTGCGAGGCGCTGGTGGTCACCGGCAGCAGGCCGTACTGCTCCAGGAACTTCAGCGAGTTCTCCGGGCTGTAGACGTACTGCAGGAAGGCGCTGTCCGCCTTGAGGTGGTCGTCCTTCTGCTTGAACGCCATCATCCAGTCGGCCACACCCAGCGTGTCGGACAGCGGGCCGCGCTCGCCGGGCAGCGCGGCGACACCGACGTCGATGTGCGCGGCCTTGGCCTGGGCGAGCAGCGTCGGGTGGCCGTTGATCATGGCGGCGTCGCCGGACAGGAAGTCGGAGAAGACGGTGCGGCGGTTGGTCTTGGCGGGGTCGCCGGGGCCGGTGAGGCCCTTCGCGACGAGGTTGTCCTTGACCCAGGTGAAGGCGGCGACGTTCTCGACGGAGTCGAAGGTGTAGCCGCCGACGGTGTCGGTGTAGCCGCCGGAGGCGCCGAGCATCCACATCAGGGACTCGGCCTGCGCCTCCTCCGTGCCCAGCGGCAGCCCGTAGGGCACCTTGACGCCGTGGTCCTTGAGCCTGCCCGCGTCGCGTGCGACGTCCGCCCAGGTCGCCGGCGCCTTCTTGATGCCGGCCTGCTTGAACAGGGCCTTGTTGTAGAAGAACAGCCGCGAACTGGACGCCCACGGCAGGCCGTACTGCACCCGGCGGACCGAGCCGGCCTTGACCAGCGAGGGGATGAAGTCGGCCTGCATGCTGATCGGGAAGAGGTCGTCGGCCGCGTAGAGCATGCCCTTGGACGCGTAGTCGGCGTAGGAGCCGATCTGCGCGATGTCGGGGGCCTGGCCGGCCTTGGCCATGGCCGCGACCTTGGCGTCGACGTGGTCCCAGTCGACGACCTGCACGTCGACCTTGATGTGCGGGTTCTTCTGCTCGAAGGACTTGACGAGGGCGTTCCAGTACTCCGTCGAGCTGTTGTGCGTCTTGGGGTCGCCGTAGTCGGCGGCGACCAGGCGCAAGGTGACGTCCTTGTCCGAGCTGCCGCTGCAGGCGCTGAGGCCGGTCGCGGCGAGTACGGTGCCGAGTCCGGACGCCACAAGGCTGACAAGTCTTCGTCGCTGCACGCTCATGCTCCGGTTACCGCTTTCGAGGATGGAGGGTCCGCGGAAGCGCAGAGTCTTCCCCACAGGTTCACCCAAGGTCTACACCACCGCCGGAATCCGTCATTCAGCGGGTCGCGGTATGACGCCACGGATCTTCCTCGACGAGTGGACTAGACCTTTACAGGGGTTACCCGCGAGACTGTCCCCGTGAGACATGTCATCGCCCTTGATGTGGGTGGCACCGGGATGAAGGCCGCGCTGGTAGCAGCCGACGGCACCCTGCTGCACGAGGACCGCAGGCCCACCGGCAGGGAGCACGGCCCCGACGCCGTCGTGACCGCGATCCTGGACTTCGCCGCGGACCTGCGCGCCCACGGTGCCCGCGCGTACGGCGAAGGAGCCGCCGCCGCGGGCGTCGCCGTGCCCGGCATCGTGGACGACGTCAACGGCATCGCCGCGTACTCCTCCAACCTCGGCTGGAAGGACGTGCCCCTGCGGGCGCTGCTGTCGGAACGGCTCGACGGCGTACCCGTCGCCCTCGGCCACGACGTACGCAGCGGCGGCCTCGCAGAAGGCCGCATCGGCGCGGGCCGCGGCACCGACCGCTTCCTCTTCCTCGCCCTGGGCACCGGCATCGCCGGCGCCATCGGCATCGACGGGCGCATCGAGGCCGGCGCCCACGGCTTCGCCGGCGAACTCGGCCACTGCGTCGTACGCCCCGGCGGACCCGAGTGCACCTGCGGGCAGTACGGCTGCATGGAGATCCTCGCCTCCGCCGGCGCCGTCTCCCGCGCCTGGGCCGCCGCCAGCGGCGACCCCGAAGCCGACGCCGCCGACTGCGCACGCGCCGTCGAAGCCGGCGACCCGCGCGCCACCGAGGTCTGGCGGGACGCCGTCGACGCGCTGGCCGCCGGCCTGGTCACCGGGCTCACCCTGATCGACCCGCGGGTCATCATCATCGGCGGCGGCCTCGCCGAAGCCGGCGACACCCTCTTCGGCCCGCTGCGGGCGGCCGTCGAGGAGCGCACCACCTTCCAGAAGCTCCCCCTCATCGTCCCCGCCGCCCTCGGGGACACCGCTGGATGCCTGGGCGCCGGCCTGCTCGCCTGGGATCTACTCTCCGTGGAGGTAACCGCCTGATGGCCCCCGTAACGACAACGCAGCGCACGGTGCTGGCGGGTGCCCGTGTGGTCCTGCCCACGGGTGTGGTGGAAGGCGGCCGGATCGCGGTCGAGGGCACGCGCATCGCGGCCGACACCGGGCCGCTGCCCGACGACGTCGTCCTCGACCTGTCCGCGGGCCACACCGTCGTCCCCGGCTTCGTGGACATCCACAACCACGGCGGCGGCGGCGCGTCCTTCACCTCCGGCACCGCCGAGGACGTGCTCACCGGGGTGCGCACCCACCGCGAGCACGGTACGACCACGCTGGTCGTCTCCACCGTCACCGAGACGATGGACGCGCTGATCCGGCAGGCCGGGATGCTCTCGGAACTCGTGGAGCAGGGCGAGATCGCCGGCATCCACTACGAGGGGCCCTTCATCTCCCCCTGCCGCAAGGGCGCCCACGACGAGGGCCTGCTGCGCCACCCCGACCCCGCCGACGTGCGCAAGCTCGTGGAGGCCGCGCGCGGCACCGCGAAGATGGTCACCCTCGCGGCCGAACTGCCCGGCGGCATCGAGTCCGTACGGCTGCTCGCAGAACTCGGCGTCATCGCCGCGATCGGGCACACCGACGCCACGTACGAGCAGACCGTCGAGGCGATCGAGGCGGGGGCGACCGTCGCCACCCACCTCTTCAACGCGATGCCGCCGCTCGCCCACCGGGCGCCGGGGCCGATCGCGGCGCTCCTGGAGGACGAGCGGATCACCGTCGAACTCATCAACGACGGCACCCACCTGCACCCGTCCGTGCTCGAACTCGCCTTCGGCACGGCAGGGGCCGACCGGGTCGCCTTCATCACCGACGCGATGGACGCCGCCGGGTTCGGCGACGGGCTCTACGACCTCGGCCCGCTCAAGGTCGAGGTCCTCGAAGGCGTCGCCCGCCTCGTCGAAGGCGGCTCCATCGCCGGCTCCACCCTGACGATGGACACCGCCTTCAAGCGCGCGGTCACCCTCGACGGCCTGTCACTCCCCGACACGGTCCGCGCGGTTTCCACGAACCCCGCGCGGTTGATCGGGCTCGCCGACCGCGTCGGCACGCTCGCCCCGGGCATGGACGCGGACCTCGTCGTCCTGGACGAGTCCTACGACGTCACGGCCGTCATGCGTCAGGGCACCTGGCTGAAGCACCCCTGACGCCCACTTCCGCCCAGAGGGCGAGCGTTTTTAGGGGCGCGGGGAACTGCGCGCGCAACCCACCACCGGCCGGTGGTCCGGAGCGAACCGAACAGCCCCTTTCGGACGGAGACGACCCGCGCGTACGTGGTGGGCTTGGCGCGCAGTTCCCCGCGCCCCTTGTGGGTGCCCTCTGCGGAGCGGGCATCGCGGGGAGCCCCCCGGGGTCGGCCGGGTGGGGGGAGGGAAAGATGGGGGCGTGATCATTACTGTCACGCTCAATGCGGCGCTGGACCTGACGTACAGGGTGCCGGCCCTGCGGCCGCGAGCTGCGCACCGGGTGCTGGACGTGGTCGAGCGGGCGGGCGGGAAGGGGCTGAACGTCGCCCGCGTGCTGGCGGCGTTGGGGCACCGCGTGGCCGTGACGGGGTTCGCGGGGGGACCCGCGGGCGGCGAGGTGCGGCGGCGGCTGGCCGCGGACCCGAACGCGGCCCGCCTGGCGGACGCGCTCGTGCCGATCGCCGGGCACACCCGCCGTACCGTCGGGATCGTGGAGTCCCGCAGCGGTGGGGCGACGCTGCTGAACGAGCCGGGTCCCACCGTCACGCCCGCCGAGTGGGGGGCGCTGCTGCGGGTCTACCGGGAGCTGCTGGCGGCGGGGGACGCCGACGCGGTGGCGTTGTGCGGCAGCCTGCCGCCGGGCGTCCCGGTGGGGGCGTACGCGGAGCTGATACGCGAGGCCCGCGCGGCCGGCGTGTACGTCCTGCTGGACTCCGACGGCCCGCCGCTGCGGCGCGGCCTGGCCGCACGGCCGGACCTGATCAAGCCGAACGCCGACGAGCTGGCCGGCCTGACCGGTTTCGCCGAGCCGGTGGGGGCGGCGAGGGACGCGCGCAGGCGGGGGGCGCGGGCGGTGGCGGCGTCGCTGGGCGCCGAGGGGATGCTGGTGGTGGCCGAGGACGACGGCGGCTGGCGGGCCGCCCCTCCGGTGCCGCTGAGCGGCAACCCGACCGGCGCCGGCGACTCCGCGGTCGCCGGGCTGCTGTCCGGGCTCGCCGAAGGCCTGCCCTGGCCGGCCCGGCTGGCCCGCGCGGTCGCCCTGTCGGCGGCGACGGTGCTGGCCCCGGCGGCCGGGGAGTACGACCCGGCCGCCTACGCGGAGCTGCTGCCGCGCGTCGAGGTCGTGCCGGCTACTTGGTGACCTGGCCCTGCTTGAGCCACGTCTGGTCCAGGTTGACCCCGCCGGTGTCGCCGTCCTGGAAGCTCAGCGCCAGCGTGTTCTCGCCCTTGGTGAGGTTGACGTAGGCGTAGGTGGTGTTGTTCCACGCCTTCGACCAGTCGGTGTAGGAGCCGTAGTTCCTCAGCTTGACGGGGGTGGTGCGCATCTTGCCGTTGACGGCGAGCGAGAGCGTCGCGTCGGGGCCGGCGTTCCCGTAGCTGATGAAGAAGGTGTAGGCGCCGTCCTCGGGGACGGTGACCGTCCAGGTGGCGGCGGCGCCGACCTGGTTCATGTTGTCGACGTAGGTGCCGGCGTTCGACCCCGGCCACTGCGTGCTGGTCGCCGCGGGCGCGGTCAGCGCGAAGGTGTTGGCGTCGACCTTGTCGGAGGCGAAGGGCGTCGGCGACGCGGACGGCGTCTGCGACTCCGCCGTGGGCGCCGCACTGCTCACCGGCGGGCTCGACGGCTTGTTGTCGGCCTCGTTGCCCTTGCCGTCACCCTGGCTCATGGCGATCGCGATGCCGATCGCGACCGCGGCCACCACCGCGATGGCCGCGATGAGCAGGCCCTTGCGGTTGGGCGCGTCGCCGCCGCCGTGGCCGGGGCCCGCGCCCCGGTGGCCACCGCCGTCACCGGGCTGCGGCGCGGGCGCGTACTGCGGCTGCTGCCGGGTGTACTGCTGCCCGCCCTGCTGCTGGTCGTAGCCGTACGCCTGCTGCTGCGGCTGCGGGTACCCGTATCCGCCCTGCGGCTGCCCGGGCTGCTGGGCCGGCGGGTAGCCGTACCCGCCCTGCTGCTGCCCCTGGGGCTGCTGGGGGCTGCGCCGCTCGCCGACCCGCTGCACCTGGTTGTACGAGGTGCGTGGCGCCGCCGGCTGCTCGCTGCCGTCCTCGGCCCGGTAGAGGTACCCGAACGGGTCGTCGTTCTCCGGCGTGCCGTCCTGTCCGGCCGTCATCCGCTGTCCACTCCCTCGTACTGCCTTACCGCACATCCGCCGCCACCTGCATCGGCGCCCACGGCACTGTGGTATTCCGGAACCCTACCGGCCCCGGGTGGCAAACCGCCCAGCCCTACGACGCAAGTCCAGGTCAGGAAGGTTCCGTGTGACCAGCCCCACCCCGCAGTGGCTGCCCTGGCGCACCGCGATGCAGCAGGCGCTCTACGGCAGTGGCGGCTTCTTCACCCGGGAGCGGCCCGCGGACCATTTCAGCACGTCAGTGCATGTCTCGCCGCTGTACGCGCGGGCCGTCGCCGAGCTGCTGTGCCGGGTCGACAGCGCGCTAGGGCACCCCGCGGACCTCGTCTTCACCGACATGGCCGCGGGCCGCGGCGAGCTGTGCGCCGGCGTGCTCGACGCGCTTCCCTCCTCCGTGGCCGCGCGGGTACGCGCCTACGCCGTCGAACTGGCGCCGCGCCCGGCGGGCCTCGACCCCCGCGTCACCTGGACCGCGCAGCCGCCGGACGGTGTGCGCGGGCTGCTGTTCGCCAACGAATGGCTCGACAACGTGCCGCTGGACGTGGCCGAGGCCGACGAGGACGGCGCCGTCCGCTACGTCGAGGTCAGCACCGCCGACGGGGCCGAGCGGCTCGGGGCGCAGGTCGGCGGCGCCGACCTGCGGTGGCTGCGCCGCTGGTGGCCGCGGATCCCGCCCGGAGGGCGGGCCGAGATCGGGCGGACCAGGGACGAGGCGTGGGCCGCCGCGGCCGGCACCCTCGCCGACGGGCTCGCCGTCGCCGTCGACTACTCCCACGAGCTGGCCCGCCGGCCCGAGTACGGCACCCTCACCGGTTACCGCGCCGGGCGCCAGGTCCCGCCCGTGCCCGACGGCTCCTGCGACCTCACCGCCCACGTCGCCGCCGACTCGCTCCCGGGCGCCACCCCCGTCCCCCAGCGCACCGCCCTGCGCGCCCTGGGCGTGACCGCGGCCCGTCCCCCCCTGTCGCTGGCCACCACCGCCCCCGCCGCGTACGTCCAGGCCCTGGCCGCGGCCACCCAGGCCGCCACCCTCACCTCCCCCTCGGCCCTGGGCACCTTCACCTGGTCCCTGACCCCCACTCCTCCGCTCGCCGCGGTGGCTTCCGCCCTGACCTGACCTTCCCCCGGCGGGTGGCTTGTCTCGCAGTTCCGCCCCCAGAGCTTCGCCTGGGGGTCCCCCCAGCGCCTCCTGAGGCGGTTGCCACTTGCAGTGGCGTTGCCTTCTTCCCGCTCGTCCGGGCCGAGCGCGCAGTTCCCCGCGCCCCTGGGCCGTGTTTTGGAAGTAGCGCCGTCCGCCCACAGGGCGGGCCCCGCGGCGTCCGGTGCGTGCGATCGCAAGGCGGAGGGTCGTCCTCGTAGTGGGCCTGCTCGGACGACTCCGACAACGCAGCGAGCGTGCGTGCCAGGCGTCGCGGGGCAGGCGGGACTTCCACAACACGGCCCAGAACGCTCCCCCTCTGCGGAAGAGGGCACCCCCCAGGGACCCGGGCAGCCCGGGAGGGCCGGGCTGAGAGGATGGGGTCATGACGGAGACCACGATCGGAATCGGCGGCGCAGCCGAAGGCACCGACATGGTGCTGAACATCGGCCCGCAGCACCCCTCGACGCACGGAGTGCTCCGCCTGCGCCTGGTGCTCGACGGCGAGCGCATCCGGTCCGCGGAGCCGATCGTCGGCTACATGCACCGCGGCGCGGAGAAGCTCTTCGAGGCCCGCGACTACCGCCAGATCGTCATGCTGGCCAACCGCCACGACTGGCTCTCCGCCTTCTCCAACGAACTCGGCGTCGTGCTCGCCGTCGAGCGCATGCTCGGCATGGAGGTCCCCGAGCGCGCCGTCTGGACCCGCACCCTGCTCGCCGAGCTGAACCGCGTGCTCAACCACCTGATGTTCCTCGGCTCCTACCCCCTGGAGCTGGGCGGGATCACCCCCATCTTCTACGCCTTCACCGAGCGCGAGGAGCTGCAGCAGGTGATGGAGGAGGTCTCCGGCGGGCGCATGCACTACATGTTCAACCGGGTCGGCGGCCTCAAGGAGGACCTGCCGAACGGCTGGACCGGCCGCGCGCGGGCCACCGTCGCCGCGGTCCGCTCCCGCATGGGCCGCATCGACGACCTGGTGCTCGGCAACGAGATCTTCCGCGGCAGGACCCGCGGTGTCGGCGTCCTCTCCCAGCAGGACGTGCACGGCTTCGGCGTGAGCGGCCCCATCGCCCGGGCCTCAGGCGTGGACTTCGACCTGCGCAGGGACGAGCCCTACCTGGCGTACGGCGAGCTGGCCGACACGATGCGGGTCGTGACCCGCACCGAAGGCGACTGCCTGGCCCGCTTCGAAGTGCTGCTCGAACAGACCCACGTCGCCCTCGACCTCGCCGACGCCTGCCTCGACCGGCTCACGGACCTGCCCCCGGGGCCGATCAACCAGCGGCTGCCCAAGGTCCTCAAGGCCCCCGAGGGCCACACCTACGCCTGGACCGAGAACCCGCTCGGCCTCAACGGCTACTACCTGGTCTCCAAGGGCGAGAAGACCCCCTACCGCCTCAAGTTGCGCTCGGCGTCGTTCAACAACATCCAGGCGCTCACCGTGCTGCTGCCCGGCACGCTGGTCGCCGACATGGTCGCCATCCTCGGGTCGATGTTCTTCGTCGTCGGCGACGTCGACAAGTAGCCCGGCGGGCGGCCGGTCACATCCGCGGTGCGCCACGCGTCAAGGTGGCGACGACGCTACGCAAGGACGTGACCGATGAACGACGAGGCACTGGCAGAACGCTTCCAGGCCAACCGCAGCCACCTGCGCGCGGTCGCCTACCGCATGCTCGGCTCGGCCGCCGAGGCCGACGACGCCGTTCAGGAGGCCTGGCTGCGGCTCAGCCGGTCCGACACCGGCGAGGTCGCCAACCTCGCCGGCTGGCTCACCACCGTCGTCGGCCGGGTGTGCCTCGACATGCTGCGCTCCCGCAAGTCCCGCCGCGAGGAGCCGCTCACGGCGGCGCCGGCCGGCGCCGCCGAGTCCGCCGACCCCGAGCGTGCGGCCGTCCTCGCCGACTCGGTCGGCGTCGCCATGCTCGTCGTCCTGGAGACCCTCGACCCGGCGGAACGCCTCGCCTTCGTCCTGCACGACATGTTCGCCGTGCCCTTCGACGACATCGCGCCCATCGTGGACCGCACCCCGGTCGCGGCCCGGCAGCTCGCCAGCCGCGCCAGGCGCCGCGTCCAGGGGGCACCCGTCGCGCCCGAACCCGATCTCGCGCTGCAGCGGCAGGTGGTCAGTGCGTTTCTCGCTGCCGCCCGGGAGGGGGACTTCGAGGCGCTGGTCGCCGTGCTCGACCCCGACGCGGTGTCGCGCTCGGACATGCCCGGCGCGACGGTCACTCGCGGCGCCGCCGCCGTGGCCCGCAACGCGGCCGTCGGCGCCGCCTCGGCCGGCGCCTACCTCGCCCTCATCGACGGCACCGTCGGCATCGTCGCCGAGCCCGGCACCCCCCGCTACCGCGTCCTGACCTTCACCTTCACCCCGACCCAGGTCCACACGATCACGATCCTGACCTCAGCCGAATCCCTCACCACCCTGACGGTGGAACGCCTCCCGTAACTGCCCCTTGCGGTGGCCGCTCGCCTGCGGCTGCGTCGTGGCTTGTCGCGCAGTTCCCCGCGCCCCTGGGGGGTGCCCCCTTCCCGCAGAGCTGGCGCAGGCGGCGCCGTCTGCCTGCGAGGGGGAGCGTTTTTCAGGGGCGCGGGGAACTGCGCGACCAGCCACGACGGCGGGAAGGCGAACGCCCAGCGCAAGGGGCAGGACCTCAAGGGGCTCGGGGAACTGCGAGACAAGCCCCCACCGGGCGAAAGGTGATCGCCCGCCGCAGGCGTCAGGCCTGGGCGCGGAGGCCGGACATGTCCAATTGCTCGGTGTCGTCGTGAGCGGTGAGGTCGATGACCTCGGCCGGGTCCTCGGCCTGGGCATGCTCGGCCTGAGCGTGCTCCCCGTCGGGGGTGGAAACCGCCGGCGGGAGGGCCTTCTGCGTGCCGAAGAAGTCGAAGCCGCCGACCGCCCGGGCACCGGAACCGCCGGGGGCGGACGGCTGCGCGTAGGGCAGGACGGCCGCGGCGACGGCCGGCACGAGCCGGTGTTCACGCACGGGCAGAGCCCGCGCGTGCGATTCCGCGGTGTGCCGCCCTTGCGGCTCCTCGGGTGCCGCCGCTTCGCGGCGGCGCGCTTCCTCGACCGTGGCCTGCGCCTGCTGCCTGGCCGCGTTGCGTGACAGCTCCCGCAACGCCTGCTCGGCCTTGAGGAAGGCCGCAGGCCCGATGGCCGAGGTCCCGGCGGTGAGGGCGAGCTGCTGCGGCGCCTCGCCGACCCGCAGCTGCCGGTTCTTCTCCAGCGCCCGCGCCCGCTCGGCCTCGGCGGTGGCGTACCGCCGCAGGAGGTCGGCGTGCTCGGTGCGGAGCCGGGCGAGTTCGGCCCGCTTGCCGCGGAGTTTCTTCTCCAGGCGGCCGCGGATGTCGCGCGACTCCTCCAGGTCGGTTTCCAGTTCCGCGACCCGCTCGTCGGTGCGCCATTCCTCGCGGACCCTGGCGGCTTCGAGTTCGGCGACCTCGCGGCCGGCGGAGCGGTCCCAGGTGCGGGCGAGGGCGGCGCCGGCTATCGCGGTGAGTGCGGTGGCGGCGGTGATGACCCGTATGACGCCGGTATCCGCGGCCACGAGGGAGGCGGCGGCGAGCACCACGGCGCTGCCGGCGACGCTCAGCGGCGGGAGCAGGCGGTGCAGTGGCTGGGAATGGCGGTGGCGTCCTCGGGGCATGGCCAGAAATTTAGCGTGCGCGGACGGCCTGTGGGGCGGCGGGTGACACTTTTTCCGCCCGATTCCGGTATCTAATGGCGGCCGAATACGGAGGGCATTCACCATGGCACGTTGTGTCCCTTTTGCGGCATGGTGAATGCCCGGACTGTTACCCCGTCAGATGATCACAGCCCCTTGGCGTCGAGGTAGTCGGCGGCGACATCCCCGGGCTTCTGGCGTTCCGCGTCGACCTTCTTGTTCAGTTCCGTGAGGTCGGCGGTGGTGAGTACGGCGGTGAGCCTGCCGAGGGCCGCGGCGGCCTTGGGGTCGGCGGCGTCCTGCGCATTGAGTACGGGCAGGACGTTGTCGGCGTTCTGCAGGTGCTTGTCGTCGGTGAGCAGGACCAGGTCGAACTGGTCGAGGGTGGCGTCGGTGGTGGTGGTGAGGACGAGCTGGTCGGTGCCGTCCTGGACGGCCTGCTTGGACTGGGTGGTGCCGACGCCTTTGGGGTCCACGGATACGACGTCGATGCCGTAGGTCTTCTTCAGTCCCGGTTCGCAGTAGGGCCGGTCGGGGCATTCGTCGCCGGCGGCCAATGTGATCTTGGCCTTGGACGCGCCAAGATCGGAAAGGGTCTTGAGATGGTGCTGCTCGGCGAAGTCCTTGCTGACGGCAAAGGCATTCTGGTCGACGGCCTTGCCCGCGGGGAGCACCTTGAGGCCGCGCTGGTCGGCGAGCTTGGTCAGTGCGGCGACGGTGGCGGTGACATCGCTGGAGGCGACCGGCTCGGCGTCGGCGCCATTGGCCCTGGTGTTGAGGAACTCCGCGAGTGTCGCGGCATATTCGGGGACGACGTCGATCTGGCCCTTCTCCAGGGCGGGTTCGTACAGCTCGCGGTTGGCGAGCGTCTTGACCGTGGTGTGGAAACCGGCTTTGTCGAGCACCTTGGCGTACATGGCGGCGAGGATCGCGCTCTCGGTGAAGCCGGCCGAGCCGACGACGAGGTCCTGGTCGCCGGTGGCGGCGGCCGCGGCACCGGTGGCGAGGGCGGCGCCGCCGGCGGCGGGTTCGTCCTTGCCGCCGCTGCCGCAGCCGGCCGCCGCGGTCAGCAGCAGGGCGGCGGCCAGTGCCGTACCGGCGGCGCGTACGCGTCGGTTGATCATCGGGTCGCTCCAGACGGTGAGGGGGCGGGGGTGGGCGGGGCGGCGCGGGCGGGCCGCCGGCGCATCGGGTCCAGGGCGCGCTGCAGGACCACGAAGAGGCCTTCGACCAGCAGGGCGAGTACGGCGACGAGCACCGCTCCCGCGACCACCTGGGCGGTGATCTGCCGGTTGAAGCCCGCGGTGATGATCCGCCCCAGGCCGCCGAATCCGGCCAGTGCGGCCAGCGTGGCGGTGGCGATCACCTGGACGGCGGCGCTTCTGACACCGGTCCAGATCAGCGGGAAGGCCAGCGGCAGCTCGATCCGCAGCAGCAGCTGGCGGCCGGTCATCCCCATGCCGCGGGCCGCCTCGACGACGTCCGGGTCGGCCTCGCGCACCCCGACGTAGGCGTTGGTGACCAGCGGCGGCACCGCGAAGAGCACCAGGGCGATGATCACCGGCCAGTCGCTGTCGGAGCCGATGAGCAGCAGGAGCAGCGTCAGTACGGCGAAGGTGGGGACAGCCCGGCCGGCGTTGGAGACGTTGACGGCGAGGGCGCCGCCGCGGCCGTGATGACCCAGCAGGAGCGCGGGCGGCAGGGCGAGGGCCATGGCGATGGCGAGCGAGACCCCGCTGAAGTAGAGGTGCTCGCCGAGGCGGTGGACGACGCCTTCCTGCCCCGACCAGTTGGCCCCGGTGGTCAGCCAGTCCCACGCCCCGCCGACGGCGCTCATGCCGCGGCACCGGCCCTGGCCCGGCGGCGCTTGTGCTTCCACGGTGTCAGCAGCCACTGCACGCCGAGCAGAGCCACGTCTGCGAGTACGGCGATGACGACGCAGAGCACGGAGGCGGCCAGCACCTGGGCGCGGAAGTTGCTGCCGATGCCGGACAGCAGCAGATTGCCGAGGCCGCCGTAGTCGATGATCGCGCCGACGGTGGTCAGGGCGACGGTGGAGACGGTGGCGATCCGCAGCCCGGCCATCACCGCGGGCAGCGCGAGCGGCAGTTCGACGCCGAAGAGCAGCCGCAGCGGCCCGTACCCCATGGCCCGGGCGGACTCGGTCACGTCGGCGGGCACGGCCTGCAGGCCGGCGAGGATGTTGCGGACCAGGATGGTCAGCGAGTAGAGCACCAGGCCGGTGACGACCAGCCAGGGTGTGATGCCGAAGACCGGCAGCAGCAGGGAGAACATCGCCAGCGACGGCACGGTGTAGAGGATCGTGGTGGCCGCGAGGACGGGTCCCGCGACGATCCGCCGGCGGCGGGCGGCCAGCGCGAGCGGGAAGGCGACGAGCAGCCCGATCGCCACCGACACGGCGGTGATCCACAGCTGCTGGAGCGTCGCGTCGGTGAGTTCCTGCCGGTATTCGCGCAGGTACTGCCCGCACACCCAGTCGTTGGCGACCAGGCAGTTCTCTGAGGCCATGGGCGCGAGCCTAACCGCAGGGTCCGACATTCCGGTTCCACCGCCACACAACGCCCATACATGCGCGATCCCTCACATCAGGGACGGCGGGCGCTACGGTGGCAGACCGGGAGCCGAGGACACATGATCAGATTCGAGAACGTCAGCAAGCGCTACTCCGACGGCACCACCGCCGTCGACGGCCTGGCCTTCGAGGTGGCGGCGGGCGAGCTGGTGACGCTGGTCGGCCCGTCGGGCTGCGGCAAGACCACCACGATGAAGATGGTCAACCGGCTCATCGAACCCACCGGCGGCCGCATCCTGCTCGACGGCAGGGACATCGCCGCGATGGAGCCGGTCGCGCTGCGCCGCCGCATCGGCTACGTCATCCAGCAGGTGGGCCTCTTCCCGCACAAGTCGGTGCTGGAGAACACCGCGACCGTGCCCGCGCTGCTGGGCTGGAAGCGGGCCGCCGCCAGGGCGCGGGCCGCGGAACTCCTCGACCTGGTGGGCCTCGACCCGGCCCTGTTCGGCCCGCGCTACCCCGACCAGCTCTCCGGCGGGCAGCGCCAGCGGGTCGGCGTGGCCCGGGCGCTGGCCGCGGACCCGCCGGTGCTGCTGATGGACGAGCCCTTCGGCGCGGTCGACCCGGTCGTGCGGGAGCGGTTGCAGACCGAGTTCCTCAACCTCCAGGCCCAGGTGCGCAAGACGGTGCTCTTCGTCACCCACGACATCGAGGAGGCCGTACGCCTCGGCGACCGCATGGCCGTCTACGGCGAGGGCCGCATCGAGCAGTACGACTCCCCCGCCACGGTCCTGGGCGCCCCCGCCACCCCTTACGTCGCCGAGTTCGTCGGCGCCGACCGCGGCCTCAAACGCCTGTCGGTCACCCCCGTCACCCCCGCGGACCTGGAGCCGGCCCCCGTCGTCCGGCTCGACGAGCCCACCGCCGCGGCCGGTGCGCGCCTGCGCGCCGACCGGGCGCGCTGGGGCGTCGTCCTCGACCAGGACGGCGCCCTGCACGGCTGGGTCCCCGCCGCCGCCCTGCCGCCCGAGGGAGCCGGCACCGTACGCGGCCACGCCCGGCGCATGGACGCGTGGGTGCCGGTCGGGGCGAGCCTGAAACAGGCCTTCTCCGTCATGCTCCAGTACGACGCCGGGTGGGTCGCCGTACTCGACGGCACCCGCTTCGTCGGAGTGCTCACCCCCGGCCGGCTGCACGAGGCCCTGCGCCGGTCGGTACGCGACGGCGCCGTGGTCGAGTCGGTGGGCTGACTACCCCGCCGCCACCGAAGGCGTCGCAACCGTCGGGGTGCCGTCCGGCGGTGCCACCGGCAGGCCCGCCGCCCGCCACGCCTGGAAACCGCCCGCCAGGTCCGTCGCCCGGGTCAGGCCCAGCGCGTGCAGGGAGGCGGCGGCCAGGGTGGAGGCGTAGCCCTCGTTGCAGACCACCACGACCGGCAGGTCGTACGCCACCGCCTGCGGCAGCCGGTGCGACCCCGACGGGTCGAGCCGCCACTCCAGCTCGTTGCGCTCCACGATCACCGCACCCGGGATCGTGCCGTCCCGGTCCCGCAGGGCCGCGTAGCGGATGTCGACCAGCAGCGCGCCCTCCCGGGCCGCCACCGCCGCCTCCTGCGGGCCGAGCCTGCGGTACGTCGACCGCAGCGCGGCCAGGTGCTCGTCCAGAGAGCCGGCCATCACCACTCCTCCGGGCGCTCGACCAGCTCCAGGCGGAAGGTGCTGCCCTTGCGGCTGTAACGCCGGATCAGCGGCAGCGGCGGGTAGTACGCGTGCACCGACACGGCATGCGTGAGCTGCGAGCGGTTCTCGACCTGGTGCACATGGTGCCGCCCGAAGGCCCGGCCCTCGCCCTCCGGCAGCACCCGGCTGCGGTCCAGGCCTTCGGCCAGCTCCAGCGAGCGCCAGCCCTCGCCGGGCAGCGGCACCGACAGCGACTGCTCCGTCAGCTCACCGGCGGCGGTGACGAACACGCCGTAGGAGCCGCCGTGGTCGTGCCACCCGGTCTCGGCGCCGGGCGGCCACCCGATGAGCCAGGCCTCGGCCCCGCCGGGCCCTTCGAGCCGCACCCAGGTGCGGCCCTCCGGATCGAGGGGAAGGTCCCGCACGAGCGCGAAGTCGGCGGCGGTGCGCCGCGCGAAGTCGAGCAGTTCGGCTGCGCTGGGCGCGAGGGGAGTACGTGACGTCTGACGTGACAAGGGTGACCACCCTGGAGGCGTAGGTGTACGGACGGCCGGAGGCGCGCGTCAGCGCGCGGCCGTACACACGCAGCCCGCGTACCGGAGCAGGTCCAGATGGACCCTCCGGTAGAGCCGAGCCGTGTACACATCCACGGCTCGACCAAACCACGCCCAAGCCGCGCCGGTCAACTGCCCGCACCCCACCTGCCCCTCGGGGCCGCCCCGCGACCTCCCCCCGGCGGGTGGCTGGTCGCGCAGTTCCGCCCCCAGGCGAAGCTCTTGGAGGCGGAACTACGCGACAAGGCCCCACCGGGGGGAAGGGCTAGTGGCGGTGGTGGGAGGCGTGGTGCACGCCGGGGGGCGTGTCCTCGTCGTCCGGGAGTTTGCAGATCCGCTCAAGGAATATGGCCGCGGCCACGACGGCGACCCCGGCGAGGAAGGCCAGGCCGGCGTAAACGGCTTGGTGCCGCCGGGGGTCCATGTCCAGCTTGTACATGATCAGGTACAGGCACGCGCCCCCGTACATACCCGCGACCAGCGCAGCGACCAGCGCGCTGGCCTGCGCGAAGACCACCGCCCGGGCGGCGGCCAACGGGTCGACGCCCTTGGCTCCCGGCCGCCGCTCGCGCTGGGCGCGCAGCCGGGAGCGCAGGGAGAGCGCGGTCGCGAAGAGGGCCACCGCGATGAGGGCCAGGACGATGGGCGCGGCCACCGGCACGCCGGGCAGCGTGCCGACCGTGTCCCACAGCCGGGCGATGGACCACGCGATCACCAGAGCGATCGCGAAGAGCCCCGCCAGCATCCTGATCCGCAGTGTCCTCACCGAGCGCCCGCCTCCACGTCGTTGTTGTCTACCGGTCGCAACGATTATTCGGGCAGCCGGAGTTCCACGTCGTCGCGGCGCTGGACGCCCTGCCGGCCGACGGTCGCGAGCAGTTCCGCGACCGGGCCGTGCCCGGGCACGTCGGCGGCCGGGTCGACGTCGTACCACGGTACGAGCACGAAGGCCCGCTCGTGGGCGCGGGGGTGGGGCAGGGTGAGGACCGGGTCGTCGGAGACCACCCGGTCGTAGGCGACGATGTCGACGTCGATGGTGCGCGGACCCCAGCGTTCGGCGCGCACCCGAAGGTAGGCCTCCTCGATGGCGTGGGCGCGTTCCAGCAGGGAGCCGGGCGGCAGGGTGGTGCGGATCAGGACGACGGCGTTGAAGTAGCCGGGCTGGGTGCCGGGCTCGACGCCCCACGGCTCCGTCTCGTACACCGGGGAGACGGCCTTGACCCGGACGCCCGGGGTGTCCTCCAGGGCGTCCACGGCGCCTTGCAGCGTCTCCAGGCGGTTGCCGAGGTTGCCGCCGAGGGCGATGACGGCGGTCTTGGGGTTCTGCAGGGTGCTGTCGGCCGCGTCGACGGCGGCCACGACGGATGCGGGCACGGGCTGGACGGTGGGGTCTGCGGACTGTTCCGGCCATTCGGCGGTCACGGGCGCCTCCGGGTGATGGTCACGGTCACGTCGTCGAAGGGCACGGTGATGGGAGCGTCGGGTTTGTGCACGGTCACCTCGACCTCCTGCACCGCCTCGTGCCCCAGGCAGGTGTCGGCGATGCGCTGGGCAAGGGTCTCGATCAGGTCGACGGGTTCGCCGGAGACGACGGCCGCGACCTCCTCGGCGACCACACCGTAGTGCACGGTCCTGTCGAGGTCGTCACCGGCCGCCGCGGGGGCGGTGTCCAGCGCCATCACCAGGTCGATCACGAAGACCTGGCCGTTCTCCCGCTCGTGCTGGAAAACCCCGTGGTTCCCGTGCACTTTCAGGCCGTGCAGCGCGACTCGGTCCACCGTTCACTCCTCGTGTTCTGCTTCTGCGGTCTCGTCGTCCTCCTCGGCCAGCACCGGGGAGCCGTGGTGCACCCACAGCCGCCACCCGTCGGAGGTGCGGCGGAAGACGTTGGTGGCCACCACGAGGCCGCCGACCAGGGAGCCGGCCGAACCGTCGTCCTCGGCAGGGCCACCGGTGAGGATGTTCTCTGTGCAGGTGACGACGGCCGCGTCGCCGTCGACACCGACCTCGACGTCGGTGAGGAAGAACTGGATGTAGTCGGTGTTGGCCATGATCAGCGCGAAGGAGCGCATCACCTCGCGGCGCCCGCGCAGCACCGGCCAGCCGGGGTGGACGACGGCGACGGACTCGGCGAGCGGGCCGTCGAGGACGACCTTCTCCAGCGCGTCGAGGTCGGAGTTCTCGACGGCGTCGTAGAAGGCCTGGTTGGCCCGCTCGACGGCGCGGGCCTCCGCGGTGCGCGGCGTCATGCGCCCGCCTCCGCCGCGGTGCGCCCGGTCTCGGTCCGCCCGGCCGCCGCCTCGATGGCGCGCGCCACCCGTACGGCGTCGGCGCTGGCGTGCACCTCGTGCACCCGCACCGCCCAGGCGCCCTCGCGCGCGGCGATGGCGGTCACCGCGGCGGTGGCCGCGTCGCGTTCGCGGGCCGGCGGCGGGTCGCCCGCGGTGCCGGCCAGGACCCGGCCGAGGAAGCGTTTGCGGGAGGCGGCGACCAGCAGCGGCCGGCCGAGCGCCCGCAGCGCGCCGAGGTGGGCGAGCAGGGTGAGGTCGTGTCCCGCCTCCTTGGCGAAGCCCAGGCCCGGGTCGAGGACGATGCGCCCGGGGTCGACACCGCCTGCGACGGCCCGGTCCAGGCTGGTGCGCAGTTCCGCGACGACCTCGGCGAGGACGTCGGCGTAGACGGCGCGGTTGTTCATGTCGATGCTCTGGCCGCGCCAGTGCATGACGACGAAGGGCACGCCGGCCGCGGCCACCACCGGGACCATGCCCGGGTCCGCCAGGCCGCCGCTGACGTCGTTGACCAGCCGGGCGCCCGCGGCGACGGCCTGCTCGGCGACGGCGGCCCGCATCGTGTCGACGCTGACCAGCACGCCCGCCGCGGCCAGCTCGCGGACCACGGGCAGCACCCGGCGCAGCTCCTCGGCCTCGTCGACCCGTGCCGCACCGGGCCGGGTGGACTCACCGCCGACGTCGACCAGGTCGGCGCCCTGGGCCACCAGGTCCAGGCCGTGCTTGACGGCGACGTCGGGGTCGAACCACCGCCCGCCGTCGGAGAAGGAGTCGGGCGTGACGTTGACCACGCCCATGACCGCGCAGCGGTCCCACTGAGGGAGTCCTACGGGTCCTGCCGGACCCTGCTGGGTACTCATGCGCCCAGCGTAGGCGGTACGGGTCAGGCGACCGCACTCCGCTTGCCCGAGTCCCGCGACAAGCCCGCGGCGGTGCCGGGCGCGGCGGCGTACCCCGTGCGGTGCCGGTGCGGGGGCCGGTCGGCGCGGCCCGGCAGGAAGCGCTGGACGACGGCGGGCAGCGGCAGCGACAGGTTGACGAAGCCCTCGGCCTGCATGATCGCGAAGCCGATCCTGGGCAGGTCGCGGGAGTTGGGGAAGACCAGGAAGCGCGGCACCCAGTCCGGCTGGAACTTCGCGTTGAACTTGTACAGCGACTCGATCTGGAACCAGCGGGACAGGAAGACCAGCAGGCCGCGCCAGCCGCGCAGCACCGGTCCCGCGCCGATCCGCTCGCCGCGGGCCAGGGCCGAGCGGAACATCGCGAAGTTCAGCGACACGCGGACCACGCCGAGCGAGGGCGCCTGCTGGAGTGCCGCGACGATCAGCAGCTCGTTGAGACCGGGGTCGGCGCTGCGGTCGCGCCGCATCAGCTCCAGCGACATGCCGTCGGCACCCCACGGCACGAAGTGCAGCACGGCCCGCAGGTCGCCCAGCTCCGGGTGCGGTGCGCCAGGCTCGCGCTCCTTGTGGGCGGTGACGACAACGCAGTCGCCGTCCAGGTCCTCGCCGAAGCGGCCGAGCGCCATCGAGAAGCCGCGCTCGGTGTCGGTGCCGCGCCAGGCGTCGGCGGCCAGCCGCACCTTCTGCTTCTCGCCCTCGGTCAGCTCCCGCACCCGGCGCACCCGGCACTCGTACCCCGAGCGCTCGATGCGCTTGACCATCTGCCGCACATTGCGCATGGCGCGGCCCTGGAGGGTGAAGTCGGCCGCGTCGACGATGGCCTCGTCGCCCAGCTCCAGCGCGTCCAGGCCGGTCTCCCTGGTCCACACCTCGCCGCCGGTCTCGCTGCACCCCACGACGGCGGGCAGCCAGGCGTGGGCGCGGGCCAGCTCCATGAAGCGCTCGATGGCGCCGGGCCATGCCTCGACGTCGCCGATCGGGTCGCCGCCGGCCAGTGCCACGCCGGACACCACCCGGTAGCAGACCGCGGCCTTGCCGCTGGGCGAGAAGACCACGGACTTGTCGCGGCGGAGCGCGAAGTGCCCGAGCGAGTCGCGGGCGCCGTGCCGGGCCAGCAGGCCGCGCAGCCGGTTCTCGTCGGCCTCGCTCAGCTCGGCGACGGGGCGCGCGGGGCGCAGCGCGAGGTAGACGGTGGAGATCGCGATGAGCAGGCCGAGGCCGCCGAGCGAGAAGCCGACGACGTCGTCGACCCGGTCGCTGGTGTAGTCGACGGGTCCCGAGACGCCGAACAGGCCGAGCAGCACGTGCTGGCAGCGGTCGAGGAAGCCGGGGTTGCCGCGCTCGGAGGCGGGGTGGGCGCTGGTGATGACCAGGCCGAGGCAGAAGGCGACGGCGCTGAGCCCGGTGAAGTTCAGCAGCGCCCGCCAGCGGGTGCGCGGGTCGGACAGGGCGGTGAACTCCTGCCGGTGCAGGAGCAGCACCGTCATCAGCGCCAGGGACACCCCGACGCCGAAGAAGGAGTGCCGGTAGATCAGCTGGGTGGCGGCGCCGACCGGCAGCAGGGCGACCGCGGCCCACCAGGCCCGCTGTTTTCCGCGCTTGAGGGCGTGGGCCAGCATCAGCAGCAGGATGCCGGTGACCACCGAGGTGGCGGCGGCCAGCGAGCTGACGGTGCCGGGGAAGACCGCGGCCATGTGGTGCATACGGCCGTTGCGGAAGGCCGGGAAGACCGCGGAGACCACGTCGAGCAGGCCGATCACGGCCGTCGCGGTGCCGATGATCTTCGGCACGGCGGCGGACCGCACGGGCCAGATGTGCCGGCGCTCGGCCGGCTCCCGGTCAGCGGACATCGTCCACCGCCGACGGAACCCGGGCCGGGCTTTCACCCTCTAGCAGCACAGACATGGGTCACCCAAACCACAGCATCACCGGAAATCACGGGTATGTCCCGCAATCTGCTCCAGTACGAAGAATTTGCGCCCTCTAGGACGCGACTTCTGCCGTCCGGGTTCCGTCCCGGGCGGCACAACTGGACGCCGACGCAGAAAGTACACCTGCCGACATGGGTCTCACGAGTAAGAAGGTGCTGCTGGCCGCCGCTCTGCTCGCGCTGGCGCTTTTCGCCGCCACCGTGTGGTTGTGGCCGCGGCTGGCCAGGCGCGGTCCGCTGGCGGTGCTGGGCAGGGTCGGTGTGCTGCTGGGCACACAGCTGGCCCTGGTCGCGGCGCTCGGCCTGGCCGCGAACTACTCCTTCGGCTTCTACGCCTCCTGGGCCGACCTCTTCGGCATGGAGACCACCCCGGGCGTCGTCGTCGACCACGCGGGGGGCTCACCCGCCGAGGGCGGCATGCGGGTGCTGGGCACCGTCCACGTCAACGTCGCCGGCGGCACGGTGCCGCGGGTCGGCGGCCAGATCCAGAAGATCGCGGTCGGCGGCGGCACCTCGGGCATCACGACGACGGCGTACGTCTACCTGCCGCCGCAGTACTTCAGGGAGCCGCACCGCCGCTTCCCCGCCGCCGTGGTGCTCACCGGCTACCCGGGCACCGCGGAGGCGCTGTACAAGAAGCTGAAGTATCCGACGGTCGCGGCGGGGCAGGTGCGGCGCGGCACCGCCCGGCCGATGATCCTGGTCATGATGCGGCCGACGGTCGCTCCGCCGCGGGACACCGAGTGCACGGACGTGCCCGGCGGGCCGCAGACCGAGACCTTCTTCGCCCACGACCTGCCGAAGGCCCTGTCGGCCCGCTACCGGATCGGGGCGGGCCCGGCGAGCTGGGGCATCATCGGCGACTCCACGGGCGGCTACTGCGCCCTCAAGCTCGCCCTGCGCGACCCCGGCTCGTACGGCAGCGCGGTGGGCCTGTCGGCGGACTACGGCGCCCCCAAGGACGCCACGACCGGTGACCTCTACGGCGGCAGCACCGCCCGCCGCGCCTCCAACGACCTCATGTGGCGCCTGGCCCACCTGCCGCACCCGGCGGTGAACCTGCTGGTGACCAGCAGCCGGCAGGGCGAGCGCAACTACCGGGCGACCCTGCGCTTCATCGCGGCGGCGGGCGGCCCCACCCACGTGTCCTCGATCATCCTGCCGAGCGGCGGCCACAACTTCACGACCTGGGCCCGCGAGATCCCCCCGGCCCTGGAGTGGCTCAGCGCACACCTGGCGCCCTGAGCAGGCCCGCGGACATGTGCAGGCCCGCGGCCTCAGCTCCTGCCGATGATCAGACTCATCGCCTCGGATCGCGTGGCCGGGTCGCGCAGCTGCCCGCGCACCGCGGAGGTGATGGTCTTCGCCCCGGGCTTGCGCACCCCGCGCATCGTCATGCACATGTGCTCGCACTCCACGACCACGATCACCCCGCGCGGCTCCAGTATCCGCATCAGCGCGTCGGCGATCTGCGTGGTGAGACGTTCCTGCACCTGCGGGCGGCGGGCGTAGACGTCGACCAGCCGGGCCAGCTTGGACAGGCCGGTGATCTTGCCGCTCGCGGAGGGGATGTAGCCGACGTGCGCGACGCCCACGAAGGGCACCAGGTGGTGCTCGCACGACGACATCACCTCGATGTCCTTGACCAGCACCATCTCGTCGTGCCCGAGGTCGAAGGTCGTGGTCAGCACGTCCTCCGGCTCCTGCCACAGGCCGGCGAAGATCTCCCGGTAGGCCCGGGCCACCCGGTTCGGGGTCTCCCGCAGGCCCTCCCGGTCGGGGTCCTCACCGACGGCGAGCAGCAGCTCGCGTACCGCCGCGGCGGCCCGCTTCTCGTCGAACTCGGAGATCCGGCCCTCGCCGTCGAGTGTCACAGGGTCGGTCATGGTGCCTCGTTCCTGCTGCGTGGTGCTGGTTCTGGTGCGGCTTGCGACAAAGGCCGCGGCCCCAGGGTAAAACCCCGGGGCCGCGGCCTTCATTCCGGGAGCCTCCCGGACCTGCGGCTTCTCAGCTGTCGTTCCTGCCGTCCTCGGGCAGGTCGGCCGGCTCGGTCGGCGGCTTGGTCGTGGTGATGGCCGCCGGGCCGTTGCCGTTGGAGGGCTGGCTGCCGTTGGTCAGCGCCAGCTCCTTCGGCGAGAGCACCGGGGGCCGGGTGGACGGCGTACGCCGGGCGGACCCGGTCCAGGCCGGACGCGTGGGGCGCTTGACGATCGGGGCGAAGATCTCGGCGATCTCCTCCTTGTTGAGCGTCTCCCGCTCCAGCAGGGCCAGCACCAGGTTGTCCAGGACGTCCCGGTTCTCGACCAGGATCTCCCAGGCCTCGTTGTGCGCGGTCTCGATCAGCTTCTTGACCTCCTCGTCCACCAGCCCGGCGACCTCTTCCGAGTAGTCGCGCTGGTGGCCCATCTCACGGCCGAGGAAGGGCTCGGAGTCGCTGGAGCCGAACTTGATCGCGCCGAGGCGCTCGGTCATGCCGTACTGCGTGACCATCGCGCGGGCGGTGGCGGTGGCCTTCTCGATGTCGTTGGACGCGCCGGTGGTCGGGTCGTGGAAGACCAGTTCCTCGGCCGCCCGGCCGCCCATCATGTAGGCGAGCTGGTCGAGCATCTCGTTGCGCGTGGTCGAGTACTTGTCCTCGTCGGGCAGCACCATCGTGTAGCCCAGGGCGCGGCCGCGGGAGAGGATCGTCACCTTGTGCACCGGGTCGGAGTTCGGCGAGGCCGCCGCGACCAGGGCGTGTCCGCCCTCGTGGTACGCGGTGATCTTCTTCTCCTTGTCCGACATGATGCGGGTGCGCTTCTGCGGGCCGGCCACGACGCGGTCGATGGCCTCGTCCAGCACGTTGTTGTCGATCAGCTTCTTGTCGCTGCGCGCGGTGAGCAGCGCCGCCTCGTTCAGCACGTTGCTCAGGTCCGCACCGGTGAAGCCGGGGGTGCGGCGGGCGACGGCCATCAGGTCGACGTCCGGCGCGATCGGCTTGCCCTTCTGGTGGACCGTGAGGATCTCCAGACGGCCCTGCAGGTCCGGCGGGTCGACCGCGATCTGCCGGTCGAAGCGGCCCGGGCGCAGCAGCGCCGGGTCGAGGATGTCGGGCCGGTTGGTGGCGGCGATCAGGATCACGCCGCCCTTCACGTCGAAGCCGTCCATCTCGACCAGCAGCTGGTTGAGGGTCTGCTCGCGCTCGTCGTGCCCGCCGCCCAGGCCCGCACCGCGGTGCCGGCCGACGGCGTCGATCTCGTCGACGAAGACGATCGCCGGGGCGTTCGCCTTGGCCTGCTCGAACAGGTCGCGCACCCGGCTGGCGCCGACACCGACGAACATCTCCACGAAGTCGGAGCCGGAGATCGAGTAGAACGGGACGCCCGCCTCACCGGCGACGGCCCGCGCGAGCAGCGTCTTGCCCGTACCGGGGCGGCCGTACAGCAGCACGCCCTTGGGGATCTTGGCGCCGACGGCCTGGAACTTCGCGGGCTCCTGCAGGAACTCCTTGATCTCCTGGAGCTCCTCCACCGCCTCGTCGCAGCCGGCCACGTCGGCGAACGTCGTCTTGGGGGTGTCCTTGGTGATCAGCTTGGCCTTGGACTTCCCGAACTGCATGACGCGCGAACCGCCGCCCTGCATCTGGTTCATCAGGAAGAGGAAGACCACCACGATCAGGACGAAGGGCAGCAGCGACAGCAGAATGCCGAGGAAGGCGTTCTGCTTGGACTGCGAGACGGTGTACTTGTCGGGGAGCTGGACTCCCTTGACCTGGCCGTCCACGATCCGCTGCAGGTCGGCGGCGATCGCGGCACCCTGGTCGCCGATGTAGCTGGCCCTGACCTTGGAGCTGCCCTCGATCTTCACGCCGTCTTTGAGCTGCACCTTGATGGAGTTGTCGTCCCCGGTGGTCAGCTCGGCTGATTTGGCCTGGTTGGTGTCGATCGCATGCAGGACCGCGCCGGTGTCCACCGTCTTGTAGCCGCCGCCGGATCCGACGACCTGCATCAACACGACCACGGCGAGGACAACCAGCACGATCCACATCACTGGCCCACGGAAATAGCGCTTCACGTCCATCCATGCGGGGCGAAACCGCCCCGTCCCTCCTGCCACAGTGAGGCACCGCCGCCTGCTGGCGGCGCGTGCATCCGGTGTTGTAATGACCCGACCTTCGGACGGTACCCCAGCATTGTCACCCGAGGGCGCCGCCGACTGTTAACCAACCCGCTTTCCCCTGCTCCAACGCTGGGAAGGAGCCATCGGTTCCCTGTGCGGTGCCGGGCGGCGGCCGGCTGCCCGGCCGGCCGCGTGCCTGCCGCGTGTCAGCCGCCGTACACGTGCGGGGCCAGGGTCCCCACGAAGGGCAGATTCCGGTACTTCTCCGCATAGTCGAGGCCGTATCCGACGACGAACTCGTTGGGAATGTCGAAGCCGGTGTACTTCACGTCGATCTCCACCTTGGCCGCCTCCGGCTTGCGCAGCAGGGTGCAGACCTCCAGGGAGGCGGGGCCGCGCGATCCCAGGTTGCTGATCAGCCAGGAGAGGGTCAGCCCCGAGTCGATGATGTCCTCGACGATCAGGACGTCGCGGCCTGCGATGTCGGTGTCCAGGTCCTTGAGGATGCGCACCACGCCGGAGGACTTGGTGCCCGCCCCGTAGGACGACACCGCCATCCAGTCCATGGTGACCTCGCTCGACAGGGCGCGGGCCAGGTCCGCCATCACCATGACGGCGCCCTTGAGCACCCCCACGATCAGCAGGTCCCTGCCCGCGTAGTCCCGGTCGATCTCCGCGGCAAGCTCCACCAGCTTGGCGTCGATCTCTGCCTTGGAGATGAGCACTTTCTCCAGGTCGGTGCCCATGTCGATCTCGTTCACTGCCTGGTACGTCCCTCAGCTGCTCGGGTCCACGTCGGCGCGTCTACGACGGCGAGAAGACCAGTCTGCCATTGGCCCGCAGCACAGCGACGCCGCCCGGCAGGTTGAGCGCCTTCTGCCCGTGCCAGCCGGTGACCAGGCGGTCCACCTCCTCGATGTGCCGGGCGAACAGGAAGCCCGGCGGCGAGCCCGCCGCGATCGCGGTCCTGCGCAGGACCCGGCGGCGTACCGCGGCCGGCAGCGTGGCCAGCCGGCGTACGTCCAGGCTGCCGTCGTCGCCCGCCGCGTCCGCCTGGGCGTCGGCGGCCCACTGGTCGAGCGCGTCCGCGTCGTCCCTGGACAGCTGGGCGGTGCGGGCCAGCGCCTCGACCACGCCCTTGCCGAGCGACTTCTCCAGTACGGGCAGCGCCTCGTGCCTGACCCGGGAGCGGGTGTAGGCGGGGTCGTGGTTGTGCGGGTCCTCCCACACGGTGATGCCCTGGGCCAGGCAGCCCTGGCGCACCGTGTCGCGGTCCAGCAGCAGGAAGGGCCGCCGGTAGCGGCCGCCGGCGCCGGAGACCGCGGCCATGCCCGACAGGGACCGGATGCCGGAACCGCGGGCGAGCCCGAGGAGCACCGTTTCTGCCTGGTCGTCGCGGGTGTGGCCGAGCAGTACGGCCGCGGCGCCGCGCCGGTCGGCGGCGGCGTCCAGTGCCGCGTAGCGGGCGTCGCGGGCCGCGGCCTCGGGTCCGCCCTGGCGGCCGACGGTCACGCCGACCGCGTCCACCGGGTCGAGGCCGAGTGCGCGCAGCCGGCCGGCCACTTCCTGCGCGCGGACGGCGGAGCCGTCCTGCAGGCCGTGGTCGACGGTGACCGCGCCGGCCCGCACGCCGAGCCGCGGCCCTTCGAAGGCGAGGGCGGCGGCGAGCGCCATGGAGTCGGCGCCGCCGCTGCACGCGGCGAGCACCACGGGGTGCGGCTCTGCGGACGAGTCGAGGACGTCGTGCAGGACGCGGCGGACCGCCAGGCGTATCGCCGCGACCGTGGGGTGGGGTCCCATGTCCGGTTCCCTCCTGAGGAGGCTGTGATGGCTGCGGTGAGCAGGATCGACGAGAGGAGATGACGCAGGGTATCCAGATGGTGACAGAACTCTGGGCATTACCCGAGCATCGCACGCCCTACCCTGCGTCTACGGTCCCTCGGACGGGTGAACCGGGGGCGTGAAGGGCCTCAACCGACCTCTTGTCGCTCCGTCTTCCGCCTCACACCCTCCGCGGACGGCCTCGTTCCTCGGCCGGCCACTGCGGGTGCTCGCTCGTCAGCCGTCGGAGGTCCTCGCGTGCACTCGCGCGACCCACTCCGCGGGTTTCCCGATCTCCGCCTTCGTCGGCAGCGTGTTCGGCGACGTCCACACCTTGTTGAAGCCGTCCATGCCGACCTCGTCGACCACGGCCCGCACGAAGCGCTCGCCGTCGCGGTACTGCTTCAGCTTCGCGTCCAGGCCCAGCAGCCGGCGCAGCGCCTGGTCCAGGCGCCCGGCGCCGGTGGCCCGGCGGCGGCTGAACTTCTCCCTGATCTCCGCGACGCTCGGCACGACCTCGGGGCCGACACCGTCCATCACGTAGTCGGCGTGGCCTTCGAGCAGCGACATCACGCCGGTCAGCCGGGCCAGGATCTCCCGCTGCGTCGGCGTCTGCACCAGGTCCACCAGGCTCCGCCCGTCGTCGGGCGCCTCGGCGGCGGCCTCCTGCGACGCCGCCTCCTCGTCCTTGGTGCCGTTCGCGCCGGTGAAGGACTGCACGGCCTGCCGGACCCGCTCGATGACGGTAGAGGCGTCCAGTTCCGTCTCGCCCAGGAAGGACTGGATCTCGCCCTCGATGTGGTCGCGCAGCCACGGCACCGCCGAGAACTGCGTGCGGTGCGTCTCCTCGTGGAGGCACACCCACAGCCGGAAGTCGTGCGGGTCCACGTCCAGCTCCCGCTCGACCTGCACGATGTTCGGCGCGACCAGCAGCAGCCGGCCCGCCCGCGACTCGCCGGGTCCCGGCTTGACCGGGCCTGCGGGCAGCTCGCGGGTGGGCGGCGCGAACGTCTCGTACTGCCCGAGCACCCGCGAGGACAGGAAGCTCAGCAGCATCCCGACCTCGACACCGGTGACCTTGCCGCCGACCGTGCCGAGCACCGCACCGCCGGGGCCGCCGGGCCTGCGCGCCTGCATCTTGACCAGCAGCGGCTTGAGGACCTCACGGAAGCCGGCCACGTTCGCCTTCACCCAGCCGGCCCGGTCCACGATCAGCACCGGGGTGCCGTGCGGCGGCGTGTCCCCGTCCCCGTCGCCGTACATGCGGGTGAAGCCCCGCACATGCGCCTCCGAGTCCTGCGCGTGCCCGCGCAGCTCGGCGACGATCGCCCGGGCCTGGTCCCTGCTGACCTCGGGCCCCGGCCGGGTCAGCCGCTGGGCCGTGGCCACGGCGAGGTTCCAGTCGACCATCTCGCTTCCACCGATGCTCGTCATGCCTTCACGGTACGTTGCCGGTCCGCGCTTTGGGGCGCCGCGCACAAGCCGGAGGGGCGGGCCGGGGGACATTCCCCAGGCCCGCCCCTCGGGCGTACACGGCAGGTGCTCGATGCGGCAGCGGCCGTCAGTGGCCCGGCCCGTGCTCCTTGAGGCGGCGGAAGGAGTCCTCGATCTCCGCCTCGGCCTCGGCGCGGCCCACCCAGTCGGCGCCCTCGACGGACTTGCCGGGCTCCAGGTCCTTGTAGACCTCGAAGAAGTGCTGGATCTCCAGCCGGTCGAACTCGCTGACGTGGTGGATGTCCCGCAGGTGCTCCACCCGCGGGTCGGACGCCGGCACGCACAGCACCTTGTCGTCGCCGCCGGCCTCGTCGGTCATGCGGAACATGCCGATGGCGCGGCAGGTGATCAGGCAGCCGGGGAAGGTCGGCTCGTCCAGGATGACCAGCGCATCCAGCGGGTCACCGTCCTGGCCGAGGCTGTTCTCGATGAAGCCGTAGTCGGCGGGATAGCTGGTCGAGGTGAAGAGCCGGCGGTCCAGGCGGATACGACCGGTCTCGTGGTCCACCTCGTACTTGTTCCGCGAACCCTTCGGGATCTCGATCGTGACGTCGAACTCCAAGGCCCTACTCCTCCATGATCAGCGCATACTGCGGGTGATTAAGTGTCTCCCACGCAGGTGGGTGGTCGCGAAAGGGGCTGGTCGGCGGTGCCGCACAGCAGGAACGTGCAGGTGGTGGCGATATCCGCGGCAATAGGCGCGGTCGTCGCCGCCGGTGCGGTGGCCGCGGCGGGGCCGTGGGACGGCGGGCAGCGCAAGGCCGAGCGGCGGCATGCCGCCGCGCGCGACGGCCGCCATGCGCAGCCGCGGCCCGCCGCGGCCGCGCCCCTGACGCAGGGGGCGCCGCCCGCGCCCTCTGCCGCGCCCGTCCTGGCCGCCGCCGGCGGCGGGGCGCCGGAGACCGCGGCGCAGGTCGCCGCCAGGCTCGCACCGCTGATGAAGTCGCCTGCGCTCGGCACGGTACGCACCGGGGCCGTGCTCGACGTCACCTCGGGGGCGGTGCTCTACGACCACGGGTCAGGCATCGCCTCAACCCCCGCGTCCACCACCAAGCTCGCCACCGCCACCGCGGCGCTCGGCCTCCTCGGCGGCGACCACACCCTGACGACCAGCGTCGTCACCACCGCCCCCGGGCGCATCGTGCTGGTCGGCGGCGGCGACCCCACCCTGGAACTCGACCGGCTCGCCGCCGACACCGCCGCCGCACTGCGCGCCCGCGGCACCACGTCCGTCCGCCTCGGCTACGACACGTCGCTCTACACCGGCCCCCTGATGCACCCCATCGGCGTCAACGAGAACCTCGCGCCCGTCACCGCGCTCATGGTCCGCGAAGGCCGGCTCGACCACAGCACCAGCGGCATCGCCAAGCGCGCCACGGACCCGGCCCTCGCCGCGGCCACGTCCTTCGCCGCGCTCCTGCGCGGCCACGGCATCCACGTCACCGGGCACCCCGCGCGCGGGCGCGGCGCCGGCGGTACGCAGCTGGCCGCGCACCAGTCCGCGCCGCTCAGCGCCCTCGTCGAGCGCATGCTCACCGACTCGGACAACGACCTGGCCGAGGCGCTGGCCCGGCAGGTCGCCATCGCCTCCGGGCGGCCGGCCTCCTTCGCGGGCGGCGCGCAGGCCATACGGGCCGCGCTGCGGCAGTACGGTGTGCCGCTCGCGCACGCCGTCTTCGCCGACGGCTCGGGGCTCGACCACGTCGACGCGCTCACCCCCGCGACCCTCACGCACATCCTCGCTCTCGCGGCGTCCCCGGCCCACCCCGAACTCCGGCCCGTCCTCGCCGGGCTCCCCGTCGCGTCCTTCACCGGGACGCTGGCGTCCCGGTACCACGGTGCCGTGGGCGCGGGCCTGGTCCGCGCCAAGACCGGCACCCTCACCGGCACCAACACGATCGCCGGGGTGACGGTCACCCCCACCGGCCGTGTCCTGGCCTTCTCCTTCATGACCCAGGGCACGACGAATCCGGTCTCGGCCCAATCCGCCCTGGACGCCCTGGCCACATCCCTCTCCGCCCCCTGAGGGGGCGAGCCCCCAGCTTCCTGCCCCTTCCGGCGCCCGATCGCCTCTCCGCCGCCGGGAGCTTGTCGCGCAGTTCCCCGCGCCCCTGAAAAACGCCCACCCTCCCAGGCACAGGGCGCCGCCTGAAAGCGCAGGCCCTGCGGGAAGAGGGCAACCACCCAGGGGCGCGGGGAACTGCGCGACCAACCACCACGCACCGGAAGCCGACCGCCCACCGCAAGAGGCAGGACCTGAAGGGGCGCGGGGAACTGCGCGCCCAACCCGAGGAACGGGAAAGAAGCAACGCCACAGCAAGTGGCAACCACCCAGGGGCGCGGGGAACCGCGCGACCAGCCCCCACCGGCGGGCAGGCGAACCGCCTGCCGCAAGGGCACCCCTAGAACCCGCGGGTGCGCTTGGCGGCGCGGCGGGGGGCCGCAGGCCCCGGGGTCGGGAGGGCGAGGCGGGCGATCTCGTTGCCGAGGTTCACCCCGATGGCGAGGGCGAGCGCCAGGGCCGCAGCCCTGGTGAGTTGCGTGAAGCCCTGCGACGCATGGTTCTGCGTGAAGGCCAGAAGTCCGAAATACGTCGCGGACCCTGGCAACAGCGGCCCGATGGCCGCGGTCACGTACGGCAGTACGGACACGTACCGGTAGCGGGCCATGAGCTGCCCGAACAGCCCGACGAGCCCGGCGGCAGCGGCCGTCGCGGCGACCTGGTTGCCGCCGGCCTGCTGGTGCAGGACGCCGAAGACGGTCCAGGCGACGCCGCCGTTGAGCGTGGCGAGCGGCAGCACGGCGCGTTCGCACTGCAGGAGCACCGCGAAGGCCAGCGTCAGCACCATCGCGGCGACGAGCTGCACCCAGGGGTGGTCGTAGGCGCGGATGGCCTGGTCGGGGTTGAGGTCGGCGCCGAAGTGGACGCCGGCGTAGAGGATCAGGGTGACGCCGATGACGATGCCGACGACGAGGTAGATCACTTCGAGCAGCCGCGCCGACGCGGTGATGTAGAAGCCGGTGAGCCCGTCCTGCACGGCGGCGACGAGTGCCCGGCCTGGCAGCAGCGCGAAGAGCCCGCCGGTGATGACGGCGGAGGACTGGACGCCGGCGGCGCCGGGGATCCAGTGGGCGCGGTCCACGAGGACGCCCATCGCGGCGGCGGGCATGGCGGCGGCGGCGAACTGGTAGAACTCGGGGATCCCGCGCCCCGCGAGCAGCCAGGCGAGCCGGTCGCCGAGCATGGCGGCGACCCCGGCGGCCAGGAAGATGATGAGGTTGCCGCCGACGAGCAGGCTGGCCGCGCCGGCGAGCAGCCCGGCGGCGCCGGTGAGCAGCCAGCTGCCGTACGGGTGCCGGTTGCGCCGGATGTCGGCGAGCCGCCGGTAGGCGTCCTCCAGGGTCGCCTCACCGGTGGTGATGCCGTCGACGAGGCGGTAGACGGCCGCGAGCCGCGTGTAGTCGGTGACGCGGCGGCGCACCGTGCGGCTGCTGGTGAGCGGCGGGTCGGTCAGCGAGGGCTGGTAGGAGATGCCCAGCAGGGTGAAGGTGACGTTGGGCTCCACCCGGGCGAGCCCGTAGGCGTAGGCGACGCCGAGCATGGCGGCCTCGACGTCCTCGGCGCCCTCGCCGCCGGCGAGCAGGAGTTCGCCGATGCGCAGGGTCAGGTCGAGGACCCGGGGCACGGAGACGGTGTGCCCGCCCTCGGGCCTGGCGGCGAAGGCGGCCTCGGGGCCTGGCCGCTCGGTGACGGGCAGCCGCACGAAGGTGCGCATGCGGTCCTGCCAGCGGGCGTCGCCCGGCGGCAGTGCGACGACGGGGATGCCTTCGGGCGGCGTGAAGGCGGAGCCCTGGCCCGCTTCCGGCTCCTCCCCCGCGCCCGGGCCGCCGCCGCCCGTCACCCGCCCGGCCTCAGTTCTTCTGCGCGCGGTGCCGGCCGCCCCGCGGCGCCCCGATGACCTCGGGCGTGGTGTCGGCGTCCGGGCCGGCCTCGTACCCGGCGGCTTCCGAGCCGGTCTTGGCCTTGCCGCGGGAGCGCAGGTACTCGATGGCCAGCGGCACCACGGACACCAGCACCACCAGGACGAGGATGGCCTCGATGTTGTCCTTGACGAATTCGATCTGTCCCAGCCAGTAACCCAGCAGGGTGACGCCGGCGCCCCACAGGGTGCCGCCGATGACATTGAAGGTGGCAAAGGTGCGGTAGTTCATTCGGCTGACGCCTGCGACGATCGGGGTGAACGTTCTGACGATCGGCACGAAGCAGGCCATCACGATGGCTTTCGAGCCGTGGTGCTCGAAAAAGCCGTGTGCCTTCTCGATGTTCTCCATCTTGAACAGCCGCGAGTCGGGGCGGCTGAAGAGCGAGGGGCCGACCTTGCGGCCGAACAGGTAGCCGGCCTGCTGCCCCAGTACCGAGGCGACCGCGATGAGCGGCGCGACCGCCCACAGCGGCTTGTCCAGGGTGCCGCCGGCGACCAGCAGACCGGTCGTGAACAGCAGCGAGTCGCCGGGCAGGAAGAATCCGATCAGCAGCCCGCACTCCGCGAACACGATCAGCAGTACGCCCCACAGGCCGTAGGTGTTGATCAGATGGTCGGGAGAGAGCCAGCTCGGACCGAGCGCGAGGTTCGTCACGATCCAAAAGTATCAATGCAGTGTTGATACAAACGTTCCGCAACCTGCGAGTAGTGGACTACCTTCTCCGCAGTGTCACCCGCGCACCACCGCATGTCCGGAAAGTCATCCCCCCACGTGCCCCGTCACTGCGTCCGAACCACCTGGCGGCTCCCGTTATGACTCGCGCCATCACCCTGCACGAAGTTTCCAAGTACTACCCGAAGCAGCCGTCGCCAGCCGTGGACCGGTTCTCGCTGGACATCGCGCCAGGGGAGTTCCTGGTGCTCCTCGGCCCCTCGGGCTGCGGCAAGTCCACGGTCCTGCGGATGATCGCGGGGCTTGAGGACATCACCACGGGCGAGCTGCTGCTCGACGGCGAGTACTCCAACGACCTCGCGCCCGGCGACCGCCGGATGGCCATGGTCTTCCAGAACTTCGCCCTGTACCCGAGCATGACCAGCCGGGAGAACATCGGCTTCCCGCTGCGGTTCGAGATGCCCGGCGAGGAGCACGGGCCGCGGGTCGACGAGACCGCCCGCATCCTCGGCATCGAGGAGATCCTGGACCGCTACCCGGGCCAGCTCTCCGGCGGTGAGCGCCAGCGTGTGGCCATGGGCCGGGCCATCTCCCGGCACCCGTCGGTCTTCCTGATGGACGAGCCGCTGTCCAACCTGGACGCGAAGCTGCGCGCCCACCTGCGTGCGGAGATCGCCCGCCTCACCCACGGCATGGGCGTCACGACCGTGTACGTCACCCACGACCAGGCAGAGGCCATGTCCCTCGGGGACCGGGTCGCGATCATGCGCAGCGGTGTGCTGCAGCAGATCAGCACCCCGCGTGAGGCGTACCACCTGCCGGAGAACGTGTTCGTCGCGGCCTTCGTCGGCACCCCGCGGATCAACCTGCTCCAGGCCACCGTCATCGCCCCGCTCACCGGCGGCATGTGGATCGACTTCGGCCGGCAGCGGCTCGGGCTGCCGGAGCCGCTGAGCTACGACCACCAGATGCTGCGCATCCAGCAGGGCCGCCGGATCATCGTCGGGCTGCGCTCGGAGGCGGTGCGTATCGCGCAGCCCAGCCAGGCGCACGCCGGCGAGGTGGTGCTGAGCGGGATCGTGGAGCACGTGGAGTACCAGGGCCACGAGTCGCTGGTGCACCTCAACACCGGGTCGCGTCCCGCGCTGGTGCCCGAGCTGGAGGCGCCGCGGCCGGCCGCGGCGGCACGGAACGGCTCGCGCCGGGGCGGCAGCAGCGGGGTGGGGCTCGGCAAGCTCGCGCAGAAGGCCGCGCGGCGCATCCAGGCCACGGTGATGGAGCGGGAGGGCTCCGCCTCCTCGTCGTCCAACGGCGTGCCGCCCAAGCCGCAGCAGGCGCCGGTGTCGGTCATGGACCGGCCCACGACGCCCGAGACGCAGACCGGCGACCTGGTCGTCCGCACCGGCCCCGACATCCGGGTGCGCCGCGGCGACCGCGTCCCCCTCCTGGTCGACCTGGCGCACCTGTACGTCTTCGACCACGAGGGCCAGCGCATCTGCCCGGCCCCTGCGCGGCAGCCGCGTCTGGAGTAGCGGCGTCCCCGTTCGCGCCCCTCGCGACAGGCGGGCAAATCCGGACATATTGTGACGCCATGGCACTGCACAAAGGCTCAGGCAGCCCGCGGGCGATCGCGGTGAACCCCTTCGTCGGCGAGGCCGACCCCGTCCCCGGGCGGGCGACGGCCCCGCCCAAGCACCGGCTGCCGGACGGGCCGATGACGCCGTACGCGGCCTACCAGCTCGTGCACGACGAGCTGATGCTGGACGGCAACTCCCGGCTGAACCTGGCCACCTTCGTCACCACCTGGATGGAACCCCAGGCGGACGTCCTGATGGCGGAGTGCCGGGACAAGAACATGATCGACAAGGACGAGTACCCGCGGACCGCCGAGCTGGAGCGGCGCTGCGTGGCGATCCTCGCCGACCTGTGGAAAGCGCCGGACCCCGAGGCGGCGGTCGGCTGCTCGACGACCGGGTCGTCCGAGGCGTGCATGCTCGCCGGAATGGCGCTCAAGCGCCGCTGGTCCCGGCGCACCGAGGGCTATCCGGCGACGGCCAGGCCGAACCTGGTGATGGGCGCCAACGTGCAGGTGTGCTGGGAGAAGTTCTGCACGTTCTGGGAGGTCGAGGCGCGGCTCGCCCCGATGAGCGGCGACCGGCTGCACCTGGACGCGGACTCCGCGCTGGCGCTGTGCGACGAGAACACCATCGGGGTGGTCGCCGTCCTCGGCTCGACCTTCGACGGCTCCTACGAGCCGGTCGCGGAGATCTGCGCGGCGCTGGACGCGTACGAGGAGCGCACCGGCATCCACATCCCGGTGCATGTGGACGGCGCGTCGGGCGGCATGGTCGCGCCCTTCATCGACGAGGACCTGGTGTGGGACTTCCGGCTGCCGCGGGTCGCCTCGATCAACACCTCGGGGCACAAGTACGGCCTGGTCTACCCCGGTGTCGGCTGGGCGCTGTGGCGGGACGCCGCCGCGCTGCCCGAGGAACTGGTCTTCCGGGTGAACTACCTGGGCGGCGACATGCCGACCTTCGCGCTGAACTTCTCCCGCCCGGGCGCCCAGGTGGTGGCGCAGTACTACAACTTCCTGCGGCTGGGGAAGGACGGCTACCGGGCGGTGCAGCAGACCAGCAGGGACGTGGCCACGTCGGTGGCCGACCGCTTCGCGGACCTGGAGGAGTTCCGCCTGGTCACCGGCGGCGAGGACCTGCCGGTCTTCGCCGTGACCACGGCGCCCGACGTCACCTCCTTCGACGTCTTCGACGTCTCGCGGCGGCTGCGCGAGCACGGCTGGCTGGTGCCCGCCTACACCTACCCCGCCGACCGGCAGGACCTGGCGGTGCTGCGGGTGGTGTGCCGCAACGGCTTCTCCGAGGACCTGGCCGACCTGCTGATGGCCGACCTCGCCCGGCTGCTGCCGGAACTGCACCGCCAGTCCGGTCCGCTGGACCGCCCCTCGTCGGTGGCGACCGCCTTCCACCACTGATTCCCCACGAGTCCTTCACCACCTGGTGACCCCGGTGGCGCGGCCGGCCGCGGCAGTGCCACAGTGTCCACTCCGGTCGGCCGGCCGGCGATCAAATGGACGCGCAGTACGTGGGGTACGGGTGCGACGGGACGGGGGAGTTACGAGATGGATCCGCTGACGACGGGCGACCCGGCACAGGTCGGCCCCTACCGGCTGGTGGGCAGGCTGGGCGCGGACGCGCTGGGCCAGGCCTACGCGGCCCGCCACCCGGCGGGCGCGACGGTCACCGTCACGCTGCTGCACCCGCACCTGGCGGCGGACCCGCAGGCCCGCGCCCGCTTCCGCAGCGACGTGGACGGCGCCCGCCGCACCGGCGGCCCCTTCGTGCTGCCGGTCGACGCCGACACCGAGGGCCCCGCGCCCTGGGTGGTCACCGCGGACTCCGACGTGCCGACGCTGGCCTCGGCCGTCGCCAAGGGCGGCCCGCTGCCCCCGGACCGGATACGCGAGGTGGCCGTCGCGCTGACCGGCGCGCTGGCCGGCGCCCGGCAGGCCGGGACCCTGCTGGTGGGCCTGGAGCCGTCCGCGGTGGTCATGGGGCACGAGGGGCCGCGGCTGGCGCCCTTCGGGATCGCGCAGGTGGCGCGCAGGGCGGGCGGCGAGGACCCGGACGCGGTCTACGGCCTGGGCGCGGTCCTGCACTTCGCCGCCACCGGCCGCCCGCCGTCGCCCGGCGGGCAGGGCTGGCAGCCGGGACCGCCGCAGATCGCCGACCCGGTGCTCGGCCCGCTGGTCGCCGACTGCCTGAACCCCCGGCCCGCCGCCCGGCCCACCCTGCAGGACCTGGTGGGCCGGCTGAACGCGAGCACACCGCCCGGTGCCGTACCGCAGCTGGTGGCACCGCCGCCGCGGCCGTGGTGGAAGGACGTGCCCGCCTCGGTGGCGGCGACGGCCGTGGCGCTCGCGGTGCTCGTGGTCCTGGCGGTGACCGCGGGAAGCTCGGGCGGCCACGACTTCACCGCGACGCCACCCGCGGGTGCGACGCCGAGCGGCCTGCCCTCCTTCGACCTGCCCTCGGTCGACGGCTCCGACGACGGGGGCAGCAGCACCGGCAGCAGCGGCGGCAGCGACGACTCGGACTCCGACTCCGGCGACACCGCCACCCCGTCGGACTCGCCGACGCAGGCCGACCCGATCGCGACGGCGCAGACCGGCGACTGCTTCAGCAACTACGGTTCCGCGCAGACCGCGGACCTGTCGCCGACCGCCTGCGCACCGCAGACCTTCAAGGTCGTGCAGGTCCTCCAGGGCACCACGGTGACCAGCGGCTGCGACCGGGTCGAGGGCGACGACTGGAACGTGTCGTACCCGATGCAGAACCTGGTCCTGTGCCTGAGCTACCAGTACGAGAACGGCACCGCCTACCATGCGGCGGCCGGCGACTGCGTGTACGGCAGCAGCGCCACCAGCGACTGGGACGAGCTGGACTGCCAGACCGGCGCCTTCACCGTGCAGAAGCGGATCACCGGGACGACCGACGGCAGCCGCTGCAAGGGGCTGCGCAACAACGACTGGTCCGAGCACTTCGGCGTCTACGGCCGCGACGACCTGGACGTCACGCTGTGCCTGAGCATGGTCTACCCCGACGACGCGGGCCACGCCGTGCTGAACCAGTGCATGCACTTCACCGGCCCGGCCACGCAGCCCTCGCTGCACGCGGCCAAGTGCAGCGCCGCCAACGTCATCGTCACCGGCCGCACCCCGCACTACAACGACAGCAAGTTCTGCGGCAACGACGCGTGGGCGACCTGGAAGCCCGACAACTACCCCCAGCTGGCGTACACCCTCTGCTACCGGCACCGCTGAGCGCCGGGGCTCCGCAGGCGCCGGTCAGTCGCGGCGCACGGCGAGCACCGCCCGGTCGTCGTTGCCCGGCCGCCCCCCGGTCCAGGTGTCCAGGTCCCGCAGCAGCGCCTCCACGGCCTGCTGCGGGCCGGCCTGCGGGCCGAGCGCGGGCAGCCGGGCCTGCGGCTCGTAGAAGTCGCCGGCCGCGTCGCGGGTCTCGGTCACCCCGTCGGTGACCAGCAGCAGCGTGGCGCCGTGCGGGACGTCCACCGTGTCGGGCACCGAGCGCACCCCGCCCAGCCCGTGCATGCCGAAGGGCAGGTCGGGCGCGGAGGGTTCCAGGGTGCGTACGGACCCGTCGGCGGTCAGCAGGTACGGCGGCGGGTGGCCGCGGTTGACCAGGTGCAGGGTGCCGCCGTCGGCGCTGAACTCGGCGAGCAGCCCGGTGGTGAAGCCCTCCAGCTGCGTCTCGCCGCCGCTGCCCGACTGGTGGCGGTCCAGCGCCCGGTCCAGCCGGTCGGCCAGCCGCGGCAGGTCGGGCTCCGCGTCTGCGGCCTCCCGGAAGGCGCCGAGCAGCACCCCGACGGCGCCGACGGCGCCCAGGCCCTTGCCGCGGACGTCGCCGATGAGCAGCCGGATGCCGTACGGGGTCGCCTGGGCGGCGTAGACGTCGCCGCCGATCCTCGCCTCGGACGCGGCGGCCTCGTACCGTGCGGCGATGCCCAGCGGGCCGAGGCGCTGCGGCGGGTCGGGCAGCAGGGCACGCTGTGCGGCCTCGGCGACCCCGCGTACGGTCGCCAGGCGCCGCCCGTGCCGGCGCAGGATGCGGTTGACGGCCACGGCGATCACGCCCGCCAGCACGACGCTGCTCAGGTCGGCGATGCCGCGGTGGTCGTAGAGCCGGTTGTCCTCCATGGTCAGCGCGAGCATCGCCAGCAGTGCGGCGCCGAAGGTGATCATGGTGGCGCGGGTCGCCTGGGTGGCCCCGGCCAGCACGCAGCCACCGGCGAACAGCGGGTCGCCGGTGTACGGCTCGGGGGTCGCCAGGTCGAATACCACCCCGCCCGCGACCATCCCGCCAGGTATCCAGCGCACGAGTGCGGTGGGCCAGCCGAGCGTCACGTTGTCCATTTTATGACGATACGCACTCACGTCGGCTGCCGTCGCCGGCGTATCGGCCGCCGTGCGGTCCCGCCAGGTGTGCGGCACGGTGGAAGGGCACCCCGGCCCACGTCCGGGGGCGCCCCCGACCCCGACCGAAGGGCAGTCCGCCATGACCGAGCACACCTACCGGGTGACGGAGATCGTCGGCACGTCGCACGAGGGCGTGGACGCCGCCCTGCGCAACGGCATCAGCCGGGCCGCGCAGACGCTGCGCGGCCTGGACTGGTTCGAGGTCACCCAGGTACGCGGGAACATCGTGGACGGCGAGGTCGACCACTACCAGGTGGGTCTCAAGCTCGGCTTCCGCCTGGAGTCCGCGGACTAGGCCGTGTTTTGGAAGTAGCGCCGTCCGCCCACAGGGCGGGCCCCGCGGCGTCCGGTGCGTGCGATCGCAAGGCGGAGGGTCGTCCTCGTAGTGGGCCTGCTCGGACGACTCCGACAACGCAGCGAGCGTGCGTGCCAGGCGTCGCGGGGCAGGCGGGACTTCCAAAACACGGCCTAGCCGGCCGCCTCCTCCGCCGGACCGGGCCGGCGTCCGCCCCTCTTTCGGCCTCCTCGGCACCCGCCGGGCCGCGAAACCCCCGCATGGCGCACTCCCGTACGGCCCAGTCCTGCTCGCATTATCCGACTGGTCGTCACATCATGTTGTCGTCAAGGCGGGTTTTGTACGGGTTCGCACCGATTGCAGGCTTTCGTGGTGATCCGCACGGCTCCCGCCGCCTGCTTCAGATCCGGGAGCCGCCATGAGCCAAGCCACCCCCTCCCCGCAGCCGCCGCCCCCAGGACCGGGCCACTCGCACCACGACGACAGCCGCAGCGCCTGGGCGGCGGGCGGCACGGTCTTCGCCGGGATCCTGCTGGTGGTCGCCGGCGTCATGGCGGTACTCGAAGGCATCGTCGGCATCGCCAAGGACTCGGTCTACGTCGTCACCCGCGGCGACTACGTCTACAAGTTCGACGTCACCGCCTGGGGCTGGATCCACCTCGTCCTCGGCGTCATCGCCGTGATCGTCGGCGTCTGCCTGCTCCAGGGCGCCACGTGGGCGCGCTTCGCGGGCATCGCCATCGCCGCGCTCGCGCTGCTGGCCAACTTCATGTTCCTGCCGTACCAACCCGCCTGGTCGCTGATCATGATCGGCATCTACGTCTTCGTCATCTGGTCGCTGGCCACCTACCACCCCCGGCGCGGCTGGCAGTCCGGGAGTGCACGGTGATCGGCGCCCCCGGCAACCCCACCCTCGTCCAGCTCCGCCGCTGCACCGTCGCCGTCGACCTGGGTGCCGCACGCACCAGGGTCTACCTGCGCGGCACCGGCCTGGTCGCCGACGAGCCCAGCGTGGCCGCGGTCGACATCCGCACCGGCGCGCTCATCGCGGTCGGCGCCAACGCCGAGCAGATGGCCGGCCGCACCCCCGAGCACATCCGCGTCGCCCGCCCGGTCGCGGGCGGCGCGGTGGTCGACATCGCCATGGCCCAGCGGATGCTGCGGCACATCCTCGGCGACAAGCTCGGCCGCCGCAGGCTGCGGGTCCCGATGATGCGGGCCGCGGTGTGCACACCGCACGGCAGCGAGCCGATCGCCCGGCGGGCGGCGGTCGAGACGATGTACGGGCTCGGCGCGCGCCGCGTCGAACTGGTCGACACCCTCATCGCCGCGGCCGTCGGCTGCGGGCTGCCGGTGGAGCACCCCGAGGCCACCATGATCGTGGTGTGCGGCGCGGGCACCACGCAGGTCGCCGTCCTCTCGCTCGGTTCCATCGTGGCCGCGGAGACCGTGCCGGTCGGCGGCGACGCCATCGACCGGGCGGTGGTGCAGCACCTGCGCAATGCGCACGAGCTGATGCTGCCGAGCCAGTCGGTGCGCCCGCTGCACCAGATGCTCGGTGCCCCCGGCAGCGGCGGCACCCCCACCACGGAGGTCCATGGCCGCGACGTCGTCAGCGGCATGGCCCGCTCGGTGCTGGTCGAGACCGAGGGCGTACGGCACGCCATGCGCACCCCGCTGACCGCGGTCGTCGACGCCATCACCGGCGTCCTGCGCCACTGCCCGCCCGACCTGGTCGCCGACCTCGGCGACCGCGGCATCATGCTGGCCGGCGGCTCCGCCCTGATGCCCGGCCTCGACCTGATGCTCCGCCAGGCCACCGACATGCCCGTGCACGTCGCGGACCGCCCCGACGTGGTGGCCGTCCAGGGCCTCGGCGCCATGATCGAGGGCCGCGTCCGCCCCCTCCTCCTCGACCCCCTGACCGTCTGACCCACCCCCGCGAGGGGCGGGCCGGCTGCAGCCGGCCCGCCCCTCGCGGCATGCGCGGGCAGCCCCGCCGCACCCGCGCCCCCGCCTGCGCCGCCCGGCCCGGACGCTCGACACCGAGCCGGCGATCGGCCTCACGCCCAGCGCGGATGCCGCCTGAGCGAGGCATGGCGGGTGGCCGTTACGAGCCAGTAGTACGCGGCTCGGCCATGTCGGGCGGAGTGGCTTGTGCGGCTTGGCATGTTCCGGCCATGATGGCGGCGGTGCGGGTGTCTACCCGCATAGATCGGCTCCGTCCTGAGAACCCCCGCCCGCCGCCCCGCCGCTCACCAGCGGCACCGGCACCCCTCCAGGAGGAACCCCCCGTGCACCTCACCGCAAGCAAGCGCGCCGCGATCACCCTCGCACTCGGCGCCACCTGCGTCCTGGCAGCCCAGGGCCTCGCCCTGCCCTCAGCACAAGCAGCCCCCACCACGACCGCCACCTCCGCCGCCTCCCCCGTCACCGCCGCCGAGACAGCCGTCGCGCGCGGCCTCGCCGCCTCCCTCGCGGACCCCGGCTGGCGCGGCCGGGTGCGGTCAGCCGCGCTCGGCTCCGGGCAGGTGGACCTGGCCCGCCTCACCTCGGGCGGCGCCGCGCCCGCCGCGCTCGCCGGCGCGGTCACCGCCGCCGACCTGAAGATCGCCGCGGCCAAGGGCCTGGGCGCGCAGACCGGTTCGCTGCTGCGGGTCCGGCTGGGCGCCGACAGCATGAAGGCCGCGCTCACCCCGGACACCGCCCCCCTGGTCGCGGTCGCCGCGGACGACGACAACGGCGCCGCGGTCACCGCGTACGACAGCGCGGGCCGCGCCCACACCCTCAGCGCCCGGCAGACGCCGCAGCAGCCCGTCTACGTGGTGGACGTCGACGTGGCCAAGGCCACCGCGACCGGCCTAGCCCAGGTGGACAAGGCCTTCAGCCAGGCCGGTCTTTCCGCCCCCGCGACCAGCACGACCGCCACGACCGGCGGCTACTGGACCACCAAGATCAACTCGGTCTACCTCAACGACGACGAGGAGCCGTGGATTCTCGGCGACGCCGAGATCTTCTCGCTCGTCAGCGGCTTCGGGTTCGACGGCAAGGTGCGGGTCGACACTGTCGACATGCCGTACCTGGACAACGACCACACCACCTACTACCCCAACCAGATCCTGGCCAACTGGTCCTCCTACAAGTACAACCTGGCCGACGTCGTGATGATGGAGGACGACGGCGACACCAACTACGCCACGCTTGCCAAGGCGCTGGCGGACGCCCTGCTCACCATCACCGACCAGGGCGCCTACGTCCCCCTGGTGGACGCGATCCTGGCGGCGATCCCGTCGTCCTGGTACACCAACGACGCCGACTACGTCGACTCCTGGTACACCCTCGCGCAGACCTCCTCCGGCCAGCTGAACGGTGCGCGCGGCAACGGGCGCATGACCGTGGAGCCCTACTTCGTCCAGCAGTTCTGACCCGGCACGGGAGGCGGGGCGCCCGGCCCCGCCTCCCGGCACCGTCCCGTCACTTCGACGTGGCACCATGCCGCCCGTGACGGAACAGGGAATGGTGCGGCGGCTCGGCGTCGGGGACGCCGTGGTCGTGGGGCTCGGCGCGATGGTCGGGGCCGGGGTCTTCGGGGCGTTCGGACCGGCCGCGGGGGCCGCGGGGGCCGGGGGCGCACTGCTCGGCGCGCTCGGGCTCGCGGCGGTGGTGGCGTACTGCAACGCGACCTCCTCCGCCCGGCTGGCCGCCCGCCACCCGGAGTCCGGCGGCACGTACGTCTACGGGCGCGAGCGGCTCGGCCCCTTCTGGGGCTACCTCGCGGGCTGGAGCTTCGTCGCGGGCAAGACCGCGTCCTGCGCGGCGATGGCGCTGACCGTCGGCCACTACGCCTGGCCGGGCCACGCCCGCGTCCTCGCCGTCGCCGCCGTCGTCGGCCTGACCACCGTCAACTGCCTGGGCGTGCGCAAGTCCGCCTGGCTGACCCGGCTGATCGTCGCGGTGACGCTGGCCGTGCTGGCCGCGTGCGTCGTCGCGGGCCTGATCGGCGGCCACGCCGACGCCGGGCGCCTCACCGCGACCGGCACCGGGGCCTCGGCGCACGGCCTGCTCCAGGCGGCCGGCCTGCTCTTCTTCGCCTTCGCCGGGTACGCCCGCATCGCGACCCTCGGCGAGGAGGTACGCGACCCGGCCCGCACCATCCCACGAGCGATCCCGCTGGCCCTGGGCATCACGCTGCTGGTGTACGCGGCCGTCGCCGTCACCCTGCTGGCCGTCCTCGGCCCCGCCGCCCTGGCCCGCTCCACCGCCCCGCTCGCCGACGCGGTACGGGCCGCGGGCGCGCCGGGCCTGGCCCCGGTGGCCCGCACCGGCGCCGCCGTGGCCGCACTCGGCTCGCTGCTCGCGCTGCTGCTGGGCGTCTCCCGTACGACGCTGGCCATGTCCCGCGACCGCCACCTCCCGCACGCCCTGTCCGCCCTCACCGCCGGCGCGCCGGTACGGGCCGAACTCGCCGTCGGCGCCGTCGCGACCGTCCTGGCGGCCACGACCGACCTGCGCGGCGCCATCGGCTTCTCCTCCTTCGGCGTACTCCTCTACTACGCCATCGCCAACGCCTCCGCCACCCGCCTCACCCCGGCCGAGCACCGCCCCCCGCTCGCCGTCCCGGTCGTCGGCGCCCTCGGCTGCGCCGCCCTGGGCGCGAGCCTCCCGGCGTCCTCGGTCCTGTCAGGCCTCGCGGTGACCGCGGTCGGCGCCGCCCTCTACGCGGTGCGCCGTACACGCCCCAACGGCCGGGTTGGACACGGTGGATGACCGGATTTCTACGATCAAGTACGTAGTTCTCCCCCCACCCCCGCCGGGTACATATGCGCTTGCCACAATCGCCGCGCGCCCCGCCCGGAGGCCGTCTTGCCCCACGGTGACACCACCGCCCGCCTCGTCATCGACAACTGGCCCGGCTTCTCCGACATGGTCGGCGACGACGTCACCCGCCGTATCGCCGACGCCGTGGCCGCCGGGCAGGACCCCCGCGAGCTGTACCACCGCGAGGCGGGCGGCGAGCCCTTCGACTTCTACGGCCTGATCGAACTCCTCGGCTCCGCCGCCGGGATCGTCGAGTTCGGCCTGACCTTCCACGACCGCTTCCGCACCCGCACCGGCCGCCCGCCGACCCGCCGCGAGATCCACGACGAGATGGTGGCCGAGGCCGAACGCCGGGACCTGCCCGAGGAGATCACCGAACAGGTCGGCGACGTCGCCGAGTCGATCCTGCGCGACGCGTCGGACGCGTCGGACCCGGCGGCCGCGGCGGACACGTCTGGCCCGGCGGGCACGTCTGGCCCGGCAGATGGCACCGGGCACGCCGGCTAGCGGGGACGCCACCCCCGCCACCCCACCGGCCGCGGACGCGAAGCCGGCCGGCAGCCGCGCGGCCCGGTTCGCCGAGGCCCGCGTGATGCCGCTCGCCGCGGACTTACCGCTGCTGCTGCTCCGTCTCGTGGAGCGCGTCCCCCTCTTGGCCGCGGCGACCTACGCCGTGACCGTGGTCGAGCGGGTCGCGCTGCCGCTGTTCCTGACGATCCTCATGGTGCGCAATTTCTCCTCGCACGCCGGCATGCTGGCACTGTCGATCGGCTTGATCTCCTCGAACCTGACGCGGTCGGCCGCCTGGGCGGCGATCTCGCTGCGCAACACCAAGGGGGCCGCCCTCCGCCTCGCCGACCCCCGCTTCCGCATCTCCGAGGTCAGCGACCTGCGCTACCTCGTCAGCCCGCAGGCCTGGTCGGAGATGCACCGGCACCGCAGCGACGAACCCGTCAGGGTGCGGGTCTTCGTCACGAGCGCCCGCGACGGCATCCAGGTCGACGACCGGACCTTCACCAGCTACGCCGGGACCAGCTACGTCTGCATGGCCCGCGACCCCCGCCAGGCGCGGCGGGCGGGCGTGAGATTCCGCCTGCTGCACGAGCTGGGCCACGCCTCCGGCGCGGCGATGGGCAACGTGGAGTACGAGATCGTCCCCGCCGCCCAACTCGTGTGCCTCGGCAGCCTGCTGTTCATGCTCGTCCAGAAGACCGTGCTGTCGATCACGGTGACGGCGGTGCTGATCGCACTCGTCTACACGGTCGCCAAACCGTTCGGCCCCAACCGCGAGGCCCTGCAACGGGAGATCGCCGCCGACGAGTTCGCGATACGCCACCTGGCCGTCGAGGACGTCCGGCAGGGCGTCGAGGACGCGCTCCTCGGCCCCTACCGCTACCAGCTGCGCAAACTCGCCCGCGCCCGCGGCGCCTTGGACCGCGCGGACCTGGACAGGATCTCCCTGGAGTTCCCCGGGCACCGCAGGGTCGACACGCTCGACCGGCTGCGGCCGTCCTTCCACACCAGCCGCAGCCCCGCCTGGCTGCGCGGCCACGAGCTGCAGCGGGTGGCGATCCGCGCCTCGTACGCCCAACTGGCCTTCACCCGCCGCCTGTCCAGGTCCCGTGGTGCGCAGCTCGGCCTGGGCTCGCCGTACTTCCGGATTCCCGGGTGGTGGCAGGTGCGGCCCCTGATCACCGTGCCGCTGGTCGTCGTGGCCGCCTTCCAGGTCGAGCTGCCGCCGCACGCGTGGGCCTATTTCACCGCCGCCGCGGTCTCCCTCTTCTTCACGCACGCCTACCTCCGCGTCCGGGCCGCGGAATGGGAGTCGGTCATCGACCTCATCGCGGACAAGCGCGGCGACGCCGGCGAGGAGAGCGAGGCGGAGTACCGCCGCAATGTCGAGGCGGCGGTGGCGAAGGAATCCGCCAAAGCGGCGGCCCGGCGGGAGGCCAAGCCGCAGGTTCCGCCGATCGCGGAGGACCCGATGTCCTGGCCCGCGGCCACCGCCCGCGCACTCGTCGCGATCCTGCTGTGCTCGCTGCAGGCCGCGGTTCTGGTCGCCTTTTCACCGCGCGGCTTCCTCCACTCGGCTGCCTCGCTCCTGGCGCTGGTCTTCCTCAGCATCGTGCCGGGCACGTACACGTTCACGTACACCAAGTCGACCAAAGCCGCCACGCTGGCGACGTGGCTGGCGTACCTGCCCATGACGGCGATCGTGGTCCTGGTCCTGACGCACCGGCTCTGAGCACAGCGCCCCGCGCCCGCCGCCGGCAGGGCCACAATGTGGGAGCCATGGGGAGCCACTGGGGCCGGAGGGGAGCGGGCGGTGACGCCGACGCCCAGGCCGCCGTGGAGGCGCTCAACCGACCGTCCCCTCCTCCGCGCGGGGCGGCCCCATCACCCCGAACTTCGCCTGCCGCCGCAGCGACGCCAGGACGCCCACCAGCACCCCTCCCACCGCCCACGCGGCCAGCACCCACCAGGCGGTCGCGGTGTCGTGCCCGCCGAAGTAGGAGTAGTTGCGCACCAGCGTCACCCCGGCCCCGTTGGGCAGCGCAGGCCCGATGTCCCGCCAGAAGGGCGGCATCAGCGACGCCGGATACACCCCGCCCGCACTCGGGTTGCCCAGCACCACGAAGATCAGCACGGACAGGGCGATCCCGATCGGCCCGAGCAGCACCTGGAAGGCCATACCGGCGGCGGCCGTCGCGAAGGTGATCAGCACCGCGATCCACCACAGCGTCCAGAAGTGCCTGGGCAGCGCGTCGAAGACGAGGTCGGCGATGATCGCCGCCCCGAGCCCGGACAGCACCGACAGACCGGCCAGCGCGCCGAGCCGTACGAGCGTACGGTGCTGGTTCGCGGGCCGCGCCCCGAACGACATCGCCAGCGCCGCCGACGCCAGGTAGCCGCCGATGATCACCCCGACGACGAGGTAGAAGCTGCTCAGCCCGCGCCCGTCCGCGGGGTTGGGCGCCCGCAGGTCGGTGACCACGACCCGCCGCGGCCCGTCCGCCTTCTGGAAGACCAGTTGCAGGGCCGTCGCCCCCGCAGGCCCCCCGGCGGTCGCCACCAGCAGCCGGTCGGCCCCAACGGCAGGCCCGACCACCAGCGCGGCCTCCACACTCCGGTCCAGCACCATCGCCCGCGCCTGCCCCACGCTGTCCGCCGACCTCGCCGACAGCGGGTGCCCGGGCAGCGCGTTGAGCTTCCCGACCAGCGCGGCCTGCGCCCCCGCGGGTGCGACCACGGCGATCGGCACCCGGCTCGGCTTGGGCGAGTGGAAGGCCCCGATGTAGGAGACGATGAAGGCCAGTTCCAGCACCAGCACCCCGAGCAGCAGGATCGACGCCCGCGGCGTCACCGCGTCCATGACCTCCCGCCGGAAGCCCTTCGACGGCCGGTAGTCCTGCGGTGGTGGCGGCGACATCTCTGCCATGGCGACTCCATGCGTTCACTCAACGACCCTGAGTGACCATAGAAGCACCTGGGTACGACAGAACGCGTCCCGGCGCGCTCCCGTCAGCCTTCCTCCGGCCCGGTCCGCCGGTCGGCGACGCGATGCCCGTCCGCGGTGTCCCCGGTCCGCGCCTCGGTGCGGTGCCCGCGCTCCAGGTAGTCCCGCACGATCAACTCGACCGCGTCCTGCGGACTCCGCGTCCCGGCCAGCAGCATGACCTCGATCGCGAGGTCACTGTCCAGGCTGATCGTCACCTTCGCCATGGAAAGCGGTCCGCCTTCACGTCGGCGACGAACGCGGCCCAGGCCACGGCCGGAAAGACCAGCGCAGGCCCCTGCGGGTCCTTGGAGTCCCGCACCGGGACGATGCCGTCGAAGCCGGGAGCGACCTCGACGCAGCTGTCGGGGTTCGACGTGTCGCTGTACGACGACTTACGCCACGAGGCGGCGCTCAGATCTGGTGCGGAATTTCGCATGACGTGTGGTCCTCCAGCGTGGTTCGCATCAGTGCGAGGGAGTCGCGAGTAGAGAGCGCACTGTCCCTCAGCAGATCGTAGGCCAACCGAATCCGCTCCACGTCCTCGATTTCCTGGACCAGTTGGCCGCTCCAGATGTTCTCGAAGTAGGCGACCGTACGCCCGCTGGGCAGCCACAGTAGTTGGACGGTGTTGAAGACCAGGGCGTGCGGACCGATCCCGAAGGGCACGATCTGCAACGAGATGTTCGGCTCTTGGGCAGCCTCCACCAGCCGCGCCAACTGGTCGGCCCACACCTGCGGGTCAGAGGTCGGACGCCGGATCACCGACTCGTCCAGCAGGCCGCGGTACTGCAGGGCCTTCGGCCCGGCAAGGCGTTCCTGTCGCGCCATCCGAGCCCGCACCTGGCCAGTCAGTATCTCGTCACTCACCTGACCTTCCAGCCGAAGCAAGGCCTCGGCGTAGCCGGGCGTCTGCAAGAGCCCCGGCACGGTGCTCAGGCTGAACGCATGGATGCCGGTGGCCTCAGCCTCAACATCGCTGAAGCCCTCGTACCGGTTGGCGCCGGCCTCGCGCTTGGCGAGCCGCCAGAGGTGGGCAAGGAGATCCCCCGTGCCGTAGGTCCGGTCGAGGACACCGGCGGCGTCCACGGACCCCAACCGCCCGCCGGTCTCCAGCCGTTGCAGATACGAGGCGTCGTACTTCGTGCGCTCGGCCAGCTCGGCGAGCGTCCACCCGCTGCGTTCCCGTTGCCGCAGCAGCTCGTTGCGGTAGACGGCGCGAGCCGACAACTCCTCGTCCCCGTTGACGTCCATACGAACTACGCACCCACTTCCGTTGCCTCGGGTCCGGGCAACAGCCCGGAAACCGCCGTCGGCCAGGGCACGGACCTGCATGCACAGCGTTACGACGGCACGCCTGCGAACCGGCGGGATGCCGGTCGGGGAGGGCAATCCCCCACCCCTACAGATCGTAGGCACGATGCCGCACGCTTACCTACGGAACGTCAGAACCCGATCACCCAGAGGCGGCACGCAGCAATGGCGACCACGACCGACACCTACCTCCCGGCGCAAGTGCTGTGGCCCGCCACCCCCCGCGGCGTCCACCAGGCCCGCCACTCCCTGGAACGCCAACTGGCCCGCTGGGACCTCTCCGACCTGGCAGATGTCGCCGGCCTGGTGCTGACCGAACTGATGACCAACGCCCTCCAGCACGCCACCGCCCCCGGCCGCAAGACCGGCGTGAGCATCCTGCGCACCCCCGCCGGCGTCCGCCTGGAAGTCCACGACTCCATCCCCCTGACCGAGGCGACCCCCACCCTCACCCCGGCCCCCCTCGACGCAGAACAGGGCCGCGGCCTCACCCTGATCGACACCCTGACCGCCCACCAATGGGGCGTCACCCCCCGCAACGGCCCCGGCAAAATCACCTGGGCACTCTGCCCCCACCCGACCACCTGACCCGCCCGCGTACTACGCATCCCTCTCACATCGAGGCGCCGCCCCCGCGCCCACTTTCAAGAGCTGCTGAGACGCCGGGCCTCCGCCACGAGCCCTGACGACAGCCCGACACCCTCGCAGGCGTAGCCGATCAGCAGCTCCCGGTAGGCCGTGTTCGTGAGCTGCGGTGCCAGCGCGATCAGGTCCCGCAGGTCGGCGGACGCCCCGGTCAGCCTTGCGCGGTACGCGGCACCGGCGGCGCGCAGCACGCCTTCGTCCGGCTCGTGCCGCAGTGCACCATCACCCTGGCCAAGCTGAGACCCGCGTCCACCGCCCGGTTCGACATCGCCCGAGAATATCGTCCGACGACGACCGACCGCCGGGAGGAGAGCCCTGATGTTCCTGATGCCCATCGAGGACGTCTTCTGCCGGAACCAGGGCAGGGTGGTCCTGCTGACCGGCAGCATCGCGCGCGGGCGGGTCGCCCGGGGCGACGAGGTGGCGGTCGTCGGCTTCGGCAGCAATGCGACCGTCACTGTCGAGGAAATCCATGCCCCCCGTCGAAGCCTCGCCGAGGCGAGCGCAGGCATGAACGTGGGCCTGTCGATACGCGGCGTGGCGGCCGATGCCGTCGTACGAGGCCAGGTGCTGGCAGCACTTGGCTCGATCCGAGAGCACACCGGCTTCGCGGCGGACATCACCCTGCTGTCAGAGGAGCAAGGCGCCGCCACCCTGCACACCGGCGAGCGGCTCCAGTTCCACATCGGCACCGCCGTCGTCACGGGCGACGTCACCCTCACCGGCTCCACCGACGCCCTGCACCCCCTCCACACCGGAACCGCGACGATCACCCTCGACCAGCCCGTCCCCCTGGAGCAAGCCCAGCCCTTCGCCTTCCGCCACCTGGGCCGAGCCGCCGGCTCGGGAACCGTGACCCGCCTCCTCGACTGACCCGGGCGATTCGCCTTCGGGCCCCGCTGGCGTGCACACAGTGGCGCACGGGAACGGCCCCTGGCCGTGCGCCGACGCAGGCGCCAGCCGGCAGTTCGCTCAATCGCGGTCCGTCGAGACCCGGCGGCTCGTTCTCTGAGAAGCTGTTGTCTTTCCGAAGGTGCTGGCCGTGTTTCCGCTGGTCAGGTGTGATGTTGGCGGATTGGCGGCAGGGATGACGTGTTGTGTCGTCTCTTCGGTGGAGGTGCCGTGTGCCGTCGGTGATGGGGTTGTTGGAGGAGCGGGAGCGTGCCGCCCGGCAGCGGGTGGAGGTCTTGCAGGCCGGTCTTCGGGAGGCGGAGGCCGTGCTGGAGCGATTCGTGATCGCTCGGGAGACGGTCGGGCAGGTTCTTGCGGAGCCGCGCTGCGGCCGGGAGGCGGCGCCTGCGGTGGTCGAGGCCCGGCCGGCGCCGGTGGCGGGTGCGGTGCCCGGGTCGGTGGTGCCGGTCTGGCGGGACGGGCTCGACGCGAGCGTGCTGGCGCCGGACTACCGGCGGATCATGAAGGCCCTTGGCGGGTCGGGCGGAGAAGCGATGGACTGCCGGCAACTCGCGGCAGCACTCGGGCTTGAGCCGGTTCCCGCGAAGGTCGAGGGGGTGCGGTCGAAGGCCAAGCGCCTGGCCGCGCGTGGGTGGCTGGCGGAGAACAGGCCGGGGATGTTCAGCGTCGTTGCCGGGCCAGGCGGCGGCTCATGACCATGCTCATCGACCACCAGATCATCGCCTCCGCACTGTCGGTGCGCCGTTCGTAGTCGCGGGCAAGGCGGCGTGAGCGCATCAGCCACGCGAACGTCCGCTCCACCAGCCACCGTTTGGGCAGCACGGTGAACCCGCTGGTGTCGTCACTGCGTTTGACGACCGTCAGCGCGATCTGCAGTACCTTGCGGGCGAAGTCGACCAGCTGCCCGGTGTAGCCGCCGTCCGCCCACACCCGCGTGATCCGCCAGTGCCGGCGCCGCAGCCGGGCCAGGAGCGTCCGGGCTGCCTCGCGGTCGGTCACCGACGCCGCCGTGACCACCACCGTCAGCAGCAGTCCGAGTGTGTCCACCACGATGTGCCGCTTGCGTCCGTTGACCTTCTTCCCGCCGTCGAAGCCCCTGGTCGCGGTCGGCACCGACGCGGCCCCTTTCACCGACTGTGCGTCGATGATGCCCGCGGTCGGTTCCGTGTCCCGGCCGGCCGCCTGCCGGACACGGTCACGCAGCCTGTCGTGCAGTTCGCCGATCAGCCCCTGGTCGCGCCAGCGCCGCCAGAACGCGTAGACGCGGTCCCACGGGGGGAAGTCCGCTGGCATCGCCCGCCACGTGATACCGCCCGCGACCAGGTAGCGGACCGCGTCGAGCATCTGCCGGTGGCAGTAGCCCTCCGGCCGCCTGCCCCTGCCCTCCATCCAGCCGGGCACCGGCAGCAGACCCCGTACCGCGGCCCACTCCGTATCCGTCATGTCCGACGGATACCGCGGCTCCCGGCCGGGGCGGTCGCCCGCGTTCCCGAAACGGTGCGCGAGACAGTCACACGACCGGGCGAACGAGCTGGACCCGCCCGACGCAAAGGCGTACAACAACGGCAACAGGGCCTCCACGGCATGCTCGTTGGTCTCGACAACCCCGAGATGCACCGGAGGCCCTGTCCCCATGCCTGCCCCGACCGAAGATCACCCGACCGGGAAACCACACTCGAACCCACGCTCACCACGCTCGATAGCGCAACAGCTTCTCAGTCTGCCAGTGCACGACAACTGGTGGCAGACCGAGACCGGCAGCATCATGATCGCGAACGTCCCCGGGACGCAGATCCGACCGGGATCCATGGGGCGACCGCTACCGGACGTGGAAGCTGCGGTCCTGGAACGCGGGCCGAACGGTCGGGCTCAAGTCGTCGGCGGACGCGTGCACGTGCTGGACGGCCCGGGAGCGGAGGGCGAACTCGCGCTGCGGCCCGGCTGGCCGGCGGGACCGCCAGCATCCGCCGCACCTTGCAGCGCACCAATTCCAGCGGCCTGACCGCTCTGCCAACCAAGACCCAGAGCTCGGAACGGCGGATCGCCCTGCCCACCCCATGCCTGCGCTCCCTCGAACAGCACCGCGACCGGCAGCGCCAGGAACGCCAATCGGCAGGCACCAGCTGGCGGGACAGCGGCTACGTGTTCACCCGGCCCGACGGAGCCCCGATCGAGGGAGCCACGCTCACCCGACACTTCAACACTCTGCTCCGCCAGGCCAGGCTCCGCCGTATCCGCTTCCATGATCTTCGGCACTCGGCAGCGACCCTGCTCCTGGAGCAGGGCGTCGAACTCGTCGTCATCAAGGAGCTACTCGGTCACGCCCACATCGGCGTCACCGCCACGGTGTACGCCCACGTCCGGCTCCGCCTGCAGAGGCAGGCCATCGACCTCCTCGGCAACGCCCTCCGTGACCCCACCAAGCCCGCCGCCGAGCCCGACGATGGTGACGAACCGCCGCTTTGTGCAATCACCGTCTGTTGACGTTGCCGTCAACTACTGCCGTCAAGACGGCAAGAAGCCCCGCCAGGACCCCCACGGTCTTGGCGGGGCTTCTTGCCGCTCAAATCATGGAATTACATTCCCTGATGCCAGCTAATGCCGGGCATAGCTTTTTCTTGCACGGGCTAGGACGTCGACAGCCTGTGCAGATCCAACGCGCACTCGGACGGCAGGAGATGACGTTTCGAGAAGCGAATCCCCAAGTCCGGTGGCCAAGGCCCGCAAGGCGGCCTCTCGCACAAGACCGAACTCGCTTTCATCGTCGGCGATATCCATCAAACTTTTCGCCAAGTCCGTCGGCCCGCCTGCATTTCGAAGGTGCCTGCCAGTGATGGAAATGGCGATATCTCGAACATCGCCATCAACATCCCAATCGACTCCAGCCAGGAAGCTGCGGAGCTCAGGGAGGAGCTCAGAAGACATCCCCCAGTAGTCACCAAGTACCTGCAAGGCAAGGCGGGACAGCATTGGATCCGCAGGCATACGGAGATACTGCCTGACAGCCTCCGCTTGGGCAGAGGAACCCGCTAGTCCAACCACGTGCAACGCTGTATACAGGTCTCCCTGACTTGTCCGGCCCTCAGAAATTGCCTCCACGGCAACGCCGAGCTCTCTAGCGCTCAGCGTCCCAGATTTCGCTTTACTGAGCATGTCTCTAAAATCTGCCATCAGTGCCTCGGGACATATTTCTCTGAGTAGTCGAGCAGTTTGCTTGCCTGGCTGAATTCGTCCTGCAGTGATGGGAAGCTCGGGTCATCAACCCCTGCCTTTGACATCTGCACCTTGATCTGGTGAATGCGGTTCAGGAGACCCTTCTGAGCGTCTCGAACCTCCCCAACATGGTCCCAAGGAGTTCCATCAGCCTTTCGCGCAACAACCTCGCCACCAAGTTCGCGTTGAGCGGCATCAAGATCCCTGAAAGTGAGATGCTCGGCAATCCTGTCTGTCTTCGTCGGAATGCCGCAGCTCGAATTATGCACAAGCACTGGCGTGGTACCAGCGAGTACATAGTACGTGTGCAGGTCGTTGACCGTGAGGTTGTACATGTCGGCTTCGCCGGTGACGGGGTGGAGGGCGGCGATGCGGACGTGGGTGTTGTGGGCGGTTTCGAGGACGTGGCCAGGGGTGAGGTCGGCGGCGTTGACCCAGGCGTGGGTGGTGTCGTCCCAGAACGGGTGCTCTGTGGTGGTGTGAAGGATGGTGAGATGTCCGGGTGACGTCTCGACCTGGATGTCGATGAGGTTGTCGTCGTGGTTGATGAGGGTGGCGGTGACGGCGCGCGGGCCTTCGTCCCTGCCGGTGGCGGGGTTGCCGGCTTCGACGGCGTCACCTGTGACCACCTTGCTGATGGGTTTGCTGGTCCCGTCAGCAAGCAGTACTGGGGTGTCGGGCGCGAAGCTGTTCAGGCAGCCCTTTTCACCGGCCTTTGTGGCCAGGTAGACGTCGTCGAATTCGCCGAGGTCCGGCAGATCCCCGCCGGCGAACATCATTGCCGCGTCTTCGAAGATCTGATTGCTTCGATCCCACTTTGCGGCTTCCCGCGTGCACTCGTCGTAGTGATCGACGCAGTAGGTCGCGGCGATCCGCTGGGCACCAGCGACATCGTCTTCGTGGTGCAGCAGGTACTGGGCTGCCTTCTGGCAGCCGGTCCGCCCGAAGCACACGTTTTCCATGTGGCCGAAGGCGTTGGTGAACGGCTTCCAGTAGCCGCCTTCGAGATGCGACTTCTGGCTAGGGCTGAACAGGGCGTACTGCGTCTGCGGGCGGTCCTTGGCGCGCCCGGACACCGAGTGGGTGTTGACCCAGTTCTTGCTGTGGGTCGCCTTGTAGACGTTGTTGGCCACAACGTTCTCGGGCTTGGAGACGTCCGACGCACCGGTACCGCATTCGCCGTCGCACGCGCCGAGTGGGCGTAGCCCGGTGGGGTCGGCTTGGCCGATGGGGTTGTCGCGGGTGTAGCCGTAGCCGTTGAGGAGTTGGTCGTCGGTGGCTTCGAAGAGCGGGTCGAGGCTGATGAAGCGACCGATGGTGGGGTCGTACTGGCGAGCGCCCAGGAGGGTGAGGCCCGTGTTGGTGTTGTTCGGAGCGTTGAGGAAGCCGCGGTTGTCGGTCCAGGTGACCGTGGTGCCGCGGGTGTCGCCGTAGGGGGTGAACTGGCGCCAGGTCGGGACCTGGCCGGTGCTGTCCAGGCGGATGCCGTTGGTGCCGTGCAGGTCGCCGAATTCGAAACCGTAGTTGGCGCTGAGACCGGTACGCACCGCGGTTCCACCACCGGGCAGGGCGATGTAGCGGACACCCGTGGTGGTGTTGGTGGCGGTGTTGAGGGTCATCTGCTGGCCGGGCAGATAGAGGACCGTGCTGCCCGGGTCCTTCTGCAGCAGGACGTTCCCGTCGGCGTCGTAGACGTAGCTGGTGGTGCCCGTGCCGGAACCGGCGACCTGGGTGAGCTGACCGGCGGTGTTCCAGGTCAGGTTCTGGGTGCCCGAAGCGGTGGTGCGGGTGAGCGTGTTCCCGTCGGCGTCGTAGGCATAGGCGGTCGAGGCGGTGGCGGCACCGGTGGACGTGGTGCTGGCGAGGGCGTGGGGCTGGTCGGCGGTGTTGTTGTTGCCGGTGCCCTTGTACGTGTAGCTGGTGGTGGTGTCCGCGCCGCCGCTGGTGGAGTGGTCGGTCTGGCTGGTGCGCTGGCCCAGGATGTCGAAGGTCCAGCTGGTCCAGTACGCGCTCCCGCCGGTGAGCTGGTCACCGACCGTGGAATGGGCTGCGGTCGTGGGAGTCGCCGCGCACGAGTCCGTCGCGGTCCAGGCCTGGTTGAGCCGGTCGAGCTGGTCGTACTGGTAGCACTGCGTCTCGGTGGCAGCGGTGGCCCCTAGGCGGGTGCTGGTCTGCCGGGTGATGTTGCCGGCCGGGTCGTAGGTGTAGGCCTCGTCGTCGATCGCGGCCGGCTGCGTGGAGCGGGTCAGCAGCTGATCGGTCAGCGCGCCGGTGTGCGGGTCGTAGGTGTTGGTGAGATAGGCCGGGTTGGCGGCCGCTCCGACGGTCTCCTGGAGGACCTGGCCGTACGCGGAGTACGTGGTGTTCTGGGCGTAGCCGTATGACGTGTCGGCAACAGTGTTGGGCAGGTCCAAAGAAGTCGAGTAGCCGTGGAGGACCGACTCGGCCGGGAGGCCGCCGGCCAGCGGGTAACTGTCGCTGTAGAGCAGGCCGGTGTCGGGGGTGTAGGTGTGCTTGAACGTCCAGGTGCGGCCGAGGGCAGTGCCCTCGGATGCGGGGATGATCACCGACTCGCCGAGTGACTCACCGAAGGCGTTGTAGCCGAGTTGCTGCGTCACGTACGCGGCCCCGCCGTTGTAGGCGGTCTCGGTGGTGAGCTGGCCGATCGGGTTCTTGACATTAGCCACGGCGTTGTCGTTGTCGTAGACCCAGGAGGCGAGTTCGTTGGCCGAAGCCTGCTCGGCTGTGGTGGCCGCGTACTGGGCCGTCTTGCGGTTCAACGCGTCGTACACGAACGAGACGCTGTCGCCGCGGGCGTCGGTGGTCTGCGTCAGGTTGCCGTTGGCGTCGTAGACGATGGTGCTCGTGCCGGCGTCCGGGTCGGACTTCGCCGTCGCGCGGCCGAGCAGGTCGAATGTCGTCGTCCAGGTGCTGCCGCCGCTCTCGGTGGCGTCCTGGTTGCCGTGCCCGTCGTAGCCGTAGGTGATCGCGTTGGACGTACCACCGCTGACGGACCAGATACCGGTGAAGGTGTTGGCCGGCTTATTCAGCGTGGGCCGGGCGCTGTACGAGACGACGGATGCGGTACGGCCGAGCGGGTCGGTGGTGGTGGCCTTCACCGTGCCGCCGTCCGGCGGGATCACCGTGGTGGTGTCACCGCTGTAGATGGTGGTGGTGGTCTGCTTGGTCACCGAGTACTGCTCGGAGTCGTCCACCACCGTGCGGCCGAGACCATCGAAGGTGAAGACGTCCTGGTTGGGAATCTCAGAGTCCTGCGCCGAAGCGAACTCCAACGCAGGCAGGTTGTCCGCGTCCCAGTAGGCGTTGTTCTTCTTGCGCACCCAGCCGTGGGAGTCGTAGATCGACTCGGTGACCAGGCGCCCGCCCTGCGGGGTCAGGGTCTGGGTCTGCCGGTCCCGGCCCAAGGCGTCGTAGAGGCTGATGGAGGTGACGTAGCCGAGGGAGTCATTCAGCGTCCTGGTGGTCACGCCCGAGGGGCCGGTCTGGGAGACCGTGTAGATGTACAGCTCGTCGGCGGGCTGGGTGACGGCACGATTGTGCTCCCAGGCAGCAGTGGTGCGGCCGAGAGCGTCGTACTGGACCGTGCTGACCAAGCCGTTGACGTCCGTCGAGGTGAGTGTCAGGCCACGTGCCGGGGCGAGGGTGGTGCCGGCGGTCTGGTTCTTGGCGTTGGTGGAACTCACCGCGGTGGTCAGGCCGACGCTGTCGACGGTGTAGGCGGTGCTTGTCTTGTTGCCGTTGCTGTCGTAGGCGACGGTCGCCCGGCCGTAGCTGTCGTAGGTGCTGCGGCTGCCGGTGACCCAGGTGAAGGCGCCGCCGGTGAAGCCGGACGCGTGGCGGGCCATCGTCACGTCGCCGACGGTGGGCGCGGACGCCTGCGGGAAGGTCGAGGAGAAGGTGGGGTCGTCGTAGAAGTTCTGGGTGGCGGACACGACTTGGGCCGGCCGGTCGACAGACGTCGGTGCGCCGAGGGAGTTGAGGTTTTTCGGGACCGTCGCAGTGCTGTTCTCTGTGAAGCCGGAGCAGGCGACGGAGTCCGTCTCCTGGAAGGAGATCAGACCAACGAGGTTCTTCGCGGTGTTGGCCGGTGCGTATGCGGTGGAGATGCACCTGTCGTACGCGGCCTCCGCAGGGACGGTGTGGCTGTACACGTGGGTGGGAAACGCAAAGGTGGCGTCCCCCGGATCCGCGTCGTAGGTGGTGTCGGTCTCGGTGTACCGCCAGTGCGTGGTGCCACCGTCGGTGAGGGCCTGGCCGGTCCAGGCCTCGGCAGTCTGGACCGCGTGGGCGGTCAAGTCGGGAACGTCGGTCCTGGCGCGGGTGGCCGTTGCCGGCGAAATCCAGTACGACGTGATGGTGGAGTCGGTGACCGCGCCGCCGGAGCCCAGGTAGTTGGTGGTTTCCAGGGGCTTGTTGGCCAGTTGGTCGCTGTCGGTGTGGTGGCCGCCCTGGGAGTCGGTGAGCGAGACCGAACGGGTCGACGAAGCCGACAGCCAGTCGCCGTCCATACCGCGGTAGTACGTGGTGACGGATTTGGTCTGCGGGTCGTTGGCGCCGTCGCCGGTGCGGGTCTCGACGGTGCCGTAACCACGGAACTGGCCCCAGGTGCGGTACTTGGCCTTGACGACCTCACTGTCGTCGTGGTGCCAGGCGGCTCCCCCTGTGTAGGTGTAGTCCGTCTCCTGGGCGACCGCACCACCAGTGATGTCGGATTGCAGAACCTGGGTCACGGAGTACTTCTCGAACCAGTCGGTGATCGGCGCGGTGTAGTCCTTCGGTGTCCACACCACCGGATAGCAGGACTTGGTGTTGCTCGACGGGTTCGCGGTGGCCACATAGGCCGCTGTGCACGGCTCGGGCAGGCCGTAGGCGACCGAGGTGATGCCACCCATCTCGTTGGTCACGGACGAGATCCGGTAGCGGTGCAGTCCTGGGAACGAGGAGGTGTCAACCCGGTTCTGCAGATCGATGCCTGCGAACTTCACGTCGGGAAGAGCAATTGCGGAGGAGCCACCCGCAGTGGTGTCGTTTCCGGTGTGTGTGATGGACGACAACCACAGGGTGGGCGTGTTTCCGTCGCCCGTCGGCGGCTCGGTCTCGTTCAGCGTGTATGTATCCACCACCTGGTAGCCGGCCGTGGCGGTGGAGTACTGCCGTGTGGTGATGGACGACAGGCGGGCGGTGGAGAAGTAGGAGGCGGAGTGCTGCGTACACGTCGCCCCTGATGCGCACACAAGGTCATACGGGACATCGGGATACTGACTAGCTGCTGTGCCGGAGGACAGTGCGTCGCAAGTGGCCAGCGTGCAACGGCCAACGGTATTGAAGACGACCTGGTCCGGGACGGTGCCGTAGGCACCCCCGTCACGGAAGCCGTAGTCGATACGGGACAGGTACGAGTCGCGGACGTAGGAGACGTTGTGGGCTCCGTTGTCCTCGCCGTAGTAATTGGTGTCCTGGTGGTAGTAGTAGGCCATCGCGTCGCCGTGTGTGTCGGTGACGTAGTCCAGGTGCCAGCGGTAGGCCATGGTGCACACCGACGAGGTGAAACCGTCTGAGGAGTAGCACGGGTCGCCGGAGTGCGCCGAGTAGACCGGCTCGGTGTCCACCGAGTTGGTCGTCGGCTTGCCCGCGGTCCAGCCCGGGAGCTGGTTGCGGCCGAACTCGTAGGTGTCCCCGTTGCGTTCGGTGACGGTCCAGTAGTCGGTGTTGTATGTGCCGCTGCCATTAGCGGAGTTGGTGATGTGCTTGACGACCTCACCGTTGTCGGCTTCAGGCTTCCAGTCACCGGTCACGTCATCCTTGATCAGCGAGGACGAGGAGCCGTTGAGGGAGAGGGTGAGGAGCGGCCCTGCATAGCAGTTGTCCTCGGTGGCAACCGGAGACGCCGTACCTTCCGGCTTGTCCGAGCATGAGGTGAAGGTCTGCTCGACGTAGGAGTCCGGCGTGCTCCAACCGTCGCCCGCCCAGGATGCCTGTGCCTGGGTGGACGAGGTCTGACCGTCGACTGAGCCCGAGTCGTAGCTCAGATCCGGCGAAGGACGCAACTGGCCGGAGGAACCGGGCAAGTCGATGGGGTAGCTGTAGCTGAACGAACCGGACGAGCCACCCGCCGACCATGAACCGGACGGCTTGAGCGATGTCGCCGCGTACGTGCCCGCGCCGCTGTCAGTGGACGCCGTCGCCGCCAGCACCATCGCAGTCGCCGCGGCCGGCTGTACGGCCGCGGCGCCCTGGGCGGACGGAGCGGCCGAGGCGTCCTGAGCGGCGGCCATGTCCAGCGTGGTCGCCATACCGGCCGCACCGTCGCGGTCGGTGCTCAGCGGCTTCTGTGTGCGGCACGCGGCCAGCTCCGGAGTGGTCAGCGCACAGGTGGGAAGCTGGACCAGGTGCAGGCGGGAGGCGTAGTTGCCGCCGTAGGCCTGCCCGAACGCGGCCGTGTCCAGGCCGACCTGGACGTCGCCCGCGCCACCCGCCGCCGTGCCGACGGTGAAGAGCACGCCGTTGACGCCCAGCTTCGTCGCGTCCTGATGCGCCAGCACCTTGACCTTGACACTGCTGGGTCCTTTGTAGGCGCCGCTTTTCGGCGCAACAGCCCGAGCCCACACCGGCGTTCCCGATGCGGCGGCTTTGGTCCCCGGCTGTTTGCCCGCCGGGGCGGGAAGGGATGCCGTGGCGCTGGCCGCGGCCGGCCAGCGCGCCGGCGACGCGTGGAAGGCGCGCTTCGCCTGGTCCTCGACCTTGATCCTCTTCGGCTTCAGGGCCGTCACACCGGAGACTGGCTTGACGTCATGCACAGGTGGCGGTCCCGCGTGCGCGGGGGCCGACAGAGCCGGACTGGCGCTCGCCAACGAGGTGGTGAGCGCCAGCGCGGCAACGGTGCCGACCCACCGGCGCCGCACACTCATCCGCTGGAAGCCGCGGCCGAACCACGCAACCCGAGCCATGGACTACACCGGTCCCATCTCTCAAACGGCCTGCGAGCAGGCATGACGAGCTTCCGGCACACGTCTGACCGGTGAAGCGGCGTTGACTATCGCACGAATGAACGGGTCAAGCCGAGAGCTTCATTTCCGATATGTCAGTACATGAAAATGTAATGTTTCCGCAAAGACATCGTGGTGGAAGTGTGCGAAAACGGGGCAGTTGCTCCTTATTCCCTCCACGGCAAACCGTCGCAAGCGGGGTGCGGTGTCGACGAAAGCCCAGGTCCGGGGGATGCTCTGCCGGTCGCTGCCGCACTGGTTGCCGCATCCACCGACTCGACACGTGTCGGGCTCTGACACGAATCCTGGGGGGAATCCGCCTGTGAGATCTGCTCGTACCCGGCGCGCGCTGGCCGCCGTGCTGACAACTGCGCTCGGCGCACTGTCGCTGACCACCGTGGCGGCGCCCGCCCACGCCGCCGCCCCTGCATCGGCGGCGAAGCCCACCACAGCTCTGACCGGCGAAGCGGATGCCTCCGCACAAGCCGTCGCAAGCGGTCAGGCGGTGGCCGTGGACTCCGCCACCAGCCCGAGCGAGACCGTAACAGCCAACCCGGACGGCTCGTTCACGCTCACCCAGACCGCCGAGCCGGTGCGCAAGTACTCCGGCGGCGCTTGGAGACCGCTGGACGCCACGTTGGTGCGCAACGCGGACGGCACCGTCTCACCGGCCCTCAGCACCACCGCGCTGACGCTCTCCGGCGGCGGCACCCGGCCGCTGGCGGTCATGAAGGACACCAACCGGTCGCTGTCACTGACCCTGCCGGCCACTATCGGCTCGCTCCCGGCTCCCACCCTGTCAGGGCGCACCGCCACCTACTCGGAGGTCCTGCCGGGGGTCGACCTCGACGTCACCGCGGACAACCAGGGCGGCTTCTCCGAGACTCTGGTGGTCAAGAACGCCACAGCGGCCGCCAATCCCGCCCTGACCACGCTCACCTTCGACACCACGGCCAAGAACGTCACACCGGCCACCGACGCGGCGGGTAACTTCACGGCCAAGGACATCACCGGCGCCACGGTCTTCGCCGCCCCTGCCCCCATGATGTGGGACTCCGCCACCGGAACCGACGGCACTGCACAGATCCGCTCGGCCACCGAAGACAGCGACGCACCCACCGCAGGCGACCCGGAGACATCCAGCAGCCTTGCCCCGGGAGCCGACGCGCACGTGGCGCCGATCAAGGCCGTCTACAGCTCGGGAGCGATCGCCCTCACCCCGGACGCCGGCCTGCTGACCGGCGAGTCCACGGTCTACCCGCTGTACATCGACCCCACCTACACGGCCGGCGGCTCCGCGCAGGCCTGGACGTACACCGCATCGGCCTACGCCGGCACCAGCTTCTGGAAGACCACCGACGAAGTGGGCCTGCGGGTCGGCTACCAGGGCTGGCAGTCGCCCTACTACAAGGCGCACACCTTCGTACGGATGAGCGTCGACAGCAGGATCTACGGGGCGATCATCGACCCCGACAAGACGCATTTCTACGCCACCGAGACCTACGCCCCCTCGTGCACCGCCAGGCCGGTGGAACTGTGGACGACCGGCGCGATCTCGTCAAGCACGACCTGGAACAACGAACCGGCCTGGAACACCAAGATCGACGCGGTCAGCGCCGCGCACGGCTGGTCGTCCGACTGCCCCACCGCCTCCGTCGGCTGGGACACCCATACCGCTATGCAGGCCATCGCGAACCACCCTGCCTCCAGCATCACGCTGGGCCTGCGCGCCACGGACGAAGACGACGCGTACGGGTGGAAGAAGTTCGACCACTCGACGATGACGATGACCACCACCTACGACCACAGGCCCGCGATACCGAGCCCGCTGAGCACCTCGCCGAGCCGGAACTGCACCGGGGGAACCATGGGTGACGGCGACGTCACCCTCTACGCCGGCGTCAGCGATCCTGAAGGCGGCACATTGAGTGCCACCTTCAAGGTCACCAAGACCACAGGTGGCGCGACCGTCACCACCAAGACCGTCAACGCCGCTTCGGGTACGAAGGCCGTCTACACCCTCACCAAGGCCAACCTGGAGAGCTGGCTCGGCACCAGTACGGCCACCAAGCTGTCGTGGAACGTCACCGCGAGCGACGGCACCTATACATCAGTGGACTCGTCCACGACCTGCACGTTCACCTTCGACCCCACGCATCCGGGCGCGCCCAACGTCTTTGACGCCGCCGGCATCGACTGCAGTGAGTCGGCCCTCGAATACCAGGTCGGCAAACCCGCGACCTTCACAGTGACGCCCGACACCGACCTCGGGGTCCCGGCACCCGGCCATTACCTCTACCAACTCAACGGCGCCGCACCGGCGACAACCGCGGGCACCAGCATCAGCGTCACGCCCACCCGGGGCACGAACGTCCTCACCGTTACCGCCGCCTCCATCGGCGGCAACATCGGCGACACCGCGAACTGCATTCTCAACGCCACTCCCGCCGCCACCGCCCCCGAGGGCGACCTGACCGGCGACGGCCACCCGGACCTCACCACGGTCGGTGCCCAGGCCGGACTGCCCAGCGGATACTGGCTCGCTCACATCCCCGACGCCGGCCAGATCTCCGCGAGTGTCACCAACATCGGTGCCCAAGGCCCGAATCTCGGCGGTACGCCCCGCGATTGGGACGACACGCAGGCCATCACCGGCCACTTCGCCACTGGCGCCGGATTCAACGACGTCCTCGACTACAACCCCGCTACCGGTAGAGGCTCGATTCTCTACGGCAACGGCGACGGGACGGCCCTGTCACCCACCAGCGGCAACCAGACCGACATCTCGACCCTCGCCTTCCAGGACAGCGACGGGCATTTGGCCACCGCCGTCGCCAGCGGCGGGAAGCTCTACAAATCCGTCAACGGAGGCGTGTTCCAGGGCTTTCCCGACCTGCTGCTGGTCGTCAACGGAAACCTCATCGACGAAGACTCCGCCCCGTCTCCCGGCCTGTTCGCCGGGCTCGATGACCCCCTGACCCTGTCGCACACCAATCCCACTGGGAACGGAGACTGGGCCGACTGGAACATCACCACCGCCCTCACCGACGGCCTGCCAGGGATGTTCGCCCGTGGTGCCACCACCGGTGCCCTTTACTACTACAGCCCCACCGACCTCCAGACCCTCGCCGCGGAAGGCCCCGTGACCCCGGTCCAGCTCGCCACTGGCGGCTGGACAAGCGCCGCCGCACCGATCCTGCAGGCCGCCGACCTCAACGGTGACGGCATCCCGGATCTGCGGAAGGTCGACGCCAACGGCAATGCCACCGCGTACCTCTTCGACGGCACCGCACTCACCGCACAGACCGGGCAGAAGATCTCCAGCCCGGACCACGCTTGGCCGCTGGACGACGGCGCCGGCGGCAGCACCGCCAGCACCGCCGTCGACACCAGCGGAAACCTGGCGCTCACCGGCTCGGCATCCGGAGCCACCTGGGACGCCGACGACGCCCTCGGCAACGTCCTGACGCTGGACGGCACCGGATCGATGAGCACCGGCGCGGCGCTGTCGATGTCATCATCGTTCTCGCTGTCCCTGTGGGCCAAGCCCTCCGCGATCGGCGGCGTCATTGCCTCCCAGGACGGCACCAAGAATTCCGGATTCCTGCTGTACGCCCAGTCCAACCGCGAGTGGTCCTTCTGCATGGCCACGTCCGACACCACCCGCGCCTACGACTGCATCGCCGGCGGCACCGCAGTCGTCGGCCAATGGGCACACCTGACCGTCACTTACAACCCCGCCACCAAGGCAACCGACCTGTACGTCGACGACCGGCTCATGGCACACGGCACCCACACCGCCGTGTCCGGATTCACCGGCCAGTTCACGCTCGGGAACAACCTCAACAACGGCGCACGCGCCTCCTACTTCAGTGGCAGCATTTCCGACGCGCAGACCTGGAACGGTACGGTCCTGACCACCGACGAGGTCGCCACCATGGCGAACCTCCCGCTGCCCGCCGGTCCGTACACCTTCAGCGACGTCGCCGACTTCAGCGGCGACGGGAAGGCCGATCTGGTCGCCGCCGACGGATCCGGCAACCTGTGGATCTACCAGGGGAACGGCAGCGCCGGGTTCGCTGCGGACAACCTCTACATCGGCAGCGGATTCACCGGCTACACCTTCGCCGGGATCGCCGACTTCACCAAGGACGGCTACCCCGACGTCGTCGCCCTCGCGCCCAACGGGACTCTGCGTCTGTATCCAGGCGACGCAGGCCACGACCTGCTCACCCCCAGCATCGCGTTCACCGGCAACTGGAGCGGCTACGCGTTCGCCGGCGTCGGCGACTTCAACAAGGACGGCAAATCCGACCTCATCGCCCGCGACACCAACGGAGACCTCTGGCTCTACCCGGGCACCGGCTCAGGAGCCGGCATCGGCACCCGCCTCCAACTCGGCACCGGCTGGACCGACTACACCTTCGCCGGCATCGCCGACATCGACGAGGACGGCAACCTCGACGTCATCGCCCGCGACCCCGCCGGTCTCCTGTGGAACTACCCGGGCAACGGCAGCAACGACGTCGGCACCCGCGTACAGATCGGCACCGGCTGGAGCAACTACACCTTCGCCGGCATCGGGAACTTCAACGCCGACACCAACCCCGACCTCATCGCCCGCGACCCCAACGGAGACCTCTGGCTCTACCCCCGCACCGCAACGGCCTTCAGCACCCGCATCCAAATCGGCAACAGCTGGTAAGCACCTCCCGCCCGACCACCACACCCCCCGGCGGGGCCGGGTGCCGTCCGGTGACGGCGCCCGGCCCCGCCGGGGCAAGTGCAGTACCGAGAGCTCAGAAGATGAGGACGCGAAATATGAACCGCAAGATGACACTGCGCCTGGCCGCAGTCGGGGTGGTCGCAGCGCTGGGGGTGCTGGCCGGGTGCGGGTCGGATGGCGCCGCCGACAGCAGCGACTCGCCGCAGCGCAAGCAGACGTCTGCACCGGCGGCCGAGGAGGCTCCCGAGCACGTACTCAGCCAGCAGGAGCTGGACCAGGCGGCTCTGGTTCCGGCCGACCTCACCAACTACAGCGTCGAGACCATCGCAGGCAAGGGCAAACCAGTGGGCCGCCTCGACGTCGATCACCGCACCCTCATAACCGCCGAGGGCTGCCAGCCCCTTTACGACATGACCAAGTCCGTCACCGCCTACCCCGCCACCACCGGACGAGTCGTCCAGGCCGCCGAGGACACGTCCACCGAGGACGGCCAGCAGACCATCGTCACTCTCGCCTCATACACCAAGACCACCGCGGCCCAGGGCATCGCCGACCTCCGCAAGTCCCTGGGCGCCTGCACCGCCTTCGTCGGCACCGTCACCGGCGACACCTACACCTACAAGAACGTCACGGCCCTTCCCGACCCGCGCCTCGGCGACGAAGCGGTCTCCTACCGGATGGACCAGTCCATCCCCGGCATGTCGGACGGTGACTCCGCGTTGATGCCACCGACCCAGGAGATCTACGTCGTGGTCCGCGTCGGCGCGACCCTCGTGTCCTTCTCGTCCTTCTCCATCCCCGCCCCAGGCGCCCAACCCGCCCAGATCCCCCCGCAGGTCCTCACCGCTCAGCTCAAGAAGCTGACCTGATCGGCCCGTCGGCTGGCATGCTCGGCGGCATGCCGATACCCAGAGCGGTCGCCGTTGTCGTCGATGGTTCGCGTGCGCTGGTCATCAAGCGCTACCTCAGGCACGAGAGGTACGGCGACTGCGTGATGTGCGAGGCCACCGGATGCCCGGGGCCCACGTGCCCCGGGCATCACTACGCCGTCCTGGTCGGCGGTCACGTCGAGGACGGGGAGTCCGCCGAAGACGCCGCCCTGCGGGAGTTGACCGAGGAGACCAGCCTCGAAGGACGTATCGACCGGCTGCTGTGGACCGGGCGGCACAACGGCCGCCCGGCCTCGTACTTCCTCGTCGCCGACGTCACCGGCACACCCACCCTGTCCGGCCCCGAGGCCCAGGAACACTCGCCCGACAACAGCTTCGAGCTGCTCTGGGCCACCCCCGCCGACTTCGCCCCCCTCAACCTCCACCCCGCCGACATCCGCGAACCCCTGGCGCAACTCCTCCGCCCGTGAGGGGAATCGGGTCGGCCGACTGCGACTGCTGGCAGGCCTGCCTCGACCTGGCCCGCTCCCACCTGCTGCCGCAGCGCATCCAGGAGTGCGTCGCGTGGCTTGCGGCACTGGAGGACGCCCGCGCGGGCACGGACGGGCCGGGGCCTGCCCCGTGATCGGGCGGCCCCGGCGCCGTCCGCCGCGTGGCACGACGCTACGAGCCGTCACCAACAGATCCCCAACGGCCGCAGGTTGGTGCCGTGCCGGCCGGGGCCGTCAGTGCAAGTGGGCGCTGTCCGCGGCGGATTCGCCGTGCTCCCAGCCGGATGCGTCGCGGGCGCGCAGGCGGGAGGTGGTCGTGGTCGGGAAGAGGCGGCGGGTGGTGTCCTCGACCGCGAGGGCGCGGGAGGCCAGGGCGGGAAGGAGGTCGGGCGGCGCCGCGGACTCCTCCTCGGCGGTCGCCTCGCCCAACCGGGTGCGGATACGGGACGCGTAGGCGATCAGGAAGGACTCGCGGAAGTCGCGGGAGCGGGACGTACGGCCGCGGTGCAGGGCGCGGTCGGCCTGCACCAGCAGGGAGGTGTAGAGGAGTTCGACGGCGTCGAGGTCGGGGGCGTGGCCGACGACCGTGGAGAAGCCCAGTTCCGACGACCACACCGACTGGCAGCGGTTCGCCGCGGCGACTGCGTCCAGCAAGAGGGCCTTCGCGCCCTCGTACGGCCGCTCGACGCCGATGCGGCGGGCGCCGGCGCCGGCGCCGCTCACGCCGTCGTGGGACGCGGCGAGCAGCGCCGCGTCGATGCTGTGCCGGGCCATCAGGTGCTGGGCCTTCGCCGACAGGGCCTCCGCCTCGTCCGGGTAGCCGGTCGACTCCGCCTTCGCCAGCAGCGCCCGGATACGGGCCAGCATCTTCGGCGGCGCCGCGGACTCCCCGGGCGGGGCCGCCACCAGCGCGGGGATCGCCGGGAGGCGGACGTACAGGCGCAGCAGCTCGACGTACGCGGCCGCCGCGGAGAAGCGGTCGAGCCGTTCGGCCCGGGCGAAGGCGCCCAGGCCGGTGCCGTCGCCGGTGCCTTCGCCGGCGAGCGCGCCCGCCAGCCGCCGGTGCAGCGGGGTCAGCTCCCGGCCGGCCATCCGCAGCAGGTCCTGCGGCTCCCAGCCGCGGCGCTCGCAGTCCGCCACGGTGCGCTCCGCGGCCCGCGCGGCGGCCGCGTCCCAGTCGGCGTCTGCCGCCAGAACGGACGCGGCGGCGTCCACGTCGTCGTCACCCCCGCGCGCGGCCCGGGCGAGCGCCTCACCGAATCTGTCCTCCACCCGACCATTGTCGCTGGCCGGGCGGGCGGGCGGTGCGTGCGGCGGCCGCACAGGGCGGGCCGCCGGGGGCTCACGTACGCAGCGGGAATCCAGCTCCTGCTGCGGGCGGTCACATGCGCCGTCGCCGCCCGGCACCAGCGACGAGCGCTCACGTCCGCCAGCGCTGCCTGGCTCCCCCGGCGATCGCTCACCTACGCCCCGGCCGCGAGCGGCAACGTACGCCGTGGGCGTTCAGCTACCGCCGCACGGCTCACGCACCCCGCGGACCGCGAGCGCTCGCGTGCACCCCGACCGCCCCGCACCAGCGACGAGCGCTCACGTACGCCAGCCCCGCCTGGCTCCCCCGGCGAGCGCTCACCTACGCCCCGGCCGCGAGCGGCAACGTACACCGTGGGCGTTCAGCTACCGCCGCACGGCTCACGCACCCCGCGGACCGCGAGCGCCCACGTGCGCCCCGACCGCCCCGCACCCGCCGTCGGCGCGCTCAGCCATCGCCCCCGTCCCCCAGCAGCGCGTTCAGGCGGGCCGCCTGGCGGGTCAGGTGGGTGCGTTCGGGCAGGGACGGGGCCTGGTGGGCGGCGTCGGCGTACAGGCGGGCGGCGGCGCGGAGGTCGCCGGCCCGCTCGTGGAGGTACGCCGACGCCGCCGCGTACCGGGGCAGGTCGCCGGGGAGTGCGGCCAGTGCGGCGAGGCCCGCCCGGGGGCCGTCCGCCTCGCCGACGGCCACCGCGCGGTTCAGCCGTACGACCGGGCTGTCGGTCAGCCGCACCAGCTCGTCGTACCACTCGACGATCTGCACCCAGTCCGTCTCCTCCGCCGCCTGCGCGTCCGCGTGCAGCGCCGCGACGGCCGCCTGCGCCTGGAACTCGCCCAGCCGGTCGCGGGCCAGCGCCGCCTGCAGGACGTCCACGCCCTCGGCGATCATCGCGGTGTCCCACCGGCTGCGGTCCTGTTCGGCCAGCGGCACCAGGGAGCCGTCGGGTGCGGTCCTGGTGGCGTGCCGGGCGTGGTGCAGCAGCATCAGCGCGAGCAGGCCCGCGACCTCCGGGTGGTCGATCGCGGCGGACAGCTGCCTGGTCAGCCGGATCGCCTCCGCGGCGAGGTCGAGGTCGCCGGAGTAGCCCTCGTTGAAGACCAGGTAGAGGACCCGCAGCACGGTCGCGACGTCGCCCGGCCGGTCCAGGCGTACGCCCGAGACGGTGCGCTTGGCGCGGCTGATTCTCTGCGCCATCGTCGCCTCGGGTACGAGGTAGGCGCGGGCGATCTGCCGCGTCGTGAGCCCGCCGACCGCACGCAGCGTGAGCGCCACCGCGGAGGACGGCGTCAGGGAGGGGTGGGCGCACAGGAAGTACAGCTGGAGCGTGTCGTCGGCGGTGGACACCGGGCCGGGCGGCGGTTCCTCCTCCGCCCGGTCCTCCCGCCTGCGGCGGGCCGCCTCCGACCTGGCGGCATCCACGTAACGCCGCCAGGCCACGGTGATCAGCCACCCCTTGGGGTCCCGCGGCGGGTCCGCCGGCCAGCCGCGTACCGCCTCCACGAGCGCGTCCTGCACGGCGTCCTCGGCCGCCGCGAAGTCCGCGCCGCGCCGGACCAGGACGCCGAGCACGCTCGGCGTCAGGTTCCGCAGCAGGACCTCGTCCACGGTCGGCCGGCCGTCAGTCCGTGACGGTACGCAGCCCGTGCATGACGGGGCGCACCTCCAGCCACTCCTGCACCGGCCGCCCCCCGGCGCCGGGCGCGGCGGACAGCTCACCGGCGAGTTCGAGCGCCCGCTCGTACGTGTCCACGTCGATCATCATCCACCCGGCGATGAGGTCCTTGGTCTCGGCGAACGGCCCGTCCGTCACGGGCGGCCGCCCCTCCCCGTCGAACCGCACGAACGCCCCCTCCGGCGCGAGCGCCTGCCCGTCCACGTACTCCCCCGACTCCTCCAGCCGGTCAGCGAAGTCCTGCATGTACTCCACATGCGCCGTGATCTCCTCGGGCGTCCACTTCTCCATCGGCACGTCATTGACCGCCGCGGGGGCGCCCCTGTAGTGCTTGAGCAGCAGGTACTTGGCCATGGCTGGACCCTCCTCGTCCCGGTGCGGCCCATTGTGTGCCGCGGTGCACTCCTGGGTCGAAGCCGGCCTCCGCATCTCGACATCCGCGAGCCGCGCGTGCCCGGCGCATCCCGCGAGCCGGGCGGGCTCAGAGCGCGATCGGCCGGTACGCCAGAGCCTCGTCCACCACTTCCGCGGCGCTGAGCTGCGGATCGGAGTGGTAGATCAGATTCACCACACGAGGATGCGGGACATTCGCCTCAAGCAGCCGCACGAGCTCGTCGTGCTCGCTCTCCGTCCCTTCCCCGGCCATAATGCGCTCGACAAGCCGGACCAGCTCGTCCCTCGACATGATGCCCACCTCACCCTATCGAATACCCGGAAATGCAGCGGGGCGGATCTTTCGCCGCCTTATCCCATATGGTACCCGGGGTCGAGTATCCTGGCGTGGTACTGGGGTGTGACGACGACCAGGTTGTCGAGGTCGTAAACGCCGCCGCCGTGCTGAATCGGCGTCACGTGGTGCAGGACGTAGCGCTTGTTCCCGCCGACAGCCTGCTCGTCGGTGACGAACGGGGCCTTTCCCTGGGACATGAGGGTCTGGTTCGACGGGGAGAACTGCGGGGCCAGCGTCGGGTCCTTGGAAACCTCTTCCCAGAATGCCTCGCGGAAGTCGTCGAAACTCTTGAATTCCCGGCCCTGGAGTGCCCGTGCTATCTGCCCGGGAATTCTCCCCGCGTTTCCCGCGCTCCCCTTGAGCCACTGCCCGCTGACGTCGGCCAACCGCGATCCCCCGGTCACCGCACCCGGGCTGTTGCGCAGCACGGTCGCCTTGACGGCGGCGGCCAGGCACAGTTGCAGGCCCAGCGGGTCCACCCATTCCAGCGGGTTCGGCGCGTACGCGTGGGGGTTGGGCGCGGGTTCGAGACCCAGCGGGTCCGGGCTCAGGTACCGGGCGGTCTCCGGGTCGTAGTAGCGGTGGTGGTTGTAGTGGAGTCCTGTCTCCGGGTCGGCGTAGTGGCCCTGGAAACGCAGGGGGCAGTCCGTCGCGACGCCGTCCGGGTCGGCGTCGGGGTCCGCGTCGGGAGGCTCGTGGCGGGTGCCCCACAGGGTCGTACGCCCCTCCCAGTCCAGCGTGCCCCGGGCCGAGACGAGTTCGGTGGGCGTGCCGGCAGCGTCCGTGACGATCGCGTGGAAGCGCTCGGGGTCGCCCTGCTCCGGCGCCTCGCCGGGCTGCGACAGCCGAGACACACCCGACAGGCGGGACGTGCCCGGCCGCCGCGGCCCGGAGCGCCGGGTGATCTGGGCGACGGGGACGTGGGTGCCCGGGGCGTACTCCCAGGTCGTGCTGGTGCCGTCCGCCGCCAGCTGTTCGGCCAGGCAGGTCCCGTCCCAGCTGAAGTCCGTACGGTCGGCCCCGGGTAATCCGGCACCGCCGCCGCTGCGGCTCTTGGACAGCCGGCGGCCCAGCGGGTCGTAGGTGTAGGTCCAGGTGCCGTGCGCCGGTGTGGCCGTGCGGACCAGCCGGTCCTCGGCGTTCCAGGTGTACGTCCAGACCTTCCTGCCGCCGCTGAGCAGTCGGCGCGTCCTGCGGATCAGCCGCCCCTGCGCGTCGTGTTCGTAGGTCGTACGGCCTGCGTGCCGGATGAGCGTGCCGGTGAACTGCCGTGCTCCCGGGGCCGCGTGGCCGGGTGCGGCGGCGCGCGTCACGTTGCCGCCGGCGTCGTAGGCGTACGACTCCGCCCAGCCGTGCGCCCGCACGCCCGTGACCCGGCCCACCGCGTCGAGGTCGAAGTGCCGTGTGCCCGAGGTCAGTTCGCGGATCTCGCTCAGGCACGCGTCGTCCCGGTAGGTGTACGTGCGGTGCTGCAGGGTGGCGACGGCGGTGGACGAGGGACCGTCGGCCAGGGACTGGGAGGTGAGCTTGTCCGTCGCGTCCCACGTCTGGCGCAGGACGGCCGCGTCACCGACGGCGCGCTCGACCTCGCGGCCCGCGGCGTCATGGGTGAAGCGCAGGCTGCCGGACTCCGTGGCCAGGGCGCTCGGCCGGTCGGCGGCGTCGTAGGTCCAGGTGGACGTCAGGCCGGACGGGGTCGTCCGTGAGGTGCGGCGGCCGACCGGGTCGTAGGTGTACGCGGTGGTACGGCCGTTGAGCGTCTCCGCCACGGTGCGGCCCAGCGCGTCCCGCTCGATGCTCAGCTCCGCGTCCGCGTTCCGCGTGTGGACGAGGTCGCCCGCCGGGCCGTACGCGTAGGAGGTGACCTCTCCCGCACCCGTGCGCTGTGCGGTGATCCGGCCGAGGTCGTCCCGCGTGAAGTCGAGTGTCTCTGCGGCCCCGTTGGTGCGGGCGACCAGCTGGTTCGCCGCGTCGTGGGCGTAGGTCAGGGTCCTGCCGTTGAAGTCGGTCTCCGCCTGCAGCCTGCCTGCCGCGTCGTAGACGTAGGACCAGGTCAGGCCCTGGTGGTTGGTGACCCCGGTCAGCCGCAGCTCGGTGTCGTACGCGAAGGCGTACGTGGTGCCGTCCGGGTCGGTGCGGGTGGCGGGGACGTCGAAGGGGCCGACGGTGTGCCGGGTGGTGCGTCCGCCGCGGTCGGTGTGGGTGAGGAGGTTGCCCTCGCCGTCCCACGTCCACTCCTCGCGGGTGCCGTCCGCGTACTGCCGCCAGGCCGGCTTCCCCTCGACCGTCCATCCCAGGCGGGTCGATCGGCCCAGCCGGCCGACGAGTTCGACGATCCGGCCGAACCCGTCGCGGGTCACCGACGTCGTGCCGCCCAGCGGGTCGGTGATGGCGAGCGGAAGCCCTGCGGCATTGCAGGCGATGCGCGTCGTGTGGCCCAACGCGTCGGTCACGGAGGCGAGATGGCCCCGCTCGTCGTACGTCCGCCGGGTCACCGCGCCGAGCGGGTCGGTCGTGGAGAGCAGGTTGCCGCTCCGGTCGTAGGCGTAACGCCACGTCGCACCGCCGGGTTCGACGACTTCCAGCGGCCGGCCGCGCCCGTCGTGGTCGGCGTGCGCCGTCGAGCCGTCCGGCCGGGTGACGGCGGTCATGCACCCGCGCTCGTCGTAGGCATAGCGGGTCGTACGTCCCAACGGGTCCGTCGAGGAGGTCCGTTCGCCGAGCGTCGCGTCCCACTGCGTGCGGGTGACGTGGCCGAGCGGGTCGGTCTCCTCGGTCACCAGGCCCTCGGCGCCGTAGCGGTGGACCGACTCCCTGCCGAGGGAGTCCCGGTAGGTGGTGGTGCGGGACTCCTCGTCATAGGTGAGGCGGCCGGAGAGGAAGGAGCCGGTGCCGTCGGTGCGGACGACCCGGCCGCGGCGGTCGTAGGTGTAGGTGAACGTGGTGCCGTTGCGGTCGGTCCACGACGTCATGCGGCCCTGCTCGTCGTAGGTGAAACGCAGCGGCGACCCCGACGAGTTGACGACCTCGGCGAGGTTGCCCGCCTTGTCGTAGCCGTAGCGCATCACGACCGTTCCGGGGCTGCCGGTGCCGCCCGTGTTGCCGGGACCCGGCGGCTCGTAGGGCGGGGGCGCGGCGTCGAGTACGCGCAGCGCCGTGATCCTCGGCCCCGCGGTGTCCACGGCCACGTGGTAGCCGCCGGAATGGCGCAGCGCGGTGGGGATGCCCTCGGGGGTGCGGTCGATGTCGATACGGTCGCCGTTGCGGTCCTGCCAGCTGTCCAGCGGCAGATGCGCCACGCCCGGCGTGCCGGAGGGAACCGGTGTGCTGAAACTGCGGACCACACCGGAGTCCGGGTCCGTGACGGTCATGACCCCGTCCGGCCTGCCGTCCCACTCCAGCGGCCACCGCACGCCCTTGGCCGGCAGCACGGCCCCGCCGGGCCGCGGAATCGGGTAGACCAGCCGCATCCCGTCGGCCGCTGCGAAGACCGCACCCTCCGCGTCGAGTTGGATGTGCTCGTCCAGCGTGGACGCCCAACTCGACCCGAAGCACAGGCCGGCCCTGAAGGAGGACATGTGGGTGCGCCGGAAGACCAGGGGCAGCGTGCCCGGCAGCGTCAGATCGGTCTGCGTCATGACCATCGCGCCGGTGGCCACGTCGACCGGTTCGCCGACACACGGGATCTGCGCGGTCTGGCGGGCCGCGGGACCCAGGTCCACCAGGTCGGGCCGCAGGACCGAGGGGCGCGACCACGGGAGGCTGTGCAGGATGTCGGCCCCGTCGAGCCCGGCCGCGGCCTTCGCCAGGCTGGTGACGCCGCCGAGCCCCCCACCGAAGATCATGCCGCTCTCGGCGGCTTCGTTGACCTCGTCCAGGCTCAGGCCCTGCTGCAGCCCGGTGGCGATCTTGAGCGGCTGCGCTATCGCGAGGTCGACGGTCACCGACTCCATGCCGCCGAACGCGGCCGCGGCCAGCGTCGTCCCGGCGATCTCCGCCACGGTCGTGGACACCGCGATGCCCAGCGTCCCGGCCAGGTCGATGATCGCGTCCGTCGCCGCGGCCGACGCGGCCGCGGATATGCCCGCGGTGAAGAAGGCCAGACCGATCCCGGCGACGATGACCGTCGCGTCGATACCGATCTGCGTCCACAGCTTGTTGATGGCGTCGTCCACCGCGTCGGCGAACGCGTCCAGCGCGTCCGCCATGCCGCGCGCGGACTTGGCGAGATCGCTCAGCCAGCCCGTGTCCCCGGCGCCCGCGTAGCGGCCCCAGAACGTCCCGAACGCGGCTATCGACTCACCCTTGTTGTTGTGGATGAGCGAGGTCGCCGCGTTGTTCACCGGCGTACGGACGTCGTCGACCGAGCCGGCGAATGTCCGCCACGCGCCCGCCGCGGCACGCAGGGTCCCGGAGTTGGCGTCCGGCCACCACATGCCCATCTTCATGAGCAGCTTCTTGGCCTCGTCCTCGACGCTCACCGGCCGGAACCGTCCTGCTGCTGCGGGGACTTGGGGTCCAGCGGGGTGAACATTCCCCGGATGGCCTCCTCGTTGTCCACGAAGCCGTCCGACATGTCCGCCATCGCCTCGTGGATGCTCGTGAGGCCGAGGACGAGGATGCCGGCCGCGCCCTCGATGTTCGTCTGCTGCGGCTTGTACGCGTCGGAGAACTGGGTGCCCTGGTCGTCGTCGCCCCAGGGCGCGCCCAGGCCGTCGAGCGTGGTGACCAGCGTCGTCAGCGCGGTGCCCAGGCTGACGGCCTGCTGCTGGAAGATCGGGGCTGCCGCCTTGAGGTCGGCCGTTCTGATCGACAGGACCTCGCCGTGACCGTCACCGTCACCGTGACCCACTGAACACTCCCCCGAGCTGTGACGTTACGTGACCATCCACCGTACCCGGGGCGATCGCCTGCGGCGGTGCGGAATCCGGCCACATCCCGGGGCCGCGCCCCCACCCCCCACCCGCCGGTGGTCCGGCACGGACCGAGCAGCCCCTTTGGGTCGGTGACGACCCGCGCCTCCGGTGGGGGCTTGGCGCGCAGTTCCCCGCGCCCCTCAAAAACGCTCACCCTCTGCGGAAGAGGGCACCCACCCAGGGGCGGGGGAACTGCGGGGTCAGCCGCGGTGGTGGGGAGGGGGAAGGACCGGCGCAAGGGGCAGGTTGGCCGGGGGGACCCCGGAGGGGCTATTCGGATTGGGCCACTTCGATGGAGCCGTGGAGGTCGTGGGCCGCCTCCAGGGCGCAGGCGGTGGAGAGGGCGAGACAGCAGGCCAGGGCGAGGGCGACCGTGCGGGGGGTGCGGGGTGGGTGGGGGCGGGTCAGGAGGGCCGCCACGCGGCGGGGTACGGGGCCGGCCGCGGCCGGGAGGGCCGCGAGGGGCCGCGGGGAGGTGGGCCGGGTGGCCAGGGCCGCCCGGCCGATGGCACGGGCGGCGACGCGCCGGTCGCCCACCGCCGTGGCGGCGGACTCGTCGGCCCAGCGTTCGAGCGCGTAGGACAGCGGGCCGCGCAGTAGGCGCAGGGCAGGGTGGGCGGCGCAGGACAGGGCGAGGGCCGTGAGGAAGAGGTGGTGGCGCCCGGTGAGGTGGGCGCGTTCGTGGGCGAGCAGGACCTCGCGTTCCGCGGGGTCGAGCGCCCTGAGCATGCCGGTGGTGACGACGATGCGCCCGGGCCGCCCGGGGAGTGCGTACGCGTCGGGGCCGTCCTCGTCCAGGACGGTGAGGTCGCCGCCCGCGGAACCGGCCGCGGCGGCGGCCCTGCGGGCGCGGGCGGCCAGCAGGACGCGCTGCCGTGACGTACGCAGCAGGGCCGCGCCGACCGCGGCGAGCAGCACGGTGGCGGCGCATGCGGCCGGGACGGTGCCCTGGTCGCCGACGACGGGCAGTACGAGGTGGCCGAACGCGGCCACCGGCGGGAGCCGCAGCGCACCGGCCCCGGCGAGCAGCGCCAGCGCGGCCGTACTGCACGCGGCCAGCACGACCGCCGAACCGGCCAGCAGCCATGCCGCGGTCCGCGGCGCCAGCGCCTCGGCCAGCCGCCTGGCGGCGGGCGCGGCGAGCAGCGGCAGCAGCAAGGGCACCCAGACGGCGACGATCACACCCGCTCACCTCCTCCGAGCCGCACACCACGGGTCTGACCGCAACCCACCCGAGTCCCCAACCGCACACCACCGACCCGACCGGAACCCACCCGCGTCCCCAACCGGACACCGCCGACCCGACCGCAACTCACCCGCGTCCACAGCCGGACACCACCGACCCGACCGGAACCCACCCGGGGGCTCGGCTGGGGGACGAGGGGCGGGGCGGCGGGCGGCTGGGGTCTCATACTGCCGCCCCGGGCGCGGGCGCGGCGGCTCACCGGGGGTCGTCCTCGGTGGCGGGCGGCGGCACCTCCGCCAGGAGGGCGCGCAGCACCTGTTCGTCGGCCGCGTCCAGCTCGGACACGAAACGCGCCAGGACCGTGCCGCGCAGGCCCTCCTCCGACTTGTCCAGTTCGGTGCGCATGCGGCGGGCGGCGAGGCCGGGCGGGTCCTGGGCCGGAAGGTAGGCGTAGCCGCGGCCGGAGCGGGTGCGGCTGACGGAGCCCTTGTCGTGGAGGCGGGCGAGGATCGTGGTGACGGTGGTGCGTGCGAGGTCGGCACCGAGGGCGGCGACGAGTTCCCGCTGGACGTCGGCGGGCGTGAGCGCCCGCCCGTTCGCCGCCCAGAGCGCAGCGAGCACGCTTGCCTCCAGCTCGCCCGAAGGGCGGCGGGCCGACGCACTGGCCTCCGGCATGGAATCGCTCCTTCCCGCTCGTTCGTCTACAGTTCTGTAGACCGACTACTCGACTGTAGTCGGAAGGGGTGCCGCGCCGCGCCCCCCGGACCCATTATGGGAGGGCTCCACCGCCATGCCCCTGCCCGTGCTGAACCAGGCCGTGAACGTGCTCGACGCGACCTCGCTGCTGTCCTCCTTCGGAGCCGTCGGCATCGCCGTCGTCATGTTCGCCGAAACCGGTCTGCTCATCGGCTTTTTCCTGCCCGGTGACTCGCTCCTCTTCACCGCGGGACTGCTCAGCGTGTCCGGTGCGTCCGATGTGGTGCATCTCTCGCTGTGGCAGGTGCTCGTCGCCGCGCTCGCGGGGGCGCTGCTGGGCGCGCAGACCGGTTACGCCATCGGACGGCGCGGCGGCCCTGCCCTGCTCGCCAGAACCAGAAGCCGCAAGATCCACCAGGGCACGCAGCGGGCCGGCGAGCTGCTGGAGCGCTACGGGCACGCCAAGGCCGTCGTCCTGGCGCGCTTCGTACCCGTCGTGCGCACCGTCCTGAACCCGCTGGCCGGCGCGCTCGGCGTGCCCGCCGGGACCTTCACCCTCTGGCAGGTCGCCGGCGGCACCGTGTGGAGCGTCGGGCTGGTCCTCGGCGGCTACGGCCTCGGCTCGTCCGTCCCGCACGTCGACACCTACCTGCTGCCGATCGTGGCGCTCATCGTCGTGCTGTCCCTGGCCCCGCTGGCCATGGAGGTCGTACGCAGCCGCCGCGCCGCCGCGGCCGGGAACTCGGAGGGCGCGTGATGACCTCCAAGTTCGACGCGGGCCTCTACCGCTGGGTCACCGACCTCGCGCACCGCACCCCGCAGCCCCTCGACGACGTCATCCGCTTCTTCAGCGACTACGGGCTCGGCGTCTTCGCCGTCATGATGCTCGCGGTGTGGTGGCGGGCCAGGTCCGCGGACGCCGCCCGCATGGCCGCGGCGCTGTGCGTACCGCTCGTCGTCGTCGCCGTCTTCCTGGTCAACGACCTCGTGAAGTCCGCCTTCGCCGAGCAGCGGCCCTGCCAGACGCTGCACACCGTCACCGTCGAGACCTGCCCGGGCCTGGGCGACTACGCCTTCCCCAGCAACCACACGGCGATCGCCGCCGCCTGCGCGGTCGCCCTGCTGCTCGCCTCCCGGCGTACCGGCCTGTACGCGATCCCCGTCGCGCTCCTGATGGGCGCATCGCGGGTGTGGATCGGGGTGCACTACCCGCACGACGTGCTGGCCGCACTCGTGCTCGGCACGCTCGTCGGCTGGCCGCTGGCCCTCGCCTCGCGGCGGGCGGCACCGGTGGTGGTACGGCTGCGCGAGACCAGGCTCAAGGCGCTCGTGAGCAGCGCGACGGCGGTGTAGTTCGCGGCGGCGGTGCGGGCGCCCCGGGGCGTGGGGGGCGTAGGGGCGCCCGGGGCCGGGCTCGGTCGCGGCTCAGTAGCGGCTCAGTAGCGGCTCAGTAGCGGTCGAGGATCAGCTGCGTCTTGAGGATGTCGCCGCGGTAGAGCCAGTCGTGCGCGTCCGCGACGGCCCGAGGAGGTTGTGTTCACGCCAGGACGGTTCCGTCCCCGGGTAAGCGCACGGTTCCCCCCGGGGGGAGGCCGCATGAACCCGCGGCGTCGCCCCGGATCCCGCCACTTGCGCTGCCGCGCCCGCCTTTCCCCCGGTGGGGGCTTGTCTCGCAGTTCCCCGAGCCCCTGGGTGATTGCCACTTGCTGTGGCGTTGCTTCCTTTCGCCCCGTTGAGGCTGGGCGCGCAGTTCCCCGCGCCCCTGAAAAACGCTCACCCTCCTGCGCAGAGGGCGCCGCCTGAAAGCGCCGGCCCTGCGCACAGAGGGCAACCATCAGGGGCGCGCGGAACTGCGCGACAAGCCCCACCCGCGGGATGACGCGACGCCACAGCAAGTGGCAACCCCTCAGGCGAGGGCGGCTCGCAGGGCGGCCAGGTGGTGGAGGGCGGAGGTCGCGCCGGAGGCGAGGACGTGGGACTCGGCCCGGTAGTGGTCGGTGATGAGCGCGTCGACGTCCGCGGACGTCAGCGTGGGGTGGAGGCGGCTCACGAGCCGGGTCATGTCGCGGTAGGAACCCTGGAGCAGGAAAGGCTCACCCCCTCCCGTAGCGGCAGCGATATACGCCGAGTTGACGGCGAGGATCACGCGCCGCACCTGCAGCGCCTGCCGCAGCACGGCGAGGACGGAGGCCAGCTCGTCCGCCTCGTACGGGTACGTGAGCCCGTCCGCGCCGGCCGTCGGGTCGGCGGCGGCGAGCCGCAGCAGGAGTTCCAGGTCGGAGCGTTCGCGACCGGCGAGCGGCGCGAGCACCGGGTTGGCGGTGAGCGCGTTCTCGACGTAGCTGAGCGCGAAGACGTCCTCGCGGCCGGTCAGGACGTCGCCGAGGTTCCACACGTCGGCGCGGTTGGCGAGCATGTCGGGCACCCGGAAGCGCCCGCCGGACTCGGTGTAGGGGTTGCCCGACATGCAGACGGCGAAGCGTTTGCCGCGCAGTTCGTGCGTGCCGCCGGCGCCTTCGATGCGGCGCTGGGCGTCGCACAACGGGATGAACTTCTGCAGGAGTTCGGGCGAGGTGTGCTGGATGTCGTCGAGGTGGAGCAGGACGTTGGAGCCGAGCGCGAGCGCGAAGTCGAGCTTCTCGACCTCGCGCCGGGCGGTGGCGTCCGGCGCCATGTCCGGGTCGAGGGAGGTGGTGCCGGTGCCGAGTGCGGGTCCCGAGACGGTGACGAGCGCGAGGCCGAGGCGGGCGGCGACGTATTCGACCAGGGTGGTCTTGCCGTACCCGGGCGGTGAGAGCAGCATCAGCAGGCCGCCGGCGGTGCCGAACTGCTTGGCGAGGCTGTCGCCGACGAGCGGCAGGTAGACCTCGTCCAGCAGCCGGTTGCGCACGAAGCCGGTGAGCGGGCGCGGGCGGTACGCGGCGAGCCCGAGCCGGTCGCGCTCGGCGGCGACGACGGCGGTGCGGTGGCGCTGGTACGCGCGGTACGCCGGCACCTCCTCGCTGCGGAAGCGGCGTACCGCGGTGAGGAGTTCGTCCAGCCGCAGGTCCAACCGGCCCTGCACGATGCGCGGGTGGGCGCCCAGCAGCCCCTCGACGGTGACGTCGACGCCGCCGCCGGCCGCGTACCGTACGGCGTCGGCGCCGCAGACCAGTGCGGCCGCGGTCTCCAGGTGGTCGCCGTGGGCGCCGTTCTCGCCGGCGAAGGAGCCGAGCCAGCCGAGGGCCAGCTGCCAGCGCGCGGCCAGGTCCCCGCCGAGCGCGTCGAGGTCGGCGACGACCTCCTTGTACGGCACCCCGTCGGTGCCGCCGAGCGCGTCGGCGAACCGCCGCCCGACGTCTGCTGCGGCCTCGCCCGCGACGAACCCGGCCTGCTCGGCGGCGAGTTCCGCGACCAGGTACTCGCCGACCAGGTCGCTGTCCGCTCCCGTCTCGACACCCGCGGCCCGCAGGAAAGCGGCCGCGGCGCCGCCGAGTTCGGCGCCGAGCGCCTCCAGCGCACCGGCGGTGGCGGCGCCGCCGAAGGCCGCAGCCCGGGTCAGGGAGCGCGCCCGTGTCGTCCACGCGGCCCGCCCGCCCGCGTCGGTGCCGTGCACCCAGAAGAGCTGCGCGGCGGCCCGCACTCCCGGCGGGTAGCGCAGCAGCCCGGCGCCCGGCGCGACGGCGGCGAGGGCGTCGAGCAGCACGGCGGCGTCGTGGTCGTGCACCCCGCGCTGGTATCCCTCGTCGACCCGCGCCTGCACGGCCTCCCGCACCAGCCCTTCGGCATCGGCAAGCCATCCACCCCCACCAGACCGCCCCCCGCCACCGGGCGTGCCGGCACCCCCACCCGCGCGCAACCCGGCACCACCCGCGGCATCGACGCCGGCCCCCACCGAACCCGCACCCCCGACCGGGCGCAACCCGGCGGAAGGCGGGGCGCCCGCGGCCCCACCAGGCCTCAGCTCGGTGCCGGACGCACCGGCGCCACCCACCGCGCCCCCACCCGGGCGCAACCCGGCACCACCCGCGGCATCGACGCCGGCCCCCACCGAACCCGCACCCCCGACCGGGCGCAACCCGGCGGAAGGCGGGGCGCCCGCGGCCCCACCAGGCCGCAGCTCGGTGCCGGACGTGGCGCCCGGCAGGGGGAGCGCGTCCAGGAGGAGGGTGGCCGCCAGGTATTCGGAGCGGTAGAGGTCGGGGGTCTCGGAGACCAGGGGGCGGGTCCAGAAGCGGCGGGTTGCCGCGAAGGCGGGATCGCCCACCGGCGCGAGGTAGTCCGTGCCGGTGACGGTGAAGGCGAGGGTGTCGCCGTGCGGGACGAGGGCCAGGTCGAAGGGGTGGGCGTTGACCGGGAAGCGGTGGCGGCCGAGGCGGATGGTGGCGCCGTCGTCCTCGTAGAGGTCGGCGCGGTCGCGCAGGGTGCGGGCGGCGTCCTGGCGGGCGGCGGCCAGCGCGGCGGTCAGTTCCGCGGCGCGGGCCGGGTCGCCCGACTCCCGCAGCTCCGCGGCGATCCTGCGGTGCTGCGCCGGCATCGGGTCGGATGCGAAGTAGGTGTTGACGTCGTCGGGTGAGGCGAGGGCGGCGGCCCGGCGGCGGACGCCGTCCAGGATGCGCTCCGCGGATTCGGCCAACCGCCCGGCTCGCTGGGCGCGTTCGTCGGCCAGTGACTGCTTGCGGGCGGCCAGGGTCTGCTGGATCTCGTCGCGGCGCTCGGCGAGTGCGGCGAGGCGCTCGGGGTCGGTGGCGAAGCGCGTCGTGAGGTTCTCGACCTGGACCAGCAGGCGGCCCAGGTGCAGGTCGCACGCCTCGGGGGTGTCGGCGGCGGCGAGCGCCCCGCTGACGCTCTGCGCGAGCAGTGCGCTCTCCGCGGCGAACTCGGCTGCGGACTCGGCGCCGAGCAGCTCGCGGCGGCGGGCGTCGAGCACGGCCCTGGCCTGGTTGACCGCGCCGAGGACGTCGGCGGCCGCGGCGAGGATGCGGGTGCGTACGGTCGCGTCGGTGATCTCCAGGGTCGCGGCCGTCTCGGTGACGGTGGCGAGGCCCTGCGCCAGCTCGTCGAGGTCCGCGCCGACCGCGTCGCCGTCGGCTGCGGTGTCCAAGTCGGCGGCGGACGCGGCGAGTTCGGCGGCCCGGGCGCGGAAGCCGTCGAAGGCGTGCTCGTCGGCGAAGCATGCGGCGGCCCGGGAAGCGGCGGACGCCGACTCGGCGGCCAGCGAGGCGGACAGCGCGTCGAGCCGGCCGAGGTCGGCGTAGCGCGTCTCGCGCAGCGTCACCAGCCTGCCCTGCGCCTGGCGCAGGGCGGTGAGCCGGGTGACCCACTCCTCGGCGCCCGCGGCGGCCTCGCCGCGCACCCGGCGTACCAGGGTCGTGACTTGGGCGGCGGCCTCGTCGACGGCCTGCCCGGCGCGGGCGGTGGCCTCGCGTACCCGGGCGTATTCGGCGAGCACGTCGGCGGCGGTGTCGCGGACCGCGGTGAGCGGGGCGTCCAGGCCGAAGCAGCCGTCGTCGGCGAGCCAGTGGTGGCGGTCGAGGACCCGGTCGCAGGAGGCGGCGAGTGCCTGGTAGACGGCGGCGCCCGGTGCGGTCTCCAGGGCGGCGCGGGCCACCGACAGGGCGTCGGAGACGGCGCGTACGAGGTCGGCGTTGCCGATCCTGGCCAGCGGCCCTTCGCCCGCGGGCTGCGCCGCCGCCCAGGTGTCGGAGACGAAGGGCGTCCGCCAGCGCTGGAGGGTGTGGACGCGCGCGGGCTCGTCGCCGTCGGCGGGGCGCAGGGTCAGCAGGGTGCCGTCGTCGTAGAGTGCGGCGCCCTGCACGGTCAGCGGGGCGGCGACCTCCTTGCGGATCAGGTTGTAGGGCAGCAGCAGCCGGCGGCCCTCGGCGTGGAAGACGTACAGCACGTCCTCGCCGTTCGCGGACCGCACGAGGCGTTCGAAGTCCAGCCGCACACCGCCGGTTTCGAGGTCGAAGGTGCGGGTGCCGCCGGTGGCGAGCGCGTAGCCCCCGGGGAAGACCACGCCTTGCTCGTCGGGCAGCCGCAGGCAGGCCTGGCCGATCGCGTCGAGCCTTTCGACCTGCTCGGTACGGGTGTTGACGGCGAAGTAGCGGTCGGTGTCCTCGTGGTAGGGGCGCACGCGGAGCAGCAGCAGCGGTTCCACCCAGGCGTGTTCGACGTCGGCGTCGGCCAGCGACTGCAGCGCGTCCTCGACCGGCTCCTCGTGGACGGTGTCGCCGACGGTGACCGTCAGGGTGCCGCCGGTGGGGTCGACGGTGACGCCGCCGAAGGCCAGGTGCGGGTGCCGCCCGGGCACATGGGCCTCGCGGCCCGCGGGTGTCCAGGTGACGGCGTAGGCCCCGCCGTCGGCTTCTGCGGTGTCGCGGGCCGTGCCCTGGTAGGCGTAGCCGCCGTCGGGGCCGATGCGCCAGCCGAGCGCCTTGACGTCGGCGGGCGAGGGTCCCGTGCGGAAGACGGCCAGCAGGCGGCCTTCCAGGGCGCGCAGCCGCAGCAGCCGGGTCTGCCGGTAGTAGCGGTACAGCTCGCGGAAGTCCCGTACGAACTGCGGGTCGTCGAGCAGCCCGGCCACCGGCTCGTCGGCCTCCCGCAGCGACAGGACGTCGGCGACGTCCTCGACCTGTGCGGGGTTCGCGCCGAAGAGCAGCCCGGCGCCGACCGGTGCGACGTCGGCGGGCAGCGACGCCCGCCGGGTGCCGAGGCGTTCGGTGCCGGCCAGGTGCAGTTCGCCGCCGCCGAAGGCCTCCTGCCGGGCGGAGTTGAGGGCCTCGGCCCGCCCGGCCAGCTCGCGGGCCGCCGCGGCCAGCCGCTCGCGCAGCAGGTCGTAGGCGTCCGCGTCGAGCCGGTCACCGCGGGTTTCACCCGTGTCTGTCATGACGGGGCGCCCGCTCACTTCTTCGCGAGGCCGTTGGCCGGTGCGCCGGCCAACGAGGGCTGCTGGGCCTGGAGTTGCCCGAGCAGTGCGGCGAGGACGGTGGCGGCGTTGCCGTTGCCGGTGGCGCCGCCGTTGCCTGCGGCCAGGGCGCTGAGCACCTTGGTGGCGTCCTCGGTGAAGCGCCCTGAGCCGTCGAGCCAGTCGGCGCCGAGCGCCTTGACCGTCTCGGAGCTGCCGACGAAGGAGTCGACGCTGCGGCCCGCGGCGACCGCGCCGAGCAGCCGGTCGAAGAAGACGGTGTCGCCGCCGACGATCTGGATGTCGGCCTTCTCCAGGCCCGTTGCCAGCACGGTCGCCTGCGCCTCGGCGATCTGCCGCTGCGTCTCCAGGCCCGCGAGCCGTACGTCCTTGTCGGCCGCCAGCCGCAGCCGGTACTCCTCGTGGCCGCGCGAGGCGTCGTCCAGTGCCGCCATCGCGGCGGCCTTCTCGGTCAGGCCGGCGGCCTCCGCCTTGAGCCGCCCGCCGATCAGCGCGGACTCCGCCGCGGCCTGTGCGGTGGTGCCCTCGGCCTCCGCGAGCGCCTTGGCCCGCACCCCGTCCGCCTCGGCCTTCAGCCGCGCGGCGGTCGCCTCCGCCTCGGCCACCCCCACCTTGCTGATCGCGGCGGCGCTGCGTTCGTGCACCTCGACCTCGGCGAGCCCGGCCGCCGCGGCCTCCGCGCGCATGCCCTCGGCCAGCCGGATCTTGGCGGCCGCGTCCAGCTCGGAGGCGGCCTTGCGCGCCTCGGCCATGGTCAGCGCCTCGCGCGCCTTGTGCTGCGCGGCCTGCTCCGCGGCCTCCGCGGCCTTGATGTCCTTGACCAGCTGCTCCTGCGCCTGCGCCTCGGCGGTGATGACCAGCGCCTGCCGCTCTCGTTCGGCCTCCTGCACCAGCCGCAGCGCCTTGATCGACTCCTCCTGCTCGGCGACCGTGCGGTCCACCGCGATGCGTTCGCGTACGACGTCGGCGACCTCCCGGCGCTCGCCCTCGACCTCCTTGTCCTTGGAGATCCTGGCCAGCTCCGTCTCCCGCTCGCGCGCGATGACTTCGAGGACCCGGTCCTTCTCGATGCGCTCGTTCTCCACCGCGATGACCCGTTCGCGGTTCTTCTGCGCGACGGCGATCTCCCGCTCCTGGTTCTGCCGCTGCACGCCGAGTTGCTCCTCGGTGCGCAGGAACGCGCCCTGGGCGCCGAGCCGTTCCTCCTCCTGGACGCGGGCGGTGACCGCCTCCTCCTTGGCCCGCAGCGTCTCGACCTCGCGGCGCTGCTTGATCTCCGCCTCGGCCTGCCGGCGTTCCAGCTCCAGGATGGTCTCCCGGGCGTCGACGTTCTGCCGGGTGATCTCCTTCTGCTCGGTGCGCTGGAACTCGTTGGTGCGCACATGCTCGATCGCGGTCAGCTCGGTGATCTTCCTGATGCCCTGCGCGTCCAGGATGTTGGCCGGGTCCAGCTGGGTCAGCGGGGTCTGCTCCAGGAAGTCGATCGCGCAGTCCTCCAGGTGGTAGCCGTTGAGGTCGGTACCGATGACCTGGATGATCTGGTCACGGAAGTGCTCGCGGTGGGTGTAGAGGTCGACGAAGTCCAGCTGCTTGCCCACGGTCTTGAGCGCCTCGGAGAACTTCGCGCTGAACAGCGCCTGCAGCGTCTCCTGGTGGCTGGCCCGCTCGGTGCCGATCGCCTGCGCGACCTTCACCACGTCCTCCTTGGTCTTGTTGACCCGGACGAAGAAGGTGAGGTGGATGTCCGCGCGGATGTTGTCCTGGCAGATCAGACCCTCGCGGCCGGTGCGCTGGATCTCGATGGTCTTCACCGAGATGTCCATCAGCTCGGCATTGTGCAGCACCGGCAGGACGACGGCGCCCGTGAAGGTGACGTCCACCTGGCGGGTGCGGGAGATGATCAGCGCCTGGCCCTGCTCGACCTTGCGGAAGAGCCGGCTGACGGTGAAGAGCACTCCGAGTGCGATGAGCGCGAGAACGGCGACGAGCACACCGATCCCTATGGCAGTGGCATCCATGGCGGATCCTCAGGTGGTGGTGAAGGTGTCGAGAGGTTCGAGCGTGTCGAAGGGTGCGACCCAGAAGAACTCGCCGTCCGGGTCGTAGGCGTACAGCAGCGCGCTGCTGCCGGAGGTGAAGGTGTCCCCGCCGGTCTGCCGGACCTGCACCACGGCGGTCGAGCCGTCGGGTGCGGCGACCTCGGCCTGCCCGAAGCGGGCGGTGACGGTGCCGGTGCGGATGACGCACACCCGGCCGACGAAGTCCTCACGGGAGGGCGGCCGGACGTCGGGGAAGAGCCGGCGCAGCGGGCGTACCAGCAGCCAGGTGCCGGACCAGGCGCCGGCCGGCGCGGCGGCGGTCACGACGAGCCCGAGCAGGACGCGGACCGTCCTGCCCGGCAGGTCGGCGCCGTGCAGGGCGGCGGAGCCGGCCAGGCTCAGGAACCAGGACAGGGCGACCAGCAGCGACAGCACGACGGTGACGGGCACCCCGCCGAGCCCCGCGGCGGCCAGCGCCCCGGCCCCGCCGCCGTGCCCGTCGGCCTCGCCCCCCAGGCGGTCATGGCGCCCCCCGTTGACGCCATGACCGCTGTGCCCCCCGTTTCCCCCTGCCCCCCCGTGTCCACCTGCGGCGCCGTGGTGCCAGGGACCGTGCGCGTCGGCGCCGCCGACCAGCACGATCGCCCAGAAGGCCACCACGGCCACCAGTCCCCCGGTGAACAGCACGGTCGGAAAGCCGAGGACGACGTCGGTGAACTGCCCCATTCCCCGTTCGCCTCCCCCTGCCGGCTCTTCGACCGCCGCAGCGATCCTGGCAGTAGGGGGGCGAGCCGGGCATTGCCGCTTTCCGGCAGAGTTCTTGCGCGCATCGCGTCCGGGTCGTACGGGAACCGAAACGCCACCGGCCGCCGTCCGCGTACTGACGCGGGCGGCGGCCGGTGCGGTGCACCCGGTGGATCAGGCCTGGGCGACGCCCGCCTCGATCTCCAGCGCGATCTTGATCTTGTCGCTGACCGCGGCACCGGCGGCACCGCCGGTCACGCCGAAGTCGCCGCGGCTGATCTCGGTGGCGGCGGAGAAGCCGGCCACCGCGTTGCCGTCGAAGCCCTTGCCGAAGCCGTTCAGCTCCAGCTTGAGGGTGACCTGCTTGGTCACGCCGTGCAGCGTCAGCTCACCGTCGACCTCGAACAGCTCGGCGGTCTGCGGGCGGATGCCGGTGGAGCGGAAGGTCATCTCGGGGAAGTTCTCGACGTCCAGGAAGTCCGCGCTGCGCACGTGGCCGTCCCGGGTCTCGTTGTTGGTGCTCACCGACGCGGTCTTGATCACCGCGTTGACGGTGGACTCCAGCGGGTCCTCGGCGGTCACGATGGTGCCCTCGAAGGCCGCGAAGTGACCGCGGACCTTGGAGACGCCGAGGTGACGGACGTAGAAGGACACGTCGGAGTGCACGGTGTCGATCGTCCACGTACCGGCGACATAGCCGTCGATCACTGCGGTCTGCGAACTCATGGCAGATACTCCTTGGACGGAACCATCGAAGGTTGGTGATTGTGGTGATTGAAGGCTCAGCCACCATATCCCGCTGGTGTTGAGAGTTCAACCACCGTTATGATGAACATATGGACGATGTGCGCTGGCTGAGCGCGGAGGAGCAGGAGATCTGGCGGGCGTACCTGTCCGCCACGGTCGCCTTCTCCGCGCACATAGACCGGCAGATGCGACAGGACTCGGGCATGCCCATGGCTTACTACGAGATCCTCGTCCGCCTCTCGGAGGCGCCGCACCGGCGCCTCCGTATGAGTGAACTCGCAGACGTCTCGCTCTCTTCCCGCAGCCGGCTCTCCCACGCGGTCGCTGCGCTCGAGCGCAACGGGTGGGTCGAACGGCGCCCCGCCGACGGGGACCGCCGCGGGTGGGTCTGCGCGCTCACCGAAGACGGTTACGCGGCCCTCGCCGCGGCCGCCCCCGGGCACGTCACGACCGTGCGTGAGCACATCTTCGACGTGCTCACGCCTGAGCAGCTCCAGTCCCTGCGGGACATCGGCGAGGCGATCAGCGCGGGCCTGCGCACGGAGTGCGCTGCCGCGCGGGCGGAAGACGAAGCCGGCGCCGACGCCTGCGACTCCTGACCCGCCTTCCCCCGGTGGGGGCTTGTCGCGCCGTTCCGCCCCCGGAGCTTCGCCTTGGGGTACCCCCAGCGCCCCCAGGTGGGTGCCACTTGCTGTGGCATTGCTTCTATCCCGCTCCTCGGGCTGGGCGCGCAGTTCCCCGCGCCCCTGAAAAACGCTCCCCCTCTGCGCAAGAGGGCACCCGCCCAGGGGCGAGGGGAACTGCGCGCCCAGCCGCGACGGCGGGAAAGACGACCGCCCACCGCAAGGGGCAGGACCTCAAGGGGCGCTGGGGGTACCCCCAGGCGAAGCTCTGGGGGCGGAACTGCGCCACCAGCCACTCGCGCACCGAAAGGTGCAAGCGCGCCTCAAGGGGCAATCGCCTCAGGAGGCGCTGGGGGTACCCCCAGGCGAAGCTCTGGGGGCGGAACTGCGCGCGCAACCCACCGCCGGGGGAAAGCCGACCGCCCACCGCAAGGGGCACCCCCCAGGGGCGCGGGGAACTGCGCGCCCAGCCACGATGGCGGGGAGGTCGCAGGGCGGGGGACGCACCCGGGAGGGGGCGACGGGCTAAGGGGGCGGCCAGCCCAGGAGGCGGGCGCCCATGGCGGCGGTTTCGAGGGTGTAGCGCTGGAGCGGGTCGTCCGGGTCGAAGCCGGTGAGCGCGGCTATGCGCTCAAGCCGGTAGGAGAGTGCGCGCACGCTGAGATCGAGGCGGCGCGCGGCCTCCGCGTTGACATAGCCCGCGGCAGCGTACGCCGAGATGGTCGCGAGCAGCGGCTCCGCCCCGCCGCGGGCGGTGGCCAGCGGCCCGAGCACGGACTGCACGAGGTCGGTCATCGCGGCCCGGTCCCGCATGAGGACCGGGAAGACGAGCAGGTCGGCGGCGTTCAGGACGCGCCCGTCGAGGGCGAGCCGCTCGGCGAGGTCGAGCGCGCTGAGCGCCTCCTCGTAGGAGCGCACGACGCCCACGGCCCCGCTGTGCGGCCGGCTGACCGCGACCCGTGTTCCGTCGGGCGCGCACGCGAGCTTGACGAAGGCGTCGAAGACCTGCCGCTGCCCGGTGGGCGCGACGCACACGAGCCGGCCGTCCTTGGGCGCGATGAGCGCGTCGTGGTCGCCGAAGCGGCCGGCGAGTTCGCGTTCGATACGGCGCAGCAGCGGGTGCGCGTCGTCGTACGGCTCCCCCGGCGGGTGCGCGGCGACCGCGACGACGTGGCGTTCCGCGAGCCGCAGCCCGAAGCCTTCGGCCTGCTCGGCGATCCGCCCGGGGTCACTGCGGCCGTAGAGCAGGTCGTCGACGAAGGCGCGGCGGGCGGCTTCCGCCCGCCGCACGGCGTGCCGCTGGGCGCGGGCGTGGCCTTCGGCGAGCGCGCCGACACCCGCCTCGATCGCGCCGAGTACAGCGGCGCCGACGCTGCGCAGTTCCGCGGTGTCGCGGGCGCCGGCGACGCCGGGCAGTGAGCCCCAGGCGCGGCGGGCGGCGGCGAGGTGGACCGTGGTGAGTTCGCGCAGGCCGATGCCGGCGTCGGCGGCCTGTTCGCCGAGTGCCCTGCGGCTCTCGCGTTCCGCACGGGTCAGCGCCCGGCAGCTGCGGGAGACCTCGGCGAGGGTCTCGGGGAATCCGGCCAGGAATTCCGCGGGCACCGGGGCCGTGCCTGCGGGCGTACTTCCGCCTGTGCCCGTCGGCGTACCGGCTCCGGCCGTCACCACGTCCTCACCCCTGCCCCTGGCCTGAACCTGACGCCCGGCTTCCGCAACCCGGACGCCGAGAACCTACCAAGACTGCCGGATCCCGGAAAAGGCGGCCTCCCCGGGCGGCACCGGGCGCCCGGACAGCACGAGGCCCCGGACGGCAGCAGCCGTCCGGGGCCTGGTGCGGGTGGTGGCGCTACTTCGCCGTGGTGGCCTGCTGCGTCGGGGCGGCCTCGTTCGCGGTGACCACGTCACTGGGGGTGATGGCCTCGGGCGCCGGGGTCGGCGTGGACGTCGGCGCGGCACTCGCGGTGGTGCCCTTGTCGTCGTCGGTCTTCATCGCCTTGGCCTCGGACTTCAGGATGCGCATCGACTTGCCCAGGCCGCGGGCGGCCTCGGGAAGCTTCTTCGAACCGAACAGCACGATGACGACGATCGCCACCACGATCAGGTGCCACGGCTCCAGCCCGTTTCGCAACATGGGATCCTCGCTTCACTCAGGGGGCGAACTGCTTCGTACGTCCTGCGCCTCGACTTCGCATTGTCACCCGAAAGCCGCCGCGGACGGCACCCGGGTATTCAAAGCATGCGCAAAAAGCGCGTGAACGGGAAGACCCCCCAGGTCTGGCGCCGCCCGGCCCGATGTGTCAGCCGGCGTACGGCTTGGGCTTGGGCAGCGAGGCCAGCAGGTGCTTCCAGTCGGCGCTGGTGACCATCGCGGTCATCTGGGCGACGTCCAGCGGCGGGTTCTTGCGGGTGATGGGGGCGCCCTTCTCCGCGCTGGAGTTCCACTGGTTCAGCTGGACCTGGGAGCCGTCCGGTGTGACGAACGTCGCCGTCCAGTCCTTGGTCTCGACGCGGTGGTCGGGGTACTCGTAGCCCTTGATGATCTGCAGGGTGCCGCCGTGCACATGGGTGAGGGAGCACCAGACGCCGGAGGCCCGCACCTGCCCGCACGGTTCGAGGGGCTGGCCGTCGCGCTGCAGGCCCACGGCGACCTCGGCGGGGCCCTTGCCGTCATCGAAGACGGCGCTGGCGGACGCGAAGGGGAAGCCGAAGTCCGCGGGGCCGCTGCCCTGCAGGTCCTTGACCGTGCCGTGCGGCAGCAGCCCGGCGAAGACGGCGGCGACCTGCTCGCCGGTGACCGCCGCCGCGGCGGGCTTGGCGGCCGGCTTGGGCTGCTCGGGGGCCGCGGCCACACCGCTGGTGTGCCCGTCGTGCTGCGCGAGCCCGCCGGCCAGGACACCGCCGACCGCGACCGCGGCGATCGCGGCGGCGCCCGCAACGGCGCCCGCGGTACGCCGGCGGCGCATCCTGCGGCCTGCCTGGTGGCCCGCGTCGACGAGTTCGCGCGGGTCGGCGGGGCGGAAGGTGTCGGCGGTGCGGCGCAGCGCGTCGCCGAGGTCGTCTTCGAATTCCACGGGCATGGGGGTGTCCTCACGGGGGTGTTCCGGGGTGGTCCCGGTGGGTGTGGTGGGTCAGTGGGCGATGAGGTCGGCAAGCTCGCCGCCCAGTTCGTCCCGCAGCCGCCCGAGGGCGCGGACGCAGCGGGTTCGTATCGCGCCCGGGGTGGCGTCCATCGCCGCCGCCGTCTCCTCGATACTGCGGTCCTCCCAGTACCGCAGGACGAGGACGGCCCTGTCCTTGGGGGCCAGCCGGGCGAGTGCTTCGAGCAGGGTGACGCGCAGGGTGGTGTCGCTGCCGGCGCCCGCCGGGAGGTCGGGCGGTTCCGCGATGGGGCGTTCCGTGCTGCTGCGGCGCCGCTGGTGCGTCAGGAACGCCCGGACCAGGACGGTCTGGGCGTACGCGGCGGGATTGCCGAGCTTGGAGGTGCGGTTCCACACCAGGTACATCCGGCCCAGGGTCTCCTGGACCAGATCCTCGGCCAGGTGCGTGTCACCGCTGGTGAGCAGGCAGGCCGAGCGGTACAGCGGGCCGGTGCGTATCCGGGCGAACTCCAGGTACGCCTGGGTCTGCGCTTTTCGCACGCTCGCGGCTCCCTTCCCGTCGGCCTTCCACCTCTCTGACGCGATGGGAGGCCGCGGGCGTTACAGCCCGGGAGCGGTCACTTCTCCTGTTCTCGGTCGGTCTTCCTGCTCTCCCCCTGCCTTCGGCGGGAGGTGCCCCCATCCTCCGCGGGCGGCCTCGTTCCTCGGCCGACCACTGCGGAAGCTCGGGCGTCAGGCCCGGGGTGCCGCGCAGCAGGGATAGTGGTCGGGGCGGCCGGTCGCCGTGGCGCCGCTCCCGGTGCCGGGCGCCAGGCGTATGCCCGCGGGCTCGGGCCGGTCCGCGGGCTCGGGCCGGTCCGCGGGCTCAGACATGGCGGGTGATCCTCTCCAGCAGCGGAAGGGCCGCCGCCAGCACGGCCTGCTCCTCGGGGGTCAGCTCGTCGCTGATGGCCTGCGTCAGCCGCCTCCCCCTCTCCCGCCGGGCGCCGCTCAGGCCCGCCCGCCCGGCCTCCGAGAGCGACACGAGGATGCGCCGGCCGTCCGCCGGGTCGGACGCCCGGGTGACCAGGCCGCGCTCGTGCAGCACGCCGAGGATCGCGGCCATGGACTGCGGGCGTACGCCCTCGCCCGCCGCCAGTTCGGAACCCGTCGCCGGCCCCTCGCGGTCCAGCCGCACCAGCACGGAGGTCTGCGACAAGGTCAGCTCGTCGTCGGGCCGGAACCGCCGCAGCCGCCTCACCAGGGGGCCGATGGCGGCCCGCAGATCCGCCGCAAGCCGCGCGGCCCCCCCGCCCGGTTCCGCGGCCTGCCCGGCACCCCCGGCCCGCGCGGCCTCCGTGGCCGGCGCGTGGGCTGGTGTCGGGTCGGGGGGCGGGGCCTTGCTGCTGGCCGTCATGGTCTTCAGCATAAACTGATCAGTCCAGCCTTATGGTATAGCTGGCGCCATGACTGGCTACCCGGACACCTCCCCCGGCTCGCTCTTCGCGACCACCATCTCCGTCGCCGGGCACGGCGGCGACCAGATCGAGGCGTATCTCGCCCGCCCCGCCGGCGACCGCAGCCGCGGCGGCGTCGTGGTCATCCACCACCTGCCCGGCTACGACCGGCAGACCAAGGAGATGGTCAGGCACTTCGCGGAACTCGGCTACGACGCGATCTGCCCCAACCTCTTCAGCCGCGAAGCCCCCGGCGCGGACCCCGCCGACGCCAGCGCCACCGTCCGCGCGGCCGGCGGCGTACCCGACGAGCGCCTCGTCGGCGACGTCGAGGGCGCCGCCGCGTACCTGCGGGCGCTGCCCGCCGCCAACGGCAGGGTCGGCGTCATCGGACACTGCTCGGGCGGCCGCCAGGCCGTCCTGGCCGCCTGCCGCCTCGACCTGGACGCGGCCGTCGACTGCTACGGCGCCTTCGTCGTCGGCGAGGTGCCCGAGGGCATCACCTTGCGCGTCACCAACCTGGTCCCCGACCTGCCGAACCTCTCGGCACCGCTGCTCGGCCTTTTCGGCGCCCTCGACCAGCACCCCAGCCCCGAGCAGGTCGCGGAACTCGGCCGCATCCTCACCGAGCAGGGCAGCGACTTCGAATTCCACAGCTACGAGGACGCCGGCCACGGTTTCTTCGCCGTCAACCGCCCCGCCTACAACGTGGCCGCCGCCACCGACGGCTGGGACCGTATCGCCGCCTTCTTCGGCAAGCACCTCCAGGAGAAGGGCTGACGCCCGAGCTTCCGCAGTGGTCGGCCGAGGCACGAGGCCGCCCGCGGAGGAAGGGAGCAGGAAGACCGACCGACAAACAGGAGGGCTGACGCCCGAGCTTCCGCAGTGGTCGGCCGAGGCACGAGGCCGCCCGCGGAGGAAGGGAGCAGGAAGACCGACCGACAAACAGAAGGGCTGACGCCCGAGCTTCCGCAGTGGTCGGCCGAGGAACGAGGCCGCCCGCGGAGGAAGGGAGCAGGAAGACCGACCGACAAACAGAAGGGCTGAGACATGTGCACATACGCCACTTTCAAGGACGAGGTCGACGGCAGCGCCAAGGGGCCGGGCGGGGCGTGGTTCCACGTCTCCGACGTGACCGTCTACTTCGACCACCCCGTCCACGCGATGGCCGAGCACACCCTGAACATCGACTTCGCCGACCCCGGCAGGGGGCCGGCCGCCCGGGTGGCCGTGGAACTGACCGCGGAGTCCGCGGAACGGCTGGTCGCGGCGATCCAGGCGGCGCTGGCCGCCGTACCCGCCGGAATGCGCGTCTGAGGCTCCCGGGCGGGGGCCGCGGTCCGGGCCGGACATGAATGCGGTGCGGGCGGCAGCTGCCGCCCGCACCGTGGTGCATCCGCTGGCTGTAGGA
>NZ_JAFFIX010000026.1 GCF_016916835.1 Actinacidiphila bryophytorum | reverse complement strand
GCGGGGCCGGCCTGGGGCAGCGCCGTCGGTGCGGGGACGAGGGCGCCCCGGCCGTGCGTGCGGCAGGCGGCGCCGCGAGGCGCGCTCATCCCGTCACCCCGGCGGCGATCCGCGCGGTGACCGCCTGCACGGTCGAACGCCCGTCACCCGCCTCGCAGATGCCTGCCTGGAGCAGCGAACTGCCCTTGAGCCGCGCCTGCCGGTAGCAGGCCCAGCCGTTGCCGCCGTCCTGGACGGCCGTCCAGGCGACGCCGTCGTGCGTGGCGCTGTCGACGCGGTAGGTCCACCGGGAGCTGTGGCCGGCCTGGTCCGTGCGGACGGCCGCCGGGCACGAGCGCAGTCCCGCGGTGAGCGTGCCGAGCACGGCGGCGGCTTCGGTGCTGTCGGGGTAGAGGCCCGCGACCTGGGCCATCGTGAAGTCGCCGAAGCCGCCGGCGTCCTGGTAGGTGGCGGACAGGAAGCCGGTCCAGTTCTTGCCGAAGACCGCCTCGGTGGCGGGCCCGACCGCGACGGCGCAGCTCGCCGGGTCGGCGGCCAGCGTGGGGGCGGGCGCGCCCGCCCGCGGTCCCGGGACCAGGGTCAGGCCCGTCAGGCGGCTCGCCTCGTCGGGCGTGAGGACCGCCGCGTGCACCGTGCCCGCCACCAAGTGCAAGGGCACCGGCGCGGGTCGGGCGGGCCAGAACCACCAGCCGGCGCCGGCCAGCGCGAGGCAGGGCAGTACGCCGACGAGCACGAGGCGCCAGCGCTGCGACGGCAGCGGGATACGGCGCCGGGCACGCGGGGCGGAGGCCGGGGGAGATACGGGGGTGGTGGGGGCGGGGGTCGAGGTGACGCCGGTGGCCGGGGCGTTCGCCGTGGTCGCGGTCGGGGCGGGCGCGGCCGGTCCGGCGGTCCTCTTGGGGCCGGCGGTCCTGGTCGGGGTGCTCGAAGTGCCGCTGGTGGCACGGGCGTTCGGCGGGGTTGTTGCGGCCGTCCTGGCCGGGGTGCCGGGCGCGATGCCCGAAGTGCCGCTGCCGGCCGAGGTGTTCGGCGTCGCTGCGGCTGCTCCTGTCGGGGCCGGTCCGGCGGTGCTGGCGCTGCCGGCCGTGGTTGCCGTCCTGGCCGGGGTGCCGGGCGCCGCTGCCGCCGCGGGCCGCGTCCTGACCGGTGCGGGTCGGCCCATGGGGGGCGGTGTGGTCCGCGAGGGCTGCTGCCAGGTGGCGGCTGCCGCCTTCCCGGGTTCGCCGGGCGAACCGGCGGCGGGGTGGGCCGGGTCGGCGGGGGCCTGTCCCCATGTCGTCCTGGCGGATGACGCCTGCTGACCGTTCGCGTCGTGCTCGGGCACCGTCACTCCCTCCGTGCAGCTGCCGGTCCGCCGGGACCGGGACGCGTCGACCGCGTCGGCTGGCCCGACTCTCCTGCCACCTGCGGGTCCGCGGTACCTGAGGGCTCTCAGGGTCGCCTGGGCATGCCGGTGCGTTGCTAGACTCCGAGCCTTCGGACGACGCCGACGACATGGGGCGCAGAGCATGGAGACGGTCATCGTCCAGCTGCCGGACCCGCCCGGGCAGGCGGCTGTGCCGCAGGGACGGCCGCGGCAACTCGCCCTCGGCCCCGGGCAGGTGGCGACCTTCGGGCGCGGCGCCGATGACCGCCCGGTCGACATCCTCCTGCTGGGCGAGGGCGTCTCGCGACACGCCGGTGAGCTGACCGCGAGCGACGACCACTGGCGGCTGACGAACTTCAGCCCCCGTACGACCTACGTCGTGGAGAACCTGGAGGGCGGCGGTGAGTACGTGAAGGTCGCCCCGCGCCGGCTGGGCGCCCCGATCCCCTTCGAACTGTCCCGTGTGGTGCTGCCGCTGACCGACGGCTTCGTCCGCTTCACCGTCTTCGCCCCGCGGCACGCCTTCCTCGACCCGGGACCCGAGGCCCCTTCGGGCCGCTCGGCGGAACTGACGCTCATGCCCTTCGCGCTCGACCCGACGGCGAAGTACTTCCTGGTCCTGCTCGCCCTGTGCGAGCCCCGGCTGCGCGACCCGTCGAGCCTGGCCATCCCCGGTGTCGCCGAGGTCGTCAGCCGGCTGCGCAAGCTGCCCAACTGCCGTGACCTGACGGCCTCCGCGGTCAACTTCCACATCGACTACCTGGCGGGCTCCAAGCTCAAGGTGCGCGAGCGCACGGGCACGCAGGACAGCCCGCGCCTGGACTGGAAGCGCGAGGCCCTCGTCTCGCTCGCCCTGCGCTTCGACCTGGTCCAGGAGAAGCACTTGCAGGTCTTCTGGCAGTCCCGGGCGTGAACCGGAGCCTTTGCCACGGCAGTTGATTCCCCGTCAGATTGCTCGCGACCAGCGGCTTCCGATGTGCCGGGCCGGTCGCTTCTGGCAGACTGTGGCCCCCGTCGGCGGCTGTTGACCGGGTGTGACGTGTGGAGGACGGGCGTGTGGGATCGGGGCACCGTGCTCGGCGGGCGCTACACCTTGGCGGAGCGCATCGGCGGCGGCGCCATGGGGGACGTCTGGCGGGCGGACGACGGGGTGCTGGAGCGCCGGGTCGCGGTGAAGATCCTGCGTCCGGAGCTGTTCGAGGACGCCAGGTTCGCCAAGCGCTTCCGCCGCGAGGCGCTGATCCTTGCCACGCTGGACCACCCGGGCATCGTGGACGTCCACGACTACGGTGAGAACGCCGTGGGCGACGGGGGCCGGGTGGCCTACATCGTCATGGAACTGGTCGAGGGCCGGCCGCTCGGCGAGCTCCTCAAGGACGGCGTCCTGCTGCCGCCCGAGCAGGCGATGGGCATCGCCGCCGACGCACTGGACGCGCTGCACGCCGCCCACCGGCGGCAGGTCGTGCACCGCGACGTCAAGCCGTCCAACCTGCTGGTCTGCGCCGACGGCCGGGTGAAGGTCACCGACTTCGGCATCGCGGTCGACCTGGCGACCTCCAAGATCACCCCCGACCACGCCGTCGTCGGCACCGCGCTCTACATCGCGCCGGAACAGGTCGAGGGGCACGGCACGACACCGGCCTGCGACCTCTACTCGATGGGCGTCGTCTGCTACAAGATGCTCACGGGGAAGGTGCCCTTCGACGGCGAGCGGGCCATCGAACTGCTGCTCAAGCACGTGCAGCAGCCGGCTCCCGCGCTGCCCGCCGACGTCCCGCAGCCGGTGCGGGACTTCGTGGCCACCGCCCTCGCCAAGAAGCCCGAGGACCGCTTCCCCGACGCGGCGGCGATGGCGGAAGCGGCCCGTGCCGCGGTGGCCGGCCCCGCGAACCCGCCGCCCGCCCCGCCCCCTGTTCCCGATCCGGCCCCTGCCCCGACCCCGGGCGGCGACCCGGCCGTACCGCCGGAGCCCGCAACCCCCGCGGGAGCGGTGGCCGCCGAGCCGGAACGCCCGCGGCGCGGACGGCGGCTGCTCCTACCCGTACTCGTCCCCTGCCTGGTAGCGCTGGTCGCCGTCGGCGTGCTGCTGGCCCGCAACCTGCCCTCCGGGTCGGACTCCGGCACCCCCGCCCAGGGCGTGCCCGCGTCCGCTCTTGCACCGGCGCCTGCCCACCCGTCCGCTGCCGGGTCCGCCGCCCCCTCGGGCACCCGCAGCGCGGACCCGACGTCCTCGGCCGCCGGGGTGCAGAGCGGGCCGCCCACCCCCTCGACCACGACGGAGGGCCGCGCCGTCCCGACGGACCCGGCGCCTTCGACCGCGCCCGCCCCGCCCGCGGCCGGCCACCCGACCACCGCACGGACCGGCGCTCCGACGGCCACGCAGCCGGGCACGTACCCGATGAAAGGCCTGAGCATGAGCAACGACGGCGCGGCGATCCCGGGCTCGGGCGCGGCCGCCGGTCCGGCCGGCGGCTGTACGGCGTGGCTGGACGACGCCGGTGGCGGCAAGCTCTACGGGATGCTGAACACCGACTACTACGAGACCTGCCACGCCGAGCTGGTCAGGAGCGACGGGCTGACCGTGGGCCTCGCGGCCTCGGTGGGCGCCGAGCGCACCGGCGTGGTCTCCGGCGCCGGGTACAGCACCAGGATGTGCGTGTGGCAGCAGGGCGCGGTCGCCGACAAGCAGTGCGCAGCGACCGTCGTCATCCACGGCGGTGCGCCCGTGGTGGAGTGACGGGTCAGGCGACGATCAGGCGCAGGCCCAGTTCCGCCGCGTCCATGGCGACCAGGTCGCGGTTGCGCTCCGCCCACCGGCCCGAGTCGAGGTCGTCGGCGAGCATGCGGACGGCCCGCTGCTCCGCCTGGCGTCCGACGCGGGTCCAGACCGACACCGCACGGCGTACGTGCTCGTCCAGGTACGCCTCCGGGCGGCGCCAGTAGGCCTCGAAGAAGCCGTCGGCGCAGTCCCACGGGACGAGCACCGGCTCCGCGCGGCCCCCGACGGCGTCGGCGAGGTCGGCGAGCGAGGGCCAGCCGGCCATGAGGCCGGCGAACTCCGGCAGGTAGTCGCGGGCGAGCCAGAAACGGTCGCGCCAGCCGGGCTCGCTCGCGTCGTAGGTGAACACCACGACCCGGCGGGCGACCCGGCGCATCTCGCGCAGCCCCGCGAGCGGGTCCTGCCAGTGGTGGACGGTGCTGAAGGCCATCGCCGCGTCGAAGGCCCCGTCCTCGAAGGGCAGGCTCTCCGCCGCTGCGGCCACGCAGGGCGCCGCCCCCGCGGGCCGCTGCGCCCGCATCACCGCCGACGGTTCCACGGCGGTGACCTCGCGGTCCTGCGGCTCGTAGGAGCCGGTTCCGGCCCCGACGTTGAGCACCGTCCGGGCGTCGCCGAGCGCCTCCCAGACCCGCGCGGCGATCCGCGGCTCGGTGCGCCGCGTCGCCGGGTAGGCGGATCCGATGGCGTCGTACAGCTGCGCGCCGAACACCTTCAACTGCTCCTCGGGCGGTGTCGTGATGCCCATGGCCCGTGCCTCCAGTTCGCTGTCGATGGCCGCCACCATGGCCGCGGCGCGGTCGCGCTGCTCCAGCAGCAGGCCGCGCAGCCGGCGCAGGTGCGCGACCGCGTCGGTGGCCGGGTCGTCCACGAGGTCCGCGATCTCGCGCAGTCCGAAGCCCAGCCGGCGGTAGGCGAGCACCTCCCGCAGCCGCTCCACGTCCGCCGCCGCGTAGGCCCGGTAGCCCGCGGTGCTGCGCGCGGACGGCCGTACGAGGCCGATCTCGTCGTAGTGGTGCAGGGTGCGTACGGTGACGCCGGCCAGCTCGGCCACATGCCCCACGGTCAGGTGCTCTTCCACGCCGCCGACTATGCGGCATCACGCCACGTGAGGGTCAAAGGGTCCGGGCGCACCCCTTCGTCGCGCAACCTGAGGTTGCGGATGGCGGGGGCGGTGGCTAGAGTCATACGCAACCGATGGTTGCCCATGGGAGGTTCGTGGTGGAGTACGGAAAACTGGAGCGGGAGATCCGCATCGACGCGTCGCCCGACGTCGTGTTCGACGTGGTGAGCCGCCCCGAGCACATCAGGATGTGGTGGCCGGACGAGGCGAGCTTCGAGCCCGAGCCGGGCACGACCGGCGAGCTGGTCTTCGGCGGCCACGCGGTCGAGCAGATCACGGTGGTCGAGGTCGACCCGCCCCGCAGGTTCGCGATCCGCTGGATCGCCGGCGAGGGCCAGGTGCCCGACGAGGACAACTCGCTCCTGCTCACCTTCGACCTGGAGCCCGCGGGCGACGGCACAGTCCTGCGGCTGACCGAGAGCGGCTGGCGGGAGAAGGGCTGGGAGGCCGCCGTACTGGAGGAGGCCTTCCACGACCACGAGCGCGGCTGGGACCTCTTCCTGTCCAGGCTGCGCGACTACGCCCCCAAGGCGGTGGCGCGGTGAGCGCGGCCACCGGCGGCACCGGCGCCGCCGACACCCTGGACGACGAGATCTGGTCGGCGATAGGCGACCCGACCCGGCGCCGCCTGCTCGACCTGCTGCTCGCCGAGGGCGTCGGCACACCGACCAGCCTGAGCGACCGGCTCCCGATCTCGCGGCAGGCGGTCACCAAGCACCTGGGCGTCCTGGACCGCGCGGGCCTGGTGCACGCCACACCGCTGGGCCGTGAGCGGCGCTACGAGGTGGACGAGGCCCAACTCGCCCGCGCCGTACGGCAGCTCAGCGAGGTCGGCAGTACGTGGGACGCCCGCCTCAACCGCATCAAGCGCATCGCGGAGCAGATCCAGCGCCAGAAGAACCAGAGCCAGAACCAGAGCCAGAACAGCCGGACCGACGAGAGCGACGACTGACCGCCGGGCCGGCGGGTCACCTTGGGAGGAAGCACATGAGCGGGCTGCTGCTCGACGGCAAGAGTGCCGTGATCTACGGAGGCGGTGGCGCCATCGGTGGCGCCGTCGCACGCGTCTTCGCCCGCGAGGGCGCGAGGGTCTTCCTCGCCGGGCGGACGCAGAGCAGGCTGGACGCCGTGGCCGGCGACATCGCCGGCGCGGGCGGGAAGGCCGAGACCGCGCCCGTCGACGTGTTCGACCAGAAGGCGGTGGACGCGCACGCAGAAGCGGTGGCCGCGCAGGCCGGCGGCATCGACATCGCCCTCAACGCGGTGAGCGTGCCGCACGACCAGGGGACGCTGCTCGCCGACCTCACCCTGGAGGAGTTCATGCGGCCGATCGACGGCTTCCTGCGGTCGTTGTTCATCACCAGCCAGGCCGTCTCGCGGCACATGGGCGGTGAGCGCCCCGGCGTCATCCTGACGCTGTCGGAGCCGGGTTCGAAGCTGGCGGCCGGCGGCATCCTGGGGCACAGCGCGAGCGCGGCGGGCAAGGAGGCCTTCTCCCGGGTCCTGGCAGCCGAGTTGGCGCCGCGCGGCATCCGGGTGGTGTGCATCCGCCCGCACGCGGTGGCCGACGCGCCCGCGGCGGGCTCGTACACCAAGGAGCTGTTCGAGCCCATGGCGGCGGCCGGCGGGCAGTCGGTCGAGGACATGCTCACCGACGGCGGGATGGTGCAGGGGACGCTGCTCAAGCGGCTGCCCGTGCTCTCCGAGGTCGCCGAGACGGCCGCCTTCCTCGCCTCCGACCGGGCAGGGGCCATCACCGGCACCGTCGCGAACCTGTCGGCCGGCGCGCTCGTCGACTGAGCCCGCCGGCCCACGGTCATTCGGACGAACGGGCCACCAGCTGCGTCGGGTTGACGAAACGCAGTGCGACGAGCAGCAGCACCGCCATCGTGCCGGTGTAGATGACGGCCATCGCGTCGATGGACTGGGTGCTGCGGATACCCGCCGAGTTCACCGCGGAGAAGAGCGCCACGACGAGCGTCTGGCTGCTCGGACCCGCGGTGAGGAAGGTCAGTTCGAACATGCCGAAGGTGCGCACCAGCACCAGGATTCCCGCGGCCAGGATGCCAGGGAGCATCAGCGGCGACAGGATGCGGGTGAGCACCGTCCAGGTGGACGCCCCGCACATCCGGGCCGCCGACTCGATCTTCGGGTCGATCTGCTCGATGAACGGCGTCATCGTGAAGATCACGAAGGGGATGGACGGCACGAGGTTGGCCAGGACCACACCGGTGACGGTCCCGGCCAGGTGGAACTTGTACAGCACGGTCGCCATCGGGATGCCGTAGGCGATCGGCGGTACGAGGATGGGCAGCACGAACAGCGTGGTCAGCAGGTGCTTGCCGGGGAAGTCCCGGCGGGCCAGCGCGTACGAGGCGGGAACGGCGAGCACCAGCGACAGCAGCACCACGAGGAAGGTCACCTCGACGGTGGTCCACAGCACCTGCCCGAGCCCGAACTCCTTCCAGGCGTCGCTGTACCAGTGGCCGGTCCAGCCGGTGGGCAGCCAACTGGCGAACCAGCTGCGGCCCAGCGAGTCGAGCAGCACCGTGGCGATGACGCCGAGCAGGTTGACGAAGAAGAACACCAGTGCCGCCCAGGTCAGCCAGGCCCCGGGCCGCAGGGTGACTCCGCGGCGGCCTTCCCGCGCCGCGGCGGCGGTCTGCGCGCTCATCCCTTGCCTCCGGTCGATCCGCGGTAGAGCCGGGAGCGCAGCCCCGTGACGGCCGCGAGCACGACCAGCATCAGCGCCGTCATGATCATGGCGTCGGCGCTGCCCTGGGCGTAGTCGAACCGCTCCAGGGCGGCCTGGTAGGCCTCGATGGAGATGACGTGGGTGCTGCCGTTGGGGTCGCCGACCATCATCGCCGAGGGGAAGACGGCGAAGGCCATCACGAAGCTGAGGCAGAAGGTGGTCATCAGCCCCGGCAGCAGCAGCGGGAAGGTGACGTGTCGGAAGCGCTGCCACCAGCCGGCGCCCAGGGTGGCGGCGGCCTTCTCCAGGCTGGGGTGGATGCCCGACAGGTAGGAGTGGGTCAGCAGGTAGGCGAAGGGGAAGCCGCTGATGATCAGCGACAGCAGCACCCCGGTGTAGTTCATGGTCAGCTGCACCGGTGAGTCGGCAAGCCCCAGCAGGTGCAGCGTGCGGTTGAACCAGCCGGCAGGCCCGTAGAACTCCAGGACGCCCTCGGCGGTGAGCACCGTGCCCAGCGTGATCGGGACGACCAGCAGCGCCAGCAGCAGCCGCTTGCCGCGGAACTCGCGGCGCATCCGGTAGGAGATCGGCACCGACACACCGACGTTGATCAGCGCGGCCGGGATCGCCAGCGAGAAGGTCGCCCACACCGACTTCCGGGAGAAGGGATCGGCGAAGAACTGCCGGTAGGCCCCGAAGACCCCGCCCTTGGCGGGCTGGAAGGACAACTGCAGGCCGTAGAGGAAGGGGTAGCAGAACAACGCGACCACCGAGAGGGCGGCGGGCAGCACCAGCAGCAGCGTACGGTCCACCCCGCGCTCCGCCAGCCGGTGGCGCAGCGCCGCCCTGGCCGGGGTGCCGGGCGGCGCGGCCGGCGTCGTGCTCAGCGGCAGTCCGCTCATGAGGCCGCCTCCGCCCGGCCGGAACCGCCGCTCCCCGCACTCTCCTTGGGGAAGAGCAGCGCGCGGTCGGCGTCCACGGCGACGGCCAGCGCGTCACCGGGACGCACCTGGCCGTGCGCACGCAGGTGGATCCGGTCGCCCTCGCGGGTCACCGCCTCCACGTGCAGCACCCGCCCGTGGTATTCGACGACATCGGCCACCACCTCGGCGACCGGCTGGTCGCCCGGCCCTACGACGCGCACGTCTTCCGGGCGGATCGCGACGGTGACCTCCTGGCCCTCCGCCGCCCGGGCGCCACCGACCACCGTCCCCGCCACCCGCAGGCCGCCCCGCCGGGCGACCGCTGCCGTGCCCCGCGCGGACACCACGTCCAGCGCGAGCAGGTTGCGGTAGCCCATGAACGCGGCGACATGCGGGTCCGCCGGGTGCTCGTACAGCTCGGAAGGGGTGCCGATCTGGCTGACCCGGCCCGCCTCCAGCACGACCAGGCGGTCGGCGAGCGACAGCGCCTCCTCCTGGTCGTGCGTCACATAGACGGTGGTCAGCCCGAACTCCTGGTGGATGCGCCGGATCTCGCTGCGCATCTCAAGGCGCAGCGCCGCGTCCAGGTTCGACAGCGGCTCGTCCATCAGCACCAGCGGCGGTTCCATGACGATCGCGCGGGCGATGGCCACCCGCTGCTGCTGGCCGCCGGACAGCTGCCCGGGGTGCCGGTTCGCCTGCTCTCCCAGCCGCACCAGGCGCAGCACCTCGTCGACCCGGCGGGCGATCTCGGGCTTGGCGACCCCGCGCATCTTCAGCCCGAAGGCCACGTTGCCGCGGACCGTCAGGTGCGGGAAGAGGGCGTAGTTCTGGAAGACCATGCCGAAGCCGCGTTTCTCCGGCGGCACGGTGTCCACCCGCCTGCCGTCCAGCACGATCTCGCCCGCGGTCAGCGGCAGCAGGCCCGCCAGGCAGTTCAGGGCGGTGGTCTTCCCGCAGCCGGAGGGGCCGAGCAGCGCGACGAACTCGCCGCCCCTGATGGTCAGATCCAGCGGGTGCAGCGCGGTGTACGACCCGTACGCGCGGCTGACCCCGCGCAACTGCAGCTCGACCAGCTGCGACGGGGGCAGCGCCCCGGCCTTGCCCACAGACTCCTTCGCACCGCCGGCCATGTCGGGTACCGCGCTCACTTCGTCGAGCCGATCTTCTTGTCCCACAGGTCGAACGCGGTGACCTGGGCCGTGGCGGGCAGCGAGTTCTTGATCGGGCTGCCCGCGATCCAGCCGTCGAACTGCGGGTCGCCGTAGGAGGCGATGGCCTGCCGTGAGGACGCCGGCGCCTGGCTGAGGCTGACGCCCTTCACCGCGGGCCCCGGGTAGAAGTAGCCCTGGTCGTAGGTGACCGCCTGCTGCTCGGGGGTGAGCATGAAGGCGATCAGCCGCAGCGCCGCGATCAGCTGGTCGTTCGAGACGCCCTTGGGGATGATGCCGAACTGCGCGTCGCTGACCCAGGTGAGGTTGTCGAACTTGGCGACCTTCATGGACTTCGGCACGGTGCCCAGCGCCCGCGGGTTGATGTACCAGCCGGTGGTGCTGGCGAGCATGTGGACCGTGCCCTGCGCCAGGTTGGTCATCGTCGCGGACGTCTTGGTGGGGTAGTTGGCCGCGTACTTGTTCAACTCCGTCAGGTACGCCCAGGTCTTGGACCACCCGTTGACCGGGTCGGCCGGGTCCGAGTCGCCCAGCAGGTAGGGCAGGCCCATCAGGAAGGTGCGCCCAGGGCCGGAGTTGCGCGGCTGGGCGTACTGGAACTTCCCCGGGTTGGCCTTCGCCCAGTCCAGCAGCGCGTCGGTGGTGGTGGGCGGGGAAGGGACCTTGGCCGGGTCGTACTCCAGCAGCGGCCCCGAGGGATACCAGACCAGTTCCACCGCCTGGTCCTGCGCCAGCGCCGCCATCGATGCCGCAGCGGGTTGGTAGTTGGCCATCAGCCCGGGCAGGAAGCCGGTGTAGTAGTGCTTGAGGTCGTACCACAGGCCCTTCTGGATCCCCGCGGACAGCCCGTCGGTCCCGCTCAGCACCAGCTGGATCTGGACGTTGCCCGCCTGCTGCTGCGCCTGCACCTTCGGCGCCAGCTCCGGCGCGGTGCCGGTCGAGGTGGTGACCTTCGAGACGATCTCCGGGTGCTGGGCCTTGAAGGCGTCGATGATCGGCTGGGTGAGGGCCAGGTTCCCCGCGACGTCGAGGATGTTGAGGGTGACCGGCTTGGACGGTGCGGTGGCCAGCGCGCTCGGGGCCGCCGCCTTGCTCGGGGAGTCGCCGCCAGGTGCGCCGCACGCGGCGAGCACGGGGGCGGCCGCGGTCGCGGCGGCGAGGGTGCCGAGCACCCGGCGGCGGGTCGGGGAGGCCGGGGCGGTCTGCGGTGTTCCGTTGGGGGACATGGCTGTTGGTGCCCTTCGGTCGCAGGAGATGGACGTGGGCGTAGGGGCGCGGGGTCCGGCTGCGTACGGCTGCGGGCCCGGCGTACTGCTCAGGGCGCGTTCAGACCGCGTCCTCGGGGAAGTTGCGGGCCACGAAGGAGTCGATATGACGGTACGTCAGGTCCTGTACCAGGGCGGCGTCCCGGGCCGCGGCGGCCTCCAGGATCGCCCGGTGCTCGGCCGCCTCCAGCTCCCAGGAGGGCTGGCGCGACCAGGCGGCACTGGACAGCAGCGCGGTCTGGTCGCGCAGGTCGTCGAGCGACTTCACCAGCAGCGGGTTGCCGCAGCCCGCGTACAGCGCCCGGTGGAAGGCCCGGTTGGCCAGCGAGCGGTCCGCGGTGTCCGCCGCCCGGTCGGCCTGGTCCAGCGCCTCCGCCGCGTCCTGCCCGACCCGCCCGGCCGCGGCGCTGCGGGCGGCCGCCGCCGGTTCGAGCAGCAGGCGCATGTCGTAGACGCAGCGCGCGTGCGCCTGGTCGACCTCGCGGACGACGGCGCCCCTGTACGCGCTCGTGGTCACCAGACCCGACGCGGCCAGCGCCTTGAGCGCCTCGCGCACCGGGGTCTTGGACACCTGGAGCCGCTCGGCGAGGTCGGCTTCCACCAGCGCCTGACCGGGCTTCAACTCCCCGGTCAGGATCGCGTGTTTGAGGGAGCCCAGCACCGCCTCCGCGCGGGAGGGCGGGATGCCGGGGCGGGGGGACTGGCTGCTGTGGGCGAGAGTGTCGGACACGGTGACTGCTCCCAGGGCCGAACCAGGTCATGCCGCGAGATGGTGCATGGCATCTGATATATGATGTGCCGCAGACCGTAGGCGCCCCCGGGTGGGCGGTCAAGAGGTCGCGCAGCGGTCGATCCGTGGCGGGTGGCCCGGCGACCTGGGAGATGCCCTGTTGCTGACCGTTTGTCAGCCGGCGGCCGCAGCCGACTTCTTGCGGGCGCGGTAGGCCGCGGCCTTGATCTTGTTGCCGCAGGACTCCATGCCGCACCACTGCCGCCGCATCCCGCGCGAGCGGTCGATGTAGACCCGGGTGCACTCGGGATTGCCGCACTCCTTGAGCAGCGGCACGTCGGGGCCGCTCAGCAGCTCGATCGCCCGGCGGGCCACCGTGGACAGCGCCTCGGCGGGCGTCGCGTCCGTCCGCCGCCCCTCCGCGGTCAGCTGCGGGACCGCGGAGGGGGTGCGTGCGGTGCTGTTGACCAGGGCGAGCGCCCCGGGGTCGAACTCCTCCCCGAGGCGGCGGGCGGTGACCAGCAGGTAGAGCGCCTCCCGTACGGCCGTCGCCCGCGCCACGTCGCCCTCGTCGCCCGGCGTGACCGTGTCGACCACGCCGGACTCCACGTACCAGGCGTCCAGCCGCTCGGGCGAGGCGAACATCTCGAAACGCGCGGAGCGGCGGGCACGCAGCGTCGCGGCGAAGTCCAGGGCCGGGTCGCCGCAGACGAAGACGTGGTCCAGGTTCATGTCACCAGTCTGGCAGGTGACCGATGGCCCGGCAAGAATCGCCGCTTCCCACGGGACCGGGTCCATGGCTCGTACGGGACCGGGCACATGGCCCGTACGGGGTCGGGCACGCGGTCCTCTTCCCGCCCCCGCGGGTCCTCATCCCTCGGGGGCGCCGGTCTCCCGCAACTCGCCGCCGGACAGCCGCAGCCAGCGGTTCACCCCGATCTCCCGCAGGAAGCGGTCGTCGTGGCTGACCACGACGAAGGCACCCTGGTAGGAGTTCAGCGCGCTCTCCAGCTGGGCCGTGCTCGGCAGGTCGAGGTTGTTCGTCGGCTCGTCGAGCAGCAGCAGGTGCGGGGCCGGCTCCGCGCACAGCACGCATGCCAGCGTGGCGCGCAGCCGCTCACCGCCGGACAGCACCCCGACCGGGAGGTGCGCCCCGGCGCCGCGGAAGAGGAAGCGGGCCAGCAGGTTCATCCGCTCGGCTTCGGGCCGGTCCGGGGCGTAGGCGGCGAAGTTCTCGGCGACCGTGCGGTCCGGGTCGAGCAGGTCGAGCCGCTGCGACAGGTACGCGATACGCCCGTCCGCCCGCCTGACCTCGCCGCCGTCCGGGGCCAGGTCGCCGGTGAGCAGGCGCAGCAGGGTGCTCTTGCCCGCGCCGTTCGGCCCGGTCAGCGCGATGCGCTCAGGGCCGCGCACCGCCAGGTCCAGGCCCGTGAAGATCTCCCGGCCGCCGAGCCGCACCCGCAGCTGCTCGCCGAGGAAGACGCCCCGCCCGGCGGGCACGTGCGTGTCGGGCAGGTCGAGGGTCAGGCGCTGCTCGTCCCGCAGCGCCCGCCCCGCCTCGTCCAGACGCGCCCTGGCCTGGTCGACGCGTCCCGCGTGCATCTGCCCCGCACGCCCCGCGGACTCCTGGGCGCCGCGCTTCATGTTCCCGGCGAAGATCCGCGGCAGGCCCGCACTACCGAGGTTGCGGGCGGCGTTGCCCGCCCGGCGCTCGGCGCGCTCGCGGGCCTGCTGCATCTCCCGCTTCTCCCGCTTCAGCTCCTGCTCGGCATTGCGGACGTTCTTCTCCGCGACCTCCTGCTCGGCCTGGACGGCCTGCTCGTAGTCGGCGTAGCTGCCGCCGTACAACCGCAGCTCGCTCGCGCCGAGTTCGGCGATGCGCTCCATACGGTCGAGCAGCTCCCGGTCGTGGCTGACCAGCAGCAGGCAGCCGTGGAAGTCGGCGAGCACGTCGTAGAGCCGGTGGCGGGCCTCCCGGTCGAGGTTGTTGGTCGGCTCGTCAAGCAGCAGCACGTCGGGCCGCCTGAGCAGCTGCGCCGCGAGGCCGAGCGACACGACCTGGCCGCCGCTGAGCGTGCCCAGCCGGCGGTCCAGGCCGAGTCCGCCCAGGCCCAGCCGGTCCAGTTGCGCCCGGGTGCGGTCCTCGATGTCCCAGTCGTCGCCGATGACGGCGAAATGCTGCTCGCCCACGTCACCGGACTCGACGGCGTCCAGCGCACGGATCACCTCGGCGACGCCGAGCACCTCGGCGACGGTCAGGTCGCCGGCCAGCGGCAGCGTCTGCGGCAGACAGCCGAGCGTCCCGGCCACCGACACCGACCCGGCGCCGGGCCGCAGCTCCCCGGCGACCAGCCGGAGCAGGGTGCTCTTGCCGGCGCCGTTGGGCGCGACCAGCCCGGTGCGGCCCGGGCCGAGAGCGAAGGAAAGGTCCTGGAAGACGGGCGTGTCGTCAGGCCAGGAGAAGGACAGGTTCGAGCAGACGACGGAAGCGTCGGACATGGCAGTGACCTCGGAGAAGCGGGGCAGCGCAGACAGCTGTGCCCCGGCGGCAGACATGGAAAGAGCAGAAACGACGACATGGCCCCGTCGGCGGCGCACCTGCGCCCCACCCGGCGGCCTCTCCGTTCCGGGATTCACCCGGAGATGTCGTCGTCCACCATGCCCGCACTCCTCCACGAAACGATCAACGTCCCCGCAAGTCTAACAGCGCCCCCCGACATCCCCCCTGACCAGCCCCGACGCCCCGGCGCGCCGGGGCTGCGTCCGGTCGTCGCGGCCCGACCCGGTGCCGAAAGCGGGCATCTCTGGCACGATGACGTGATGTTCGATTTCGGCATCGCGGGCTACCAGCCGGCATGGTCGGAAGGCCGCAGCGGCGTCGTACGCCAGCACGGGCATCGTCTGCGTGGCCTGGCGGGCCGGACGCTCACGCGGGTCTGGATGGTCTGGGACCGTGAGGACGACGAGTGGTTCTGCGACTGCCCGGTGCTGTTCGACTTCGACGGTCAGCAGGTCGAGGTCAACCACCAGAAGCTGGGCGACCTCTCCCTGACGTGGAACACGATCGACCCCACCCGCCCGGTCCGGTGGCCCGGCTTCGACCTGCAGTGGCGCTCCGACCCCCTTCCCGGGCTGCTGGCTCTGCGGGGGCTGCCGCTCACGTCGGCCGAGCTGCTCGAATGGACCGGCAGGGACGTCGCCCACGGCAACGTCGACATCAGCTTCGCCTTCGAGACCGGTCGCGTGACGGTCTTCAACGCGCTCGACGAGAACGGCGTGAGCTTTGACCGCCCCGGTCCGAACCAGCGATCCCACCCCTTCCGCTGAGGCAGCAGGGGGCCTGCGGGCTGTCGACGGCAGCCGGCCCGACGTCCGGGCTGGGCAGGGTAGTTGGGCCGTCGGCGGCTCTAGACTGGAATCGCCGGGGCTGCCGTGCCGTACGGGTGCGGGTGCCTGGCCGGCGGGGGAGGGGCGTATGGGGGAGGACCCACCGGAGGAGTCGCACGGGGGCGAGCCCGGGCCGGAGGCACCTGCGGCGGACCGCGGGGGGCTCGCCGTCAGCGGGGACGTGCAGGTGCGGGCCGGGGGCGGCGGCGTGGCCGGCGGTGTCGTCAACGGCGACGTCCACATGGCGTCCCCTCGCCCGCCGGCTGCGACGCAGGGCTGACCGCATCCGGCACCGTACTTCCCAGCCCGCGGCCGGGCGCGGACCTGGCCGTCACCGCCGACCGCGGCGCCCTGGCGGCCCTCCGCGTCGACGCCGTGCACCAGCACTTCCACACGCCCGCCGGTGCGGGACCCGCGGCCCGCGTGCTGCCGCGGCCCGTCGGGCAGTGGACGGCGCTCCAGGCCGGCGTCCACCCCGCCGTACCAGGCGACGGGGGAGGCGGGAGCCGGTTCGTGCTGCCCGCCCACGTGGTGCGGGCGCACGACCGCGTCCTGCGCGAGCGGCTGGCGCAGGCCGCGGACAGCGGCAGGCCCGCGCTGGCGCTGGTACGCGGCGGAGCCTGCACGGGGAAGACCCGCAGCGCATGGGAGGCGGTACGCGCCTGCCTCGCCGACTGGCACCTGGCCTTCCCCAAGACGGCGGAAGAACTCCTCGACCTGCTCGCGAGCGGCGCCGCCCTCGGGCCGCGGACGGTCCTGTGGCTGGACGAGGCCCAGATCCATCTGGGCGGACCCGGCGGCGAGGACGCGGCCGCGGCCCTGCGCACCCGGCTGGAGCAGCGGGAGCCGCTCGTCGTCGTGGCCACGCTCTGGCCCAGCATCCACCGCGAGCTGACGACCAGGCCCGCGCCCGGGCGGCCCGACACCCATGCGCAGGCCCGCGCCCTGCTCGCACCCTGGCCCGCGGTGGACGTGCCCGCGGCGTTCAGCGCGGACGACCTGGCGCGGATGCGTACGCTCGCCGGCCCCGGCGGCGACCCGGCGCTCCGCGTCGCCGAACGGACCAGCCCGGACGGGGCCGTCGCCCAGACCCTGGCCGCGGGACCCCAGCTGGTGGACCACTACGAGCACGCCGAGGAGCCCCCCGGCTGCTACGGCCGCGCGCTGATCACCGCGGCGATGGACGCGCGCAGGCTCGGCTGGGAGTCCCCGCTGCCCGCGGCCTTCCTGCGGGACGCGGCCCCCGGCTACCTCACCGAGCGGCAGCGCATGCAGGCATCACCGGACTGGTTCGACCAGGCGATGGTGCACGCCAGGACCACGATCAAGGACGTCGTCCGGGCGCTGGACGACGTCCCGCACCCCACCGGCATGGGCGCCCTGCCCGGCCACCACCGGCTCGCCGACTACCTGGCCCACCACGGGCGCGCCACCCGGGTCTTCGACGTCCCGCCCGCCTCCTTCTGGGATGCGGTGCTCCACCACCCGCCGACGCCGGGCGAGTTGGCCGTACTCGCCAGGAACGCCGTCGACCGCGGCCGGCTGCAGGTCGCCGCCACGCTGGCCGAACTGGCCGTCGCAGCCGGCGACACGTCCTGCTTGCTGGAGCTGGCGGACCTCCACGAGCGGCGCGGCGACCTCGCCGCCGCGCTCCCGCTGACCGAGCGGGCGGTCGCCACCGACGGCACCTATGCCCTGGCCCGACTGGTGCGCCTGCACGACCAGTTGGGCGAGCACGAGGCGGCGGACCGGCTGCTTCCCGCGCCCGGGACACCCGGCCGCGCGGCGGTCGCGATCGCGCTGGCCTGGTCGCGGGAGGAGTCCGGCGACGAGGAGGGGGCCGCGCGGCTGATGGACGTCGCCGGGGAGGGCGACAGCGTCGTCATCCCCGTGATGGAGGCGCTGATCCATCTGACCGGTGGCCACGTCAGGCGGGGCGAGGAGGAGTTGCGCCGCGTGCTGCTCCTGCACGACGAGCGCCTCGACGCGGACCTGCGTACGGACTGGCTCCCGCTGTTCGCGTTGGACGACGGTGATGTCGGCACCATCGAGGAATTCCAGCGCGTCGCCCAGTACGAGGACTTCCCCGTGCTGCGCATCGTGCTGCTGAGTCTTCTCAACGGCCGCGAGGACCGGGCGGAACTCGAGATGCTCCACCGCCGGGCGGCGGAAGCGGGGAATCCCTACGCGGTCGTGCAGCTCATGCATCTGCGGTGGGAGGCCGGTGACCGCTCGGAGGCCGAGCGGCTGGGCCGTGAGGCGCTGGCCGCGGGGAACCCCCGGGCGCTCGTGGAGCTGGCGCTCCAGCGGGAGGACGCCGGACTGCCCTCCGAGGCCGAGGAGTTGGCCCGCCGGGCCGCGGGCGAGGGGCTGCCGCACGCACTCACCGAACTGGGCCGGAGCCGCAAGAAGGCCGGCGACCTGCTCGGGGCTCGCCGCCTCTTCGAGCTGGCGCTCGATGCGGGTGACCGCTACGCCCTGGGTGACCTGGCCCCCCTCCTGCCGGCCCCGCCCGCCCGCCACCTAGGCCGTGTTGTGGAAGTCCCGCCTGCCCCGCGGCGTCTGGCACGCACGCTCGCTGCGTTGTCGGAGTCGTCCGAGTAGGCCCACTACGAGGACGACCCTCCGCCTTGCGATCGCACGCACCGGACGCCGCGGGGCCCGCCCTGTGGGCGGACGGCGCTACTTCCAAAACACGGCCTAGGCCTCACCCCGGCGGGTGCCCCCGCGTCCCCCTGACCCCCGGCGACTGGTCGCGCCGTTCCCCGCGCCCCTGAAAAACGCTCACCCTCTTGTGCAGAGGGCAACCGCCAGGGGCGCGGAAAACTGCGCGCTCAGCCCCCACTGGGCGCGGGTCGTCACCGACCCGAAGGGGCAATTCGGTCCGTGCCGGACCACCGGCCGGTGGCGGGGAGGGCCCCCGCCGAAGGGTCAGCGGACCCCGCCCGTCAGGGCGGCCACGCGGCGGCGGTAGGTCCAGATCGCGTATCCGGCGATACAGGCCAGGATGCCCTCGAAGGCCACCACGTCGGTGCCGTTGAGGTCGACGCCGGCCAGGGACAGCAGGCTCGTGGTGCAGTCGCCCGCGGTGACGGCGAGGAACCAGACGCCCATCATCTGGCTGCCGTACTTGGCCGGCGCCATCTTCGTGGTCACCGACAGGCCGACCGGGGACAGCGCCAGCTCGCCGACGGTCTGGATCATGTAGATCGTGACCAGCCACATCGGGCTGACCTTGGTGCCGTCCGAGGCGATCGCCATCGGCACGATGAAGACCAGGAAGGACGCGCCGACCAGGAACAGGCCGAGCGCGAACTTCACGGTCGTGCTCGGCTCGCGGTTCCTGCGGGCCAGCCACACCCACACCCAGGCCAGCACCGGGGCCAGCGCCATGATCCACAGCGGGTTCACCGACTGGTACCAGGACGAGGGGAAGCCGAAGCCGAACAGGGTGTCCCGGCTCTTGGTGTCGCCGAAGATCGACATCGTCGAGCCGCCCTGGTCGTAGATCATCCAGAAGACCGCGGCGGCCACGAAGAACCAGACGTAGCCCTTCATACGGGAACGCTCGGTCCCGGACAGTTCGCGGTCGCGGCTGATCCGCACCAGGACGCCGACCGGGATGACCAGGCCGATCACGGTGATCGGCACCAGCGCCCAGTTCAGCGTGTAGACGCCGGTGGCGGCCACGACGCCGTAGAAGACGGCCGCGGCCAGCAGCCACAGCATGCTCTTGCGCAGCGTCGCGTCGCGCTCGGCGCGGCTGAGCGGCTTGGGCACGACGCTGCTGCGCTCGCTCAGGTGCCGGGTGCCCAGCAGGAACTGCACCAGGCCGAGGCCCATGCCCACCGCGGCCAGCGCGAAGCCCAGGTGCCAGCTGTAGTTCTGGCCGACGGTGCCGATGACCAGCGGGGCCGCGAAGGCGCCGACGTTGATGCCCATGTAGAAGACGGTGAAGCCGCCGTCCCTGCGCGGGTCGTCGGGGCCGTCGTAGAGGTGACCGACCATGGTCGAGATGTTGGCCTTGAGCAGCCCCGAGCCGATCGCGACCAGGGCGAGCCCGCCGAAGAAGGCGCCCTCGCCGGGCACCGCCAGCGTCAGGTGCCCGGCCATGATGATCGTGGCGGAGATCACCACGGTCTTGCGCGGCCCCCAGACCCGGTCGCCGAACCAGCCGCCCGGCATCGCGAGCAGGTAGACCATCGCCATGTAGATCGAGTAGATCGCGGTGGCCGTGGCCGCCGTCATGGCCAGCCCGCCGCCCTGCGAGCCCTTGTCGGCCGCGGGGCCGCCGGCGATCAGGTAGAGCGGCAGCAGCGCGCGCATGCCGTAGAAGCTGAAGCGCTCCCACATCTCGGTCATGAAGAGCGTGGCCAGGCCACGCGGGTGGCCGAAGAAGCCCTTCTCACCGCCGGGAGCCGCCGCACTGCTCTGCCGCGCGGCGTCCTTCGTCAGGCTGGACGCCATGGGTCGTTCCTCGCTCACTGGAGACGCGCCGCTTGAGCGGCGTTTTGCACATAAAGATGCCCGGGAATCCGGTACGGGTGCTTGATAACTTTATGGCAACGCGAGGTGTGGTATATGGCGGCTTGAGACCATGGTCACAGCCCGTGAACGCACCTGGGGTGTCCGCTAGGGGTGACGTGCGGCCGTGCGCCGCGCGGTGCAGGGCGGGAGATGGTCCGTGACCCACAGATGTACGAGCCTGCCCCAGGTGATCTGCTGGTCAACCAGTGACTCTCCGTCGTGTGCCACCAGGGTGACCCGCAAGGACGTCGTCGCGGCGTCGTCGGGCATGGCCGCGACCAGTGCGACGAGCCGTCTCGTGCTCTCCCGTACCAGCCGGAGGTTCTCCCGGAAGGCCTCCGGTGTCGGCACGCCGGTGCCTGCCGGACCGCCCATGGCCGGCCTGTTGTCGAACCGGACCGGCCGGCCCTTGCCGAGCTCTGCGGCTGCCGTCGCGAGAACGCCGTCGTTGAGCCGCACGCAGGCGATCGCACGGTCGGCAGCGGACCAGTCGGTCGTGTCCTCTCCGTCGCGGGCAGTGCTTACGTCCTCTGCGGCTGCGAGCAGGAACAGGTACGCGGTTTCCAGTGGTACGACATCCATGGGGAAGCCTCCGGGAGGGAAGGTGGGGGAGCTGCGGTCACGCGGCGGAGGTTTTTGCGGGTTCCAGGCCCGGGCGGTCCACGAATTCCGGAGTGGTTCGAGCACTCTTTTTCACGAACGGGGTGTCACCCGACTGCCATCCGAGGTACGAGTACGTTTTCGGCGCCAGAATGATGTAGTCGCGCGGTAGAGGGCGGCAGCGGCCCTCGGCGGCATGGCTTTGCACTTTGCGAAGACGTTCGGGATGCGCATGAACTGCTCGCTCGGCCCGTCACCTGCTCTCAGCGGAGTGCCGAAGTACGGGTCGGTGGTGATCTCCCGCAGGACTGCGCTCGGCTTGGTCGGTAGCTTCCCCAGTTCGTATGCGTCCCTGCGGGGACTGCCTCCCACGTGTGCCAGGGCGGACCGGGTCGTCGAACACGAGCCCGAAGGCTTCGGAGTCCCCGGCGTGCAGCCGGATCCGCAAACTCATCTCCGCACCCTTGGACTGTCCGGACCGCCGCGGGCGGTTCCGAGAAGGTGACCTACGTCACGGAGTGTGGTGCGTCGGGCTCGGGCTAGGTGTCCTCGGCCTTGCGGACTCCTGGCCAGTCCAGGCGGAGTTGCCGGGCGCGGGGGAGTTTGGCGACGATCAGGTCGTAGGAGTCCTCGACCAGCTCCTCGACCAGGGCGTCGGGGAGTGAACCGTCGAGCCGCACCGTGTTCCAGTGGCGCTTGTTCAGATGCCACCCCGGGGTGATCGCCGGGTGGGCCTCGCGCAGCCGCACCGCGATCTCGGGTTCGCACTTCAGGCTCACGCTGAGGGGGTCGGAGTCCAGGGCGCTGATCGCGAAGATCTTCCCGCCGACCTTGAAGACGGACGTCTCCGCGTCGAAGGGGAAGGTCTCGCTTGCCCCGTTCAGCCCCAGGCAGAGCGCTTTGAGCGCGTCGGGTGTCATGGGGACAGTGTGCCGTGCGGCACCGACAGCGGCGGGCACCGTCAGGCCTCTTCGGCCTGCCTGAGCACGTCGTAGCCCACGAAGGTGAACATGCGCGTGCCCGGCGTGAGCGGCTGCGGTTCGCGGGTGGAGCGGTGGACGCCGACGCCGTAGCCCGCCTCCGCGTCCGACAGCCACCGCCGCTCGAACCCGAGCCGCTCGAACTGGTCGCAGATCATCGGCACCCGGTCGGGCGCGCCGCGGTGCCGGGTCCAGATGACGGTGCCGCCGTTGCGGCACAGTTGGGCGCACGACGCGATCGTCCGCTCGATGTCCGCGTCGGTGATGTTGCCGAACACCCCGCAGACCAGGACGAGATCGGCGGGAACCATGCCGGCGTAACCGTCGACGAGCGAGGCGTCCGCCGTGACCACCTCCACCTGGTGCAGGCCCGCCGAGCGGGCCGACTCCTCGGCGAACGCGGTGTTGCGCGGGTCCAGTTCCACCAGCCGCGCGGACACGTCGTCGCGGCGCGGGTGGCCGGCCAGCACCTCCAGCAGGTCACGCCCCTGCCCGGCGCAGAGGCTGACGACCCGCAGGCGGCCGGGCGGGCTGCCGTCCAAGGCCTCCCGGATCTGCGCCTGTACGGCGAGCAGCCGCCGGGCCATCCAGGTGTCGGGCCGGTCGTACGCGTCGTGCCAGGTTCGCCAGTCCATGGCGGGACCTTAGAGCGCCCGCCGCTCGCGGGGCGACTCAATTCGGCGCGCTCAGCCGGTGACGGCCACCGGGGCGTCCCAGGCGTCGCGGTCGACGGTGATCGTCGCGCCGCCGTAGCTCTCCTTGGAGTTGACCTGGTACTGGTGGCCGCGGCGGTGGCCGGTCCACAGGCCGGAGGAGAAGGGGAAGCCGGCCGTCGTGCTGTCGTTGCCGTCGTAGCGGGCGTACCACAGGACGTCGGGCATGTCGGGGGTCGTCGGTTTGGCCTTGGCGACGACCGCGGCGCTGGAGGAGCTGAAGCCGTAGAAGCCGGCCCAGTAGCCGCGGGTGTGCAGGGCCTTGTCCCACGCCTGCACGTAGGTGAGCACGGAGGTGACGCACGCGCTGTCGCTCGCGTCGAAGGCCTCCATGTCGAGGTAGACGGCGCTGCCGCCGCGCATGCCCAGGGCCTTCGCCTTCGCGACCGCGTCGGCGCCGTCGGACGCGCCGAGGGAGGCCGCGTCGGCCGCGGTGATCCGCTCGGGGCTGCCGCTGGTCTGGCACGGCGGCTGGGCGCCGACGTAGATCGGTATGAGCTTCCAGCCGGCCGCGCTCGTGCTGCTCACCCAGGAGGAGGTGAGGTTGGGCTGCGAGCAGCCGCGGTTGCGGCCGCCGATGTAGACGGCGGCGCCGCCGTAGGGGCTGCTCGCCTTCCATGCGCTCATCTTGCTCGCGCTGGGGGCGGTGCAGGTGTCGAAGGCGAGGCCGGTGAAGACCCGGGCCGACGCGGGGTGCGGCGGCCCCGCCACCGTGGCGGGGGTCGCAGTGCCCGCGGGCGGTGCGGTGGTCTTGGCAGCTCCCTGCGCCGAGGGGGTCGCGCTCGCGGACGCAGTCGCCGTACCGGACGCGGACGCCGAGGCCCGGGCGGACGGGCTCGCGGACCCGCTCGGACGTGCGGTGCCGGACGCGGACGCGGCGGGCGAGGCGCCGGCCGGGAGGACGCCGGCGCTGTCGGCGCCCTGCGAGGCGGTGGCGCCGGCGGCCGCGGGGCCGCCCGACCCCGACCCCGACCCGGACCCCGATCCGGCTTCCGCGGCGACGGCAGCGCCCGCGCCGATCACGACGACGGCGGCGGCGATTCCGACATAGCGGTGCCACGCGGGTTTGGGCAGGCGGCGCTTCGACACGTGCGTCCTTGGGATGAGTGCGGCAGAGCGGAGCAAGTATGACCGCAGGCCGCAGACTTGACAATTCCGCTTCTGCGGGGGGTCGTCGCAGGTCGCAGCGGGTGGACGGACAGGTCGGCGGGCCGGACGGCCGCCTGGCGCGGGGGAGTCCGCGCGGCCGGGTTCCGGCCCCGGCGGGTCGGGTCAGCGGGGGTCGTCGCTGCGGCCGAGGGAGTCGGCAGGAACGGCGCCCGGGCGGGTCCACTGGGGGGCGGGGCGGCTGGTCGGCCCCCAGGTGGCGTTGCCGTCGGCGTCGGTACGCCAGTACCAGCAGGCCTGGTCGCCCTGCGCCGGGTAGCCCTCGCGGACCCGGCCGAGGACCGGGCGGCCCGCGGGGATGTCCTCCCAGGCCTCGCCGCGGCCGTAGGGGGTCATGTCGAGCAGTGCGAGGGAGCCGTTGACGGCCTCGTTGCCGCGGCCGGTGGTGGAGTACGTCAGGAAGGCCCGGTCGCCGTCGCGCAGGAAGCAGGACAGGTGGCCCATCTGCTCGCCTGCCGGCGCGGCCGGAACTCATCGGTGCGGCCGCGCGGTCTGCCGAGGCCGCGGTGTGCCGGAGCCGGGGGCTGCCAATGCCGGGGTCCGTCGTGCGCGTGCTCCTGACGTGGCGGCTGGGGCGAAGTTACGCTGCCGGGACGGTCGTCGAGTGGAGGCTCCGTCATGGGAAGCAACCGTCGCAAGTACCCGCACTCACCCCGGCAGCGCGTACGGCTCAGGGCCGTACGCGCGGTGGCCGCGCTCGCCGTCACCGCGGTGGCCGGCGCCCTCACCGCTGCCGCCCCCGCCCCCGCCCACCACGGCCCGGGGGCACCCGCGGCCAAGTCGCCGCTCGCGGTCGGCTACGGCGGCGCCGTGGTCAGCGTCGACGCCGACGCCACCGCGGCCGGGATCGAGGTGCTGCGGCACGGCGGGAACGCGGTGGACGCCGCCGTCGCCACCGCGGCGGCCCTCGGCGTCACCGAGCCGTACTCCTCCGGTGTCGGCGGTGGCGGCTACTTCGTCTACTACGACGCCCGACAGCACAAGGTCTTCACCGTCGACGGCCGGGAGACCGCGCCGCACAGCGCCACCGACCAGCTCTTCGTGGAGGACGGCAAGCCGCTGGCCTTCGCTGACGCGGTCACCAGCGGGCGCAGCGTCGGGGTGCCCGGCACCGCGGCGACCTGGCAGACCGCGCTCGACGCGTGGGGCACGCGGTCGCTGGGTGAGGTGCTGCGGCCCGCGGAGGCCATCGCCCGCAAGGGCTTCACGGTGGACGCGACCTTCAACTCCCAGACCGCGGCCAACCAGGACCGCTTCAAGGACTTCCCCGCCACCGCCGCGCTCTTCCTGCCGGGCGGGCAGCCGCCGGCCGTCGGATCCACCCTGCACAACCCTCAACTGGCCCGAACCTACGAGGAGTTGGGCGCCAGGGGCATCGGGGCGATCTACCACGGCGACATCGGCGCCGACATCGTCCGCACCGTGCGCAGGCCTCCGGTGGACCCGGCCGCCACCCGCGTGGTGCGCGCCGGCGACCTGACCGCCGCGGACCTGGCGTCGTACACCGCGAAGAAGCAGCCGCCGACCCACACCGCCTACCGCGGTCTCGACGTGTACGGGCCCGCGCCGTCCTCGTCGGGCGGCACCACCGTGGGCGAGGCGCTGAACATCCTGGAGGACACCGACCTCTCCGACGCCTCGCAGGTGCAGTATCTGCACCACTACATCGAGGCGAGCCGCATCGCCTTCGCCGACCGCGGGCGCTGGGTCGGCGACCCGGCCTTCGAGCAGGTGCCGACCGCCGGGCTGACCTCGCAGGCCTTCGCCGACTCGCGGGCCTGTCTGGTCAAGGACGACGCGGTGCTGACCAGCCCGCTCGCCCCGGGTGACCCCGCGCACCCCGCCGCGTGCGGCGGTACCGGAACGGCGGCGCCGACCACGTACGAGGGCGAGAACACCACCCACCTGACGGTCGCCGACAAGTGGGGCGACGTCGTCGCGTACACCCTGACGATCGAGCAGACCGGCGGCAGCGCGATCACCGTGCCGGGCCGCGGATTCCTGCTCAACAACGAGCTGACCGACTTCTCCTTCGTGCCCGCCAACCCGGCCGTGCACGACCCGAACCTGCCGGGACCCGGGAAGCGCCCGCGCTCGTCGATCTCGCCGACCATCGTGCTCAAGGACGGCCGCCCCGACTTCGCGATCGGCTCGCCCGGCGGCGCCACCATCATCACCACGGTGCTCCAGGTCCTCACCGAGCACGTCGACCGCGGACTGCCGCTGCTCGACGCCATCGCCGCGCCCCGCGCCAGCCAGCGCAACGCGGCCACCACGGAACTCGAACCCGCCCTGTGGAACAGCCCGTTGAAGACGGAGCTGGAGGGCATCGGCCACCGGTTCAAACAGAACCCGGAGATCGGCGCGGCCACCGGCATCCAGCGGCTGGCCGACGGCCGCTGGCTGGCCGCGGCGGAGCCGGTACGACGGGGCGGCGGCTCGGCGATGGTGGTGCGCCCGGGCCGGTAGGGGCGCAGGCGGCCGCCGGGGGCGTACGGAGCCGGGCCGCCGACGTGCCGGAAGCGGATCGGAAGCGGGCCGGTTCTGGCCGGGGAAGCGGCGCAGCCGGTGGGATCGACGGGTCAACAGCCCTTCCGCACACCGGCGCCGGCCGGCCCGGCCTCGCAGGCCGGACGGCGGCGGACCGGTGGGGGTCGCGCATCGGCCCCCACCGGCCTACTGACATTGGACGATATGGCAACAACCCGGTCACAGCGGGTGAAGCCGACGTGTAAGCAGGCGGGTGAGCGAGTCGGCGTACCACCATGACCGAGGGAGTCACCCGTGCACGATCCAGCACCGCCGCCCCCGATACCCCGCCCCGACCTGCCGCCCGACCCCGTCAAGCCGGGGCCGCCGGAGTCCTACCGCCACGTCGGGCTGGTGCCCGCCGCCGGACCCGCCCGCACCTGGGGCCTGGCAGTCGTCGGCGTGCCGCTGCTCGTCCTCCTGCTGATCGGCCTGGCCGTCGGCGGGTCGGGCGGCGGCTCCGACTCGGCGGCCCCGCACGGCAGTTCCGTCGTCCTGGGCGCCGACACCTCGGCGGGCGGCGCCGTCGCCGACTCCTCCTCCGGCGGCGACCTCCTCCCGACGTGGACACCGCAGGACCTGCCCGGCCCCGCGACCACGGCGCCCGAGGAGGACACACCCGCACCGGAGACGACGGCGCCGACCGACCCGGCCGGTGGCACGGACGTCACCACCGATCCGGCCGCCGACCAGGCCACCGACACGGCGAGCAGCACCGACACGCCCACCGCATACGCCGGTTCGCAGGCGGTCGTCGCCGCCTACTTCGACGCGATCAACAACCGCGACTACCGCACCGCCTGGAATCTGGGCGGCAGCAACTTCGCCGCGGACTACGACTCCTACGTCGCCGGCTTCTCCACCACCTCGTCCGACGCCGTCACCTTCCGGTCCGTCCAAGGGGACGTCGTCCAGGTGTACTTCGACGCCTGGCAGACCGACGGTACGGCGGACTCCTACGACGCCACCTTCACCGTCAGCGGCGGCCGGATCACCGGCGGCAAAGTGACCCCGACCTCCTGACCATCCCGCGCCCGCACCCCGCGCGGGTGCGGCGGCACAACCGGAGCGATCCACCGTGACCATCATCCAGGCACCGCACCACCGTCCCCCCGACCCGCCGCAGACGCCGCCGCCGGCCCGTGCGTACGCGCGCACCAAGGCCACCCGGCTGCTGTCCGCCGGCACCTACCTCGACCCCGGCTACCGCAAGGCGGTCATCCGCGAACTGGTCAAGAACCGCTTCCGGGTCGTCGCGCCCTCCTACGGCTACGACGCCGTGTCGGTCCTCGCGCACGCCCTCGCGGCCCGCCGGCTGCGCCGCCTCCAACTCTGGCTCAGCGCGGGCTCGGTGGCGCTCTTATGGATACTCCGCGACAGCGTGAACCTGCTGACCGCGGTGCTGCTGATGTGCTGGGCGGTGTGGGCGCTCGCCTACCTGCGCCGGATCGCCACCCTGCACATCCTGATGGGCCCGCTCAAGGAGACCGGCACCGACGGCGGCTTCGACGGGGCCTACCCCGCCAACCGCACCCTGACCGCCCCGCTGATCCACAAGATCGACAGCGAGCAGTCGGCCAGCGAGAGCCTGGTCTTCTACGGCGGCTTCGTGCCCTTCGTCGGCGCGGGATACGGCACCCGCGACTGGGCGAACGCCCAACTGCTCATCGGCGCCCGCAAGTTGCGCGTCACGCCGAAGGACCGCGGCGCGAACGGGGAGGGCGCGGGCCGGAGCCGGGGGATCGGCGTGGACACCGATGAGCGCAAGCCCGTCGTGCCCTTCACCGTGGACGAGATCACCGGCTACGTCGCCCGCCGCATGGCGGAGGACCTGCGCGAGCGGGCGCGGCACGACGAGCGCATCGAGGGGCTGACCGTCGAGCGGCGCCGTTTCACCACCGCGGTCAGGACCAACGACCGCACCCGCAGCCCCGGTTGGTCCCGGCTGCCCGGCCTCGACGACCTGCCGGACGTGCACTGGCGTGAGGACTACGACGCGGCCCGCGAGTACCTGTGCGTGCGGATCGGCTCGTGGAACGAGGAGCTGGTGACCTCGATCTTCGTGGGTTTCGACCTCAAGGGCAGCACCCTGCACACCGAGTTCTACCCGCACGTCCTGGGGCCGCTGGTCGAGGACTTCCACCTCGTGGACCGGCTGCCCGACGCCTTCGACGGCCGGCTGGCGGTGCGGGTGGCGTGGGACATGGTCACGTCGGCGCCGCTGTGGGTGCTGGGCCTGGGGCTCTTCCCGCTGCGGGCGGTCCCCGACCGGTACCTGCCCTCGGGGATGCGGTCGCTGGTACGCCCCGGGCGGCGCGGAAGCGCGCTCAGCGTGGGCGAGGAGGCGGCGCAGAAGTCGGACAGCAGCGAACTGCGCCTGGGCCGCTACGTCACCAAGTCCGTCAACTGCGGTGCGCTCACCAGCGTGCGGGAGATGGCGACGAACGACCACTACCACCACTTCTTCCAGCGCTCCGACGCCCTCAAGTACACCCAGATCGTGGAGCGCCGGCTGCTGGAGATCATCCGCACCTTCCTGGACGAGCACAACGTGGACCTCACCGACCACGACCGGGCGCAGAACAACATCCTCAACTACGAGGACAAGAGCATGAACGTGTCCGGCGGGAACAACAGGAACTTCAGCTACGAGCACGGACCGTCGGACGGCGGTTCCGCAGGAAGCCAGGGGGAGTGACGCCCATGGGCGACAACGACGGCGACGGCTACCAGGACCGGCGCATGACCGTCTCGGGCGGCAGGAACAGCGACTTCGGCTACGTCTACCGTCCGGGACGGACCAGCCGGGCTCAGGACAGCGGTACGTCGGGCACGCCGAGCGCGTCCGGCACGGTCCAAGGCGACCGCAGCCGCAACGTGTTCGTGGTGCACGGCCGCGACGAGGAGGTGCGGCGGGAGATGTTCGCGCTGCTGCGCCGGCTCGACCTGCGCCCGCTGGAGTGGGAGGAGCTGGTGCGGGCCACCGGCAAGACCTCGCCCTACCTGGGCGAGGTCGTCGCCAACGCGCCCTCCCAGGCGCAGGCCGCCCTGGTCCTGCTCACCCCGGACGACACCGCCAAGCTGCACCCGGACCTGCTGGGCGACGAGGAGCGCGCCGACGAGATCCGCTACACCGGCCAGCCGCGGCAGAACGTGCTCATCGAGCTGGGCATGGTGCTGATGGCCTACCCCGAGCGGACGGTCATCGTGGAGGTCGGGCGGCTGCGGCACGCGGCCGACATCGAGGGGCTCAACGTCATCCGCTTCGACGGCTCGCTGACCTCCCTCGCCAAGATCGCCGCACGGCTGGAGCTGGCCGGCTGCCGGCTCGACGACTCAGGTCCCGAGTGGCGGGAGACCCGGCACTTCCGCGACCTGGCGGCCTACCGGCGCCTGGCCTGAGGCGCAACTGCCGCAGCGGGCGGCGGGAAGGGCCGGCCCCTTCCCGCCGCCCGCTGTTCGTCCCCGGCGGGCGGCCTCACCCCCGGTCCAGCCCCGACGCCAGTGTGCGCAGGAAGGCCGCCACCTCGGGCATGTTGATCCGCGCCAGGTCGGCCGGGCGTACCACGACCCGCAGTTCGCGGCAGATCGCGCCCTCGCGGGAGCGGGCGACGAAGGACATCAGGATCAGCCGGAGCAGGCTCTCCTGGTCCAGGTGGTCGAGCCGGGACAGCCCGGAGCCGACCAGCGGCATCGCCACCGCTTCCGGCCGGGCGTGCCGACTCACCGTGTCCCACAGGCGGTTGAGGCTGAACCACAGGTCCTCGACGCTGGAGGCGGCCACGAGGTCGTTGCCGATACGGCTGTAGGCGGTGGCGAAGGTCAGCCGCGGCCGGGCGCCCAGCACCGCGACGGTGCCGACCGGGTAGCGGTCCAGCTTGCCCAGCGGCTTGCCCGTGCGGTCCTCGCGCGCCACGGGCTCGACACCGCCGAGCGCGCTGTCCAGCGCCGCGTCGAGCCTGCGCACATCGCCGCCGTAGCGCCGCAGCAGCAACTGCGCCTGCACACTGGACCCGTCGATGACCGCCCCGCCGTCCGACGCGGTGTCGAAGGTGTCGCAGAAGCCGACCACGAGGCTCGCGTCCTGCTGCTCGAACAGGTCGCCCTCCTCGACCACGATCGCCATGTCGGGCCGACGGAACTCCTGCCGCACCCGCCGTACCGGCCGGGCACGGCTGAGCCCCCACACCAGGCACGCGGCCAGCGACACCGCGGCCACGGGGCCGGAGTCGGGGAAGCTGCGCGGGAAGAACTGGGCCACGAACTGCAGGACCGCGGATATCCCGCCGAAGGCCGCCATGGCATTGCGCAGCAGCACCTGTCGCCCGCGCCGCGTCAGCACGTCCGCCCCCGCTGCCCTGCCCCGTCCGGCAGTTGCCGAACGCCTACGGCGGGATTCCCGTAACGCAGGGTTTGTCCCGGGTGTGTTGGTAATCTGGCGGACGCTCCCGGGGGTGTCCGGTGCGGGGGCAGGGGCGGGCGGTGGTGGCGATGACGCGGATCCGGATCAGGGTGCTGGGGCCGGTGCAGCTCGAAGTCGACGGCGCCGAGGTCCGGTTGACGCCGCTGACCACCCGGCTGCTGGTCCGGCTCGTCGCCGCGGAGGGCGAGGCGGTTCCCGTACGCACACTGCGCCGCGACGTGTGGGGGATGGCCGACGAGCCGCGGCATCTGGCCCAGCGCGGGCGCAACGAGGTGCAAAAGCGCGTCCTGGAGCTGCGGCGCGCCCTCGACCCGCGGCAGGACGGCACCGCAGCCCGGGTCCTGCGCACCGAGCAGCAGGTCACCGTGGCAGGCCCGGAGACCGCCTACCGCCTGGTGCCGGGTCCTGGGGAGGTGGACAGCGAGGAGTTCACCGCGGTCGTCGGCGCCGCACTGCTCGCCCCGCCCGCCACCGCGGCCCACCGGCTGGGCGAGGCGCTGGCCATGGTGCGCGGCCGGCCGCTGGCCGAGGTGCACGGCGAGGAGTTCGCGGCAGCGTACATCCGCCGGCTTGCCGCACTGCAGGACTCGGCCCGCCGTGAACTGGTGAGTGCCAGGACCCGGCTCGGCCGTCCCGACCTGGCGCTGCCGGTCGCCGAGTCGATCGCCCGCGACCACCCCGACGACCGGGAGGCGGCCCGCACCCTCGACGCGCTGCGCGCCGAGCTGCGGGCGCGGCACGGGGACGAACTGCTGCGGCACGCCGTGCCGCTGCCCGGCCGGCGGGTGGACGTCGTGCTGCTGCGCGGCGACCTGTTCGAGCAGCAGGACGCCAACCTCGTGGTCGGCTTCACCGACACCTTCGACACGGCCACCGACCAGGACGTCGTGATCAGCCGCGGGAGCGTCCAGGGGCAGCTGGTCGACCACCTCTTCGCCGGGCAGCGCCGGCTGCTGGACGAGAAGCTGCAGGCAGGGCTGCGCGGGGTGCCGGCCCTCGGCACCGAGAGCGTCAGGGACAAGCCGCGCGGCCGGCGGGTGCGCTACCCGGTCGGCACCACGGTCGCCGTCCCGGTGGACGGCCGCCGGGTGTTCGCGACCGCCTACTCCCGGCTCGGCAACGACCTGGTGGCCCGCTCCCGGCACGAGGACCTGCGGACCAGCCTGGAGAGCCTGTGGGCAGCGGTGGCCGTGCACGGCCAGTTCAGGCCGCTCGCGCTCCCGCTGATCGGCGCGGGCCTCGCCCGTGTCACGGAGCTGGACCGGGGCCAGCTCGCGGCCCTGATCGTCGACTCCTTCATCGCCGCCTGCCGCCGCGATCCCGCGCTCACCCCCGAACTGCGGATCGTGATACGGGCCGAGGACCTTGCGGGCACCGACCTGGGGCCGGTCGAGAAGCGCTTCCAGCAGGCGGGGCCGGGAGAGGGCGAGACTTAGCCGGGGCGGGGCCGGGCGGCGTGACCGCGGCCGGTGCGGACCGTTCGACAGGTGCATCCGCATCCCCCCGACCCCACGCGGCATGGTCCTGCCGGTCCCCGAGTGCCGGTCCCGAACGCCGGCCGCGGCGGCCCGGCCCCGCAGACCCAGTGGACCCCCGCGACCGCTTCCGCGGGTAGCCGCGCCCCGCTTCCGGTCCGCTTCCGGCGGCGCCGCGGGCCGGCTCGGCCCGTGACGCCGCCGGCCCTGCCGCGCCGCCCGGCGCAGGCCCGAACCGCCGCCCCCGCAGAGCCCGTTCCGGGCGGCGGGCCGCACCGGCCGCCCGGGGGAGAGCCGGCCGCCCTGGCACATATGAGACGTGGCGCTTTCGTGCCAGCCGAACGCCGTTCCCTTCCGCCGCCGGCGGCCGGTAGGACCTGCGCATGACCTCCCTCACACCTTCCCGCAGACGTGGCCGGCGGGCAGCGACGGCGACGGCCGCCACCCTTGTGGCCGTCCTCGCGTCGCTGTCGGGGCCGGCCGGACCGGCGGCAGCGGACACCCCCGCACCGGCCCCGGCGCCCGCGGCCCCCGCGGCGGGCGGCCCGCACACCGTCACCCTGCTCACCGGCGACGTGGTCCGGGTGTCGGGACCCGGCACGGGTCCGCAGCAAGTCGACGTCACCCGCCCGCACGGCGCCACCGGCGGGGTCAGGACCGAGGTCGTCGGGGGCGACCTGTACGTCTACCCCGACGAGGCGATGCCGTACCTGGCCGCCGACCGGCTGGACCGGCGGCTCTTCGACGTCACCGCGCTGATCGGGCAGGGCTACGACGACCAGCACAGCGACGGCATCCCGCTGATCCTCGGCTGGCGCCCGGGAGCGGCCCAGCCGCTGGCGACGCGCACCCTGCCCAGCGGCAGCACCCGGGTGCGGTCGCTGCCCAGCATCGACGGGACCTCGGTCAAGGCCGCCAAGAAGCACGCCAGGCAGCTGTGGACCTCGGTCGTCCCGGCCCCGGCGGCACCGCAGGCCGTGGCGACGGCCGCCACCGGGACCCCGGCGCCGCTGCTGCGGGACGGCCTGGCCAAGGTCTGGCTCGACGGCAAGGTCCGCGCCGACCTGCAGGACAGCACCGCGCAGATCGGCGCCCCCGCCGCCTGGGCGGCGGGCGACGACGGCAAGGGCGTCAAGGTCGCCGTGCTGGACACCGGAGTCGACTCCCACCACCCCGACCTGGCAGGCCGGGTCAGCGAGGCCGTCAGCTTCGTGCCCGGTGAGTCGACGCAGGACGGCAACGGCCACGGCACCCACACCGCATCCACGGTGGGCGGCAGCGGTGCCGCCTCCGGCGGTGTGGAGAAGGGCGTGGCGCCCGGCGCCGACCTGCTGGTGGGCAAGGTGCTCTCCGACGAGGGCTCAGGCGACGACTCCTGGGTGATCGCCGGTATGGAGTGGGCGGTGGCGCAGGGCGCCAGGGTGGTCAGCATGAGCCTGGGCGGCACCGACCCCAGCGACGGCACCGACCCGATGAGCCAGGCGGTGGACCGGCTCTCGGCGCAGAGCGGCGCGCTGTTCGTGGTCGCCGCGGGCAACACCGGCGCCGAGGCCTCGATGAGCGCCCCCGGCACCGCCGACTCGGCGCTGACCGTGGCCGCCGTGGACTCCGGTGACCAGCTCGCCTCCTTCTCCACCCTCGGCCCGCGCTTCGGCGACTACGCCCTCAAGCCGGACATCGCCGCCCCCGGTGTCGACATCGTCGCCGCCAAGGCGGGCGGCAGCGCGGAGACCGGCTGGTACCAGACGATGAGCGGTACGTCGATGGCGACGCCGCACGTGGCGGGCGCGGCCGCGATCCTGGCGGAGGAACACCCCGACTGGACGGCGCCGCAGCTCAAGGACGCGCTGATGAGCACCGCCAAGGAGCTTCCCGGCAGCACCGCCTACCAGGTGGGCGCCGGCCGCGTCGACGTGCCCGCCTCGCTCGGCGCGGCCGTGACCGCGACCGGCTCCGCCTACTTCGGCTTCGACAGCTGGCCCTACGATGACCAGGCGCCGGCCGAGCGCACCGTGACGTACCGCAACAGCGGCTCCGGCGCGGTCGACCTGCACCTGTCGCTGAGCGCCGAGGTGGCCGGCGGACCCTACGACGTGGACCCGGGCGCCGACGCCGGCACCCCCGCACCGGCCGGGATGTTCACGCTGTCCGCCGACACCCTGACGGTGCCCGCGCACGGCTCCGCATCGGTCACCGCCACCGCCCGGCCGCACCTCGGCGCGGCAGGCCGCCGCTACCTGGGGCAGGTCACCGCGAGCGACGCCGCGGGCGCGGTGCTGACCCGCACCCAGGTCGGCCTGTACAAGGAGGACGAGCGGCACGCGCTGGACATCACCGTCAAGGACCGGGCGGGCAGGCCCGCCGCCGCCCTGGTCGAACTCCAGCAGTTCGGCACCGACGCCGACCCCCAGCTGATCCAGGTCGGCGACACCGGCCGGCTCACCGTACGGCTGCGCTCGGGCACCTACAGCGCACTGACCTACCTCGACGTCGCCGGCAGCCACGGCCCCGACTCGGTGGGCATGGCGCTGCTCGGCGACCCGGAGATCACCCTCGACCAGGACCGGCAGCTGGACCTGGACGCGAGCCAGGCACGCGAGGTCACCGCGCAGGTGCCGCGCACCACCGAGGACCGGACGCTGTACATGGACTGGCACCGCTCCGACGGCGGGCTGAGCACCCTGGACTCGCAGTACCTGCTCGGACCCGCCTACGACAGCATGTTCGTGCAGCCCACCCGGCAGGTCACGCAGGGCATCTTCGAGTACGAGACGCGCTGGCGCAAGGCCCAGCCGCTGCTGACGCTCACCCGCGACGGGAAGCCGGTCACCGTACTGGCCCAGAGCGGCAGCGCCTTCTACGACGGCAGGAAGCGGCTGGACACCGTCTACGCGGGAGCCGGCGCCCCCGCCGACTACAGCGGCCTCGACGCCGAGGGGAAGGCGGTGCTGGTCACCCGCAGCGACGCGGTCACCGGCTCCCAGCGGGCACAGGCCGCAGCCGACGCGGGTGCGGCCCTGCTGGTCGTGGTGAACGACACCCCCGGCAAGCTGCTGGAGTGGGTCGGCACCGACGCGGGCGACTACAGCGCGGTGCCCGTGGTGACGGTGACCGCACGCGAGGGGGCACCGCTGGTCGCCCAGGCCCGCCGCGGCGGGCTGCGGCTGGCCGCCGACGGGGTGCCCAACTCGCCGTACGTCTACGACCTGGCCGACCCGCACCCGGGCCGCATCCCGGCCACCGGTCTGACCTACCGGCCCAAGCCGTCGGAGCTGGCCACCGTGGACATGCGCTTCCACGGCACCACCTCCTACCCCAGCGGCGAATTCCGCTGGGACTACCGGCCCTACCGCACGTACTCGCTCGGCTCCCCGCTGCGGATCGACATGCCCGGCACGCGCACCGACTACGTCTCGGCGCAGCCCGGCACCACCTGGGCCGGGGACGCGATCACCGGTCCCGGCATGGCCCTGGAGTCCAACGGCGCCATCACCGCGTACAAGGCGGGCAGCAAGGTGACCGAGGACTGGTTCGCCCCCGTCGCGCACCCGCGCAACGGCGGCGGCTACTGGTGGTCGGAGCGGCAGCAGGGCTTCCTGTCCTTCAACGTCCAGCCCTGGACCGACAGCGCCGGCGGGCAGGAGCACGGCGGCACCATGCAGGACGGCAGCGACACCCTGGCCTTCACCGTGTGGCAGGACGGCGAGCAGGTCGCGACCTCGGCCTGGCCGTCGGCGACGCTCTACCCGATCCCGACGACACCGTCCACGTACACCCTCGACCTCAAGGCGGAGCGCGACCCTGCCGCCTACCGGCTCTCGCCCCGCACCCACACGGTGTGGACGGTGAAGTCCGCCCCGGTCACGGACCCGGACCGGATCGACCGCATGGCGCTGCTCCAGCTCGACTACGGCGTCGCCACCGACCTGGCGGGCGACGCGCACGGCGGCCGGCAGACCCTGCGGCTCACCGGCAGCCACCTGCCGGACGCGGCAGGCGCCGGCCGGATCAAGGGCGCCACGCTGGCCGTCTCCTACGACGACGGGCGCAGCTGGCACCCCGTCGCCCTGGACGAGGCGGCCGACGGCAGCTGGACCGCCCGCTACGACGCGCCGCACCGGGGCTTCGTGTCGCTGAAGGCGCAGGTCTGGGACGACGCGGGCAACCGCATCAGCCAGGAGGTGACACGGGCCTACGGCCTGACGTGACCTGGCACGGGGCCGCCCGCCGCCCACCGGACACCCGGTGTCGGGGCCGCGGGCGGCCTCCGTATCCTCCAGGGACTTCCATCCGCACCACAGGGGGTCCCATGCTCGCCGCGCTCGGTCTTGCCCGCGACGAGGAGGAGGTCTACCGCCTCCTCGTGTCCCGCGCCGGCACCCGCCCCCAGGAGCTGGCCGCCGAGACCCGGCGGGCGCCCGCCGAGGTGCTGCGGCTGCTGACCGCGCTGGCGGAACGCGGTCTCGCGGTGGCCGACGCGCCCGCCGCCGCGCAGGGGCCCGCGACCCTCTTCCGGGCCGCGCCGCCCGCGGTCGCGCTGGGCGGGGTGCTGCGCTCGCGGCGCGACGAACTGCACGCGGCGGAGCTGGAACTGCTCGTGCTGGCCGACCAGCACAGGGCCGCCACCGCCGGCGGCAGCGTGGTCGAGGTGATCACCGACGTCGAGGCGGTCAGGCACCGCTTCGCCCAGCTGCAGGAGTCCGCGCGGCACGAGGTGCGGTCGATGATGGTGCCCGAGCTGAGCGTCGTACCGCCGCGCAGCAACGCGGCCGAGGAGTCAGGGGTGCGCCGCGGGGTGCTCTACCGCACGATCGTGCAGCGTGACGCGCTCCAGGAGCCGGGGATGGTCGCCCAGGCGCTGGCGGCGCTCTCGGCCGGGCAGCGGGTCAGCGTCACCGACGTGGTGCCGGTGAAGTTCATGATCGCCGACCGCGAGCTGGCGATGCTGCCGCTGCTGCCCGGGCGCAACACCGACGCCGCCTCCGTCCTGGTGCACGCCGGCGGACTCCTGGAGGCGCTGGTCGCCTACTTCGAGCTGGCCTGGGAGCAGGCCTACCCGCTGTCGCTGAACATGATCGGCGACGCGGTCACCGAGGCCCGGCCCGACGCGATCGACCCGCTCGACGCCCGGGTGCTGAACCTGGTCCTCGCCGGGCTGACCGACCAGGCGGCGGCGAGCCAGCTCGGCGTCTCCCGGCGCACCGTCCAGCGGCGCATCGGCGAGCTGATGGTCAAGGCCGGGGCGGAGAGCCGTATCCAGCTCGGCTGGATCGCCGCCCGCAAGGGCTGGGCCTGAACGCGGTCCGTGCGGGGCCGCCTCAGGCGACCGCTTCCGCCAGCAGGTCCACCTGGTCGGGCCCGGAGCCGGTCGGGACCAGGATCAGCTCGTCGCAGCCGGCCTCGGTGAAGGCGGCGACGTAGGACTTCACCATGTCGGCGGTGACCGCGGCGCCCGCCGCGACCTGGCGGGCGCCGTCGCCCATGTAGCCGTAGTAGTGCAGCAGGTACCGGTCGGCCTGGGCGCGGGCGTCGGGTCCCAGCGCGAAGTAGGCCAGCGACAGCTTGCGCGGGGTGCCCTTGCGGCCCGCCTCCTGCCAGGCGGCGTCCACGCCCCCCGCGGCCTCGGCGAACATCTCCGGGGTGCCGCCGCCCATGATCCAGCCGTCGGCCAGCCGGGCGACGCGGCGGAAGGTGGTCGCGGTCGCCCCGCCGAGGATCAGCTCGGGGCCGCCGTCGCGTACGGGCACCGGCCCGATCGCCCCTGCCACCCCGCGCTCGCCGCCGGCCCACACGTCCTTCATGTCGGTGATCTGCTCCTCCAGGCGGTGCCCCCTGCCCTGGGTGGACATCCCGCCGGCCGCGTAGTCGTCGTCGCGACCGCCCAGGCCGACGCCCAGGACCAGCCGCCCGCCGGAGAGCCGGTCGAGTGAGGCGGCCTGCTTGGCCAGCAGCGCGCTGTTCTCGTACAGCGGGCCGATCAGCACGCTCGTCGTGAGCCGGATCCGCCGGGTGACGGTCGCCGCTGCGGTCAGGGCGATCAGCTCCTCGTACCCCGGGTACACCAGCCGGCCGATCGTGCCGAGGGTGCTGAAGCCCGCCGCCTCGGCGCGCTGCGCCCAGCCGGTGAGTGCGTCCGGTTCCGTTCCTGGAACCGCGTTCGGCAGGCCGATCCCGATCTCCACCACATGCCTCCAGCCACCAGCAGGGACACCCCTCCCAGCCAGCATGCGCGACGGCGGCAGGTCCCGCCTTCGCTCGCGGCCGGGCGGGTCGGTTTGGGACACTGGAAGTGCAGCGACGGAGGAAGAAGACGAGGCGGATGACCTCCCAGGCGGTCACGGTGCCCGTCGGCGACGCCGACCTGGCGGGCGACCTGGAGCTGCCCGCCGCCGCGCGGGCGGTGGTGCTGTTCGCGCACGGCAGCGGCAGCTCCCGGCACAGCCCGCGCAACCGCGCGGTCGCAGCAGAGCTGCGCACCGCCGGTCTCGGCACCCTGCTGATGGACCTGCTCAGCGCGGACGAGGAGCGGCGGGACCGGGCGACCGGTGAGCACCGCTTCGACATCGCGCTGCTGGCCCGCAGGCTGGCGGCCGCGGTCGGCTGGCTCGCGGATCAGCCGGCGACCCGGGACCTCCCCGTGGTCCTGTTCGGCGCCAGCACCGGTGCGGCTGCGGCCCTGGTCGCCGCGGCGGAGCGCCCTGAGAAGGTGCTCACCGTGGTCTCCCGCGGGGGACGCCCCGACCTGGCGGGCGGCGAGGCGCTGCGGGCCGTACGCGCCCCGGTCCTGCTGATCGTCGGCGGGCGCGACGGCCACGTCCTGCGGCTGAACGAGGAGGCCGCCCGCAGCCTGGGCGGCCCGCACACCCTGCAGGTCGTCCCCGGCGCCACGCACCTGTTCGAGGAGCCGGGAGCGCTGGAGGAGGTCGCGGCATCGGCCCGGCGGTGGTGCGAGGAGCACCTGGGGTGACCGCGGACACGTCCCGGGGGGCAGAGAGGAGTGGCAGCCGCCATGCAGTTCCACGACCGGCAGCAGGCAGGGCGGCGGCTGGCGGAGCAGCTGGCCGTCCGGCAGGAGCGGGGCGCGCTCCCCGACCCCGTCGTCCTCGCCCTGCCCAGAGGCGGGGTCCCCGTGGCGCGGGAGGTGGCCAGGGAGCTGGCCGCCCCGCTCGACGTGCTCGTCGTCCGCAAGATCGGCGCACCCTTCCAGCCGGAGTTCGGCGTCGGCGCGATCACCGGGGACGGTGAGCCGCTGTTCGACGAGGCCGTCCTGGACCGGCTGGGCCTGAGCCGCGCCGACCTCGCGGCGACGGTCGCGCGGGAGCGTACGGAACTGCGGCGCCGCGAACAGCTCTACCGGCAGGGCAGGCCGCCCGCCGACCTGCGCGGGCACACCGCGGTCGTGGTGGACGACGGGCTCGCGACAGGCGTGACGGCCCGCGCCGCGGTGCGTGCGGTGCGGCGGCAGGCGCCGTCCGAGCGGGTCGTGCTGGCGGTGCCGGTCTGCTCGCCGCAGGCGTCGGCGCTGCTGCGCACCGAGGCGGACGACGTCGTGTGCCTGCACTGCCCGCCCGCCTTCACCGCGGTCGGCCTGTGGTACGACCGCTTCGACCAGCTCTCCGACCAGGACGTGCTGGACGCGCTGCACACCGGCGCCGGGCGGTGACCTGCCGATCGCGGAGGCGCGCTTCCCGCTGAGCTGAACTCCGACGGTGGCGGCGGCACTTGCCCGGTTCTGCCCTTGTGGCCCGACTGAGCGGCTCCTGATACTGGTGTGTCGTGCCGATGTGTCAGGTCCATGGCGTGTACGGGCACCGGTCCGTGGCGTCCACAGGGGCCAGTGCGGCACGGCGACGCGACCCGCCCACCCAGGAGGTCCTGTTGAGGATCGGACACCGCTTCACCGCCCGGGCCGCCGCCCGCCGCATCGGCCTCGCCGCGGTCGCGCTCGCCGCCGTCGCGGGCGGCCAGACCGCGGCCGCGGCCACACCTTCCGCCCAGGCCGCCCCCTCGGCTGCGGCCGCTTCTTCCGTCTCGGCCGCCACCGTACGGCCGCAGGTCTCCGCAGGCGACACGATCTACGCGGACAACGGCACCGCCTGCCGCACCGTGGTCAACGCCCGCAACGCGAGCGCCTACTTCATCATCATGCCCGGCCACTGCACCCTGGGGACCTCGGCCTGGTACGCGTCCCCCGCCCTCACCACCTACATCGGCCCCACCGTCGCCACGTCCTTCCCCGGCAACGACTACGGCCTGATCCGCTACGACAACCCGGCCGTCCCGCACCCCGGCGGCGGCTACACGCCCGGCAGCCCCTACGTCGGCGAGCGGGTCTGCCGTACGAGCCCGGTCAGCGGTGTGCACTGCGGCACGGTCACCGCACTCAACGCCACCGTCAACTACGGCGGCGGCCAGATCGTGACCGGCCTGATCGCCACCACCGTCTGCACCGAGCCCGGCGACACCGGCGGCCTGCTCGTCGCGGGCTCCACGGCCCTCGGCCTCTTCTCCGGTGGATCGGGCAACTGCACGTCGGGCGGCACCAGTTACTACCAGCCCCTCGCCGAGGTCCTGGCCGCCTACGGCCTGACCCTGTACTGAGCCCGTATCGGGCACGTACCGAGCCGCACCCGCGCGGCCGGTGACGTACACGCCGCCGACATCGCCGTACGCGTGCAACTAGGCCGTGTTTTGGAAGTAGCGCCGTCCGCCCACGGGGCAGGCGGGACTTCCAAAACACGGCCTAGGCCTGCGCGACGGCTGGTTGTAGAGTTTTCCAATCAGCGGGAATTCGTGCAGCCACCGGAGGCGGTCGATGGGGGAGCAGGGGCAGGGCAGTACGCAGCGGAGCTGGCACGGGGTGCACAAGGCGCTCGCCGACCCGTTGCGCATCCGGCTCCTCGAAGCGCTGTGGGAGGAGCCGCGGTCCGCACGCGAACTCGCCGACCGCACCGGCCTCCCCGCCGACCGGCTCTACTACCACCTGGGCCGGCTGGAAGCGGCAGGCCTGGTCGGGATCGCCGAATACCGCCCGCTCGCGCACGGCAAGGTCGAGCGCGTCTACGCCCCCGCCGTCACCGAACCCCCCGGCGACGCCGCGACCCCCGAGGAGATGGCCGACTTCCTCGGCTCGATGCTGGACGCCACCCGGGCCGACATCAGCGCCGCCTACCGCTCGCGGCAGGCCGGCGGCCGCCGGGAGGTCGACCTGCACCGCGGGGCGCTGCGGCTGACCGACGAGGCGCTCGCCGACCTCCGCGAGCACATCGCGGGCCTCGCCGAGCGCTTCGGGGACCGCGACGCTCCCGGCTCCTGGACGCGGGTGGTCGTCGCGCTCGTCGACCTGCAGGACCGCCCGCCTCCGCCCGACCCGCACACCCCGCCCGCCGCAGACCTGCCCGGAAGGCAGCCATGACGGACCACGAGGAGCACCTGGCGCCCATACGCGCCTCGGACGCGGAACGCGACGCCGTCGAGGCGCTGCTGCAGCACCACTACGCCGTCGGCCGGCTGACCCTGCCCGAGCTGGAGGAGCGCGTTGCCCTGGCCTACCGGGCGCGCAGCCGCGCCCAACTGGACGCCCTGGTACGGGACCTGCCCGCCGAGGCGGAGGCGACCCGGCAGGGCGGGGGCGTCGACTCCCGCCTGCTGGTCGTCCTGCTGTGCGTCGCGCCGCCCGCCGCGCTCGTCTACTGGCTGATCGCCCGCCGCCCGGCCCCCGGCAGGAGACCGAGCGGGGGCGCGGCCACCGGGCAGAGCTGAACCTGACGCCCGGAACTGGCGGTTGTCATTCCATGGAACTGGGCGACTACCTGCGGAATCCGCGGCCGGGTCGGCCCTCCGGGTGACTTTGACCAGGCGAACCGGCACGCTGCGGCAGCGCAGCAGAACGGCCTTGTATCCCTTGGGCGTCGGGTGAGCCGAGGGAAGGCCGGGAGAGATGGTCGCACGCAGGAGAGTCCTCATGGCCGGTGCCGCGGGAGGCGCCGCCATGCTGCCACTGGGCGCGGCGGAGGCGCAGGCGCGGGTGCCCGCGATGGGGGGCGGGACGGCCGCGGACACGGCCATCCCGACGACACCGCCGCTGGAGAAGTTCGTCGACCCGCTGCCCGTACCGCCGACGGCCGTCGCCGACACCTCGGCCTATCCGGGGGCGGACTACTACGACATCACCATGCGCCAGGGCTCGTGGTGCTTCCACCGCGACCTGGGACCGGCCACGGTGTGGGGCTACTGGGCGGCGAACCCGCACGACCGGCACCAGCCGATCGGCATGGGCTACCTCGGGCCGACCCTCGACGTGACGGTGGACCACCCCACGGTCGTCAAGTGGCGCAACGAACTGCCCACCGAGCACCTGTTCCCCGCGGTGATCGACGCCATCCGCAGCGGCAACCCGCAGCTGACTCCGACCCCGCCGCCGCCCTACCAGCCGGTGCAGCCCTTCCCCGCCGACGTCGACGTGTGGAACGTCGTCCACCAGCACGGCGGTTACACGCCACCGCAGTCCGACGGCATGCCGAAGCAGTCCTACAGCCCGCGCGGTGTGCACGCCGAGTCGTACTCCACCCTGGACCCCGAGCACGCCGCGCCCAACGAGGCGATCTACGCCTACACCAACCACGACGATTCCTGCCTTTTGTGGTATCACGACCACGCCATGGGGATGACCAGCGTCAACGTCTACGCGGGCCTCGCCGGGCTGTACGTCGTCCGCGACCCGGCGGACGAGCGGCTCGGGCTGCCGCAGGGCGAGTTCGAGGTCCCGCTGGTCATCCAGGACCGGACCTTTCGCGACGACGGCACCCTCGCGTACACGATGATGGATCGGCAGGGCGAGGACACCCCGGTCGTCAACGGCAAGGCCTACCCCTTCCTGGCCGTCGAGCCACGGCGCTACCGGCTGCGGGTGCTCAACGCCTCCAACGAGCGTTTCTGGCGGCTGCAGTTCGTCACCCCCGACGACGTCCTGCCGCAGCCCACGCTGCCGTTCTGGCTGATCGGCACCGACGGCGGCTTCCGCAAGCCGCTGCAGATGCTGAACTTCCTGATCAGCCCGGCAGAACGCTACGACCTGCTCGTCGACTTCAGCGCGATGCCGATGGGCACCAAGATCCAGCTGACCAACTACAACGCGCCCGTCCACTTCCCCGGCGGCGACGGCCCGGAGATCGGCGAGGTGATGGAGTTCCAGGTCACCAAACCGCTGTCGGGCGCGGACCGTTCGACACCACCGGACAAGCTGCGGCTGCCCGACGTCGTCCCGCCGGTCGAGGTCACACCGCAGACCAGGCGCCGGCAGTGGGTCGTCTACCAGCACCAGCTCTTCCACACCATGACCTTCAACGCGGTGCCCTTCGAGGAGCCCTCCCAGGACTTCGTCGAGAACGGTGCGAGCGAGGTGTGGGAGTACGTCAACCCCAACCACGACGCGCACCCCATGCACGTCCACCTCATCAACTTCCAGGTGCTGAACCGGCAGCCCATCGACGCGACCGCCTACCAGGCGCAGTACGAGAAGTGGATCGACGGCGGGCGCAGGCCGCAGGACCTGCCGGTGCTGGAGAACTACCTCACCGGGCCGCCCTACCCGCCGGACCCCGACGAGGCGGATTCCAACAAGGACACCGTGCGCGCCTACCCCGAGCAGGTCACCAGGATCGTGATCCCGGACTTCACCCCGCCGACGCAGCCGATCGCGTCGATCCCCGGCAGCGGCGCAGAACTCCCGGCGACCTACGTCCACCACTGCCACATCCTCGAACACGAGGACGACGACCTGATGCGCCCGTGGACGATCGTGCAGCCCAACGGGTGATCCGCCCTGCGGCCCGGCCGGGGCGCTACTTCCCGCCGGGGACCGACCTGGCCGTGTGCGCCGGTCCGGTCGGGGTCTTCTCGCCCGCCTCGACCGGCACCGGCAGCCGGTTGCCGGCCGGCGGCAGCGGGCAGGTCGCCAGGTCGGTGTAGGCGCAGGGCAGGTTGGAGGCGCGGTTGAAGTCGACCAGGATACGGCCCTCGGGGTCCGGCACGTCGATCGACAGCGAGCGGCCGGCGGCGTAGGTGGTCACCCCCGAGGTGGCGTCGGTGAACAGCACCAGCAGGCTGCCGGGGGCCTGGCCGTTGAAGGCGGTCAGCCGGTGGGTCGTGCCGTCGATCTCGATCTCGACCTCGCCCGGGGCGTCGTAGACGTGCTGGAGGCCCTCGACCGCGGCGCCCACCGTCGTCGGCCGGGGCTGCGGTGGTGTCTGCGTGTGCGGTCATGACGACTCCTCGGGTCCGGTGGGACGGGGGGTGGCGGCGGGATCTTCCAGCCGCCGGAAGCGGCTGCCGTGGAAGGCCAGCGGTGCCGCGGTGCGGTCGGCGGAACGCGAGGCGAGCTGGGCCGCGGCGCCGGTGGCGTCTACCTGGCCCACCGAGAAACGGGCCTCGGCGACCTCCTGCCGGCCGAGGCCGGGCTCTTCCTGGTGCCGGCCGCCGCGGCCGGCCGCAGGAAGAGCCGCCGCCTCGCGCCCGCGGCCTTGCGGCGGTCCGTGCTGCTCGAACTCACCGGCCTCACCGCCGTCGTCGTCCTCTGGGCACTGCTGGCCGGCACACCCCCGCCCGGCCGCTGAGAGCTGGCACCATGGCCGTATGTCGACCGACATCAGCGGCATGATCGAGTGCCGGCCGGGCGCCCGCCTGTGGGGTCCCGACGACGAGGACTCCGTCTGGGTCGCGGGAATCGACCTGTTCCTGCTGAACGGCGGGAACGCCTACGACGGCCTCGCCTGTCTCTTCGGCGTCCGCAACTCCTTCGGATTCCGCCCGCTGGCAGAAGGCCGCGGCTTTCCCGGCGACGCGTCGCAGGCCCTGCGCGCCGCGTACGCGCCCTCCGCGGAAGCGCCCGGCGACGTGTACGGCACCACGCACGTGACCTGGGCGGAACTCGCCGCCGCCGACTGGCAGGAGACCGACGCCTCCGGCGCGCGCACCCGGGCAGGGGCCGCGGGGGACGGCATCGACTGGGGACCCGTCTGGACCGTGATGCGCACGCTCGGTGCGCTTCACGGAGCGGACAACGTACGCCTCGTCGTCTGGTTCTTCTGACACGTTCTTCCGACCCCGCGCACCTCACCGTGCCCGCCTTTCCTGCTGATTCGCCGAACGCGCGTGCGCAGGATCCGTATGCTCCGGACATGAAACTCTTCCGGTCGCGCGGTCGGCACGATGCGCCGGCGGCGGCGGGGTCGCCGCTCGACCAACCCGTCGGCCTCTACAAGGCGGGCCGCTACGTCGCGGCGGAGTCCGCGGCACGCGCTGTCGCCGAGTCGCGCTCCACGTTGCGCGACGACCAGGTCGCGCTCGTTGCGTGGAGCCTGGTCGGGCTCGCGACGAGCGCGCAGGGGCGGCACGCGGAAGCCGTCGCCGTGTACGACAGGCTGCTGCCGGACTTCGGCAGGGTCTTCGGCGCGGAGGCCGTCCTCACCCTCAAACTGCGTTCGGACCGCGCCCAGGAGCTGGCCCGGCTGGGCCGGTACGCCGAGTGCGAGGCGGAGTGCGCGGCCGTCGCCCGGATCGCGGAGCGGGGCGGCTCGGAGGAGACGGGGTTCGCGGCCGCCGCCGCACGCAACGGCCTGGCCTTCGCGCTCACCGAGCAGGGCCGGCACGAGGAGGCCGAGGCGACCGCACGCGAGGCGCTGGCGGCGCTGGGCGCCCAGCAGGACAGGTTCACCGTCACCCTGCTCGCAGTCCTGGCCCGCAGCCTCAACGGCCAGGCCCGCCACGAGGAGGCGCTCGCCGCGGCGGAACGCGCCGACGCGCTGTGGCAGGCTCTGCCCGAGGGTGAGCGGCACGCCGAGTCCGGCGCCGCGGGCCTGGCCAGGGCCACGGCGCTCCTGGGCCTGGGCCGCACAGCCGAGGCGCGGACCCATGCGGCGGCGGCCCACCGGGCGCGGCTGGCCGCCCACGGCCCGGAACACCGCGGCACCGCCGACGCGCAGGCGCTGCTGGACCGCATCGGTTCCGCCTGAGTGCGGGCCGGCCGCCGGGCCCGCGAGTAGCAGCGCCCTGGGAATGGGTGTAACGAAGAAGTATGCGGTTCCCGTGGTCGGCGCCTGGCAAGGACACCGGCTGGTCCTGGCAGTCGAACCGGGGCCTGGTGGCGATCCCGATCGCCTTCATCGTGGTGATCACCGTCGCCGACGTGCTGGCACCGCAGGAGGTGCACCTGGGGCCGCTGCTGGTCGTCGCACCCGCGCTCACCGCGTCCTTCGGCAGTTCCCGGCTGACCGCGCTGATCGGCATCCTGGCCACCGCCGCGCTGTTCACGATAGCCGCGGTGCGCAACAGCATCACCACGTCCAACCACGAGAGCCAGCTCGCCTCGCTCATCGTGATCTCCGCCTTCACGGTCTTCTTCTGCCGGCTGCGCGAGCGGCACAGCGCCGAGCTGAGACAGGTGCGCTCGGTGGCCGAGGCCGCACAGCGGGTGGTGCTGCAGCCGCTGCCGCCCCGTATCGGCCCGCTGTCGGTCGCCTTCCGCTACGAGGCCGCCGCCGACCAGGCCCGTATCGGCGGCGACCTCTACGCGGCGGTACGCACCCGCCACGGGACGCGGCTGCTCATCGGGGACGTCCGCGGCAAGGGCCTGACGGCCGTGGACGACGCGGACCTGCTGCTCGGTGCCTTCCGCAGCGCCGCGCACCGGGAGCTGCCGCTGCGGGCGCTGCAGTCGGAACTGGAGGCGGTGGTCAGCTGGGGGCTCGCCCGCCCGAGCCGGCAGGGTCCGGACGCCGCGGAGTCCTTCATCACCGCGGCCCTGATCGACGTCCCCGACCGCGAGGCGCACATCAGCGTCCTCAACAGCGGCCACCCGGCGCCGCTGCGCCTGCACGACGGCCGGGTCAGCACACTCTCGCCGCGGCAGTACGCGCCCCCGATCGGCGTACTGCAGCCGCGGGTGTCCTGCGCGGAGCCCGACGTCTTCGCCTTCGAGCCCGGCGACACGCTGCTGCTCTACACCGACGGCGTCACCGAGGCCCGCGACGGCGACGGCCGCTTCTACCCGCTGGCCGACCGGCTGCCCCTGCTGGTCGACGGGGAGGTCCGCCCGGTCGACCTGCTCGGCGTGCTGCGCGAGGACCTGCTGCATTACACCGCGGGCTCCCTCGGCGACGACGCGGCGATGGTCGCGGTCCGCCACGACCTCCCGGGCGATTTCCCCGCGCCGGAGCCCGAGCGGGCGCCCGCCCGCTGCAAGGTCGCGGAGCACCGGCGGCCTCCCGCGTAGGGGTTACGACACAGGGCCGCCGAGACCCGCCAGGAGCTCCCGTACGCGGTCCGCGTCGGCCGTGCGGTGCTGGGCGGTGTAGAGGGCGCGGGCCTGCTCCCAGGCGGTGCGGGCCTCGGCGGGGCTGCGGCGGGCCAGGTGGGTCTCGGCGGTGCGGTGCAGGACGTCGGCCTCCAGGTGGCTGTGACCCTGGGCGCGGCAGATGGCCAGCGCCCGCCGGTAGTGGCCGAGCGCCGTGTCGTACTCGCCGAGGCGGTGGGCGATGTGGCCGAGGCTGTCCAGGGTGCTGGACTCGCCGAGCTGGCGGTGGTCGGCCGGGTGCTGGAGCAGCAGGGCCAGGGCGGCGGTGCAGTCGGCGCGGGCCGCCGTGTGGTCGCCGAGCCGGGTCCGCAGCCAGCCCACGGCGTTGAGGGCGCGGGCCTGCCGGTAGGTGTCGCCCAGGGCCTGGAAGACCGCGAGCGCCCGGCGGGCGTGCTCCAGGGCGCGGCGGTCGTCGCCGTGCCGTTCCCAGGCGCCGCCGAGGCTGTGGTGGATCTCGCCCTGACCTGCGGTGTCGCTGGTCAGCTCGGCCAGTTCCAGGGCCTGGGCCAGGTGCCGCAGGGCGTCGGCGGTGCCGCCGAGCTGGGCGTGGGCGTCGCCGAGCATCTGGTGGGCCTGGGCGCGTGGCGCCGGGTCGCCCAGCCGCCCGGCCGCGGTCACCGCCAGCTGCCAGGCCGCGGCGGCGTCGGCGAGGTGGCCGCGGCGGCGGTGGTAGGGGTCGAGCGCCCGGGCCAGGCGGCAGACCTGTGCGTCCCAGCCGTGGCCGGCGGCCGCCTGCTGCGCGGCCAGTAAATTGGTGTGCTCGGCGTCGAACCAGTCCATCGCGGCTGCCGCGTCCGGCAGCGGAAAGGGCGGGCTCCCCGGCTCGTACCCGCCGGGCAGCGGCGCCGGGTCGTGCGGGGCGAGGACGCGGGCGCCCGCGCAGGCGGTGTCGGTGTAGTGGCCGATCGCCCGGCGCAGCGCCGCGTCCCGCTCCGCGGGGGTGTGCCGGTCGCGGGCCTGCTCCGCCGCGTGCAGGCGGAGCAGGTCGTGCATGCGGTAGCGGCCTGCCGCGTCGCGCCGGACGAGGTGGGCGTGGTCCAGCTCGCGCAGCAGGGCGCGGGCCGCCGGGTCCGGCAGGCCGAGCAGTGCCGCGGCTGCCGCGGGGGCGATGTCAGGTCCCGGCGCGATGCCCAGCAGCGCCAGTGCGCGGGCGGCGCCGGGGGACAGGGCGCGGCTGGACCAGGACAGGACGGCCCGCAGGTCGGCCTGCGGTTCCCCGGCGTCCAGCGCGTCGAGCGGGTTGCCGGCCAGCTCGGCGGCCAGCGCCCGCAGCGACAGGTCGGGGTGGGTGGCGGCGCAGGCCGCGACGATGCCGAGCGCCAGCGGCAGCCCCGCGCAGCAGCCCAGCAGGGCCGCCGCCGCGGCCGGCTCCCGCTCCAGCCGGGTGCGGCCCAGGTGCCGGGCGAGCAGCCCTGCCGCCTCCTCGCCCGGCAGCACGTCGAGGGCGACGGGGCGGGCGCCGTGCGCGGCGACCAGGCCGGTGAGCCGGCGGCGGCCGGTGACCAGCACCCGGCAGGCCGCGCCGCCCGGCAGCAGCGGCGCGACCTGTGCGGTGTCGCGCGCGTTGTCCAGCACGAGCAGCATCCGCCGGCCCGCGGTGAGGCTGCGGAAGAGCGCGGTCGCGGCCTGCTGCCCGACCGGGATCGCCGCGGGCTCCACGCCCAGGGCGTCGAGGAAGCCGTGCAGCACCGCGGCCGGCTCGGCGGGGCGGCCCGAGGGGTCGAAGCCGCGCAGGTCCGCGTACAGCTGGCCGTCCGGGAAGCGGTCCTGGCCCGCGTGCGCCCAGTGCAGGGCCAGCCAGGTCTTGCCGATCCCGCCCATCCCGCTCACCGTGCAGATGCCGGGTGCGCCGGGAGTCTGCGGTGCGACGTCCAAGGCGGCGTCCAGGTCGGCAAGTTCGCGGGCGCGACCGGTGAAGGTCCCCGGCGGGGCGGGCAGTTGGCGCGGCACGGGCCGGGGCGGCACGGTCCGGGGAGGCGGGGGGATCGCGACAGGGCCGGCCTTGCGGCGCCTGGCCTTGCGGGCGGCCTCCTCGATACGGTCCCGTGCGGTGGCCAGCGCGCGCTGCTCGGCCGGGGTGGCGCTCAGCACCTTGAGCAGCGCGTCGAAGCGGTCGGTCGGCGGCAGGGTGCGGGCGGTGAAGTACTCGGCGATCGCCGTCTGGGACCAGCCGGTCCTCAGGGCGAGTTCGCGGTAGGTCAGGGTGCTGTCCCTGCGGCTGCGCGCGTGCCGGCGGCGCAGGTCCCGTAACAGCGCGGCCAGTTCCTCCAGGGTGCGCGCACCGGCCGCGGCCGAGGCGGGCGAGCCGGTCGGCTCGGGTAAGGGCTCCTGCACGCCATGCGCCATCACCGCACCGCTCTCCGTCGACTGCGAAGTGAGCACGAATCGAACACTGATGGCGTGACCGCAGCATAACAGCCGCCTGCGCAGCGGCAGTCGGCCTTCGCCGCTCTTCGGCGGAATTCGGCGGCGTTCGGAATCCGCGCCCGCCGCGGCGGGCGGCACCCACCATGGGGCGCACGCCCGCACGTTCGGCGTCCGCGTCCCCCCATGCCCTGTGCCGTGCACGCCTGAAAGGACACCGGTGTACCCATGACCACACGTCGTTCGCGCAGGAGGCCGGCCGCCGTGCTCGCGGCGGCCGGCGCCGCCCTGCTCCTGGCGGCGGCCGTGCCGCAGACCGCATCGGCCGCCACCACGCGCACCCTCCAGCTGGCGCTGACCTGCTCCACCGGCCTGCCCTACGGCCTGAGCGTCGACAACGGCTCCGGCTGGTACTACCCCGACGGGTCGAGCTACGCCTCGGGCCTCGTCAAGTACTTCACCGTCTTCATCCCCTCGGACGCCACCGCGCTGGCGATCAACACCGGCTTCTGCGACAACCAGCCGCAGACCCCGATGTGGGAGGGGTACCGCTACGCGATCACTCCCGGCACCTCCACCATCACCGCGAACGGCAACTGCCAGGACATGTACGTCTACCCCGGCCCCTACGTCCGCTACTGCTCGCTCAGCGGGGTGACCTACAGCTGACCCGGCGCCGCTGCGGCCGGCTCCGACGGTTCCCGCACAGGGAGGTCCGCGGGCCGGCTCAGCGGGCCGCGGCGCAGCAGCGAGCCGCACACGAGGGCGCCGGCCACGTAGATCCCGGCGCACCACCAGAAGACCGTCACATAGCTGTGGATCGCCGCGGCCTGCAGCAGCTGCGGGGTCGGCCGCCCGTGCAGGTGGTCCGCGGCGTAGTGCGTCGAGGCGCTGGCCGCGATGGTGTTGAGCAGCGCGGTGCCGATCGAACCGCCCAGCTGCTGCCCGGTGTTGATGCTCGCCGAGGCCACTCCCGCGTCCTGCGGCGCCACACCGAACGTACCCGTCGCGGCGACCATGCCGAAGATCAGGCCGTTGCCCGTACCGCTGACCATCAGCGGACCCAGCAGCGCGGAGGCGTACCCCGAGTGCGCGCCGATCCGGGTGAGCCACAGCATGGCCGCGGCATTGAGCAGCATGCCCGCGACGACCATCGGCTTGGGGCCGAAGCGCGGCAGCAGCCGGGTGTTGCCGATCGTGGCGCCGGCCCCGGCGAGGACCACGGTCGGCAGCATGGCCACACCGGAGCGCACCGCCGAATACCCCAGGGTCACCTGCATGTAGTAGATGAGGAAGAGGAAGAGCCCGAAGGTCGCGGCGCCGAAGACCAGGACGGTCAGGTAGGCGCCGCCGCGGTTGCGGTCCAGGACCACGCGCGGCGGCAGCAGCGGGTGCGCGGCACGCGACTGCCAGGCCGCGAACACCGTCAGCAGCGCGACGCCCGCGATCAGGAAGCTCCACGTCGAGGGCGTGTGCCAGCTGTGCGAGGCGGCGTTGGCGAAGCCGTAGACCAGGCAGAACATGCCGCCGGAGACGGTCACTACGCCCGGCACGTCCAGCCGGCCGGCCGGTGCCTTCTGCTGCCTGCCGATCAGCAGGACGCCGCCGGCGATGGCGACCGCGGCGAAGCCGGTGTTGATGTACATGCACCACCGCCAGGACAGGTACGTGGTCAGCGCCCCGCCGACCAGCAGCCCCAGGCCGCCGCCCGCGGCGGCGACGGCGCCGAAGACACCGAAGGCCTTGGCCCGCTCCTTGGGGTCCTTGAAGGTCGTGGCCAGCAGCGACAGGGCGGACGGCGCCAGCAGCGCGCCGAAGACGCCCTGGCAGGCGCGGGCCGCCACCAGCATCGAGAAGCTGGTCGCGGCGCCGCCGACGGCCGAGGCGGCGGCGAAGCCGGCGAGCCCGGTCAGGAAGGTGACCTTGCGGCCCACCAGGTCGCCCAGCCGGCCGCAGAAGAGCAGCAGGCCGCCGAAGGACAGGGCGTACGCGGTCACCACCCACTGCCGGTCGGCGGTCGAGAAGCCGAGCGCGCGCTGCGCCGACGGCAGCGCGAGGTTCATCACGGTCAGGTCGAGGACGACCATGAGCTGGGCGGCGGCGATGACGGCGAGAACCAGCCACCGCCTCGGATCCTGGTCCGCCGCTCCTGCCGGCTTGGGGCCGGTCCCGGCCGCGGGGGCCGCACTGTGCGCTGCCACGATCATCTCCTTGTCACACACGGAACGCCGAACGGTTCGAGCCGCCGGGGGACGCCCGCCGCACGGCGGTGGCGCCGCGTCCCGGCGAAAAGGTGATGCGGCGCCGCGGCACGCTGTGACACGTCGGACATGTGACCTGGGCCACCGGCGGGAGGTGTCACAAAGCGGTGGCGGCCGGCGTCTGGTGCGTGTGGGATGCGCGGAGCGGACGGCAGGGAGCCAGGCATGAGCGACAGCAGCACACCGACCACGGACGCGGCGGAACTGCCCGGCAGCGCCGACCGATCGGCAGGCCGTGCGGGTGACCGACGCCTGGACGGCCTGGAGTCGGTGGACGTGGCCACCGCGGAGTTCGTCGCCCACCGCAACCTGCTGTTCACCGTCGCCTACGAGATCCTCGGCTCCGCAACCGACGCCGAGGACGTCCTGCAGGAGACCTGGCTGCGCTGGGTGGGCGTCGACCCCGACACCGTGCACGCCAAACGCGCCTACCTGGTGCGGATCGTCACCCGCCAGGCGCTGACCCGGCTGCGCGCCCTCGACCGGCGCAAGGAGTCCTACGTCGGCCCGTGGCTGCCGGAGCCGCTGCTGACCTCGCCCGACGTGGCCGAGGACGTCGAGTTCGCCGAGAGCGTCTCGATGGCGATGCTGGTGGTGCTGGAGACGCTGGCGCCGACCGAGCGTGCGGTGTTCGTGCTGCGCGAGGTCTTCGACGTCGAGTACGGCGAGATAGCCGCCGCCGTCGACAAGACCCCGGCCACCGTGCGGCAGATCGCCCACCGCGCCCGCGCGCACGTCGCCGCCCGCCGCCCGCGCGGCACCGTCTCGCCGGCCGAGACCGACGCCGCGCTCCAGGCCTTCCTGGGGGCGGTGCGCACCGGCGACGTGCAGCGCCTGCTGGACATCCTCGCGCCGGACGTCGTCGCCTTCAGCGACGGCGGCGGCGTCAAACAGGCCATGCTGCGGCCCGTCGAGGGCGCGGAGAAGGTGGCAAGGCTGCTGTCCGGGCTGTGGGGCAAGCGCGGCTTCGAGGTCACCATCGAGCCGATGCAGGTCAACGCGGGCCCCGGGCTGCTCGTCCGGATCGACGGCGGACTCGACAGCGTGCTCGCGGTGCGCTTCGACAACGGCCGCGTCTCCGGCCTGTACAACGTCCGCAACCCCGAGAAGCTGTCGCGTGTCGAGCAGGAGACCCCGGTCAGCCGCTGACGCGGCAGGTGCAGGAGCGGGCATCATCGCTGCCATGGGCGATGAGGGAACCGGGCGTACGCACGGCATGCACGTGGTCCACGACGGCTCGCCGCAGGCGCCGCCGCTGCTGCTCATCCACGGCTCGGGGGCGTCGGGCGGCTTCTGGAACCCGGTGGTCCCGGCACTCGCCGCCCGCCACCACGTGATCCGGGTCGACCTCCCCGGCTGCGGCCGTTCGCAGCCGGCCGCCTCCTACGACGTGCGCTCGCAGGCGGGCCGGGTGGCGGAGCTGCTCGACGGCCTCGGGGTGCGCGCGGCCGCGGTCGCCGGGCACTCCAGCGGCGGCTACGTCGCCACCGCCGTCGCCGAGGCGCGCCCCGACCTGGTGGGCTCGCTCGCCCTGGTCAGCACGGGGCCGAGCCCCGAGGCCTTCCGCCGCCAGCCGCCGGTCCTGCGCGCGCTGACGGCCCCGCCCTTCGGCCGGCTCCTGTGGGCGGTGCGTTCCGACGCGGCGATCCGCCGGTGGATCGCCGCGATGTCCGTACGCCCCGTGCAGGTGCCCGACGACGTGGTCGGCGAACTGGAGGGCACCACCTACCGCGCGCTCACGGCGGTGCTGCGCGGCAACACCGCCTACATCAGCGAGAGTTCCGTGCCGCGGCGGCTCGCGGGCCTGGGGATTCCGCTGCTGGTCGTCTTCGGCGGCGCCGACCCCCGCTGGGAGCCGGCCTCGGCGCACACGTACGCCGCGGTGCCCGGCGCCCGGGTCGCGGTGCTGCCGGGCGTCGGGCACCTGCCGATGGCCGAGGCGCCCGACGCGACCGCGCAGCTGCTGCTGGAGTTCACCGCGCGGCGGTGACGGGGGCCGCCGTCAGGAGCGGCCCCGCCACCGGGCTGGGCGGCTAGGCCGTGTTTTGGAAGTCCCGCCTGCCCCGCGGCGTCTGGCACGCACGCTCGCTGCGTTGTCGGAGTCGTCCGAGTAGGCCCACTACGAGGACGACCCTCCGCCTTGCGATCGCACGCACCGGACGCTGCGGGGCCCGCCCTGTGGGCGGACGGCGCTACTTTCAAAACACGGCCTAGCCGGCGTAGGTCTCGAACTCGGCGACCTTCGGGGTGCCGGACGAGCTGGTGATCTCGAAGGTGACCTTCTTCAGCGAGGTCTGCGGGAAGCTGATGGTGCCGCCCGCCCCGCTGCCCGAGGTCAGCACGGCCCCGGTGTCGGCGTCGATCACCCGCCAGGCGCCGATGCTGCCCGCCGAACCGGACGCCTCGCGGATCACGATCTTCGAAATGCTGGTGGCCGAGCCCCACTTGATCGAGATGGAGCCGGTGGAGCCGGCCGGCGACCAGTAGGTGCCCAGGTCGCCGTCCCGCACGTTGCCGTAGCTGGTGCCGCTCGCCTTGCTCGAACCGTCCGAGCCGGCGCCGAGGCTGAGGTTCGTGCCGCCGGGCTGGCCGGTCGGCGACTGGGTGGGCGACTGGGTCGGGGACTGGGTCGGGCTCTGCGTCGGCGACTGCGTCTGGCAGCTGCCGTTCGACACCTGCAGGCCCTTGTTGGCGCCCGCCGTCTGCGTCACGATGCTCGGCACGCAGCCGGCCGCGTCCAGGGCGTAGGAGTACGGGATGCTGACCGTCGTGTTGGACTGCGGGTCGGGGCCTGCCGGGTGGTTCTCGGTGCCGTCGGCGGTCCACGTCACGTTGTCGTAGACGTTGCCCGCGACCTGCCAGTAGCCGGTCAGGTCGGTGTAGAAGGTGCCGAGGACGTCCTTGGAGTCCTTGAAGTAGTTGTTCTCCACCTTCACGTGCGCGCCCGCCCGGGAGTTGATGCCGGACTTGGTCAGGCCCACGAAGTAGTTGTCGTAGGTGTGGGCGGTGCCGCCGCGCAGCAGCGGGGTGCGCGAGTCGATGTTCTCGTAGAGGTTGTGGTGGTACGTCACGAAGCTGCTGTCCAGGTCGCTGTCGCTGGACCCGACCAGGCCGCCGCGGCCGGAGTTGCGCAGGGTGCTGTAGGACAGCGTCACGTACTGGGTGTTGTTCTTCAGGTCGATGAGGCTGTCGTAGCCCTCGTCCTCGCCGCCTGACGCCAGCAGGCTGACGTGGTCGACCCAGACGTTGTGGACGTTGCTCTCCATGCCGATGGCGTCGCCGCCGTTGGAGGTGGGGGAGCCGGACTTCTTGACGTTCTGGACGGTCACGTTCTGGATGATGATGTTGCTGGACTCGCGGACGTGGATGCCGATCTGGTCGAAGACGGCGCCGCTGCCGACGCCGACGATCGTGACGTTGCTGATCTGCTTCAGCTCGATCACGCCGTCCGCGGTGTTGCAGCTGCTGCCGGACACCTTGCTGGTGTTGCCGACGGTGATGGTCCCCTCGACCTGGATGGTGATCGGGGTGCTGCTGGTGGCGCGTCCGCACAGGGCCGCGTGGATCGCGGTGCCCGTCGTGGCCCGCACGGTCTGGCCGCCGGCGCCGCCGGTGGTCCCGCCGTTCTGGCTCGCGTAGCCGGTCGCGCCGGCGGTGGCCGCGGACGCGCCGGGCATCAACAGGACTGCCGCTGTCGCGGCTGACAGGGCCGTCGTGGCCAGTGCCGCGGAGAGTCGCAGCGCGACTGGTCGCCTCATCCTGGTCTCCTCTGGGCTTTCTTCGTGGGGGGTGTGGGGGCCGGGTGCTGTCGGCCCGTTAAGAAAGCGCTTTCTGGGCCGTGAGCTTAAAGTCCCCTTAGGATGTTGGCAATAGCTCGGACACGAACAGAAAGCGCTTTTCTACGCCTGCGTCACATCAGGCCCGCTGCCTGCCGGTCGGGGCCCGGCGATTGCGCCGGGGTCGTTGGGCCGTTCGGCGGAGTCGGCGCCGGCCGGCGGATGACGCCCGCGAGTCGCCGGGCGGCGCCCGCAGGCGCGCGTGATTGAGTCACCGCACCGGGGAGGTCCCCGAGGATCCGTCACCCGCGGGAGGCGCGGCCTTGACCGAGAACCAGGTGATGGCAGGCCTGGGACTGATCGTCGTGCTGGCGGTCGGCTCGCAACTGCTGGCGTCCCGGCTGCGCGTCCCCGCGCTCCTGGTGCTGCTGCCCGCGGGATTCACCGCGGGCGCCCTGACCGACGACGTCGACCCGAACCGGCTGCTGGGCCATGCCTTTTCGCCGATGGTCTCGCTCGCGGTCGCCGTGATCCTCTACGACTCCGGCCTCGGCCTCGACCTCGGCGGCCTGCGCGGCCACACCCGCCGGGTGGTGGTCCGGCTGCTGTGGATCGGCACCCTCGTCACCTGGGTGGCCGCGACCCTGCTCGCCGACCCGCTGCTGGGCATGTCGAAGCAGGCGGCGGTGATGCTCGGCGCGATCCTGGTCGTCTCCGGGCCGACGGTGGTCGGCCCGCTGCTGGACTTCGTCCGCCCCCGTGAGCGGCTGCAGCGCATCCTGATCTGGGAGGGCGCGCTGATCGACCCGATCGGCGGCATCCTGGGCGCGCTGGTCTTCCACGGCGTCGTCGCCTCGCAGCGCAAGGGCGCCGCCGCGCAGGTGGGGGCGTTCATGGCCAGCGCCGGCATCGGACTTGCCGGCGGGGTGGTCGGGGCCGCCCTGCTGTGGCTGCTGCTGCGGTACGTGCCGCTGGGCGAGGTGCTGGGGACGACGGTGCAACTGGCCGCCGTGGTCGGCGTGGCCGCCGCCTGCGACGTGCTCAGGGGCGACACCGGCCTGATCGCCGCCGTGACCATGGGGATGGCGCTGGCCAACCTGCCGGGCCTCGACCTGCCCGCCCGCCGGCCCTTCCTCGACACCCTGGTCTCGATGATCATCGGGCTGCTCTTCGTCTCCATCTCGGCGACGGTCACCCCGCACTCGCTGCGGCACGTGGTGCTGCCCGCGCTCGCGCTGGTCGCGGTGCTGGTGCTGGTGGTCCGCCCGCTGGCAACCGCGGTGGCCACATACGGCACCGATCTCCCGCGCCAGGAGCGGCTGTTCGTGGCCTGGATGGACCCGCGGGGCATCGTCGCCGCCTCCACCGCGTCGACCTTCTCGGCCACTCTGGTCGGCAAGGGCATCGGCGGCGCGGCCAAGATCCTCCCGGCCACCTTCGTGGTGATCGTCGCCACCGTCACCCTCTACGGGCTGACGGCCCATCCGGTCGCGCGCAGGCTGGGCGTGCTGCGCCCGGCCCGCTCGCGCCCGCTGCTGGTGGGCGGCGCCGCATGGGTGCTGGACCTGGCGCGGGCGCTGCGCTCCGCCGGGCTCGACGTGCTGATGTGGGCGGGCCTGCCCGCCCAGCGCGAGAAGATCGCCGCGGCCGGCCTGCCGCTGGCCCCCGGCGAACTGCTCGCCGACGCCAGCGGGGCGGGCGCGGAGCTCGAGGGCGTCACCGTGGTGCTGCTGCTGACCGACGAGGACGACTTCAACGCCCTCGCCTCGATGACGCTGCGCCAGACCACCGAGGGCGCCGTCCACCGCCTCGCGGCCCCCAGCGGCGCGCACGGCGTGGTCGCCCCCTACACCGGGGGTCCCGCGCTCTTCGGCAGCGACCTGAGCAGACCGGAGCTGAACCGGCGCTACGAGGCCGGTGCGCGGGTCGGCACCCTGCCCGCGCCCGGCGAGCTGCCCGCAGGCCACGAACTGCTCTTCGTGGTGCGGGCGGACGGCCTGCTCGTCCCGGTCACCCAGGGCTCCCGCCCCGAATCCCGGCCCGGCGACACCGCCGTCGTCCTGGTCCCGCAGACGGCCGCAGGACCGCCCGACACGCCCGGCGGATAGCCGTACGGGACGCCCCGCGCGGCCCGCCGGGCACCCCGCGGCGTACTGCCGCTACAGCGGGAGGATGGTCAGGACGGTGGCGTAGTCGAGGCTGGTCACACCGGTGTCGGTGGCGCAGTCGGCGAAGGCCAGGTTGGCCGCGGTGAAGGTCTCCACCACCTTCTCGCCGAGGAACTCGCCGGACGTGACGGTGCCGGTCTCGGTCAGCACGGTGTCGGACGCGATGTGCGCGGCCGTGGCGGTGAAGGTGAACGACGTCGACTGCCCGTCGTCCCAGATGATCGTCTCGGTGCCGGTCTCGGTGAGGATCGCGTTGCAGCTCACGTCGAGCAGTGCGGTGACGTCGCGTGTCCCGGACGTGGCGGAGGAGCCGAGCGCCAGACAGCTGCCGGTCGGGCTGTGCGGGCCGACGACGTTCAGCCGCCCGGCCACGGTCACCGTCGTCGGCCGTACGGTGCTGGTCAGCCCGGGGCTGTAGGTGGTGTAACTCCAGCCGGTGCAGGAGATCGTGCCGCCCGCGGCCCGCGCGGGCGTGGCGGTGAGGGTGACGCCGGCCAGTGCGAGTGCGGCCAGGCCGGCCCAGACGGTGAGCCGCTTGCTTCCGATCACGGGGGGACCTTTCGGTCGGAACGGAAATCTGCGGGCTCACCGTAGCGTCGCGGCATCGGCGGATCCGCGCGAATCCTGCGTATCGGCCGAAAACCGCCCATGAGTCGCGGCAACCCGGCCACGGGCCGGGCCTCGGTGGCGGCGGCCTCCGTGCGGCCGGGCACGGGTGTGGCCGGGGGTCCGTGCGGCCGCCGCTTGGCGCTGCCGGGTGACCTGGGCGACGCTTGATGGAAGGAGGTCCTGCCATGAACTCCCACGCCGACGCGGCGCAGCAGTCGCAGACCGAGGACCTTGCGCGGCGCATCGGCCAGCGCCGGGTGCAGCTGGGGATGAGCGAGAACGCGCTGGCCGTGCAGTCCGGCATGGCGCCGCGCTATCTCCAGGAGCTGCTGTCCCAGGGCCCGGGCTTCGACCCCGGCGGCTTCATGCGGATCGCGGCCGTCCTCGGGATGAGCTACCAGGAGATGCTGGAGGGGCGCAGCGATCCCCGGGGAGTACCGGGTGCGGGGGCCACCCACCCGGTGCTGACGCACCTGTCGGAAGCCGAGTCCTGGGACATGCTGCGCACCCACGAGGTGGGGCACATCGCGCTGCCGGGCGACCCGGCGCCGGTGGTGCTGCCCGTCAACTACGTGGTGGAGGCGCACTCGGTCCTCTACAGGACCGAGCCCCAGGGGCCGGCCGCCCCCGCGAGCGGCGCCGAGGTCTCCTTCCAGGCCGACCGGATCGACGAGCGGCTCAGCGAGGGCTGGAGCGTCCTGCTGACCGGGACCGCCGAGCGCATCGACGACCCCGGCACGGAACAGCGCCTGGACGAGCAGTACCCGGCGCAGCCGTGGGCGGGCGGCGACCGCCGCCAGTGGATCCGCGTCGAGGCCGCCGAGATCACCGGGCGCCGCATCACCGGCATGTGACCTGCGAGGCAGCCGGGAGGAGCGGTGGCACCGGACATACCGCCGTCAAGTGCAAAGGAGAGGGTCCATGAAGGCGCTGGTGTACCACGGTCCCGGGCGGTCCGCCTGGCAGGACACGCCCGACCCCGAGATCCGCGACGCGGCGGACGCGATCGTCCGGGTCGAGGCGGCCAGTATCTGCGGCACCGACCTGCACATCCTCAAGGGCGACGTGCCCGACGTGCCGCCCGGCACGGTCCTCGGCCACGAGGCGGTGGGCGAGGTCGTCGAGACCGGCAGCGCGGTGCGCGGGGTGCGGCCCGGCGACCGGGTGCTGGTGTCGTGCATCTCCGCGTGCGGCAGCTGCCGCTTCTGCCGCGAGGCCGCGTACGGGCAGTGCACCGGCGGCGGGGGCTGGATACTCGGCCACACCGTCGACGGGACGCAGGCCGAGTACGTACGGGTGCCCTTCGCGGACATGTCGCTGCACCCGCTGCCGGAGTCGGTGGACTCCCGGGAGGCGGTGCTGCTGGCCGACATCTTCCCGACCGCCTACGAGGTCGGCGTGCTGGCCGGCCGGGTCAGGCCGGGCGACACCGTGGCGGTTGTCGGCTGCGGCCCCGTCGGGCTCGCCGCGATCGCCACCGCCCAGCTCTTCTCGCCGTCCCGCATCGTCGCCGTCGACGTGGCCCCGACCAGGCTGGAGGCCGCCAAGCGGCTGGGCGCGGACGCGATCGCCACCGCGGGCGAGGCCGAACAGCTTGTCGCGGACCTGACCGGCGGGCTCGGCGCGGACGTGGCGATCGAGGCGGTCGGACTGCCGGCGGCCTTCGAGCTGTGCGCCCGCATGGTCCGCCCCGGCGGGCACCTGGCGAACGTCGGCGTCCACGGCAGCCCGGCCGCGCTGCACCTGGAGGACCTGTGGAGCCGGAACCTCACCCTGCGCACCGGCCTGGTGGACACCTCCTCCACCCCGACCCTGCTGCGCATGCTGATCGACGGCACCCTCCCGGCGTCCTCGCTGGTCACCCACACCTTCGAGCTGGGGCGGACGGCGGAGGCCTACGACGTCTTCGGCCGCGCCGCCGACACCGGCGCGCTCAAGGTGGTGCTGCTCGGCGAGCCGCCGCACGACACCCTCAGCGTGCGCACCGGCGAACCGGTCTGACCTCTCTGCCAGGTCATGCGGCCCCCGCGGTGCTCCACGTGCCGCCGTCCGCCGCGACGGCGAAAGCCCGGGTGCCGGGCAGCGACTCCAGCCACGCGCGGGCACGCCCGCCCATGGCGTAGCCCGCCGTCGCGTGGACGTCCGCGTCGGTCAGGCCGCGGCAGACCACGGTGAGCGAGGCGAGCGGTTCGGCCGGGGGCCGCCCGGTGCGGGGATCGAGGATGTGGCAGCCGCGCTCGGCAGGCCCCGAGGTGGCGACGGCCAGCTCCCCGTCCGCTTCGACGACGGTCGCCAGCGCACCCTTGCGCAGCGGGTCGCTCACCCCGATACGCCACGGGCCGCCGTGCACCTGGACGTCGCCGCCGCCGTTGACGCACACCGCGTCCGCGCCGGCCGAGGCGACCATCGCGGCCGCCCGCTCCACCGCCCACCCCTTGACCAGCCCGGTCGGGTCGAAGCCGCCCGCGTAACCCGCGCTGAACCAGCCCCCGGTGTTCCGCTCCGCGGCCTCGCACAGCCCGAGCACCTCCCACACCTCGGGCGAGCACCCGGACAGCGCCAGCGTCCCGGCCGCCAGCCGGCTGACCTGGCTGTCCTGCCGGTAGGTCGAGAAGACCTCGTCGACATGGCACAGCCAGGCCGCCGCCGCCTCCAGGGCCGCGGCGGCCCGGGCGCCGGCGCCGCGCACGTCGAAGGAGAAGACGGTCCCCATGGTGTGCTCGACCCGCCGCAGCCGGCCGCCGCACCGCTCGGTCCCGGCCTCCGCCTCAGCCACCTGACCGGTCCAGGGCGCTCTGCAGGGACTGGACGTAGCCCTCGCTGGTGTACGTCGCCCCCGAGACGGTGTCGATGTGCGCGCTCTGCGCCGCCAGGGCCTCCTGCGTGAGCTGGGGCACGGCGAAGCCGCTGATCTCCTGGTCGCGGGGGCTGTCCTGGGGTACCTGCACGGCCGTCACCGCGGTGATCCTGCCGCCTTGCAGGGTGACCCGCACCTGGACGGGGCCGTAGCGGGTCTGCACGGTGTCGCCCTCGACGGTGCGGGTGCCGGAGGCGGTACCCGCACCCGTACCGGAGCCGGCGCCCGTACCCGGGCCCGCCGTCGCGGAAGGGGAGGGTGCGGGCGCGCCGGTCGCTGCCGCACCGCCCGCGGCCGCCGCTCCTCCCGTCGTGTGCGGCTTGAGGCTGAGCAGGAGCAGCACGCCCGTGGCGGTCGCCAGGGTGCTGAGCAGGATGCGCCGCAGCGGGCGGCGGGTCGGGGAGTTCACCGGCGGCTCACAGTTCGAAGGACTCGTGGTGGATGCGGCGGGCCGGGACACCCGCGGCACGCAGCGCCTCGTAGGAGGCGGCGGCCATGCCGGGCGGCCCGCACAGGTAGACGTCGTGCCCGGCGACGTCCGGCAGCCAGCCGCGCAGGGCCTGCGCGGTCAGCCGCGGGCTGCGGCCGCCGGCCTGGTTGAGCAGGTAGTGCAGGCGGGCGCCGCGGGAGCGGGCTATCGCCTCCAGCTCGCCGCGCAGCGCCAGGTCCTCCGCGCTGCGCGCCCGGTAGACCAGCGTCAGGTCGCCGGGCCTGGCAGGCAGCGACTCGAAGAGGGCACGCAGCGGCGTGACCCCCACCCCGCCCGCGAGCAGCAGCACCTTCTGCCGGGTCCTGCGGTCCGCGGTGAGCGCGCCGTACGGACCCTCCGCCCAGATCCGGGTGCCGGGCCGCAGCCCGGCCAGGGCCGCGCTGTGGCCGCCTACCGCCTTGACGGTGATGCGCAGCAGGTCGGGCCGCGGCGCCGTGGACAGCGAGTACGGGCTCGCCGTCCACCGCAGCCCGGGCGCCAGGAAGCGCCAGCGCAGGAACTGGCCTGCCCGGGCGGCCAGTTCCGGCAGCCGCTCGCCGGTCACGATGACCGACACCACGCCCGGCGCCTCCGGCACCACCCGGTGCACCCGCAGCCGGTGCCGCAGGTTCAGCCGCAGCGGCGCCGCGAGCCGGTACCAGAGCACCGCCGCGGCCGCCGAGCCGTAGAGCGCGTACCAGAAGGCCCGGGCCGCCGGGTGCGCGGCGAAGTCGGCGCCCAGGGCCAGCTGGTGCCAGAAGGCAAGGAAGACCGCCAGGTAGGTGAGCAGATGCAGGTGGTACCAGGTCTCGTAGCGGACCGTGCGGCGTACCGCCCGTACCGAGAGGACGCCGACGGCGAGCAGGACCACCCCGCCGACCGTGCCCTTGAGCATCTCGGGGTATGTCAGCACGACCGTCGCCGTCTCGCCGAGCACGCCGGTGCGGGCCTGGACCGCGTAACCCCACAGGACCAGCGTGACGTGGACGGCCAGCAGGCACACCGTGTAGCGGCCCAGCGCCGCGTGCCAGCGGGCCACCCGGTCGCTGCCCACACCCCGCTCCAGGACCGGGACCCGGGCCATCAGGCCGACCAGCAGCGCGCAGCTGTAGCCGCACAGCAGGCCCGCGATGCGGCCGGCGCCGAGCAGCCAGTCGGCGCGGCCTACGACGGCCCCGGTGTCCTGCCACCACAGGGCCACCGCCCCGGCGGCGCCCGCCCAGCACAGAGCGAGGACCACGGCGGCGGGGGAGCGCCGGCCGGCGGGCGCCACCGCGTGCCGCGCCGGGCGCGGGCTGTAGGTGGTGGTCATGCGGCGGCTCCTCTCCTTGGTCTTGCAGGGCCACTGTGCAGGCGAAACCTCTCAATCAGCTCTGAGTCCGCCCGCGAAGCGGAAGCTCACAGCCGATTCAGAGCCGGCGGCCCGCCCTTGCCGCGGCCCGGGCGAGGCATGCTGGGAGGACCATGGACGACACCGCATCACACACCGGGCACGCAGCACCCGCACCGCACGCCGGGCCGGTCCCGCCCGCGAAGCCCGCAGCGCCCGCGAAGCCCGCAGCGCCCGCGAAGCCCGCAGCGCCCGCGAAGCCCGCGCCCCTCACCCGGCCCGACGGGTCACCGGTGCGGGTCCTCGTCGTGGACGACGAGCCGGACCTGGCCGAGGTCCTCGCGGGCGTGCTGCGCTACGAGGGGTGGCAGGTGCGCACCGCGGGCGACGTCGCCACCGCGCTCGCCCGCGCCGCCGACTTCCTGCCCGACGCCGTCGTCCTCGACATCATGCTGCCCGACGGCAACGGGCTCGCCGCGCTGCGCGACCTGCGGGCGGCACGGCAGGACCTGTGCGTGCTCTTCCTCACCGCCAGGGACTCCGTCGAGGACCGCATCGCCGGCCTCACCGCGGGCGGCGACGACTACGTGACCAAGCCCTTCAGCCTGGAAGAGGTGCTGGCCCGGCTGCGCGGGCTGCTGCGCAGGGCCGGCATGACCCGGGCACGCAACGACGCGGCGCTGCTGGAGGTCGGCGACCTCACCCTCGACGAGGACGCGCGCGAGGTCACCCGCGGCGGCGACGCGATCGACCTGTCGCCGACCGAGTTCGAGCTGCTGCGCTACCTCATGCGCAACCCGCGCCGGGTGCTGAGCAAGCCGCAGATCCTCGACCACGTGTGGTCGTACGACTTCGGCGGCGAGGCCCACGTGGTGGAGCTGTACATCAGCTACCTGCGCAGGAAGGTCGACGCGGGGCGCGAACCGATGATCCACACCGTGCGGGGTGCGGGATACGTCCTGAAGGCCGCACCGCGGTGAGGCGGCTGCTGCCGCGCACCCTGCGGGCCAGGCTCACCTGCGGCCTGGTGGTGCTGCTCGCGCTCAGCTGCGCCGCGGTGGGCATCGCCGCCGTCGTCACGCTGCGCTCCTTCCTCACCGACCGGCTCGACCAGCAGCTCGCCGAGGCCGGCGGCACCTTCCCCGCCAGCCTCGAACACCGCGGACCGCAGGAACCCGACGCGGACAACGCGCACGTCGACACCCGCAGGCAGGCCCCCGGCACCTTCGGCGCCCGGCTGCTGCACGGCCAGGTCACCGCGGCGGGCGTCGTGCGCTCCGGCGCGGGCACCACGGTGTCGCTGACCGCGGGCGACCGGGCAGCCCTCGCCGCGGTGCCCGTCGACGGGCGCAGCCACCGCGTCGAGCTGTCCGCGCTCGACGACTACCGGGTGCGGGCCGTCGTCGGGGACGACGGGGACGTCCTGGTCACCGGGCTGCCGCTGAGCGGCGTCGAGGACGCCGTGACCCGGCTGGTCGCCGTCGAGGCCGCGGTCTTCGGCGGCGCGCTGCTCGTCGCGGGCGCGGCCGGGGCGCTGTGGGTGCGCTGGTCGCTGCGCCCGCTGCGGCGGGTCGCGGCCACCGCGGCATCGGTGACCGCGCTGCCGCTGGCCAGCGGCGAGGTGGCGCTGCCCGACCGGGTCCCCGACACCGACCCGCGCACCGAGGTCGGCCAGGTCGGCATCGCGCTCAACCGGATGCTCGGCCACGTCGAGAGCGCGCTGGCCAAGCGGCACGCGGGCGAGGAGCGGCTGCGGCGCTTCGCCGCCGACGCAAGCCACGAGCTGCGCACCCCGGTCGCCTCGATCCGCGGCCACGCCGAGCTGGCCAGGCTCCACCCCGACCCGGTGCCGCCGGGCGTGTCGCGCGCGCTGGAGCGGATCACGGCCGAGTCCTCACGCATGGGCGGCATGGTCGACGACCTGCTGCTGCTCGCCCGCCTCGACGCCGGCCGGCCGCTGGCCAGCGAGCCGGTCGACCTGACCCGGCTGGTCCTGGACGCCGTGGACGACGCGCGGGCCGCGGGACCCGGCCACCGCTGGGTCCTGGACCTGCCGCAGTCCCCGGTCACCACGACCGGCGACCCGCTGCGGCTCCAGCAGATCACCGGCAATCTGCTCGCCAACGCCCGCCGCCACACCCCGCCCGGGACCCGGGTCACCGTCCGGCTCCGCCAGGACGCATCCGCCGCCTGCCTGGCCGTCGAGGACGACGGCCCCGGCATCCCCGAGGACATCCGCGCCACCGTCTTCGACCGCTTCACCCGCGCCCACCCCCCGCCCCCCGGCTCCCCCGAGCCCCACGGCGCGGGCCTGGGCCTGGCGATCGTCACGGCGGTGACCGCGGCCCACGGCGGCACGGCCACGGTCCGCAGCCGCCCGGGCGCCACGGTCTTCACCGTCACCCTGCCGGGCTGACCGGCCTTCTGCCCTGCTCAGGGCCGCCCGCAGCTCGCGTACGGCGGCGACGACCGGGATGCAGGCGCGTACGAGCGCGGCGAGGGCGGGCGGAATCTCGGCAAGCGCACCGAAGACGACGACGGCGGCGCCGATGACGGCGAGAATGGTGGTCATGCGAAGCTCCCTCGGGTCGGACCTGGCGCGGTGAGACCAGCAAGCCGCAGCCCGCGGCACGCCGGCCCGCCGTGCGCCCGTGTACAGGGCGTAAGCCCTGGTCAGCGCCGGGGAGTTGTTTTCCGGACCGGAACGGACCGGACACGCCGCGCCGCGGGCGGTGCCCCGGAAGGCGTCCGGGCCGGAGCCCGGCACCGTGCTCCGGGCGGGTTGCGGTGACCCGGGGCGCCCGTGCCGAGTTCAGCGATCGGCTGGGCGCGCTGCTCGACGCCTCGGGGCTCCAGCAGCAGCAGGCCGCCGCCCGCACGATGCGACGCCGCCCGCGCGGCGCGTCCTGGGCGGTGACGGGCCGGCAGATCAGCGCGTGGAAGAACGGCAGCCACCTGCCCGCCGTGGACGACGCCTTCCTCATGCTGGTCCGCGTCCTCACGGAACAGGCCCGCGGGCGTGCCGCGTCGGGCCACGCCGGCGGCGAGCTGCTGGACGAGGCCGGCTGGACCCGGCTGCTGCGCCGGGCCAGGACCGCACCGCCCGGGTCGGCGGCACCCGCCTGGGCCGACGCCTACCTCAGGTCGCTGCGCGAGGAACTGGCCCCGCTGCGCCGGGCCTTCGTCCCCTTGCAGGCCACCGTGCCGCGACCGGCCAGGAGCGAGCGCGAAGCTGAGCTGCTGCCCACCGAGCGGGAGGTCCTGGAAAGCTTCCGCAGCAGCCGGTCCGACCTCGCACCGGACCTGGAGCCCGCACCCTTCGACGCCCTGCAACGGCTCTCCGGCCTGCGCCAGGGCAACGCGGCACTCGTCGGCGGGCCCGGGGCGGGCAAGTCCACCCTGCTGGAGCGGGTCGCGCTGGCACAGGCCGACCGCTGGGCGGAGGACAGCACCTTGCCGCTGCCCGTCGTACTGCCCCTGCGTCACCTCGGCGGCTCGGTTCCCGATCTCGCGGCCGCGGTTTTCCTACGGCACCGGTGCACCGTCCCGGAGGCCGAGGTGCGCGAACTGTTCGCGGCCCGGCGGCTGCTGGTGCTGCTCGACGGCATGAACGAGCTGCCGTCCGCCGCGGCCCGCAAGGCGCTGGCCGCCTTCCTCGACACCTACCGGCCGCAGGTGGTCGGCACGGGCCGCGACCCGCTGGACTGTGCCCCCATCAAAGGCGCCCAGGTCCTCAGGGTGCTGCCGATGAGCCGACGGAGTGCCGAGCAGTTCACCCGCAGCCGGCTCGGCGGGCGCAGCGCGTCCTTCTGGGCGGCGGCCTCCGAGCGCACCGCGGGCATGTCCGGGATCCCGCTGCTGCTGATGATGCTGTGCACCATCTACCGGGAGCGCGACGAACTGCCCGCCAACCTCGGCCTGGCACTGCGCTGGTTCGACCAGGTCTACGAGCGCCGCCTGAAAGCCGAGGTGTACGTGGACGACAGCGTGCGGCTGTGGTGGTCGCAGGCCCTGGCCGTCCTGGCACACGAGATGACGGCCAACGGCGGCAGCCTCGACGCGAGTCTGACGGTCGCCGCCGACAGCGCGCTGCGGGCCGTCACCGGCCATCTCGCGGAGCGCTCACTGCACGCGGCCGACCTTGCCGCCCGGTGCCTCGAAGCGCTGCGCCGCTGCCACCTGCTCACCGAGGTGTCGGGCCGCCTGCAGTTTCCCCACCAGGTCCTGCAGGACTACTACGCCGCCGAGCACCTGCTCCGCATCCTGCCCGCACTCGACGACGACACGTTGTGCGCGTCCTATCTCAACCAGCTCAAGTGGACCGAGTCCCTGATCCTGGCCATGGGCCTCACCGGCGACCCGGCCACGCAGGCGCGCCTGGTCCGGCTCGCCTTCGCCCGCATCGACCCCGTGGTCGGCGCCAGGCTGGGCGCGGCCGGCGGCGACGCGGCGCAGCGGCTCGCCGTGGAACTCGTCGCGGCGCTGCCCGCAGAGCGCAGACGGGCCACGGTGCCCTTCTCCGACGGGAGTTGGCTCGACTGGCCCATGGGGCCGTACCGCAGGCAGCTGGAGTTGATGACCCTGACCCGTTCCGACCACGCCGTTCCCCACCTGCTGGCCTCGCTCCTGACGGAGTGTCCGAAGGAGCCCCGCATTGCTCGGTAATCCCGTGATCGATCTCCTGCTCGATCTCGGCCCGGCGGGGGACGAGGGCCTGGTCCGCTGCCTGGCCCACCCGAACGAGCACATACGGGAGAACGCGTGCCTCGCGCTGGAGAAGATCGGCGAGCGCAGGCAGCCGGCGGCCCCGGGGGCCAGGAGCGCGCTGGCGGGCCTGCTGGACGAGCCCGGTCGGATCAGTGGGTTCGCGGCCAAGGCGCTCGGCGAACTCGGTGACGCATCGGATCTGCCGCTGCTCGACCGCTACCGGGACGCGCCTGACGAGGACATGCGCTCCGCGGTCGCGGAGGCGGTGGCCCGTATCGGATCGCGGACCTGCCGCACGTCCGCCGCGGATCCCGAGCCGGGCGACGAACCGGCGCGGCTGCTCGCGGACCTGCGCTCGGCCGACTCGAAGTCCCGCAACTCCGCGGCATGGGCGCTGGAGGGCTGGCCGACAGCGGAGGTCGTCCAGGCTCTGGTGCGGACGGCTGGCGCGGACGAGGACACCTGGACCCGCTGGGCAGCGGCGGCAAGCCTGGTGCACATCGGCGGCGAGGCGGCCGTCGAGGGCCTGGCCGGCCTGCTGGCGGGCGGCGACGGCAGCCGGCAGACCGTGGCGCTCGCGGCGTATTCGCTGGCGGAGATCGGCGGGCCGCGGGCCCGTGAGGTGCTGCTCGCGCACTTCCCCGGCGCCGCGGCGATCCCGCCGGCCGGGCGCTGGGGGACGGCGGGGGAGGCGGCGGTGCTCGCCCTGGAACCGCTGGCCCGCGACGAGGACGACACGCTGCGAATCCTCTGCGCCTACGCGCTGGGGGACACCGGGAGCCGGAATGCAGCCTCGCTGCTGGTGCCCCTGGCGATGGACGAGGATCCGGGCGTGGTCCTGTCGGCGGTGCAGGCCCTGACGGGCATGGGCGAGGTGCCGGTGGGCGAATGGCTGATCGAGGCCGTGCTGACCGGCGACCCGGCGGCGGAGAGGATCAGCGAAGGCCTCGGCCGGCTGATCCGCGCGGAACTCGCCCGCAGCGGGGCGCAGGCTACCGTGCAGGCTCGAGCAAGGACCGCCTTCCTGGCCGAGGTCGTAGGCACTGAGCGTCCCACGCAGCGCACAGAACTGCTCGCCGCGATCGCCGGACCCGCGCTGACCCCGGAACTGCTGGACCTGCTTGCAAGCGGCGACTACCGGTGGGCACGGGCGGCGGCCGGCCTGCTCGCCGACCGCCCCGACCCGTCGCTGCTCCCGCTGCTCGTCCCGCTGCTGACCGGCGAGACTGCCGCGGACGCCGCCCAGGTGGTCGGTGCGATCGGCGGCGGTGAGAGCGCCGCTGCCCTCGTCGGTGCCCTGCGGGCGGCAGGCCCGTACGACTCCGCCCGGGACGGCATCCTCAAGGCCCTGGCCGCGACAGGCCGCGCCGAGGCGGTGCCGGTGCTCACGGCCGAGCTCGAATGGGAGCTGCTGGCCGAGGTCCAGGGGAAGCTGAAGGTCTACAACCCCGACCTCTAGGCCGTGTTTTGGAAGTCCCGCCTGCCCCGCGGCGCCTGGCACGCACGCTCGCTGCGTTGTCGGAGTCGTCCGAGTAGGCCCACTACGAGGACGACCCTCCGCCTTGCGATCGCACGCACCGGACGCCGCGGGGCCCGCCCTGTGGGCGGACGGCGCTACTTCCAAAACACGGCCCAGCCGGCAGGGTCAGGCGGCCGCGGCCTCGCGGACCGCGGCGGGGGCCTTCTTGTCCAGGGCCACGCGGACCAGGGCCGCCGCCAGGACGGCGGGGGCGGTGTCGTCGGCAAGGCGGAGCAGGCGGGCGGGCGACGGGGGAAGGTCCAGGGCGCGGGCGCCCTGGAGGGCCTTGCTGTCGATGTACGGGGACGCCTGCGGCCAGACCGCCTGGGCCTCGCGCAGGAAGATGTCCGCTCCGGCCGGGCCGAGGCCGGGGAAGTCCTGGAGGGCGCGGCGCATCGCCTCGCGGTCGCCGTGCGCCTCGTCGCGCAGCCGGCGCAGGTCGCCGCCGTAGCGGCGGCTCACCAGCTCCGCGCCCTCGCCGAGCTGCGTGGCGGTGCGCTCGTCGTAGCGCCGGTAGCCGCCGCGCCCGAGCGCGTCGACCCGCTGCTGCCAGGTCGCCGCGGCCATCCGGCGCGGGTCGCGCATGCCGGCCTGCGACAGTTCGCGGGACGCCCCGACGGCGGCGTCGGCCCTGATGCGGGCGCTGAGCAGGCAGGCCAGTACGAGCAGCTGGTAGAGCGGCTGCGGGGTGTCGCGCAGCCGTATCCCCGCCTGGGCGGCGTACGTACGGCCGTATCCGTCGACGAGCGCGTGCACGACATCCCGCTGGGTGGTGCGGGTCACTGGGACCACCTCCCGTGGGTAGGCCCCTCGGCTACCCGGCCGTGCCCGCCGTCACTCCTGCGTCGCAGGGACGAAGTCCCGGCTGCGGATGAGCAGCAGCGACAGGACGCCGCTGACCAGGGCGATGACCGCCGCCACCAGCAGGATGTGGTTCAGGCCCGCGGTGAAGGCCGAGCGGGCGGCCAGCGCGGCGGCGGGCCGCTGCCGGGCGGGGACGCCGGCCAGGGCCGCGGAGAAGCGGCCGTCGGTGAGCGAGGAGGCGATCTGCGGGGCGCGGGGGCCGAGCCCTGGCACCCGGTCCAGCCGGTCGGTCACCACCGACTGCACCCGGGCGGCGAACAGCGAGCCCAGCAGGGCGATCCCGGTGGCGACGCCGACCTGCCGGAAGGTGGAGTTGACGCCGGAGGCCATGCCCGCCTGCCGCGGCGGTACGACGCCGACCGCGGTCGAGGCCAGCGGCGGGTTGATCATGCCGATGCCGGCGCCGCCGAGCAGCAGGCCCGGTACGAGGTGGGTCCACTGCGAGCCGGCGTCGAGGCCGCGCATCCACAGCAGGCTCAGCCCGATCACGATGCCGCCGGGGCCGATCAGCAGCCGCACCGGGACGTGCGAGGACAGCCGTCCGGCGACGGCGGAGACCACGAAGATCGTCGCCGAGGCCGTCAGCAGCCGCAGGCCCGTGCCGAAGGCGGAGTAGCCGAGCACGTCCTGCAGGTACAGCGTCAGGTACAGCAGCATCGCGAACATCGACGCGGACATCCCGAAGGCCGCGATCAGTCCGCCGGAGAAGGTGGGCTTCGACAGCAGCGACAGGTCGAACATCGGCTCGCGTCCCGCGACCTCGACCACCAGGAACACCGCGAGGAGCACCGCCGACGTGGCGAAGCACCCCAGCACCAGCGGGTCGGAGAAGCCGCGCTCGCCGGACTTGATGAGCGCGAAGACCAGGAAGGCGAGCGAGGCGGTGAAGCAGACGAAGCCCCACCAGTCGGGCCGCCGCGGGCGCGGGTCGCGCGATTCGCGGACCCGGGTCCAGGTGATCGCCAGGGCGGCGGCGCCGACCGGCACGTTGACGAAGAAGATCCAGCGCCAGGACAGCCCCGAGGTCAGCGCGCCGCCGACGACGGGGCCGACCGCGACCGCCAGCCCGGTCACCGCGCCCCACACGCCGAAGGCGATGCCGCGGTCCTTGCCGCGGAAGGTCTGCGCGAGCAGCGCGAGCGACACCGCGAACATGGCCGCGCCGCCGACGCCCTGCGCTCCGCGGGCCAGTTCGAGGAAGAGCATGCTGTTGGCCAGGCCGCACAGCAGCGAGGCGGCCGTGAAGAGCATGAGCCCGGCCACGTACGCCCGCCGGCGCCCGAAGAGGTCGGCGAGCGACCCGCAGGTCAGCAGGGTCGAGGCGAGGGTGAGGGCGTAGGCGTCGACGACCCACTGCAGCCCGGAGAAGCTGCTGTGCAGCTCCTTCTGGACGTCGGGCAGCGCCACGTTCACGATCGTGATGTCCAGCAGCAGCATGAAGGTGCCCACGCACACGGCGGTCAGCGTCCACCAGCGGTGGACCTCGGGGCTTGAGCCCGGGCCGTTTCCGGGGCCAGGCGCTGCCAGGACCTCGTCCCGCCTTTCGTCGCCGGCCATGGGCATGGGCCGCTCCTTCCCTCGCCGCCTCGCCTCCCACGGGTGCCCGGTGCGGCCGCCCGCCATGCATTCCGCCGCCGGTCGCAGGCCCGGCCGGGTGACCCGTCCTGGTTGCCGGGCGGCAGGACGGGTACGCGCGGGCCGAGAGGGAATTGCGGCATCCGGTCGGTGGCGGCCGAGGGAGGCGGAGCGTATGGACACGGCGGTACGGCAGGCGGACCAGCTGGCCTCTGCGGCGGTCACCGGGTGGGCGGTGGTCTTCGGGGTGCTCGTCGTGGTGGTGCTGCTGCTGGCCTTCTGGTGGGGCGGCCGGCGGGCGCGGCGTCGGCGGATGCCGCCGCGCGACCCGCAGCCGGGCGCCACGTCGTGGCACGAGCCGCAGCGCACCGAGACCCACCACTCGGCGCGCTTGCACGGCGGCGACGACGACCCGGGCAGCTGACGGGGGCGGGGCCGACGGCGACCGGCCCCCTGAGCGGTCGCGCACGTGGTGAGCGAGCGGCCGCAGGCCCGGTGTGACCTCAGCGGCCGGTGGGCACCGGTCCGGTGTGACCTCAGCGGCCGGCGGCCGCAGGCCCGGTGTGCCGCCTGCGGTCAGCGACCCGGGCGGCGTTCAGCGCCCCCGCGGGGTCTCGCGGACCACGTCGGCCGCCGCCTTGTCCTCGCGCAGCCCCAGGTAGCGGGGGTGGCGCAGGCGGCCGTCGCGGGTCCACTCGGTGAAGCCGACCTGCGCGACGAGTTCGGGCCGCACCCAGTGGGCGCCCCGCTCCCTGACGGGCTCGCCGAAGGGCGGGCGGTCCACCTCGATCGCGTCGAGCCGGGCGCGCAGCGACCGCAGGGTCGCGGTGTCGTAGCCGGTGCCGACCTTGCCCGCGTACCGCAGCCGCCCGCCCTGGTGGTAGCCCAGCAGCAGGGCGCCGAAGCCGACCCGGCTGCCGGACGGCTCGGTGAAGCCGCCGACGACCAGCTCCTGCCCGGCCTCGCATTTCAGCTTGAGCCAGTTCGGCGAGCGGCCGTGCGTGTACGGGGCCGAGGCGCGCTTTGCGATCAGCCCCTCCCAGCCGCGGCCGCACGCCTGGTCGAGCAGTTGCTGCCCGCCGTGGTTGCGGTGCGGGGTGAAGCGCAGCGGCGCCCGGAAGTCCAGGACGTCGCGCAGCAGCGTCTTGCGCAGCCGCTGCGGCAGCCGGGTGGTGTCGATGCCGCCGACCCGCAGCAGGTCGAAGACGTAGTAGGTCACGGCCACACCGCTCGCGCGGACGGCGGCGGGCGCGGTCAGGCCGCTGCGCTGCTGGAGGAGGGCGAAGTCGGTACGGCCGCGGTGCAGCGCGACGACCTCGCCGTCCACGACGAAGTCCGGGCACGGCTGAGCGGCCAGCGCCTCCGCGACCTCGGGGTAGGTGGCGTTCAGCCGCTGGCCTGTGCGGGACCACAGCTCCACCCGGCCGTCCCGGAGGGACGCCAGCATCCGGATACCGTCCAGCTTGCGTTCGAAGAGCCAGTCGTCGCCGAAGTCCCTGAGGTCGGTGAGCCGGGCGAGCATCGGCGCCCCCGGGTCGTCGTCGGCGGGCCGCAGCAGCCTGCGCTGCCCCTCGGGGAGCCGCTGGAGCAGGTCGGGCCTCATGAGCCGGGCCTTCCGCCCGGCCCGGCGTGGTCTGCGGCCATGGCAGGCACTCCTCCCGGACACGACGATGCGACGACGACGGTGCGACGACGGTGCGACGCGGTCACCCGGGCGCGTACCCGGACCGGCGTGGCATATCCCGAATGGTGACTCATCGGTAAACAGCAGGTATAGGGGGGATTGGTCGGTTCTGTACCGGGTACCCGTCGTTCGTGACGGGTCCGAGCCGTCGGTACGGCCGGTGGGCGTGCGCGACGGTCGCCGGGCTCCTGCGGTGAGGAGGCGCACGATGGTCCTTTCCCTGCACGAGCGACGAGTGATCGCCGACCTGGAGCGGTCGCTCACCCGGGAGGAACCCGAGCTGTCCAAAACGCTCGCGGACTTCGGTGCCCCGCGCCCCGAACCGCTGCGGGCGCCGCCGGTCGAGGCCCCGCCGGAGGAGCGGACGGCGGTCCGCGCCCGCAGGATCACGTCGTGGTCGAGCGCGCTGGCGCTGATGCTGCTGTGTGTGGCGCTCGCCCTGTCGGCGGCCGGGCTGCTGCTCGGGGCGAGTGTGACCGCACTGCTCGGTGTCGTGTGCTGGCTGGTCTACCGCTGCCAGCGGCACCGGCAGCGCATGGCCCGCGAGGAGCCGTCCCCCGTACGCCGGCAGGGTCCGTAGCGCCTGGGGTGCAGAAGGCCCCCGGGGGCTTTACTTGCTTGGGCAAGCAGATATCATCGCGGCATGACCTCGCCGCCGCCGCAAGCCGCCGTCGACGACGCCCAGGACGACCGCTGGTGCATGGCCGTACGCCTGCTCGGGCAGGTGGAGAAGCAGCTCGACGAGACGCTCCAGCGGCAGCACGGGCTGCCGCTGTCGGAGTACCGGGCGCTGTGCGCCCTCGCGCGGCCCGACAGCGGACCCGCCCTGCGCATGGGGGAACTGGCCGCGCGCATCGGCCTCAAGGACAGCACCGTCACCCGTCTCGTCGCCCGGCTGGAGGCGATGGGCCTGGCCGAGCGGACCGCCGCACCCGGTGACGGGCGGGCCGTGGCCGCGGGCATCACGGACGCGGGGCGCCGCCGCTACGCCGAGGCGACGCCCGCCTACCGCACGGCGCTCGGCGCCGCCCTGGGCGACTCGCTGGCCAACGTCTACCTCGCCGACCTGGCCGGCTGGGTGCTGTCCGGGCAGTCGGCTGCCGACCTGCGGCCGACGGAGGACACCGGACGATGACGACCGCGGCGGAACACTACGAGCGGCTGCTCGCCGAGCACTACACCTGGATGCTCGGCGACGACATCGAGGCCGCGGCCGCCGCCCAGGCCGTACTCCTGCGGGAGGCGGGCCTGCGGCCCGACGACACCGCCGGGAGTACCACCGCCGGTTCCACCCCGGGCGCCACCGCCTCCCGCGCCGCGATCGCCGTCGATCTCGGGTGCGGCCCCGGGCCGCAGACCCTCGCGCTGGCCCGCCTCGGGTACGCACCGGTCGTCGCGGTCGACACCAGCGCCCGGCTGCTGGCGGAACTCGGCGCGCACGCCGCCCGCGCGGGCCTGTCCGCCGCTGTCCGCCCCGTGCACGGTGACATGCGGCACGCGCTGGCGCAGTCCGTGGCGCCCGGCACCGCCGACGTCGTCGTGTGCATGGGCGACACCCTGCCGCACCTCCCGACCCGCGGGGACGTGCCCCGGCTGCTCGGCGACGTGGCCGCCGCCCTGCGCCCCGGCGGGCAGTTCCTCGCCACCTACCGCGACCTGACCGCGGAACTCGCCGGCACCGACCGCTTCATCCCGGTGCGCAGCACCGACGACCGGCTGCTGACCTGCTTCCTCGACTACACCGACGCCGACACCGTCCAGGTCCACGACCTGCTGTACGCGCGTGCGGCGGACGGCAGTTGGGACCTGCGCACCAGCAGCTACCCCAAGCTGCGGCTCGCCCCGTCCTGGCTGGCCGAGCAGTGCGGGGCCGCGGGCCTGGACGTCGTGCGGGCGCAGAGCGGGCCGCGCGGACTGCAGATCCTGCACGCGGCCAAGCCCCTCGACTGACGGGCGGGCCGCCACGTATCCCGCACACGACACCCCTGGAGTGCTGACGACATGGTGAACCGCTGGGTCGGAGTGACCGTCGACTGCGTCGACGTGGAGCGCGTGGCCGCTTTCTGGAGCGAGCTGCTCGGCCGTCCGAAGGGGCCGTCGATGCCCGGCTGGATCTACCTCGGAGACCTGGACGACCCGCAGCCGCGGCTGGTCTTCCAGCCGGTGGCCGAGCCCAAGCAGGGCAAGGTGCGCCTGCACCTGGACGTCGCCGTGGACGACATCGGGCGGGGCATCGCCCAGGTGATCGCCCTCGGCGGGCGCGAGACCGGCGAGCGCCACGAGTACGACGAGGGCGTCGTCGTGGTGATGGCCGACCCCGAGGACCACGAGTTCTGCCTGTCGCAGTACTACTGAACCGCGGGCGGGCGGCGCCGGACCGCGGCGCCGCCCGCCGTACGGGGATCAGCCGGCGGCGGTGATCCGCCACTGCTGGTTGGTGCTGTTGCTGTCGCTGTACTGCCCCAGGTCGGAGCCCGAGCCGCTGCGTCCCATGCCGTCGATGTACAGGCCGGTGGCGCGGTTCCTGATGCGGACGTTGTCGGCGTCGGTCAGCACCGTCCACTGCTGGTTGGTGCTGCTGCTCGACGCGTACTGGCCGACCGCCGAGCCGTTGGCTGTGCGGCCCATGCCGTCGAGGTAGAGCCCGGTGGCGCGGTTCTTGATCCGGACGTAGTTGCCGTCGTTCTCGATGACCCACTGCTCCTCGTAGCGGCCCGAGTTGCTGCTGTACTGGTCGGCGTTGGCGCCGTTGGCAGTGCTGCCGGCGCCGTCGACGTAGAGCCCGCTGGCGGCGTTGCCGATCCTGACGTACGTGCCGCCTCCCGAGCCGATGCCCCAGGCGTACTGCAGGCGGGTCAGGCCCGAGGCGTTGACCAGCGACAGGTTGATGCCGGAGCCGCTGCCGGTCTTGCTGGTCAGGCTGTACCAGTCGCCGTCACGCAGCCCCGGCCAGAACACGCTGCCCATGCCGAGGGTGCGCAGCTCGCTGCTGACACCGCGGATGTAGTCGGCGAAGAAGGACCCGCTGGGGATGCTGTAGTCGATGGTGCCGTAGTTGACGCCGTTCTTGCTGCCGGGGCTCATGGGGCCGCCCCATTCGGTGGCGATGGTGCGGCTCGCGTAGCCGCCGATGTAGCCCGCGATGTGGTTGGCCCACTCGGTCTCGTCCTCGTAGCCGGCGAAGAACGAGTAGTCGTGCACGGCGAGCAGGGTGTTGTTCAGCCGGCTGTCGCCGCCGACGGCCGCGACGTTCTGGGCGTAGCCCGCGCCGTCGAGGATCACCCGGCCGCGGGGCACGCTCGGGTACCGGTTCAGCCAGTCGTTGTAGAAGTTGTCGAGGTCGGTGGTGCCGTACGCGTACGGCTCGTTGATCACCTCGAAGTAGGCGTTCGGGTTGCTGCCGTAGGCGGCGACGACGGTGTCCCACATCTGGTCGAAGCCCGCCGTGCTGGCCGGCCTGCCGTTGGCGTACGCCCAGTACGCCAGGATCACCTTGCCCTTGCTGAGCGCGGTGTCGATCGCACCGGTGTAGGCCGACCAGTAGCCGGCGACGGTCGGCTCGTTGATCGGCATGCGGACGGTGTTGGCGCCGGTGATCGAGTACATCTGGCCGACCACCCGGTCCGCGACGGTCGCCGCGGAGGCGTGCGTGTCGGACGCGCTGAGCCCCGAGGGGTACAGCACACCGTTGACGAAGTTGTCACGCTGGTCGGCCCAGTTCACGCCCTTGAACTGGTTGGTCGCCGCGTGTGCCGGACCCGATCCGACGGTCGTCAGTGTGCCGAGCGCCAGTGCGAGCACGGCGAGCAACCTGACCAGCGCAGACACGTGTGCATGGGGTATCGCGAAGTGAGGGGATCTCATCAGCCATCCTTCGTGCGGCTCCTGATGGTTCGACCGCTGCGGTCTGAAGCATCGATAACGGACCGTCACACCCGCTCGCTACGCCGCGAACCGAAGCGCACACAAACGTCTGGATGCGAACATCCGCGCAGCGCTTTCGTATCTGTGCGTATCGGAGCGATGCCGAACGTCCTCTGGTGGGCGGTGCACCGCCGCCGCTATCCCTGCTGGAACACCACATCCGGTCCGGTCCGCCCCCCGAGGAGCAGCGCACACCATGGGAAGAACAGCCGCCAGATTCCTGCCCTTAGCTCTTGCGACCCTGCTGTGCGGGGTGTCCGCCTGCGGCGGTAGCACCGGCAGCTCGGATACCGGGGCCGACGAGCGGACCACCATCAAGATCGCGCTGTGGAACTACAAGACCACCCCCGAGTTCAAGGCGCTCATCGACGGCTTCGAGGCGAAGTACCCGCAGATCCACGTCGAGCCGGTCGACATCCTCGCCGACGACTACTCCGACAAGGTCACGGCCATGCTGGCCGGCGGCGACGCCACCGATGTGCTGACGCTCAAGAACGTGACGGACTACGCCCGGTACGCCACCCGCGGCGAACTGCGCCCGCTGACCGGTGTCGTGCAGGGGCTCATCGACAAGTCGGCCTACGGCGGACTGTCCGACTTCGAGTTCAACGGCCGCTATTTCGCGGTGCCTTACCGGCAGGACTTCTGGGTGCTGTTCTACAACAAGAAGCTGGTGGGGAACGCGGACCTGTCGCACCTGACCTGGAGCGACTTCGACGCCCTGGCCAAGCAGCTGACGACCGGGTCGGGTGCGTCGAAGACGTACGGCACCTACCTGCACACCTGGCGCTCGGTGGTGCAGGCGGTGGCCTCGGCGCAGACCGGCGGGAACCTGCTGGGCGGGGACTACTCCTGGATGAAGGACCAGTACGACATCGCCCTGGACGTGCAGAAGGCCGGTGCCACCCTGCCGTTCGCGACCGCGACCACCCAGAAGGTCGGCTACGACGCGCAGTTCACCACCGGCAAGGCCGCCATGGTCCCGATGGGCACCTGGTGGGCCGCGGCGCTGCTGTCGGAGAAGGCGCAGGGCAAGAACCCCGTCGACTGGGGCATGGCACCGCTGCCGCAGATCACCGCCGACGGCAAGGCCACCACTTTCGGGTCGCCCACCGCCTTCGGGGTCAACATGCGCTCGCACAACGCGGACGCCGCCGAGAAGTTCGTCGAGTGGGCGGCAGGCCCCGAGGGCGCCGCGACGGTGGCCAGGATCGGGATCGTCCCGTCCTACACCGACGCGTCGATCACCGAGGCCTTCTTCCGGGTCGCGGGCATGCCGGGGGACGCCCTCACCCGGCGCGCGATGCAGCCCTCGACCGTACGGCTGGAGCTGCCGGTGAGCGTCAGGTCCTCCGACGTGGACCAGATACTCACCGAGGAGCACGAACTCGTCATGACCGGCGAGAAGTCGGTCGACAAGGGCATCAAGGAGATGGGCAGACGGGTCAGGTCCGAGGCCCCCTGACGTTGCGCCACACCACGTAGAGCGCGCACCCGGGCAGCGTGGCCAGGCCCAGCAGCGGGGAGCGTACGACCAGGGCCGCCGCCGCGAGCAGCAGCACCGCGTCGGTCAGCGCGAGCGGCCAGCGGCGCAGCACCCCGTAGGGCGCCGCCAGGTACGCGGCGGGTGTGAGCCGGCCGGGCTCCTGCTCACCCGCCAGCAGGGCCATCGCATGCACTCCCGACAGTGCGGAGAGCGCCGCGACCAGGGCGAGCGCCGGGCACACGGCAGGCCCGATCGCGGTGTTCCGCAGCAGCACCGCGTCGGTGCCGCTCACCGCGGCGAGCAGGGCGTACGGCACCCACAGCGCCGCCGCCCGGCGGAACAGCCGGCGGTAGGCGCGCGGGAGTTCGACCGCGTGGGCGGTGTCGGCTCCCTCGTCCGCGGCCCGTTCGAGGTAGCCGAAGGCACCGGCGAGCGCGGGCCCGACGCACATCCACAGCACGGTGAAGGGCACCGGGTGGCGCCACGGCTGGTGGGTGGCCGCCAGCGCCGCGAGCAGCGGAAGGCAGCCCGCCGCGACGCCGGTGTTCACCACCAGCACCTGGTGGACGTGGGACCAGATCAACTCCCAGGACCCGTAGGACACGTTGGTCGGCAGCCGGCGCCTGGCGCCGGATGCCGCACTCGAAGTCGCCATGGCGGTCAGCCCTTCAGTCCTGTGGTGGCGATGCCGCGTACGAAGTAGCGCTGGCCGAGCAGGAAGACGACCAGGATCGGGACGACCGAGATGACGGAACCCGCCATGATCATCGCGTACTGCGCGTCGTACTGGCCGATGAAGGAGCGCAGCCCGATCTGCACGGTCCACAGGTTGTTGTCGGTGAGGTAGATGAAGGGACCCATGTAGTCGTTCCAGGTGTTGACGAAGGTCAGCAGGGCAAGGCTGGCCAGCGCGGGCTTGGACAGCGGCAGCATGATCCGCGCCCAGATCCCGTACTCGCTCAGTCCGTCGAGCCGGGCCGCCTCGCTGATCTCGTCGGGGATGGTCAGGTAGAACTGCCGCATCAGGAACACCCCGAAGGCCCCGAAGGCCTGGATGAGGATCAGCGACCAGCGGGTGTTCACCAGGCCCAGTTTGTCCATGATGATGTACTGCGGGATCATGTACGCCTGCCACGGCACCGCGATGGTGGCGATGTAGCCCACGAAGAGCGCGTCGCGGCCGGGGAAGCGCATCTTCGCGAAGCCGTAGGCGGCGAAGCTGCCGGTGAGCACCTGCAGGAAGGTGATCACGACGCTGAGCAGCAGCGAGTTCTCCAGATATGTGGCCAGCGGTATCTGCGTCCAGATGTCGGTGAAGTTCGACCAGTGGTAGCTCTTGGGTATCCACTGGATGGGCACGGTGAAGACGTCCCGGTCGGCCTTGACCGAGGAGATCGCCATCCACACGAAGGGCAGCAGGATCGCCGCGGCCAGCACGACCAGGAACACGTATGCCAGCCCGCGCCGCAGCAGGGTGGTGGTCATCGTTCGCTCCTGCGCTGGAACTGGAACTGGACGAGCGTGACGGCCAGCACGATCACGAACAGCGCGAGCGAGACCGCCGAGGAGTAGCCGAACCGGCCGTGCGTGATGCCCTCGCGGAAGATCAGCTGCGACAGCACCAGCGAGGACCGCCCGGGGCCGCCCTCGGTCATCACCTGGACCAGGTCGAAGACCTTGAAGCTGGAGATGGTCAGCATGATCAGCACGAAGAAGGTGGTGGGCCGCAGCCCCGGCAGCGTCACGTGCCAGAACCGCTTCCACGCGCCCGTGCCGTCCACCCGGGCCGCCTCGTACAGCTCGGCCGGGATGGTCTGCAGGCCGGCCAGGAAGAGCACCATGTAGTAGCCCATGTCGCGCCACACGCTGGTCAGGATCAGCGCGGGCAGCGACCAGTCGGTGGACGTCGTCCAGCCCGGCGGGTGCGACCAGCCCAGGTGCCGCAGCAGCTGGTTGACCGGACCGACGTCCGGGCTGAGCAGCATGTTCCACACCACGGCCACCGCGACGAGCGAGGTGACGTAGGGGAAGAAGAACGCGGTGCGCAGCAGGCCGACCCCGCGCAGCTTCTGGTTGAGCAGCACCGCCAGGCCCAGCGACGCGGCGAGGGTCAGCGGGATGTGCCCCGCCGCGTACCAGCAGGTGTTCTGCAGGGCGGTCCAGAAGTTGTCGTCGTCCTTCATCCGGCGGAAGTTGGCCAGGCCGATCCACTTGGGGCTGGAGTAGGAGTCCCAGTCGGTGAAGGCCACCACGAACGTCCCCACCACGGGGACGAGGGTCAGGGCGGCGAAGCCGAGGAAGTTCGGCAGGATGAAGCTCCAGCCGACCAGCACATGACGCCGGCGCCGGCGCCGGTCACTGCTGACCGGCGCCGGAACCGAGGGGGAGGGGACCGTCGTCACTGGACTTCGGTCTTCACGCGGTGGTCCATCTCCTTGATGCCGTCGTCGACCGACTTCTCACCGGTCATGACGAGTTCGTGCTCCTCGGTGAGTATCTGGTCCACGTCGGAGGACTTGTCGCTGACCGGCATCTCCAACTGCACCTTCGACGGCTGCATGGCCTGCTTGGACAGGGCGTCGTTCGGCATCCCGGCCACACCGAAGAAGGTGTTCATGACCGAGTCGCTGTGGTATGAGGGGACGATCCCGATCTTCGCCACGGCCGCCGCGCCCTCGGGACCCGAGGCCCACTCGACGAACTGCTCCGCCGCCTCGGCGTTCTTGGCCTTCTTGTTGACCGCGAAGGCCGTCGGCGAGCCGAACGTGGTCACCTTGCCGTCCGTGCCGACCTGCGGGATCGGCGCCATGCCCCAGTCGACGGGGTTCTTGCCCTGCGCCTTCTCCGACAGCAGGGCCGCGCCCCACCAGGTGCCCATCGGCACCATGGCGGCCTTGCCGGTGGTGAACTGCGAGTCGTAGGTGATCTTCTGGCTCTTGGCGGTGCCGAACGGCAGGGTGGCACCGGCCTTCTGGATGTCCAGGGCGATGTCGTACTGGTCCTTCATCCAGGAGTAGTCCCCGCCCAGCAGGTCGCCGCCGGTCTGCGCGGAGGCGATGGCCTGCACCACCGAGCGCCAGGTGTGCAGATAGGTGCCGTACGTCTTGGACGAGCCCGACCCCTTGGTGAGCTGCTTGGACAGCGTGTCGAACTGGTCCCAGGTCAGGTGGGACACGTCGGCGTTCCCGACCAGCGCCTTGTTGTAGTAGAGGACCCAGAAGTCCTGCCGGTAGGGCATGGCGTAGTACTTGCCGTCGATGTCGAAGTTGTCCAGGCCGGCGTAGGAGGCCTTGTCGGAGAGCTTGCCCACGTAGTCGGTGAGCGGCAGCAGTTGGCCGCGGGTGGCGTAGCGCGAGTAGTCGGTGACGTTCTTCATGGTCAGCACGTCGGTCTTGTCGCCGCCGGCGAGCATCGTGGTGACCTTGTCCGGGTAGTCGTCGGCGAGGATGTCGACCGGCTGCACGTCGATCTTCGGGTACTTCGCCTCGAAGCCGTCGATGAGCGCCTTGAACTCCGGGGTGGTCTTGTAGTTCCACAGCGCGATCTTGACGACGGTGCGCCCGTCCGACGTGGTGCCGGAACCGCCGCCGCTGCCGCAGGCCGCGGCGCCGAAGAGGGTCGCGGCCAGGGCGACGGGGACAACTCTCGCGGTGGTCTTTCTCATGGGGGTGCGGCTCCTTGTAGGTGAGGGTCGACGTGCGGGGGAAGGGTTGCGGGTGTGCCGAGGCGGCGGGCGGTCAGGCGCTCAGGCCCAGCGCCCAGTGCTCGGCGGTGATCTCGGCGGTCAGCGGCTGGTGCGCCGTCCAGCGCGCGAGTTCGTCCAGGGTGTGGTCGGTGAGCCGGCCGATCTCGGTGCCGAGCGAGCCGGCGATGTGCGGCGTCACCATGACCCGGGCCAGCCGCCGCAGCGGGGAGTCCAGCGGCAGCGGCTCGGGGTCGGTGACGTCGAGGATCGCGAACAGCCGGCCCGCGGCGCACTCGGCGGCCAGCGCCGCGTCGTCGATCAGGCTGCCGCGCGCGGTGTTGATCACGGTGGCGTGGTCGGGCAGCAGGCTCAGCTCCGCGGCCCCGATCAGATGCCGCGTCTCGGCGAGTTCGGGGGCGTGCAGGGTGAGGATGTCCGTCCTGGGCAGCAGCTCGTCGAGCGCCACCAGGGTGCCGCCGGCCGCCGCGACCTCCTCGGCGTCCGCGTGCGGGTCGGCGACCAGGCAGGTCGTGCCGCCGAGCAGCCCCAGCAGGCCGACGACCTTGCGCCCGATCCGGGAGAAGCCGACGACCCCGACGGTGCGGCCGTAGTTGGACAGGTCGCCGTAGCCGGTGACGCTGCCCCAGCCGCCGTACGCCCGCTGCTCGTCGGCCGCGAGGAAGGGGGCCTTCTTCCCGGCGAAGATGATCGCGGCCAGGGTGTACTCGGCGACCGGGATGGCGTTGGCGTCGGCGCCGCTGGTGACGCGGATGCCGCGCCGCCACACCGCGTCGCCGACCAGGCCCCTGACGCTGCCGGCGCAGTGCAGTACCGCGCGGAGCCGGGGTGCCGCGGCCAGCCGGGCCGGTGTCAGCTGCGGGGCGCCCCACGAGGTGAGCAGGACCTCGACGTCGGCGAGGCGGGTCCGCGCCGCCGGGGTGTCCAGGTCGTCGGTCCACAGCGGGTCGCCCACCGTCACCAGCGCGTTGAGCCGGTCCAGGCGCTGCCGGTCGAAGTGCGCGTCGAAGCTCTGCCGGCTCATCGCGACCAGCGCGTGCGGCTTGTTCGGCATCGGGCGTCGGATCCTTTTCCTCGGAACGAGTGCTGCACCGGTGTTTCCTGAGAGTTCCGTTCCAAATACGTTGGAACAGAGATAGTGGTGTTCAGGACGTGTTCACCAGAGTTCGAACAGAACCGCAACCAAACATTCAGACGTGCACACCGGAACGAGAGGCGCCTTGATGGGCGACGACCGACTCTTCGCGCTGCAGCGGCGCGAGCGGGTGATGGAGGAACTGCGCAGGCACGGGGCGGTACGGGTCCGCGACCTGGCCAGGATCCTCGCGGTCAGCGAGCTGACCGTCCGGCGCGACATCGCCGCGCTCGCCGCCGACGGCCTGCTCACCAAGGTGCACGGCGGCGCCACGCTGCCGACCGACCTGGAGCCGGCGACCTCCGCGGTGCCCGGCCGCAGGCCCCGCCCCGCCGCGGCCGGCTTCACCATCGGCATGGTGGTGCCCTCGCTGGACTTCTACTGGCCGCCGATCGTCGGCGGCGCCCGCGCGTCGGCCGCCGCGCTCGGGGTGCAGATCCAGCTGCGCGGCTCCAGCTACGACCAGGCCGAGGACCGCCGGCAGATATCCCGGCTGATCGCGGCCCAGCAGGTGCAGGGCCTGCTGCTTGCGCCGAACCTCGAAGGCGACGGTGTCGAGGAGATGATCGACTGGATCGGCAACCTGCCGGTCCCCACCATCCTGGTCGAGCGGCAGACCCCGCACTGGACGCCCACGCCACGGCAGTTGGAGTGGGTGCGCAGCGACCACGCGCTGGGCCTGGAGATGGCGGTACGCCACCTGTACGAGCACGGCCACCGGCGGATGGGCCTGGTGCTGTCCAAGGGCAGCCCCACCTCGGCGCACCTGGCCGTCGGCTGGCGGCGGGTGTGCGCCGACCTGGGCCTGCCCGCCGAGTTCGTGGTGCGCGAGAGTGTCGCCCTCGACGTGCCGGGCCACCGCGAGATCATCGGCCGGGTCCTGGAGCGCTGCCGCGACCACCGCACCACCGCGCTGATCGTGCACAGCGACCCCGATGCGATCTCGATCGCACAGTATCTGGCGGAAGTCGGCATCTCCATCCCCGGCGACATGGCGATGGTCAGCTACGACGACGAGGTCGCGCAGCTCGCGGAACCCGCCATGACCGCGGTGCGCCCCTCCAAGGGCCGGGTCGGCCGGGTGGCGGTGGAGATGATGGTGTCCCGGCTGATCGAGGGCAAGCGGCGCCCGGCCCAGCGCGTCCTGATCCTGCCCGAGCTGGTCATCCGCAACTCCTCGGTCGCCTCCTCCCGCCAGGTCTGGACCGCCCCCGCGGGCGACAGCGCTCCCTACAGCTGACCGCTGCCGCCCGGTGTCCGCATGACGGGACCGGCTGGTCGGATGTGAACGCGTCTGTGCGTTCGTGTTCACAGTCCCGCCTGTGCCGGTGGCGCCCGGTCAGGAGGACGACACGGAGAAGGAGTTCGTCCTGAAGTCCATGCCGCCGGAGGACGAGGTGATCTCGTATCCGAACTGGACGTTGCCGAGGGTGACATCGCCGAACCAGCCCTTGGTGTTCTTCAGCCAGTTCATGACGGCCAGCACGTCCACGCTGGAGGAGCTGGTGTTGGACGTGCGGACGAAGGAGAAGACGGCGTTGGCGCCGTTGCTGCCCTTGTAGACCGTCCAACTGCTGCCGCCGACAGTGACGTTGCCCTGCGAGGTGCCGAGCGGTCCGACCGGGCCGGTCTTGTTCATCCAGAGCATGATCTCGTAGGCGTTGTTGCTGTCCCAGATGTCGTACGCCGTCTCGTACGCGCCGCTGGAGGGCACCGTGACGTTGAAGCTGGACTGCACCGAGTGCAGGGCGCTGAGCTTCTTGCCGATGTAGCGGGTGGCGTTGGGGTACGACTTGATGCCGCCGGTGTTGGGGTGGTTCGCCCACACACCCCAGTTGCTGTACGAGTTGGCCCAGATCGTCTGCGGGCCTGCCCCGCTGCCCCAGATGTCGTTGTAGAGGGTGTAACCGCCGTTGGACCATGTCGCCCACTGGTCGTTCGATGACCAGGTGGCCGCCTGGGCCGGCGCGGCGGCCAGCCCGACCGCGGCGGCAGCGGCGGCCACCAGGCCGACCAGGACGGTACGGGGTTTGCTCCGGAGGGTTGCACGCATGGGGGGACTCCGTTTCGTGTGCCGTGACGGCTGCTGCGAACGGACTGACTGAGTCGAAGCGCTTCGATCGTGAGGTGAAGCAGTTCGCTGCCGTCATCGGAGGATTGGCCGATACGATGACAGTCGAATTGTCGAAGCGCAACGAGTGCGACGGTGCGACTTTCCGGCGGCTGGATACCGCCGGGTCGAACGGGGAGGCCGGGCTCCGGCCGGCGGCCGTACCGGCCTCGCTACCGGTCGGGTTGCTGCCCGGATGCGCCCAGGGCGTGCGTGGTCGCCGCGGTGAGGAGCCGCAGGCCGTCGACGGTGAGCACCGACTCGGCGTGGAACTGGAAGGACGCGAACCCGGGGCCGCGCAGCGCGTGGACCTCCGACGTCGCCGCGTCGGCCGACACCCGCACGGGGGCGCCGCCGAGCCGGGGCGGCCGGATCTGCGGTGACGCGCTGGTGGCGGCGAAGGTGTTGTAGAAGCCGACCCGCTCGGCGCGGCCGAAGAGGTCGATCGCCTTCTGCGTGCCCTGGTTGGGCACCGTACGGCGGCGCAGTGGCAGTCCGAGTTCCGTGCACAGCACCTGGTGGCTCAGGCACACGGCGAGGAAGGGCCGCGAGTCCGACAGCAAGGTGCCGAGCAGAGTGCGCAGCCGCGCGATCTTCGGGTCGCCGTCCTCCCGCGGGTCGCCGGGTCCGGGGCCCGCGACCACCAGGTCCCAGTCCTGCTCCCGGAGGGGCTCGTCGAAGCGACGCACCTCGATGCCGAGCCCGATCGCGCGCAACTGCTCGGCGATCATCGCGGTGAAGGTGTCCTCGGCGTCCACGATCAGCGCCCTGCGCCCGTCGAGCTGCGGGACGGGCCGCGCCCGCTCCTGCTGCGGGGCCAGCCAGAAGCCGGCGAGCCCGCCGTTGCGCCGGGCCAGGGCCGAGCGCACCCGGGGGTGGCTGCCGAAACGGGCGGCGGGCGCGGGCGGTTGCGTCCCGGGCCGCGGCGTCCCGTGCTGTACGGGCGCGGGCGCGCTGTCGCCGTCGGCGGTGTGCGCGACCCCGAGCGCGTGCAGCAGCCCGGCTGCCTTCGCCGCGGTCTCGGCGACCTCGGAGACCGGGTGGGAGTGCCGCACCAGGGTGGCGCCCACACCGATCCGCAGCCTGCCGCGCGGGTCGATGTCCGCGGTGCGGATCATGATGGCGGAGTCCAGGGTGCGCCCGCCCTGTTCGTCCCGCCCGATGAGCGCCGCGATCCCGCTGTAGTAGCCGCGCCCGCCCTGCTCGTAACGGGTGATCACCCGGCAGGCGTTCTCCAGCGGGCTGCCGGTCACCGTGGGGGCGAACATGGTCTCCCGCAGGATGGTGCGCGGGTCCTGCTCCGTACGCCCCTCGATGAGGTACTCGGTGTGCGCGAGCCGGGCCATCTCCTTCAGGTACGGACCCACGACGCGGCCGCCGCCGGTGCAGAACCGGGCCATCATCTTGAGTTCCTCGTCCAGGACCATGTTCAGCTCGTCGGTCTCCTTGCGGTCGGCCAGGAAGCGCTCGACCTCCGCGAGGGTGGCGCCCGACGGCGGGTGGCGCAGGGTGCCGCTGATCGGGTTCATCACGGCGGTGCCCCGAGCGAGGCTGACATGGCGCTCCGGGCTGGCGCCGACGACGGTGCGCTCGGCGGTGTGCACCACGTACGTCCAGTAGGCTCCGGACTCGCCGCGCAGCAGCCGGCGGAAGATGGACAGGGCGGCGCGCGCACGGTCGCCGGCCAGCTCCGCCACGTACGAGCGCCGGATGACGAAGTTGGCGCCCTCGCCCCAGCCGATCTCGTCGGTGACCACCTTCTTGACCGTCTCCGCGTAGTCCTCGTCGCTGACGTCGAACCTGCCGCCGGTCACGACCGGCGGCTCGTCGGGCAGCAGGCGCAGCGCGGTCCGCAGCGGCACCCGCTCCCGGTGGTCCACGGACATCGCCAGCAGCGGCGCCCCGTCGTCGGTGTGGGCGAAGCCGCGCTCCGCGATCTGCCGGTAGGGGACGAGCGCGAGCACGTCCTGCCGCGGGCCGCCGGCGCCCCCGGCAGGCGGCAGCGGGATGTCGGCCAGCGCCGTGGGCGTGCTGACCTGGCCGAGCAGCAGGTCGAGTCCGTCGGCGCCGCTGTGCGGGCGGTGCAGCAGGGCGAAGGGCGGCGGGTGCCGCTGCGCCACGAGGCCTGCCAGGACCGGTGGTTCGGGCTCGGGCGGGCGCGGCATCAGGCCAGGGTCTCGGCGGCCGGCAGCCCCGCGGCCCTGCCGGTCCGCGCGAGCCGGGCGAGCGTCTCGTCGGTGGTCTGCACGACGGCGCAGCGCTCGGCCGCGTAGGTGACGGCCAGCCGGTGGTAGTCGGCGGTGAAGTCGGCGACCGCGTCGGCGACCAGGAAGGGCTGGATGTCGTGGCTGAACGCCTCCACGCACGTCATCAGGATGCCCACATGGGCGTACACCCCGCAGACGACCAACTGGTCGCGGCCGGCGGCGCGCAGGCTGTCGAGCAGGTCGGTGCGCTGGAAGGCGCTGTAGCGCCACTTGGTCAGCCGCCAGTCGCCGTCCCTGGGCGCGAGGGCGCCGGTGACGGCGCGGTCGTGCTCGGCACGGCGCATCCCGGGTCCCCAGAAGTCCCGCAGCAGGCCGCGTTCCGCCTCGGTCATGTCGCCGGGCTGCTCGGTGTAGGCGACGGGCATGCCGCTGCCCGCGCACGCGTCACGTAACCGGGCGGTGTTGGCGAGCAGTTCGCGCCGGGGCGAGCCGTCCTCGGGGAAGGGCCGCAGGAAGAAGTTCTGCATGTCGTGGATGAGCAGGGCGGCGCGGTCCGGATCGAGCTCCCAGCGGGCGGTGTTCTCCGGCAGGTCGTCCCGGGTGGGCACGGGGTAGGCCGTGATCGGGGGTATGGCCGGCATGGCCCTGCCTCCTCCTGGTTCGGTGGACGTCGGGGTGGTGCGGGGGCGCCTGGACGGCGTGCGGCCGGGGGAGTGCCCGCCCGCTCCGCCCGGCACCCGGCTCAGTCCTGGTCGACCGCCATCACGCGCGAGGGGTCGGTGCGCGCGTGCGGGCCGGGAGTCGGGCGCCGCTCCAGCGTGAACCCGAACCACTTCTCGTACGCCGCGAGCACCTCGGCGTCGCCGGCCAGTTGCCCGGTCTCCCGCCCGGCGCCGCTGACGACGGTGAGCACGTCGTCCTTGAGGGTCACCCAGCCGTCCTCGGTCGGCCGCGAGCAGATCATGTTCTGCAGGGTCGGCGACTGCGGGCTCGTCCGCATCCACCACACGACCTGGTCGAGGTCGACGTCCAGGTCGACCTCGTCGTCGTAGAAGCGGTACTGCGGCTTGCCGTTGCGGAACACGTCGTACGTCCTGGCGTCGACCTTGCGCACCTGGAAGACGCCGTGCGCATTGCGCTGCGGCTCCTCGGTGTCGCGCAGCAGCGGATAGCGGGAGATCTTGCCGAATCCCACGTCCACCACCCACTTCTGCCCGTCGATGTCCACCGACAGCAGGAAGTGGTTGTAGGGCGCGTAGAGCCGGTCGCCGAACCAGACCCTGCCGTGGTGCATCGTGCTGGCGAATCCCAGGGACCGCAGCAGGAAGTGGAATGCGGTGTTGGTCTCCCCGCACACCCCGCCGCGCCGCTCGTGCACGATCTTCTCCACGACCCGCAGGTCCTTGTAGAAGATCTCCCGGGGGATGTGGAAGTCCAGGGTGTCGAACGGCACCGACAGCACATGCCGTTCGTGCAGCAGCCGCAGGGCCGCGGCGTCGGCGCGTTCGGGCCGTGCGGCCCCGATCCGCTCCAGGTACGCGGCCCTCAACTCGGCGTCCAGCACGCTGCTCCCCTCCCGCGACCGGCCAATTGCCGCCGGAATCCGGCACGCCGTCAGTAAATGCCGCGAGATCGGTGTGCTCAATGGGCACCCGGCGGAGTCTGTCAGGTCGTCAGGTCGCCGACCGGCTCACCTGACAAACCCGCGCGGGCGGGCTGGACGCCCCTCCCGCGCAGCCACTGTGCTTCTCGAACGGCGGTCCTCTGCCGTACGACGCCGGCGTCCGCCGACGTGAAAGGCCATGGCCGTCTGGACGACAACGGAGCGGATGATGGACACAACCTCGTTGGGCATCGTCGGAGTCGGGCACTACCTTCCCGGTGCACCCGTTTCCAACGAAGCGGTGGCCGAGACCGCGAGCGTCGACATCGAGTGGATACGCGAGCGCACCGGGATCGAGAGCCGGCACTACGCGGCACCCGAGTCCCTGACCTCCGACCTCGCCACCCAGGCCGCGACCCTGGCGCTGGCCGGCGCACCCGTCGGCGCCGACCTGATCGTCCTCGGCACCAGCACCCCCGACAAACTCGCCCCGTCCACCGCCTGCTACGTGCAGAAGAAGCTCGGGCTGCCCGGCATACCGGCCTTCGACGTGAGCGCCGGCTGCTCCGGCTTCCTCTACGCGCTCTCGGTCGCCACCGCCATGACCGCCGCGGGCCTCGCCCGGCACCCGCTCGTGGTCGCCGCCGACGTCCTGACCCGCTGCGTCGACCCCACCGACCACCGCATCGCCCCGCTGTTCGGCGACGGCGCGGGAGCGGTCCAACTCGGCCCCGTACCCGCCGGATACGGCATCCTCGCGCTCGAACTGTGGGCCGACGGCTCGCTGTCGGAGATCGCGACGATGCCGCGGCACGACGGCTACTTCCAGATGGACGGGCGCGGGGTCAAGAGGGTGGTCATGGAACGCGGCCCGAAGATCCTCGAAGCCGCGCTCGCCAAGGCCGGGGTCCGGCTGGACGAGCTGAACCGGGTCCTCATCCACCAGGCCAACCCCAAACTGGTGCGCATGCTCGGCGACTTCGTCGGCATCCCGCCCGAAGTCGCCCCCGACTACGGGCGGCTGACCGGCAACACCGCAGGCGCCTCGGTGGCGGTCGCCTTCTCCATGGCCCACGCGGACCGGCCCTTCCGCGACGGCGACCTCTTCGCGCTGCTGGCCGTCGGGGCCGGCATGACCGCGGGCGCCGCGATCGTGCGCTGGTACGACCCGGACACCGCGGCCTGAGCCGCGGGCTCCACGACCCAGGAGAGGACGGCTGCGGTGCAGCTCAAGGACACGGTGGCGCTGGTCACCGGCGGAACAGCGGGCCTGGGCCTGGCGACCGCGCGGCGGCTGGTGGCGGCAGGGGCGCGCGTGGTGGTGATGGGCCGCTCGCCGGAGACCGGCAGGGCCGCCGCCGCCCGACTCGGCCCGCAGGCGGTCTTCGTGGCCGGCGACGTCACCGACGACGACGCGGTCGGCCGGGTCCTGGACGCGGCCGAGGAACTAGGGGAGCTGCGCAGCCTCGTGTGCTGCGCAGGCACCACCTACAGCAAGCAGATCCTGGGCCGGCGGGTGATGCGCCTGGACGAGTTCGAGGCGGTCGTCAGGACCAACCTCATCGGCACCTTCAACGTGGTCCGGCAGGCGGTCGTCCGCATCGCGGCGCAGCCGCTGGTCGAGGAGGACCGGGGCGTGGTGATCACCACGTCCTCCATCGCCGCCTGGGACGGCCAGAGCGGGCAGTCAGCGTACGCGGCCTCCAAGGCCGCGATCGCGGGCATGGCGCTGCCGCTGGCCCGCGAACTGGCCCCGCACGCCATCCGGGTGGTCGACATCGCGCCCGGCCTGTTCGACACCCGGCTGATGCAGGCGGTCCCCGAGCGGGCGGTGGAGCAGCTGCGCGGCCAGCTGCCGCACCCCAAACGCCTCGGCGCCGCCGACGAGTTCGCGGCGCTGGCCGAGCACGTCATCGGCAACTCGATGCTGAACGGCGAGTCCGTGCGGCTGGACGCGGGGCTGCGGATGGCACCGATCTGACGATATGTCAGCTCTCCGGGCCGACGCGGAGGACGATCTTGCCGCGGACCCCGCCGGACTCCAGGCGGCGGTGGGCCTCGGCCGCCGCGCTCAGCGGCAGGGTGTGCGTGGCCGACGGGCGCAGGGCGCCGCCGGCCAGCAGGCGGTTCACCGTGGCGGCGGCCTCGGCGAGTTCGGCCGTCGTGGCGTGCGAGATGGCGAAGCCGATCACCGAGCGGTCCATGACGTAGAGCGGCCCCGCGGGCAGTTCCGGCCGCGCACCCATCCCGGCCAGCAGCACCACCCGGCCGCGCCAGGCCAGCAGCCCGACGGCCAGATCCAGGTCCACCCGGCCCGAGGTGTCGACGTACAGCCCCGCGCCCTGCGGGCAGGCCGCCGCCAACTCCCCTGCCAGCTCAGGGCCGTGGTGGTCGACGACCTCCACGGCGCCCAGCGCCCGGCAGCGCTCCGCGTCCCGCCCGCCCGCCGTCGCGACGACCCGGGCACCCGCGTGCACGGCCAGCGTGATCAGGGCGCCCCCGACATTGCCCCCGCCCCCCGCGACCACCACCGTCTCCCCGGCGCGCAGCCGCCCGTGGGTGAACAGCGCCAAGTACGCGGTCGCAGCCGGGTGCACCACCGCGACCGCCTCGACGGGGTCCACCCCCGCGGGCAGCCGGTAGAGCCGGTCCCCCGGCACCGCGACCCGCTGCGCGGCGGCACCCTGCCGCCCCCCGTGCCCCATGCTGTTGCACCACACCCGGTCGCCCACCCGGAACCCCGGCACCCCCGGACCGGCGGCGGCAACGGTGCCGACCAGGTCCCGCCCTATGACGAAGGGGAGCTCCATCGCCGTACGGAAGGCCCCGGAACGCACCATGGTGTCAACGGCGTTGACGGCACTGACCTCGACGTCGACCAACACGTCAGTCCCCCCGACCCGCGGCTCCGCCACCTCCCCGACCCTGATGACCTCCGCCGGCCCGCACTCGTCCACGTAGGCACCGATCACACCCCCGATTCTCCCCCCACCCACCCTGACCGCCCCCGATCCCCAACCCACCTCTGTCAGGTCAGCCCGGTGCATCCCCGCCCGGTGCAGTTCCTACAGCCAGCGCATGCCCGTCGAGGACGAGCACCCAAGTCCCCCTGATGTCGGCGCGATGCTCACTGACCGGACGAGCCCGTGCAAGGCAGCACGCGACGTAATCGCGACCGGTGGCGAGATACGGCAACGCCGTTCGAGCCTTGGCTTACCTCATCCGCGAAGCAGCCGATCGCGCCCTTTCCGCCACTCAGGTCGTGCCGCGCCTTCTGCTGCCCCGGGCTCGGGGAACCGGCTTGAGAGCATGCCCGCCGGTCCGAACTCGAACGGCGCCCCCAGCGCGTCCCCCACAGCAGAGCCGACCACGGCACCGACGGCCCGCTCGACACGATTCACTGCGGCGGCGTATCGGCGCGGCCGTCGGCGGCAGCCGGTGTGTCGGACTGCTGACCGTCCTCGGGGGTGCCGAAGTGGCGGGTGCCGTGGATCCATGCGACCTGGTCGTGCAGTTCTGACTCCGTCAGGCCCGCCAGCAGCGCGTTGCGGGCCTTCGCCGCCTCGCCCGCCGGGTGCCACAGGCGGGTGCTCCGGCGGGCCAGGTGGGTGAGGCGGGCGGTGCGGTCGCGGCGCTGCGCGTTGTACGCGGAAAGGCGCTCGGGGACGGTGTCCGCGTCGCCGTCGAGCAGGTCGCCGAGCAGGACCGCGTCCTCCAGGGCCTGGCAGGCGCCCTGCGCCGCGTAGTGCAGCATCGGGTGGGCCGCGTCGCCGAGCAGCGCCACCCGGCCGTCGGTCCACACCGGGACCGGGTCGCGGTCGACCAGCACCCAGGACCTCCACTCCTCGCCGAGCGCCAGCAGCCGCCGCGCGACCCGGCCGAGCGGGGCGAAGGCGGACAGCACCTGGTCCGCGCCGACGGGCACCCCGGAGACGGCCTCGGTGGCGCCGTTCTCCACGCTCGGCGCGAGGTTGAGGTAGCGGCCGCCGGCGATGGCGTAGTGCACGAAGTGGCAGCCGGGTCCCGCCCACCAGGTCACCGCGTTCCAGCGCAGCTCGACCGGGACACGCTCCATCGGGACGACCGTCCGGTAGACGGTGATGCCCGACACGCGGGGCTCGCCGTCGCCGACGAGCTGCCGCCTGACCGCCGAGTGGACGCCGTCGGCCCCGATCACCGCGTCGCCGGCGACCTCCTCACCGCTGGTCAGCCGTACGGCCGCGGCCGCGCCGTCCTGCCAGTAGGACCTGACGGCGCTGCCGGCGCGCAGCTCCACCGCGTCGTCGGCGCGGCAGGCGGCGAGCAGCAGGCCGTACAACTCCCCGCGGTGCACCACGACATAGGGGTTGCCGAAGCGCAGCGGGTAGGCGCCCTTGAGCGGCAGGCTCGCCACGTGTTCGCCGGTCACACCTTCCATGAAGCGCAACTCGTCGATGTGCACCCCGCGTTCGCGCACCTGCGCGCCGAGTCCGAGGCGGTCGAGCGCGTGGATGCCGTTGGGGGCCAGCTGGATGCCCGCGCCCAGCTCGGCGAACTCCCCGCCGCGCTCCAGCACCACCGCCCGGTGGCCGCGGGCGGCCACCGCGAGGGCCGCGGCCAGGCCGCCGATGCCGCCGCCGACGATGACGACCTTGGCCATGCCGGGCCTCACTCGCCCGGGTCGGCGCCCGCCGACAGGAGCTTGGCGAGGTCGAGCCGTTTGATCTTGCGGGTCGCGGTCTGCGGCAGGTCGTCGAGGCGCCAGTGAACGGGCTCTGCCATCGCGGGCAGCCGGGCGGTGGCGGCCCGCCAGGCCGCGGGGTCCAGCGGCTTGTCGTCCTTGGTGCACACGACGGGTATCGGCGGGGCGCCGTCCGCGCCGGGCACGATGACGACCTCGGCCAGCTGGTCGAGGCGGGTGAACAGGACGTCTTCCGCGGCCAGGCTGCTGCCGAAGCCGGGGATCATGTCGACCTCCCGGTCCAGCAGGTGGAAGCAGCCCCACCGGGTGCGGTAGCCGACGTCGCCCATCCGCCACCAGCCGTCGGTGAGCTGCTCGGCGTAGCGCTCACGCTCGCCGAGGTAGGTGACGATCCGGCCGTCGCTGCGCACCTCGATGAAGCCGGGGTTGTCCGCCGACGGCGGGCGCCCGCCGCGGCTGACGACCCGCGCCTCGGTCATCCCGGGGACGGGCATGCCGACGCAGCGGCCGTCGGCGTCCGGGGCGCGCCCGCGGGTGAAGCCGCGCATCAGCGCGGGGCCGACCTCGCTCTGCCCGTAGATCTGCCCGAACAGCGGCTGCGTCCGCCGCGAGGCGCCCAGCAGGCGGCGCACCGTACGCGGGTGGATCGCGTCGAAGGTGCTGCTGAAGAGCTTCACATTGGCCAGCGGCCCGCGCGGGTCGTCCGCGAGGCCCTCCCAGGCCATGTACGCGTTGGGGTGCGCCTCCAGGATGCCGGGGCGCAGCCGCGCGAAGAGGTCGGCGACGTGCCCGGGTTCGCCGTCGCGCAGCACGAGGACGGGGAAGCCGCGCAGCAGCGCGATGGCCAGCGCGGTGACCAGCCGCGAGTGGACGAAGGAGACATGGATGGCGACGGTCTCACGGCCGCGGATCAGCGGGGTGACGGCGGCGCGCTGCGGGCGGTAGCGGGCCTGCATGCTGCGTGCGGTGTGCACGGCCAGCTTCGGGGTGCCGGTGGTGCCCGAGGTGTGGGTGATGAGCATCGGCCGGTCGGCGAGTACGGCGACGGGTCGCGCGGGCGGGTCGCCGCCGAGGTCGGCGAGCGGGACGGTGCCGGGGTGCTCGCCGGTGGTCAGGACGACGGTGCGGGTGAGCGCGAGGACGCCGGGGGACAGCTCCCGGTCGAGCTTGGCCCGGTCGGTGACCAGGTGCGGCCGCTCGGCGCGGCGTACCAGCTCGGTGGCCGTCGCCCCGTCGAGCGCGGGCGACAGCAGGACGGGCACCGCGCCGATCCGGTTCACCGCGCAGGCCAGCAGCATGATGTCGAAGCCCTCGGACTTGTAGACCACCACCCGCTCACCGGCCCGGATCCCGGCTTTGCGCAGCCGGGTCGCGCAGTCCGTGACGATGTCGGCCATTTCCCCGACGGTCAGCCGGCGGCCCGCGTCCGGCGCGATGTCGAGGTCGTGGTCGAGGACCATCAGGGTCGCCGGATGCCGTGCCGCCGCGCGCTCGAAGAGCGTCCCGAGCCGCAACCCCCGGTTGCCTATGCGTTGCAGGAACATCCGGTCACCACCCTCAGCTCTTCTCGACGACGCCTTTGACGCGCTGGACGGTCGCTGCCATCTCGGCGGTGAGCTTGGCGGCCCAGGCCGAGAAGAACTCCGTGCGCTCCGCCTCGGTCATCTCGGCGGTGATGCCGCGGATCCCCTCGGTGGCCCTGCCCATCCAGAAGCTGTGCACCAGGACGGTGCTGTCCGCCTCGTTGCCCGCGGCCAGTTCGTAGGACCACACGCTCTCCTGCGCCCGCCCGGCGCTGTCGCGCATCGCCCAGCCGAAGCGCCGGCCGGGCTCGGCGGCGACGACCTCGGCCTCCGTGTGCCAGGTGCCGCGGACCACCGGCGCCCAGGCGACGACGTCGGGGCTGCGGAAGTTCTCACCGCGGAAGACGGCGCCGACCGTGCCGGGGGCACCGGAGATCCACTCGCCGCCGTTGCACTCCTCGCTCCACTCGCCGCACCGGGGCAGGTCGCTCACGGTGGCGTACACCGCCTCGGGCGGCGCCGCGATCACGGCCTCGGCGCGCACTTCGAAGAGGGGGCCGTCCTTCATCGGGGTGTCGGTCATGTCCGGCAGCGTCGCCAGCGCCCCGCGCCCCGGTCAACAAACGCCCGCCGTATCCGTCAAGTCGGCCCGCGGATACGGCGGTACGGCGTACGCCACGGGCGCCCGCCGTCCCACGCGCGTGTGCGTCCGTGCGTCACATGCTCTTGCTCGCGTCGTACGTACGCCACCGCTCCGGCCGGATCGCGAGCGTCACGAACTGCGGGAGCACCGACTTGACGGCGTCCGCGTAGGCCCCGCCGATCGCCTCGCCCAGGTAGCGAACCGACCGTGCCCGGTGCTCCTCCGGGTCGGTCGGCTCGTCCAGGACGACCGGGCCCTCGACGCACACGTAGCGGTAGGGGAAGACCTCGGTCTGCACCAGGAAGGACACCCGGCCGACCGCGCGGGCCAGTTGTAACTTCCGGCTGGTGACCTTGGTGGAGATCCGGATGTCGCCGCCGGGGGCGTAGTCGTAGCCGATCGGCACCTGGAGCGGGCCGCGCCCTTCGGCGTCGGCGATGCTCAGCACACCGACGTGCAGATCGGCAAGGAAGGCCTCGCGCTCCTCGACCGTCATCGTGGTTGCCATGGGTCAACTCCTCATAGTGGCAAGGGAATTGGGACGGAGGGGCACGATACACGCGGCTGTGGTCCGGCAGCCGCGGCGCGGTGTCACTTCACGGCCCACTCGCCGGTGAAGACCGGTTCGGACTTGTCGAGGAAGGCCGTGAAGCCCTCGCGGGAGTCGGCGGTGGCGAAGTTGACGGTCTGCGCGCGCGCCTCGCCGGCCAGCGCCTCGCGCAGGCTGCGGTCCGCGCCCTCGTTCAGCAGCGCCTTGCTCTGCGCCGTCGCCACCGGCGGCCCGGCCGCGAGCCGCCGCGCCAGGTCGGCGGTGAAGCCGTCGACCTCGTCGTCGGCCACCACCCAGGTCACCAGGCCCAGCCGGTGCGCCTCGTCGGCGTCGAGCGTCTCGCCCAGCAGCACCAGGCGTTTGGCCTGCTGCAGGCCCACCAGCTTCGGCAGCAGCCAGGAGCCGCCGAAGTCGACCGACACCCCGCGGTGCACGAAGATCTGCGAGAAGCGCGCCTGCGGGGAGGCGACGACCAGGTCGCAGCCGAGCGCGAGATTCCAGCCCGCGCCGACCGCGGCGCCCGTCACCTTCGCCACCACGGGGATCGGCAGGTCGTGCAGCCGCAGGGCCAGTTCGTTGGCCCTGCGCATCTCCTCCAGCGGGTGCGAGCCCGGGCCCCGCCCCGAGACGTCCAGCGGGTGCCCGCCGTCACCCGCGCCCGCCAGGTCCAGGCCGGCGCAGAAGGCGCCGCCCGCACCGGTGATGACCAGCGCCCGCACCTGCGGGTCGTCCGCGGCCGTCACCAGGGCCTCGCCGAAGGCGGCCCACAGCGGGCTGTCGATGGCGTTCCTGCGGTGCGGCCGGTTCAGCGTGAGGGTGAGCACCCCGCCGTCCCTGCTCTGCAGCAGCGGCTGCTCGCCGCCCGCTCCCGGCCCTGCCACCGCCGGCTCCTGTCCGGGCACCGCCCTCACACCCCGAGGGTGGCGCCGCCGTCGACCGTCAGGCTGTGCAGCGTGATGTGCGAGGCGCGGTCGGACAGCAGGAAGACGACGGCGTCGGCGACGTCGCAGGCGCGGCCGAGCTTGCGCAGCGGGATGCCCGCCTTGTAGTGCTCGGCGATGCCGTCGATGATGCCCGCCCGCTCGGCCTCGCCGTTCACCCCCATGCCCACGAGCATGGGGGTGTCCGTCGAGCCGGGCGCGACGACGTTGCAGCGGATGCCGTAGCGGGCGACCTCAAGGCCCAGGCACTTGGTGAACATCGTCGCCGCCGCCTTGGAGGCCGCGTAGGCGGCCATCTGCATACGTGCGGTGCCGGCCGCGTTCGAGGCGACCGTGACGATCGCGCCGCTGCGCCGCGGCACCATGCGGGAGACCACCGCGCGGGACATCACGAACACCCCGGTGGCGTTGACCGCGAAGGTGGCGTCCCAGTCCTGGTCGGTGAGGTCCCTGACCTCGCCGGTCCGCAGCACACCCGCGCAGTTCACCAGGTAGTCCAGCGGCCCGAGCCGGTCCTCGATCGCGGCGACCGCGCCGTCCACCTGGGTCCGTCCCGCGAGGTCGACCGCGAAGGCCTCGGCGCGCAGCCCGTCAGCGGTGAGCTTCTCCACCGTGCGCGCCAGCCGGTCCTCGTCGCAGTCCACCGCGGCGACGGCGGCGCCGAGCCGGCACAGCTCGCCGGCCACGGCCGCACCGATGCCGCCGGCAGCCCCGGTGACCAAGGCGACTCTGCCCTCCATAGCCCCGTCTCCCTCCAGCCGCAGGTCGGAACGCCCCCACCCTTGGTCCCTGCCACCGGGGCGTCAACGCGGCTCCGCCTTACTTCGTCAGGTGCGGCCCGCCGCGGCGTGCCCGCCGTCCAGGGCGCCCCCGAGCACCAGGTCCCCGTGCGCGGCGGGCGCCAGAGCGGCCGGCGGCAGCGCGACGGCGTGCGCCACCGACGCGAGCGTCATGTGCCGGTGCCACCCGCAGAACGAGCGGCCCGCGTAGTCCTCGATGCCGACGCTCTTCGCGGTGGCCGCGTAGTCGTACTCGACGCGCTCCAGCAGGGTGCACAGCCGCAGCAGCGACGCCGGGTGGGCGGTGGGGATGTCGGTCAGCCACAGCTGCTGCGCCTCGGGGCGGCCCCGCTCGGCCAGCCCCATCAGGGTCAGGATGCGCGGCTCTGCCAGGTGGTCGCCCGCGCCGCCGTCCGCGGCCTTGACGGCGACGCCGGTCAGCTGCCCGGCCCGTACACCGCCGGGCGCGCCCGGGCCGCGCCACCGGGCCGGGCACGCCGTGCCCTGGGCGGCGCGCACCGCCTCGCCCGCGGTCATCCTGGCGGACACCGGGTGCCCGGTCAGCGCCGGGTCCGCGACCGTCAGCGGCACGGAGGCGTCGATGCGCGCGAGCACCGGGATGTCCGCGCGGCCGAGGCGGCCGAGCACCGTGGCGAGGTCCATCTCGCGGGCGTCCAGGACGACCGGGCGGACCGGCAGGCCCCAGCCCTGCACGACGGTGCGGCACTGCCGGGCGACCTGCTCGGCGTACGTCTCGGGGAAGGCGCTGTCCGGGATCGACGCCCTCCTGCGGCGTAAGTCGTCGTCGAGCCAGCCGCGCGGCAGCCGCAGCTCCCAGTCGACGGGGCCGCTGCCCTCGGCCGAGGCGGCCCACACGCCGACGGCCTGCTGGGCGTTGAGCACCCGCCCCGCATCGGGCACGAAGGTGCGGTGGACGCCCACGGAATGCTGGCCGACCTTCTGAATGAGCGTTCTGCGCACCACCCATGCGTCCACCGAAATCCGCGGTACCAAGTATTCCGCAAGTGCCCGGCGCACCGGGTGCCAGGCCCAGGTCGACTGGTTGACGAAGTGGTGCAGGCTCTGGTCGGCGCCCCGGCCGCCCATGAGATGTGCGATGTTCCGTGCCGATTTCCGCCCCGGTGTGCGCAACAGGCCCATCACGTACTCGGCGCCGGTGCGCCGCTGGTCGGCCCGCGGCAATGAGGCGAACAGCGATTCCAGCAGGTCGGGCGGTGGATCGCTGGAAAGTGCCGCAATTTCCGGGAAACGGTCGGATGCGTGGATTTCCTGCCGGTCTGCCATTCGAAGACACCCCTCGGTACTCGGCTCATGCGGCTGCAGGAGAATTCAGCCGGGAAGAGACCGGGGTGTCGGGCAGCACTGCGGAGAAGGCGAACTCCAAACCGATTCACAATTCAAGTTTCCCGGCTGATTGATCGTCAAGTAGCAGGTTCCTGTCAATGCACCGCACGGAGCCGGACTCGGAATGCCGAGTACTGTGCGGGGCGCCGGGCAGTGTCGACGCGGGGAGGCCAGCGGTGCCAGCGAGCCAGCAGGAGATCGACGTAGCCCAGGGCCAGCTGGCCCGGCTGGTGTTCGGCCAGCTGGCCGCGCGGGCGGTGGGCACGGCGCTGCGGCTGGGCGTCCTGGACCGCTTCGGCCGCGACGGCACCCCCCGCCCCGCCGCCGAGGTCGCCGCCGGACTCGGGGCCGAACCCCGTGCCACGCTACGGCTGCTGCGTGCGCTGGCCGCCCTGCAGCTGCTGGCCGAGCCGGCCCCCGGCTCCTTCGCGCTGGCACCGGCCGGTGCGCTGCTGCACGGCGATGCGGAGTCCCCGGAGGGCGACGGGACCTCCATGGCCGCCTTCGTCCGGATGTTCACCGGGCCCGTGGTGCTGAGCGGCTGGGACCACCTGGCGGACAGCCTGCGCACCGGCGAGCCGTCGTTCGAGAAGGCCTTCGGCGTCGACTGCTTCGGCTACCTCAAGCAGAATCCCCAGGCGTCGGCCGAGTTCAACGCGGCGATGAGCCAGGGGACGAAGGCCCCGGCGGCGGCGCTGGCCGCGGCCTACGGCTTCGACCGGTACAAGACGGTGGTGGACGTGGGCGGCGGCGACGGCACCCTGCTGGCGGCGATCCTGCGCGGGCACCCGGGGCTGCGCGGCATGCTCTTCGACACCCCCGAGGGGGTCGCGGAGGCGGGCGCGGTGCTGGCCCGCGAGCAGGTGGCCGAGCGCGTCACGGTCCACGCGGGCGACTTCTTCGCGGGCGTGCCCGCGGGCGGCGACCTCTACCTGCTCAAGAGCGTGGTCATCGACTGGGAGGACGACGCCTGCGTCGCGATCCTCGACCAGTGCCGGCGGGCGGTGCCGGACGGCGGGCGGCTGCTGGTCGTCGAGCCCGTCCTGCCGCCGGCGGTGGACGGCAGCACCCCGCCGGGCGCGTACCTGTCGGACCTGAACATGCTCGTCAACACCGGCGGCCGGGTCCGCACCCGCGCCGAGATCGAGGGTCTGATGACCCGCGCCGGCTTCACCCCCACCGGGCTCACCCCGCTGCCGCCGCCCTTCGCCGCCCTGGAGGCGGCCCCGGCCTGAGCCGGTGCGGCACCGGGCTCACACCAGCTCGGGCAGCGGCTTCCTGCGCAGCGCCGGCGCGGGCACCGGCTCCCACTGCCGGGTGGTGCGGACGTAGCCGGCGATCACCGAGACCAGGGCGGCGATCAGCAGCGGCCCGAAGACGTACGGGTGGCGGGCCATCTGCATCGGCAGGAAGCGGTAGGACAGCAGCAGCGCGGTGAAGACCGCGGCGCCGTGCACGACCAGCTGGACGCCGGCCTTGTCCCAGCCGCGGTCGTACGTGCGCAGCGCCGCCTCGACGGTGATCGAGAAGACCGCACCGGCGACCAGGTCGACGCCGTAGTGGTAGCCGAACCCGAGCGTCGCGCAGAGCGTGGCGACCAGCCAGAACGTCCCCGCGAAGCGCAGGCTGCGCGGACCCCTGCGGGAGTGGATGAAGATCGCCGTGGCCCAGGCGGTGTGCAGGCTGGGCATGCAGTTGCGCGGGGTGATCCCGTCGAAGGGCATCGCGTGCGGGGTGGTGACCTGCGGGGCGGTGGCGGGCCACACGTTCGCCAGCGCCCAGTGGCCGCCGTCGGGGCCGTAGGCGAAGACCGGGCCGACGGTGGGGAAGAGCATGTAGATCGCGGGGCCGATCAGGCCTATCACCAGGAAGGTGCGCACCAGGTGGTGGCGCGGGAAGCGGCGCTCGGCGGCCACATTGCGCAGCTGGTACATCGCCACGGCGACCGCGGCGACGGCGAGCTGGATGTAGACGTAGTCCAGCAGGTGGCTGCCGACAGGGCCGGTGGCGTCCACGATCCGCCCGGCCAGCCACGAGGGGTCGCCGAGCGCGTGGTCGGCGGTGGCCGCGTACCGGTCGAGCACGTCGGGCCGGGTCTTGGAGGTGATCAGCAGCCAGGTGTCACCGGTCTTGCGGCCGGTCACCAGCAGCAGGCCGAGGCCGACGCCCTTGAGCAGCAGGGTCCGCTCGCTGCCCGTGCGGCGGGTGACCGCGATGACCGCGCAGCCCATGATCACCCACAGCGGGCCGTTGCCGCAGGCGAACCCGGCGCCGGCCGCCAGCCGCACCAGCAGGAAGACCAGGTCGATGCCGACCGCCGCGGCGGCGGCGACGAGGCGCTGCCGCCAGGTGAGCACCACCATCATCAGGCCCATGCTGGCGTAGAGCAGCGGTCCCGACTTGGGGGCGAAGACCACTTCCTTCGCCTGGTTGGTGACCGGCCCCGGTATGCCGTAGTGGCGGGCGGCGATCTCCAGCGCGACCAGGAAGGCGGCGGTCACCGCACCCGCGGCCGTCCACAGCAGTGCCCGCGGCCTGCGCCAAGCGGCGAGGACGGACGAACCCGATATTCGAGGGAATTCCCGCGATGTTATGTTTATCAATTTTTGGTCGATTTGTTCGATTGCGGCTGTCTGGGTGAATCGACTCCCCGTCAAGGGCGGCGGTGGGGGTGATCGCCGATCGAACATGTTAACGGAGCGGGAACGGGCGGATTACAGGCAGGGCAGGGTGACCCGCGCGACCGCCGTCAGGAGAGGCCGACTGTCTGCCGGTCGGGGTCGATCAGGGCGACGACCCGCTCCCGGTCGCGCGGGTAGGGGCGGCCGGTGTACTTGGCCGACACCTCGTCGATGACCTGCCAGGCCGCCTCGCCCTCCAGCCACTCGGTGACCCGGCCGCGGATGGAGATCGGCTGGAAAGGATCGTCGGGCGGGGTCAGCGAGAGGGCGACCCGCGGGTCGCGGCGCAGATTGCGGGCCTTGCGGGACTCGGGCCCGGTGAGCACCGCGATCCGGTCGCCGTACGTGCCGATCCAGACCGGAACGGAATGCGGGGCGCCGTCGGGCAGGACGCTGGCGAGGTGGGCGACCGGGGTCTCGTCCAGTGCGCGGCGGATTACGGGGTCGAGTGCCGTGGCCATCTGCGTGGTCCTTCCTCGGATACTTCGGGAGTCGTACGGTCCTGGCTGCTGCGGCGACCCTACCCAGCGGCCACGGCGCGGCCCGGGATCTTCGGACAACCTCCCCGGGGTGCGCTCACGAACGCCCCTGGCCGCGGTAGAGGTCGAGTTCACCGTCCAGCTCCACGGCCAGCACGGTCGCGTACTCGTCCAGGTCCGCAGCCGCGGGTGCGTCGATCCAGCTCAGGCCCGGTACGTTGCCGAGGCCGCCGGTCACCCGGTGGGCCAGCTCCGCCCCGCTGCCCAGCACGGTGACCCGCCGGATGGCGTTGCGCAGGCCGCGGACGGCCAGGGCGTCGCGGGGGATGTCGTAGCAGACCAGGTAGAGGGTGCGGCGGTCGGCGGACAGGGTGCTCGGCCCGTAGTGGTGGCCCGGGGGCAGGCCCGCGCCGGTGCCGTGGACGGCGGCGCCGTGCCGGGCGATCCAGCCGCCGAGGCCTTCGAGCCGCTCGGCGTGCTCGGCCGGGATGGTGCCGTCCTCGCGCGGTCCGACGTCCAGCAGCAGGTTGCCGCCCATCGCGACGGTCTCGGTGAACCAGCGCACCAGTTGGCGCACGCTCTTGTGGTTGCGGTCGGCCGGCTGGTGGCCCCAGGAGTCGTTGACGGTCAGGCAAAGCTCCCACGGCCCCTCGGGGGCGTGCACGGGCAGGCCCTGCTCGGGGGTGGCGTAGTCGCCGCGGGAGAGCATCCGGGCGTTGAGCACGGTGTCCGGCTGCTCGGCGAGAATCCGCTCGGCGAGCCGGTCGATGCCCCACTGCTCCTCGCTGCGCTCCCACTCGCCGTCGAACCACAGCAGGTCCGGCCGGTAGCGCCGCACCAGCTCGCCGACCTGGCCGTCGCGGTAGGCGAGGTAGCGCCGCCAGGCCGCCGGGTCCTCGCGCCCGCCGGGCGGTGCGACCAGCGGGTGGGTGCGGACGTCCGCGTGCCGCGGGTGCGGGTCCGGGTGGACGACGGCGGGGTAGTCGGGGTGGTTCCAGTCCGAGTGCGAGTAGTACAGGCCGACCTTCAGCCCCTGCTCGCGCAGCGCCTCGGCGAACGGGCCGACCAGGTCGCGGCCCGCGGGCGTGCGGTCCGCGACGTTGAGCGGACCGTGGGCGCTGTCCCACAGCGCCACCCCGTCGTGGTGGCGGGCGGTCAGCACCGCGTAGCGCGCACCGGCCCGCGCGAAGAGCGCCGCCCACTCCCGCGGGTCGTAGCGGGCGGCGGTGAAGCCGCCGAGCTGGGCCATGTAGTCCTCGCGGCTGACCCGGCCGTCGTAGAAGGCCCAGGACTCCGGCACGCCGTCGACGGCGTAGATCCCGTAGTGGACGAAGATGCCGAGCTTGGCGTCGGTGAACCACGGCTGCATGGGCATGGACGGCCCCTCCCTCGGCTGGTGCGCCCCCGGTCCCGGCGGCCGCGCTGGTGTCGATGATCCGCCCCGCGTCTCGGCGGGCAGGCACCGGGGCGTCGGCCGCACGGGGTGCAGTGCGCCGCCCGCCGCGGATGCCCTGGCCGGACACGGCAGCGCCCCGGACCGGCGGGAGGCCGGTCCGGGGCGTGCGCGGGACTCGGTGGGGGGAACCCGAACGGGTCCTGGCGTCGGACTACCGGTACGTGATGTCCGAGGACGTGTAGTTGCAGTAGTGGCCGTCGGGGTCGGAGCCGTTCTTCGGCGGCTCGGCCCCGGTGTTGTTGCCGATGTACTTCTGGCACGGCACGATCTTGTGGCTGCTGTCGCCGATGATGGTGATGTTGCGCAGCGAGACCGTGTCGCCGTAGTTGGTGTTGATCCCGGCGATCGCGCTGCCCTTGTACGTGGCCTCGATGCCGTTCAGCTCGATCGTGCGCTTGTACTGCGTCGAGCAGTTGCCGCACGACCGGACGAGCTTGCCGAAGTCCTGCACGGCGAAGTTGCTGACGACCAGCTTGCCGGCGCCGTTGAACTGCAGGACCTTGTCCGAGGCGTGCCGGGCGCCGCCGCCGATGACCGTGTAGACGTTGGACGACGACGAGCCGCGGAAGGTCGCCGCGTCCTCGCCGACGTCCTCCCACCACACGTTCTGCAGGGTGCAGCTGCCCTCGCAGTGCACGCCGTCGGCGGCCGGGGAGCCGATGACGACGTTCTTGAGCGTGGCACCGGGCGCGAGGTCGAAGATCGGCCCCTGGTCCTCCGACTGGCCGTCGGTGCCGAGGTCGCCGGTGCCGTAGTAGCGGGCCATCCCGTAGTCCTTGGTGCCGGAGACCGAGATGGTCGAGCCGGTGCCGTGGCTGCTGGTCGGCGTCGGCCAGGTCGCCGCCGCGGCGGACGGCACGAAGGCCCCGGTCATCATCGCGACGGTGGTCAGTGCGGTGGCGGAGCCGAGGCCGACGGCGGCACGCCGGCGGGCGTGCCGCCGGCCGGTGTCCTGCCGCCCTTGCCGGTGGGGGCTGGTGAGTGGAGACATGGCGGGTCGTCCTTTGTGGGGGGATGAGTCAGTCGTGTAGCAAGCGCTTGCCAACGAGCCATCGCCAGGCGCTGTCGAAGCGCCGAGGTGCCAAGAACCGTAGGACACGCCCGCCACGCGGGCAACAGTTTTCACAAGGTTCGTGGATGGTCGGCCAAATCCCCATTCATCGGTAGGGGAAAGGGCGCATGACACCCGCACAGGCCGGTGGCGGTACGGCGGCGGCCGGTGGTGAAGCGCATCGACAGATCGTCGTGAGCGACCCTGGAGGTTCGTCTCACGAGGATGGTAAAGGCTTACTTTCCGGAGTGGTGGGCGCACGACGGTTGTGCAAGGAGTTGGATCCTGTTCATACTGCGGAACGATCGGAGCCGCGCCACCGGCGCACCACGACCCCCTCCAGGAGTGCACCCATGGCCCCCACGCGCAGAGACGTTCTCACCGCAGGCGCCGCCGGTGCGGCCGCCGCCCTGGGGCTGGGGGCCGCCGGCGCGCCCCGGGCCCGCGCCAGTGCGGGGCGTCTCGGAAGCCGTGCTCTTTACGTGTCACCCGACGGGCGGGGCGACTTCACCTCCGTGCAGGACGCCGTGGACGCCGTGCCAGGCCCGGGCGCGACGATCGTGCTCGCGCCCGGCACCTACCGGGAGGCCGTCGTCGTCCCCGCGGCGGCCCAGGGCCTGACCCTGCTCGGTGCGACGGGCGACCCGTGCGACGCCGTCATCGTCCTCGACCGCGCCAACGGCACCCCCAAACCCACCGGCGGCACCTACGGCACCTCGGGCTCCGCCACCGTCACGACCCAGGCCGCGGACTTCACCGCCCGCCACGTCACCTTCGCCAACGACTGGCTGCGCGCCGACCACCCCGGTGTCACCGGCACCCAGGCGGTCGCGATCAAGGTGCAGGGCGACCGCTCCGCCTTCCACCACTGCCGCTTCCTCGGCCACCAGGACACGCTGTACGCCGACACCCTCGCCGTGGACGTCTTCGCCCGGCAGTACTACCGGGACTGCTACGCCGAGGGCGACGTCGACTTCGTCTTCGGCCGCGCCACCGCCGTCTTCGACCACTGCCGCCTCCACACCCTGGACCGCACGGACCTGGCCGCGCCGCCCTACGGCTTCGTCTTCGCGCCGAGCACCACCGCCCCCGACCCGCACGGCTTCCTCGCGACCGGATGCCGCGTCACCAGCGGCGCCCCGGACGCCGCGTACAAACTGGCCCGCCCCTGGGTGCCCAGCTCCGACACCACCGCGGTGCCGATGCTGACCGTGCGCGACACCTGGCTCGGCCCGGGAATCGACGCGGCGCAGCCGTACGCAAACATGTCCGCCGACTTCCCCTGGCAGAGCATGCGCTTCCGGGAGTACGCCAACAGCGGCCCCGGCGCACACGTGACCGACCCGGCCGCCCGCCCCCAACTGACCCGGCAGGAGGCCCGGTCGGCCACCCCCGAGGCGTACCTGGCGGGCGCCGACGGCTGGGCGCCCTGGCGCGGCCGCTGACCGGATCGCGATCCGGCGGGAACGGACCCGCCCCCCCGTCACCCGTGCGGACCCGCCGGGCGGGCCGGGGCGACCGGGTCCCGGCACGATGGGGGCGTGACCGAGGGAGCACCGATGACCGAGACCACGTCCCCGGGCGGACCTGCCGGTATCGCGGCGCCGGACCCCGGGTCCGCCCCGACGGCCCAGCCGCGCCCCGGCGGCCTCCCCGACCTGCGCCGGGTCGGCGCTCACCCGGACCACTGGTATCCGGTCGCGCTGTCGTCGCAGGTGCGGGGAAAGCCGGTGGCCGCGGTCTTCGGCGGCGAGCGCATGGCGCTCTACCGGGGTGCGAGCGGCGCCGTCCACGCGCTGGAGGACCGGTGCGCGCACCGCCAGGTCCCGCTGAGCATGGGAGTGGTCGAAGGCGACGCCCTGCGCTGCTGCTACCACGCCTGGGCCTACCGCGGCGACGGCCGGATCTCGCAGATCCCCTACCTCCCCAAGGGGGTGGGCCGTCCGCCGCGCGGAGTACGCGCCTTCCCGGTCAGGGAGGCGTACGGCCTGGTGTTCGTCTTCCCCGGCGACCCGGCGAAGGCGGAGGCAACCGCGCTGCCCGTACTCCCGGAGTACGGCTCGGCGCGGCACCGCACCATGACGTACTCCCGGACGGTGCGCTGCCACTACTCCTTCATGCACGAGAACCTGCTCGACATGAACCACCAGTTCCTGCACCGGGGTGTGGTCGGCCGGCTGCAGCCGAAGCTGCTCGGCTACGAGGCGGACGCCCGGTCGGTCGAGGCCCGCTACCTGTTCACGCACGGCGGCGGCCGGCGCAACCGCGGCGCGGGCCTGCTCGCGGCCGAGGGCATCGGCGGCTCCGACAGCGCCGACGTGATGACGATCCGCACCGAGTACCCCTACCAGACGCTCACGCTGGTCCCGGAGAAGTCCGACCACCCGGTCTTCTCGCTGTGGGTCGCCTACGTGCCGGAGGACGCCGAGCAGCGGACCTGCCACGTCTACGGCCTGCTGATGATCGAGAAGCCGCGGGTGCCGGGCGCCGTCCATCTGGCGTGGCCGCTCATCCGGCGCTTCACCGAGCGGGTGTTCGCCGAGGACCGGATGGCCGTCGAGGCCGAGCAGCGCGCCTGGGACGAGCAGGGCGAGGACCGCAACCATGAGGTCTTCCCGCTGATCCTGGACGTCCGCGAGGTGCTGCGCAGCAACGGCGTCCCCCTCTCGCCCTGCGCCCGGCCCTGCGGCTGAGCCCGCCGGCGGCCGGGCGGCGGTCAGCTCAGGACGACGGACGCCTGCCGGGCGATCAGCCCGGCGCCCAGGGCGAGCACCACGAAGGCCGAGACCAGCGGCGCGCCCCGGCCGTCAGGCGTCCGCGCCGGGCTCGGGGCGCGGCGGGTCGAGCAGTGCCAGCCGCTCCAGGCTCTGCGGGTTCGTCACCACCGTCATCTCGGTGATCCGCCCCGCGGCCACGGTGAAGGCCAGCACCGCGAGCGGTGTGCCGTCGGCGCGCCAGGAGACGACCCCGGGCCGGCCGTCGACCAGCACCTCCCGGCCGCCGCCTGCCGCGCCCGCGGACAGCTTCGCGCCGCGGGCCACCGCTGTCGCGCCCAGCGTCACCGCCACGCCGCCGGGGGAGTCCACCGTCAGCCGCACGTCGGGGTCCAGCAGCCGCAGCAGCCCCTCGAAGTCGCCGTGCCGGGCCGCGGCAAGGAAGGCGGTGACGACCTCGCGCTGCTCCCGCCCCGCGCCCGCGGGCGGCCGGTTCTCCTGCACCTTCCTGCGGGCGCGGCTGGCGAGCATCTTGGCGGCGGCGGTGGACTTCCCGAGGATCGGCCCGACCTCGTCGAAGGGCACCGCGAAAAGGTCGTGCAGCACGAACGCCAGCCGCTCGCTCGGCCCGAGCGTGTCCAGCACCACGAGCAGGGCCAACCCCACCGACTCGGCGAGCGCCGCGTCCTCCGCGGGCTCCGTACCGCCGCCCGGGGTCTCGGCCAGCTCGGGCAGCCGGACGTCGTAGGACACGTCGGGGCGGCTCCTGCGCGAGCGCAGCACGTCGAGGCTGATCCTGCCGACCACCGTGGTCAGCCAGCCGGCGAGGTTGCCGATGGCCGCCGGGTCCTGCCGGGACAGCCGCAGCCAGGCCTCCTGCACCACGTCCTCGGCGTCGGCGTGCGAACCGAGCATGCGGTAGGCGACCGAGCGCAGCCGGTCGCGCTGCGACTCGAACGCGTCGGCCACCCGGTCCCCGGACGCCGGGTCCTGCGGGCTGCTGTCGTCGGCCATGGAGTTACCTTCCTGCGTTCCGCCCCGTCATGGGGGATGACGGCGCAGGAGCGCCGCAGGTAACGACCCGAGGAGCAGAGCCGATGCCCGTACGTACCAAGGGAACCCCCCACCCCGACCTGATCACCGCGATCCAGCACCTGCACAAGGCGATCGGCGCCGGGGGAGTGGCACCGGGGCTGCTCTCGCTGGTCCATCTGCGGGCCAGCCAGATCAACGGCTGCAGCCCCTGCGTCTTCTCCGCCGTCACCGCGGCGAAGAAGCACGGGGAGAGCGACGAGCGGGTGCACCACGTGGCCGCGTGGCGCGACACGCCCTTCTACACCGACCAGGAGCGGGCCGCCCTCGCGCTGACCGAGGCCGCCACCCGCCTCCAGGACGGCGCGGACGGCGTGACCGACGCGATATGGGAGGAGGCCGCCGCGCACTTCACGCCCGAGCAGCTGTCCGCGATCACCCTGGAGATCGCGACGACCAACTTCTTCAACCGGATCAACCGCACGATCGGCGAGCAGGCGGGCAGGACCTGGTGAGCCCGCCGCCCGGAGCAGCCCCGCCGCGGGGGGGCTACTCCGGGCTCTCGGCTGCCACCGCCGAGCCGACCTCCATCAGGTCGAGGGCGTGCTTGAGCACCTCGCAGGCCTGGATGTGGTTGCCGGCCTCCTGGAGCAGGTCGGCCAGCCGGCGGCAGACCAGCACCGCCTCGGGGCCGAAGGACTTGCGGGTCTGCAGGAACGCCTGCTCCAGCACCTCGACTGCCTCCCGGCTCTGCCCGGTGTCGGCCAGCAGCTCGGCCAGTTCGAGCTGCACCGCGAAGTTGTGCGCGCCCGGCTCGGGGGTGCCCTCCTGGAGGACGAGGCGGAGCACCGGCAGCGCGTCCCTGCTGCGGCCGGCCGAGCGCAGCATGCGGGCCAGCGACAGCCCCGCGCCGAGCATCGCGGCGCGCACCTCCTCGCGCAGCACGGGACCGGCAGGCAGCGGCTCCGCGGTCGCGGCACGGTTGCGGACCAGCGGCAGCCGCCCGGTGTTGTTCTCCTGGTGCCGCTGCGGCCGGGGCCGGTTCTTGGCCCGCAGCCGCGCGTCCAGCTCCTGGTAGATCGTCTCCAGGTCGATCAGCTCGGGGCCGTCGGCGATGCCGGCCCGCAGGATGTCCAGCAGCTCACCGGTGAAGGCGGTGTGCATCTCGCCGTCGGGGGCCAGCGCCACCCGGTCCCGCGGCGAGGCGGCCAGCACGTAGGCGCCGTCGACCGCGGCCTCGTCGATGATGCCGCCGGTCAGCGCCTTCGCGGCCCGCCCGCTGAAGCAGCAGTCCAGCACGATGATCTTGCGCCGGGCGCGGGACTGCCGGACCACGGCCCGCAGGTGCTGGTAACCCACCGCCGTGTAGCCGGTGTTGGCGCGCGACCCGGTCAGCGCGAGGTAGAGGTCGGACGAGTCGGCGTCCCGCAGGCCGTGCCCCGCGTAGTAGACGAGCAGCGTGTCCTCGGCGTCCTCGCCCGCACTCTGTACGGGGTCGAGCAGCGCGGAGGAGTCCTGCGGATCGGTCACCACGACGCAGTGCCGGTCGGGCAGGCCCCACAGCATGGGGTCGCCCAGCGCCTGCGCCAGGTCCCGCAGGTTGGCGGTGACGGCGGGCAGCTGCTCCAGCTGGCGGTAGGCCGCGGTGCCGATGAGGACGGCCCGCGATCCCATCGGATCAGGAAGGCGTTCCATCACCCGCCGCTTCCCCGGTGCGTACGTTCGCTGCCCGCGCCGGTTCCGGTACGGGCGCCGGCTCCTGCGCGGGCAGGGGCGGCCGGGCGGGCATCGGCGGTACGGCAGCGGCGGCCCGCACAGGTGCCGCCGCAGGTGCGGCCGCAGCCGGCGCCGCGGCCGGCAGCGGCACGTCGGCCGGCTGCGCCCCGAGCACCTGCAGCGCTCGGGCCAGCGCGGCCACGTCGACCGGCCCGGTCGCGGGGATCTCGACGGTCGTCCGCCCCCGCCGCAGCGTGATGCCCGGCGGGCGGCGCCGCGCGTCCCGCCACTGCGCGACGGAGACGGCCAGCGCACCCGCGGACAGCCCGGAGCCGATCGTCAGCTGCAGGACGTCGAAGGCCAGGCCCATGGCGCCCGGCTGCGGGGGCTCGCCGTCCCGTATCCGGCCGGCGGACAGGCCCGTCAGCGTCTCGTCCGCACGCAGCCAGCGCAGCAGCGACCGCAGGTCGTCCTCCGCCGTCCCCGGGGCCGCCGGGTCCGCGGGGGTGAGGACCACCTCCACCTCACCGGCGGCGGCAAGGGCGCCGCCGGCCGTGCCCGTCTCATCCACGCCCGCTGTTCCTCTCCGCCTCGCAGCGCTCGCTCACCGCGGAGAACAGCACGACGGCCTCCCCGCCCGCTCCCTCCCGGGACAGGCACATCGCCTGCCAGAACTGCGCGGCCAGTGTCGTGGGGTGGGCCGTCCCCAGGGAGATGGGGCAGACCCTGGCCAGGGTGCCGAGGATGCGCACCGCCTCCTGGAGGTCGCCACGGTGCACCAGGGTGACCGCCTCGCGCAGCCGCGAGGTGGCCTTGGCCTCGGTCATGCCGCTCATCACCATCTGCTGGGTGCTGCTGCTCAGCCCCACCGGGTGGCCGCCGGGCAGGCCGTCGGCGGACGTCGTGGGCCAGGACACCTGGGTGGGCACGGCTGTGGTGTGCAGGCCCGCGATGTTCTCCGGGCGCTCCCTGCCGCCGCCCGGCGCGGGGCGCGGGATGGTGAGGGTGCCGCCCTCCGGGTCCGCCGCGGCTTCCGCTGCCGGCCGGTGGACGGTGGCGAGCGCCTGGTCGCGTATGCAGTCGGCCACCAGCGAGCGCAGCCGGCGTACCGGCTCGGCCGAGACGGTGGTCGCCAGCCGGCCCAGCACCTCGACGGCGCTCGCCGGGCGCAGGTCGGCGTCCCGCTCGGTGAGCGCGTCGGCCAGTGCGGCCAGCCGCGGCGGTACGCCCGGTGTGCCGGTCAGCCGGGGCAGGCCGGTGTCGACGACCTGGAGGATGATCGGGGCGATCTCCTCCTCCCCGGCGAAGGGGTGCCGCCCGCTGAGCATGGTGTAGAGGCAGGTGCCGAGCCCGTAGAGGTCGGCGGCGGGCCGGGGCGAGGCGCCGCGCAGCGTCTCGGGCGGCAGGTAGCGCGGGGTGCCGACGACCTCGCCCAGTTCTGTGACGGGGGAGTTGTCGACGGCGCGGGCCAGCCCGAAGTCCTGCAGCACGACCCGGCCCGCCCGGGTGATCATGACGTTGGACGGTTTCACGTCGCGGTGGACCACGCCCGCCTCGTGGACGGCGGCAAGTCCCGCGCAGACGCTGGCCGCGACCGCCTCGGCCACCTCGGGCGGCAGCGCGCCGTGGGTGCCGACCAGGGCGTCGAGTTCGACGCCGTCGAGCAGTTCCATCACCACGAAGGGGGTGCCGGCGTCCGCGCCCGCGTCGAGGACGGCGACCACGTAAGGGGAGCTGATCCGGGCCAGCGTCGCCGCCTCGCGCCGGAAGCGCTCGGCTGCCACGGCGTCGGCGGGGTCGGAGCCGCCGGCCAGCAGCTTGACGGCGACGCGTCGGTCGAGGGCCAGGTCCTCCGCCTCGTGGACGTTGCTGCTGCCGCCGGAGCCGAGCCGCCGCAGCAGCCGGTAGCGGTCGGCCAGCAGCCGTCCTTCCGCCGCCATCCGCCCTCCCGGTCCCCGTCCGCGCCCGTGCCGCCCGACTGCCCTTCGCGCCCCACGATCTTATCCGCCCGTGCCTCCCGGCGGCCGTGGACGGCCTGATCCGCTGTGAGTTGACGCAATGTCAGCAGTCCGCCGGTGGAGCGCCCGGTCAGTGGTGACGGAGTATCAGCCATCGGGGGCGGCCCCGCAGCACATCCGCGGATCGACCACCGCTCCTTCCGCCAGGGTTCACCACCTGCTCGCGGTGGCGTCATCCGCGCTCCTCGGCAGGTCCTTTGGATCGGTGCGCACCCCTGGAGGAACCGGGGGCAGCGGGGGCGTCCGCCTCCGTGTCCTTAACCAACCTGAGGTTCGCATGAGACTGAGGGTCATCGACGGCCGGCGTGTGAAGCCACTGCTCGCGGTGCTCGCCGCCACGGCCGTCGTGGCGGCCGGACCGGCCGCCGCGTACGCCGACACCGCAACTCCCGCCCAGAAGGCCGGCGGAGCCGCCCACGCGCACCAGCCCGGCGCGGGCACACCCGTCTCCACCGGAGCACCCGCGCCGGTCACCGGCGGCATCCCGCTGATCAACACGGTCGAGCAGACCGGCCCGGGGATCAGCCTGCAGCACGTCAAGGCGCTGGACCAGAAGGGCTGGTACGACGCCCAGTTCCTGACCGTGGACCTGGCCGACCACGCGGTCGGCACCGACCTGCTGACGTCCGGTCCCGCCGCGTCCGGCGGCCCGCTCAGCGAAGCCGCGAACAAGGCGGGCGCCGTGGCGGCCGTCAACGGCGACTTCTTCGACATCGGCAACTCCAACGCGGCGCTCGGCGGCGAGGTCAGGGACGGGCAGCTGGTCAAGTCCGCCGACATCGCGGGCAACCGGCAGCACGTCGGCGTCAGCTCCGACGGAGTCGCCCAGCTCGTCGACCTCACCGTCGACACCAGCGCGACCTTCGGCGGCGCACAGCACAAGGTCCTCTCCCTCAACGCGGCCAACGGCGGCGGCGTCCCCGCGGACGGCCTGGTCGCCTTCACCCCCGCGTGGGGCACCTACAGCCGCAACACCGGCCTGAACGGCGTGGCCGCCGACCAGGTCGCCGAGGTCCTGGTCGTCGGCGGCAAGGTCGTCTCGGTGACGCCCAGCGGCCCCGCGGGCGCGGGCGCCGTCCCCGACGGCGGGTTCGTCCTGGTCGGCCGCGGCGCCGCCGCTGCCGCGATCCGTACGCTGCAGCCCGGCGACCCGGCCTCGCTCGGCTACTCGCTGGCTGACAACGCTGCCAAGACCATGAAGTTCGCCCTCGGCCACGGCGGCACCGTCGTGACCGGCGGCAAGCCCGTCGGCGGGCTCGACACCTCGATCGCGCCGCGTACCGCGCTGGGCTTCAAGAACGGCGGCAGGACGCTCGTGCTCGCCACCTGGGACGGCCCGGGCGGCACCGGAAAGGGCGGCGTCGGCATCGACAAGGAGGCCCGCGACCTGGCCGCGATGGGCGTGCAGACCGCGGTCAACCTCGACGGCGGCGGCTCCACCACGATGGTCGCCCGCGCCCTCGGCGACGACAGTGCGACCGTACGCAACGTCCCCTCGGACGGCCACGAGCGCAATGACCCCAACGGCGTCGGCGTCTTCGTCACCAAGGGCGACGGCAGACTGCACCAGCTCCTGGTCGGGCCCGCGCCCGGCGCCGCCTCCGCCGACGGCGGCGTGAAGGTCTTCCCCGGGCTGCGCCGCGCACTGGTCGCCAAGGGCGTCGACGACCACCAGACGCCGGTCGCGGTCACGGCGAAGTCGGTGCACTGGTCGGCCCGCGGCGCCTCGGTCAAGGACGGTACGCTCACCGCCCCCGCCAAGGCGCACGGCCCGATCACCGTCGAGGCGCGGGTGGGCCGCGAGGACGCCGGGCAGAAGGTCGCGGTGCTCGGCCCGGTCGCGTCCCTCGAGCTGTCCTCCAAGCTGCTGTCGATCGCCGACGCGACACCCGAGGACGCGGCCACCGTCTCGGTGACCGGCCGCGACGCGCAGGGCTACACCGCGCCCGTCGACCCGCGCGACCTCTCGCTCGACTACGACCACGCGGCGGTCGACATCCAGCCGGTGGGCGGCAAGCTGAAGATCACCCCGCTGGCCGCGGCGAGCACCCTGCTCACCGTGAAGGCCGGCGGCAGATCCGTCCAGCTCCCGATCACCATCGGGGTGCAGACCCGGACCGTCTACGACTTCGGCGACGACGTGCTGGCCCGCTGGCACAACAACAGCACCGCGGCCACCACCTTCTCCGCCGACCCCGACGGCCTGCGGATCGACTTCAACGCGATGCGCAACGTCGGCATCGCCGCGGCGTCCGCCGCCCAGCGCGTCGAGGTGCCCGGCCAGCCGCTGCGGCTGCGGATGCGGCTCAAGTCGAGCATCAGCGTGCCCAGCGGCCTGACCTACATCGGCTACACCGACGCCAACGGCAAGGGCAACGGCGTCTACGGCACCGGCCTGACGCCCAGCGCGGACTGGCAGTACGCCACCTTCACGCTGCCGGCCAACACCGCCTTCCCGATCGCCGTCTCCAGCTTCCAGGGCATCAACACCAGTGTCGCCCAGCAGAAGGCGGGCACCTTCGTCCTGGACCGCATCGAGGCCGACATCCCCACGCCCGTCGACCTGCCGGTGCAGGGTCCCCCGACGGCCGACCCGCTGGTGTCCGACGACGGCTCGCTGCCGCAGGGCCGCAGCAGCTGGCAGTTCGCGACGCTGTCCGACGTGCAGTTCACCGCGGACAACCCGGCGCTCTCGCAGGTCGCGACGGCCGCCATCGCGCGGATCCGCACCACCCACCCCGACCTGCTGGTCCTCAACGGCGACATCACCGACCGCGGCCTGCCGCAGGACCTGGCGCTGGCCCGCCAGGTGCTCACCGACGCCGGGTGCGACCTCGTCCCGGTCGGCCAGGAGCCGGCGGAGAACAGCACGCCCGACCCCAGGGCCGGGTCGATCCCCTGCTACTACGTGCCGGGCAACCACGAGTCGTACGGGCTGAACAACGTCCAGTCCGACCTGACGAACTTCACCGCCCAGTTCGGGCAGCCCTACCGGACTTTTGACCACAAGGGCACCCGCTTCATCCTGCTCGCCAGCTCGCTCGGCACGCTGCGCGGCACCGCCTGGGACCAGCTGCCGATGATGCAGCAGGCGCTCGCCGACGCCAGGAAGGACCCGTCGGTGCACAACGTGCTGGTCTTCGCCCACCACCCGGTGGACGACCCGGCCGACACCAAGTCCAGCCAGCTCGGCGACCGCGACGAGGCCGCGCTGGTCGAGAACATGCTCACCGACTTCAGGAACTCCACGGGCAAGGGCGCCGCGATGGTCGGCTCGCACGCCCAGATCGCCGACGTGCACCGCGTGGAGGGCGTCCCCTACGTGGTGCTGCCCTCGTCCGGCAAGGACCCCTACGGCACCCCTGACCGGGGCGGCTTCACCGGCTGGGTCGACTGGTCGGTGGACTCGGCGCGCGGCGCCGGCCAGCAGTGGCTGGAGGGCGACGTGCGCGCCTTCGCGCAGTCCGTCACGCTGGATGCGCCCGAGGCGCTGCGGGTCGGCGGCACCGCCGTGCTGTCCGGCAGCATCGTGCAGCCCGAGGGCGTCTCGGCCGGCACCCGGGTGGTGCCGCTGCGCTACCCGATGTCGGTCGACTGGGGCGGCTCGTCCGGCCTGGCCGTCGGCAGCGGCAAGCAGGCGGTCGCGGACGCCCGCCACAGGGGCAAGGTCGCGATCCTCGACCCGCGGACCGGGACGCTCACGGCGCTGCGCCGCGGCACGGTGACCGTGTCGGTGACGAACGACTCGATGCGCCCCTACACCGGCGCCGACTCGCTCGGACCGGTCACGGCGTCCAGGACGATACGGATCGGCTGAACCGCCGCCACCGGGTGACCCCCGGTGGCGGCCGGGCGGAGGGCGGGCACGTGCGGCGTGCCCGCCCTCCGCGCTGCCCGGCGCGCGCCCCGCCGTGTACGGCTCACACCGGCGTACGTAACGCCCGGAAATGTACGCCCTGTTGCTCACTCACCGTATACCGGATGATACGGAGTGACGTCACCCGGGGTCACGACCAGTCACCGGGGGCCATCGGAGAAGGGGGCAGGCGGTGGCGGTCGAGGAGACGGGCCATGCGGTGGTCGTCGGGGCCGGAGTGTCGGGGCTGCTCGCGGCCCATGCGCTGGCCGCGCGGTTCGAGCAGGTCACGGTGGTCGAGCGGGACGCGGTCGCCGAAGGGGCGGAAGGCACGGCGCAGTTCCGCGCCGGCGTACCGCAGTCCCGGCATGTGCACATCCTCTGGTCGCGCGGCATGCAAGCCCTGGAGGAGCTGCTGCCCGGGGTCGGCGCGCAGCTCGAAGCGGCGGGGGCCGCCGTCATCGACGCGCCCGCGCAGATGCGATGGCTCTCGCCCGCGGGCTGGTTCGCCGGTGTGCCGGGCACCCGCTACCTGTCGGTGTCCCGCGAGGTGCTGGAGTCGACGCTGCGGCAGCGGATCCTCCGCAGGCCGGGGATCACCCTGCTGGCCCGCCACGAGGCGACCGGCTTCGCCGCGGCCCCCGGCGAGGGCGCGGTGGGCGGGGTGCGGCTGCGCGAACGCGGCGGCGGCGGCCGGGAGATGACGCTGCCGTCGGCGCTGGCGGTCGTCGCCACCGGGCGCGGCTCCCGTACGGCGGAGTGGCTGCTGCGGCTCGGCTATGCGGTGCCGGAACCCGAGCGCATCGACGCGCACCTCGGCTACTCCTCCCGCTACTACCGGCGCCCCGCGGCGGGCGGCACCTGGCGGGCCATGTACCTGCAGGGCAACACCGAGGTGCCGCGCGGCGGGGTGATCGTGCCCATCGACGGCGACAGGTGGCTGGTCACCCTGATCGGGCAGGGCGAGCACCAGCCGCCCGTGGAGGAGGCGGCCTGGCTCGACTTCGCCTCGTCGCTGCGCTCGGCGGAGCTGTCCGACGCGCTCGACGGCGCGGAACCGCTCTCGGACGCCGTCGCCTTCCGCGCCACGGCCAACGAGTGGACGCACTTCGAACGCGCCAAGCGCTGGCCGCGCGGCCTGGTGGTGACCGGGGACGCGCTGTGCCGCTTCAACCCCGTCTACGGGCACGGCATGACGGTCGCCGCACTCCAGGCCCAGGCCATCGGTGCCCAGGTCGCGGGCCGCGAACCGGCGGAGATCGCCGAGCGGGCACGTGAGACGCAGCGGGCGGTGGCGCGCTGCGTCAAGGCGGCCTGGATGATCGCCACCGGCGAGGACTGCCGCTATGCGAGCACCGACGGCCCCAGGCCAGGCGCGCTCGGCAGGATCCAGCAGGACTACCTGGCGCGGGTGCTGGCCGCCGCCAACACCGATCCGGTCGCCTCCGCCGCCTTCTTCGCGGTCCTGTCGCTCAACCGCCGCCCCGAGACGCTGCTGACGCCGCGGGTCGCGGTACGCGCCACCCGCCGCCGTCAGTAGGGTGGGCGTCGGACAGGCCCACCGACCGGCGGGGAGGCGCGGTGCAGCAGCCGCTGTTGACGTTGACGGCGATCACCCTCGACTGCGCCGACCCGGTGGCCCTCGCCGCCTTCTACCGCGAGGCCACCGGTTACGAGCCGCACCCGCAGTCCGACGCCGACTTCGAGGGCCTCACCCGGCCGGACGGCCTCTTCCTCGGCTTCCAGCGGGTCGAGGACTACCGCCCGCCGCAGTGGCCCGACCAGACCGTCCCCCAGCAGTCCCACCTGGACTTCGCCGTCGCCGACCTCGACGAGGCCGAGTCCCGCCTGCTGGCGCTGGGCGCGGGCAAGCCCGGCTACCAGCCGGACGAGGCGCGATACCGGGTCATGACCGACCCGGCGGGTCACCCCTTCTGCATCGTCAGGGCACGCGCCGCCTGACGCCCGCCGTCCCGGGCGCCGGCGCCGGTGCCGTACCCGCCGCGTACCGGTGCAGCTCCGGCACCGAGCGGACGACCGCACCCACGGCCAGCACCGTGAGCAGCCCGCCGGCGCAGATCACCGGGCGCGGGCCGAAGGCGGAACCGGCCGCACCGTGCAGCAGGTTGCCGATCTGCGGCCCGCCGATCGTGACGACCGTCAGCGACCCCTGGACGCGCCCGCGCAGCGCGTCGTCGGTGAGCGACTGCGTGAGGGCGTTGCGGAAGGTGCTCAGCACGAAGTTCACGGCGCCGCCGAGCGCCAGTGCGGCCACCGCGAGCCACAGGACGGGCGCGAGCCCCAGCAGCACCACGCACGCGCCCCACGCGGCTGCCGCCGCCGCGAGCACGGCACCGTGCCTGCGGGCGCGGGTGAAGGTGCCCGAGACCAGCCCGACCGCGAACACCCCCGCCGGGTAGGCCGCGTAGAGCAGCCCGAGAGCGGGGCCGCCGCCCGCCGTGCCGCCGTAGGTGCGCTGGGCCAGCTCGGGGAAGAGCGCGACGGGCATCCCGAAGGCCATCGCGGCCAGGTCCACCGCGAGCACCGCCACGAGCAGGCGGCTCGCGGCGAGGCACCGGAAGCCGTCCGCCACCTGCCCGGGCACCGAACGGGCCTGCGCGGCCCGGGCGTCGGTACCCGCCGGGAGCGGCGGCGGTAGCGGCGGCAGCCTGAGGACGGCCCACAGCACGGCGAGCAGCGCCGCGGCGTCGAAGAGATACAGCGTTCCGAGCCCCGTCACGGGGATCAGCACCCCGGCGAGGACCGGCCCCAGGATCGACCCGGCGTAGCGGACCAGCGAGCTGAGACTGCTCGCCGCGGGCAGCAGCGCGGCCGGGACCAGGCGCGGCACCGCGGCGCCCATCGTCGTCATGACCGCCCCGAAGGACACCCCCTGGCACGCCACCAGCGCCAGCAGGGCGGGCACGCAGCGTCCGCCGAGCACCGCCTGCGTCCACAGCCCCGCGTATGTCACCGCCAGCCCGCAGTGCGCGGCCAGCAGCACCTTGCGGCGGTCGCGCACATCGGCGACGGCCCCCGCCCACAGCGCGGCCACGACGAGCGCGGCGAGCGACACCGCAGCCGCGAGCCCCACGACCGCGGACGACCCGGTCACGGTGAAGAGCTGCGTCGGGATCGCGACGACACTGAACGACCCGCCCACCGCCCCCACCGCGGACGCCACCCACAGCCGCCGGTAGGCCGGCACGCCCAGCGGCCGCCGGTCCACGGTGAAGGCCGCCGCCGCCCTGAACGCCGACCGTCCGCCGGCCCCGTCGTGCGGCCGCCCACCCGCGCGGGGAGCGCTCGCCCGCTCGGGCGCCGTCATGCGTGCGGACCCGCGCCGACGCCGGCGGCGTCCGGCTCGGGGGGAGCGTCCAGTGCGACCACCTCGGCGACCGCGCAGGCGATGTTGTCCGGCGCTCCGGCCGCGTACGCGCGGGCGAGGAGCGCGTCGAGGGTGTGGCGCGGGCTTTCGGTGCCCGCCAGGAGGTCGCGCAGCGCGGTGTCGGGGACGACCGTGGACAGCCCGTCGGAGCACAGCAGGTAGCGGTCGCCGGGGGCCGCCGCGTGCAGCGACAGGTCGGGGCTGGCCGTGCCGGTGCCGGACAACGCCCGTACCAGCAGCGCCCGCTGGGGGTGGGAGGCGGCCTCCTCGGGGGTCAGCCGGCCCGCGTCCACCAGCGACTGCACATAGGTGTGGTCATGGGTGATACGGAAGAGCTCGCCGCCGCGCAGCAGATACGCCCGGGTGTCGCCGATGTGCACCAGTGCGAGCTGGGAGCCCGACCACAGCAGGGCGGTCAGTGTCGTGGCCGCGGCACCCGCGGCCGTCGAGGCGGCGATCTCCGCGATCGTCAGGTCCGCCGCTCTGACCGCGTCGGCGAGCGCGCCGAGCAGGTCGGCGGCCGGTACGGGCAGCGCCTCCAGCGGCCGGAGCGCGGCCACGGCAGCCGCGCTCGCCCGGTCGCCCGCGGCGCCGCGGACCCCGTCGGCCACCGCGAGCAGCCGGGGTCCGGCGTACGCGGTGTCCTCGTTGCTGGTGCGCAGCAGCCCGGACTCCGACCTGGCGGCGTACCGGATGCCCAGCACGGCGGGGGCGGCGTCCACCGAACTGCCGCTGCCCGTCAGGTAGTCGACCAGGAAGGTGGCCAACTGCCCGCGTGCCGCGGTCTCCGCCTGCACCTGCCGCCAGAAGTCGGCGATCTCCTCCGCCGCCTGCGCGGCGGGGAGCCCGCACACCCGGCGGATGCGCGCGAGCGGCATGCCCACCCGCCGCAGCCACGCGATCAGCCGGGCCTGCTCCACCTGGCCGGGGTCGTAGTAGCGGTAGCCGGAGTCGCCGTCCACCACGGCCGGCCGCAGCAGGCCCAGCTCGTCGTAGTGGCGCAGCGCCTTGGGCGAGAGCCGGACGGCCCGCGCGAACGCCCCGATCGTCAGCAGTTGCCGCACGGCTCCTCCTCGCACCCGGCCACCGCGGCCGGGTGCGGGCAAGGCTGCCGCTTCCCCCAGGGGGAAGGTCAAGGGCGGGCGCCGCGGCGCGCGGTCACCAGGTGGGCGTGGCGGTGGGCTTGTCGGTGGGCTTGTCGGTGGGCGGGCAGGTGGTCGGCGAAGGCGAAGGAGTGGGGGGTGTGGTCGGCGGTGCCGTGGGAGGCGTGGGAGGCGTCGGCGGAGTCGGCGGCGTGGGTGGAGTCGGCGGCGTGGTGGGGGCGGTCGTCGGCGGGGAGGTGGGCGGTGTCGTCGGAGGTGTCGTCGGCGGCGTCGTCGGCGGCGTCGTCGGCGGCGTCGTGGGCGGTGTCGTCGGCTCGGTCGTCGGCGGTGTGGTGGGCGGGGTGGTCGGTGACGCCGCGCAGTCGATGGTGCCCGCGAAGGGGAAGTTGTGGATCTCGCCGGCGTTCACGTAGTCCCCGCCGGCCAGCCGCGGACCGGCCTGCAGGGAGCGCACCACGATGTCGCCCTCGATGTTGGAGGCGTCGCGGTCGGTGAAGTCCGCACCGGGGGCGTAGACCGTGCCCTCAAGGCTGTCGCCCGACTCCATGGTGATGTTCTCGGCGTCCGGGAAGTCCCACAGCATGTACGGAGCCTGCGGGCCGCTGACCCCGGCGAGCTGGACGCTGTCCCATGCGTCGGTGCCGCCCGTGGCGGTCGTGTCCACCACGACGACGAAGGGCGTGTTCGCACTCGGCTGGTTCCTGAACGTCAGCACGGACAGCCGGTTGAGGTCCTCCCCGGAGATGTGCAGGACGTTGGTCTCGCCGGGTGTGAGGGTGACGTACGCCTGGGTGCCGTCGGGGAAGCCGGTCTGCGGGTCGAGGGGGTTGCCCTGGGCGTCGTCGAGCGTGACGTTCGCCGCGCAGGCGGCCATGTCGGCGGCGCGGCTGCGGTAGGTGGCGAACAGCGAGGTGAAGTCGATCAGTCCGGGTCGGGGGGCGACCGACGCGGGGGGCTGGTCGGTGGTCAGCTCGATGCGCGGGGTGGAGTCGTAGCCGGAACCCGCGGCGACCACGCGGGTGTTGACCGCGGCGCCGTTGGCGTCCCGGTCCAGGGGCGTCACCCCCGTCGGGTCGCCGATCTTGACGTAGCCGTTGTTCTCCACGCGCAGCACGCCCACCGGTGAGCTGCCCGCCATGTCGACCCGGCCGCCGACCAGCAGGGCGGTCGGGTTGGCGTCGCCGTCGTCGACGAAGGTCCCGGCCGTGTGGATGGCCACGTTGTAGCCGGGGCCGAAGGTGAGGTCGCCGCCCAGCGCGACGGTCCCCTCGGTCTCGGTGCTGCCCAGCAGCGCGTTGTTCTCGACGATGGTGCCGAAGCCGTGGTTGCCGGCCACCGGGTTGCCGATCGCCCGGGGTGCGGCGGCCGCGGTCCCGGCCGACGGCAGGGCCGCCAGGCAGGCGACGGCCAGCCCTGAGGCGCAGACGAGCGCCGGAGCAAGTGATGGAATACGCATGAAGCGGACAATAGGGACCTTTTGTCCACTGTTCGTCCTGACAGAGGTACCAGGGGGCCGGTTCAACCCGATCGGCGGCAGCTCGCCCCGCCGGGTCGAGGGGTGCTTCGACGGTCAACAACCCCGGTGGGGCAGCCGAGTTCGTCCGCGCCCGGGACATCACCCCGGGCTCCGGAGAACACGGGAAGGTCCCGGCGGCCGCGGACCGGGGAGCAGAGCAGGACCAGTGCGGCCAGCGGCACCCCCGCCGTGGTGACCGCCATGGCGCTGCGCAGTCCCAGTGCGGTGCCCAGCGCACCGCCCAGCAGCGCGCCGAGCGGGACGGTCCCGTAACTGACGAAGGCGGTGCTCGCGGTGAGCCGTCCGAACAGCTCCGGCGGGCAGTAGCGCTGCTGGAAGCCCGCCTTGACGACGTTGCCCGCCACGACGCCCGCCGCCACGCTGGAGCCGCCGGCCACGAAGAGCAGGACACCGGCCCCGCCGGTGGTCAGCGCCATGAGCACCGCGGGCGTCGCAAGGCCGAGTTCGAAGACCAGCGTCGCGCGGGCCGTACCGATCCGGCCGGCCACCCGGCGGGCGGCGAAGGCCCCGGCGACCCCGCCGGCACCGGTCGCCGCGACCAGGACGCCGACCGTACCGGGGGCCAGCCCGACGGTGCGCACCAGGAACACCACCTGGATCGACTGGTACCCCATCAGTGCCAGGTTGGAGGCGGCCCCGAAGAGCGTCAGCGTCCGCAGCCACGGGTCGTGCGCGATCAGCCGCAGCCCCTCCGCGACCTCGCGTGCCAGGGCGTGGCGCGGGCGCTCGGCCCTGGGGGCGGGCGGCTCGCGGTGGCGGATGCGCGCCAGGCACAGCAGCGAGACCAGGAAGGTCCCGGCGTTGGCGGCCATCCCGCTGACCGCGCCCGCCGCCTGCGCGATCAGGCCGCCGGTGCCGAGCCCGGCGATCTGCGCCGCGGACGCGCTGCCGTGCAGCTTGGCATTGCCCTCCGCCTGGTCCTCCGGCGCCAGTACGCCCGGCAGGTAGGCGCTGTAGGCGGTCTGGAAGAAGACCGCGGCCGTACCCGCCAGCAGTGCGACGGCCAGCAGCAGCCCGATGCTGAGCCGCCCCGCCCACGCGGCGACCGGCAGGGCCGCGTAGAGCAGCAGGGACACCGCGGCGGCGGCCAGCATCACCGGCCTGCGCCGCATCCGGTCCACCCAGACGCCGGCCGGCAGCCCGATCAGCAGCCAGGGCGCCCAGGCGGCGGCGCTGAGCAGGCCGACCTCGAAGGTGCCGGCGTGCAGGGTGGCGACGGCGGCCAGCGGCATCGCCACCCCGGTGACCGACGCACCGAACTTGCCCGCCGTCTCGCCGTACCACAGCAGCCGGAAGTCGCGGTGGCGCCGCAGCAGCCCACGGCCCGCGACCCGGCTCATCCGGTCTCCCGCGCCTTGCGGGGGAAGGACTGCAGCTGCACGACGACCGGGCGGGCGTCAGGACCCGGCTCGGCGCCCGGCGGCGGGGTGTGCCGGGCGACGACGTCCGTCAGTTCGGCGTTGAGCGCGGCCAGTTGCTCAGGTGTCAGCCGCAGGTCGCGCCAGTCCGCGATGGTGCCCGCGCTGCGCCAGCGGTCGTCCCAGTCCTCCCCGACGTACGTCACCACACGGCTGAAGTACAGCTGCAGCAGCTCGTGCAGATACACCGAAAGGGCGCCCCGGCTGTCGGGGTCGTCGCGGAAGTCGGCGGTGTTCAGCTCGTTGGTGACGCCGACCCGGCGCCACCAGCGCTCGCGTTTGGTGCCCCGCCCGGTCTCCTCCTCGATGAAGCCGTGTTCTGCGAGGTGGCGCAGGTGCCAGCTGACGGTGCCGGTGTTCTCGCCGAGCCGCTGAGCCAGGCCCGTGGCGGTGGCGGGTCCGTCCAGGCTCAGCAGTTCGAAGATGCTCATCCGCAGCGGGTGTGCGAGGCCGCGCAGGCTGCGCGCGTCGAGCCGCCGGGTGGGCGCGGGGGTCTGCTGGGTGCTGCCGGAGTCGTGGGACATACCGGCAGCCTATCTTGCAGAGAAATCTCTGCATAGGACTCTCTGCAGATGATCCTCTGCATGTGCGGTCAGTCCGCCCGCACCGCCCGCAGGCCGGGGGAGGCGGACAGCGCGGCCGGGTGGTGCGGCGCCGTGGAGTGG
>NZ_JAFFIX010000025.1 GCF_016916835.1 Actinacidiphila bryophytorum | reverse complement strand
CCGCCACCACATCAGGGGCGCGGGGAACTGCGCGACCAGCCTCCCCCAGCGCTTCGCCTGGGGGTGCCCCCACTCGCTTCGCTCGCCGGCCGGTGGTCCGTCTCCGGACCGAAGAGCCCCTTTGGGCCGGTGACGACCCGCGCGCCCGGTGGGGGCTGGGCGCGCAGTTCCCCGCGCCCCTATGTGCTCGGCCCCGCCGCAGAGGCGCCCCGCGCCCCGGGGACGCGCCCTCTGCGGCAGCAGTGCCCTCTGCGGGAGAGGTGCGTGCCCTCTGGGGGAGAGGGGGGGGTCAGCGGGCTGACGTGATGGCCTCGGCGGCGGCCTCACCGCAGACGCGGGCCGCACCGTGGGTGGCGACGTGGAGGGCGCCGCAGGGCGGGGCCTGGGGGACGCCCATCTCGACCACCACGGTGTCGGGCCTGGCGGCGACCACGCCGCCGAGCACCTCGGCCATCCACCCGTGCCGGTGCACGTCCCGCACGACGGCGACGATCCGCCGCGTACCGGCGCCGGCGAGGACTCGGGCGACGAGGTCGCCCCCTTCCGCGTCCGCGGAGCGGAAGGTCGCCGTCTCGGTGCCGGGCAGCAGCCGTACGAGTTCGGCCGCGACGCCCCACGGGGTGTCCTCGCCGACGGCGATGTTGGCCACCGGCGTGAACGCGGCCACGTAGGGCGCCGCGTCGAGGGCCGCGAAGCCGGGCGCGCGGGTGATCCGCAGCGCCCGCCTGGCGGCTTCGAGCCCGACCTCGGGTGCGGTCCCCTCCACCGCACCCGACTGCCCGGCCGCCCAGGCCGCCAGTTCACGGACCCGGGCCGCCGCGTCGGCGAGCCGTTCGCGCGGCAGGTCGCCGTTGTCGACCGCGGTGACGATGGCGTCGCGCAGCGCGTGCACGGTCTGCTCGTCGGCGAGGCCGCCGCCGACGCAGATCGCGTCGGCGCCGGCGGCGAGCGCCATGACGGTGCCGCGCTCGATGCCGTACGTGGCGGCGATGGCCTGCATCTCGATGCCGTCGGTGACGATGAGCCCGTCGTAGCCGAGGCCGCCGTCCTCGCGCGGGGCGCGCAGCAGGCCGGTGAGCACGGCGGGGCTGAGCGTCGCGGGCAGGTCGGGGTCGAGCGCCGGCACCAGGATGTGCGCGCTCATCACGACCTTGGTGCCCGCGGCCAGGGCGGCCCTGAAGGGCACGAGTTCGCGGGCGTGCAGCGTCTCCAGGTCGACGTCGATCCGCGGCAGCGCGTGGTGCGAGTCGGTGGCGGTGTCGCCGTGCCCGGGGAAGTGCTTGACGCTGGCGGCCACTCCCGCGGACTGCAGGCCCTCGACGTAGGCGGCGGTATTGCGGGCCACGAGGTCGGGGTCGGCGCCGAAGGAGCGCACCCCGATGACCGGGTTGCCCGGGTCGGAGTTGACGTCGGCGGAGGGCGCCCAGTTGAGGTTGACGCCGCATTCGGCGAGCCGGCGGCCGAGTTCGGCGGCGACCGCGCGGGTCAGTTTGACGTCGTCGACCGCGCCGAGCGCGAGGTTGCCGGGGAAGGACGAGCCGCCGCGCGCCTCCAGGCGGGTGACGTCGCCGCCCTCCTCGTCGGCCGCGACCAGCACGTCGGGCCGTACCGCCCGCAACTGGGCGGTGAGCGCGGCCAGTTGCTCGGGCGACTCGATGTTGCGGGCGAACAGCGCCACCGAGCCGAGGCCTTCGGCGAGCTGCCGCAGCAGCCACTCGGGCGCTGTGGTGCCGACGAAACCGGGCTGCAGGACGGTCAGCGCGTCGCGGACCACGAGGTCCGCAGGCGTTTCGGTGGAAATGACGGTCATCCCTTCACCGCCCCGGCCGTGAGGCCGGCGGCCATCTTGCGCTGGACGAGCAGGAACAGGATCACCACGGGGATACCCATCATGGTGGAACCGGCCATCATCGGCGCGTACTCGGTTCCGTGCTGGGTGGTGAAGGTGCCGAGCCAGACGGTGGCCGTCTGGTGGTCCTGGCTCATGACCAGCAGGGCGTAGAGGAACTCGTTCCAGGCCTGGATGAAGCCGTAGATGGAGGTGGCGACCAGGCCGGGGGCCAGCAGCGGGAAGACCACCCGGATGAAGGCGCCGGTGCGGCTGCAGCCGTCCACCATGGCGGCCTCTTCCAGCTCCTTGGGGATGTTGACGATGAAGCCGCGCAGCGTCCAGACGGTGAAGGGCAGCACGAACGTCAGGTACGTCAGGACCAGTCCCGACAGCTTGTCGATCTGGTGGATCTGGTTGAGCAGCAGGAAGACCGGGATGATCATCGCGACCAGCGGGACCATCTGGACGGTCAGGATGCCGACGATGACGACCTTGCGGCCGCGGAAGGCGAAGCGGGAGATGGCCAGGGCCGCGAGCAGGCCGATGAAGGCGCCGATCACGACGGTGCTGGCGCTGACGATCAGGCTGCGCTCGACCGGTCCCCAGAAGTCGCTGATGTTCAGGGCGCGGTGGAAGTTCTCCAGCGACACCGGCCACGGGAAGAAGTGCGGTTTGGGGTCGATGGCGTCCTTGGCCGGCTTGAAGGCCGTGTTCATCATCCAGTAGACCGGGAAGGCGGCCAGGACGAAGACCAGCAGGCCCAGCAGGTTCCAGCCGAGCTTGGCGTTGCGCCGCTTGCGGTTCACCGCGTCCAGGCGGCCCGCGGCGGTCGGCCGCGAGGTCAGCGCGCTCATTCCACCTCTCCGATCTTCAGCATCTGCCGCATGTACACCGCGACCACCCCGAGCAGCAGCAGCACGGTGAGCAGTGCGATGGCGGAGCCGGTGGCGTAGTCGTTGACGCCGAAGGCCTTCTCGTACGAGTAGGTGGTCAGCAGCTGGAACTCCGGTTCCGGGTGTCCGCCGCGCATCAGCCACACCTGGGCGAAGACGCCCATGTCCCAGATCACCGACAGGGTCGTCATCATCACGACCAGCGGCTTGATGATCGGGAAGGTGACGTAGCGGAAGACCCCGAAGGCGTCGGCGCCGTCCAGCCGCGCCGCCTCCTCCAGCTCCTTGGGGACCTGGGTGAGGCCGGCGCTGAGGGTGATCACCACGAAGGGGATCGCGCCCCACACGACCTGGAGCATGATCACGCTCAGGCCCTCGGGGCCGGAGGCGAACCAGTTGTGGCCGGTGTAGTCGACGCCCGGCAGCTGGCTGAGCGTCCAGTTCACGACGCCGTAGTCACTGTCGAACATCCACTTGAAGACGGTGACGGCGACCACCACGGGCATGGCCCAGCTGGCGACCAGCGCGATGTTCACCAGGGTGCGGACCCAGCCGGAGACCCGCTGCAGCAGCAGGGCGACCAGCATGCCGATCACCATGGTGAGGATCACCGCGCTGCCGGCGAACAGCACGGTCCGCACGACCACGGACCAGAACTCGTGGTCCTTCAGGATCGCCTGGTAGTTGTCGAAGCCGACCCAGGTGGCCGGTTTGAAGCCCCACAGCTGGGGCTTCTTGTAGTCCTGGAAGGACAGCGTGCCCAGTTTGACCAGCGGGTAGCCCAGGACGAGCACCAGCACCAGGATGCAGGGTGCCAGCAGCAGCCACGGTGTGGCCGCGCGCCCCAGGGTGAACCTGCGGCGCCGGGCGGCGCGGGGTCTCCCGGTCCTGTGGCCGGGAGGTGATGAGTGCCGCCGCGGGGGCGGCACCTGGGTGGTGGTGGTATCGGCGGCACTCATCACGTGCTCCTCTAGCGGTCCCGGTCTCCTGTTGTGGAAGGACTGGTCAGTTCTTGACGTTCAGGACCTTGTCCATGGCGGCGTCTGCGGCCTTGGCGGCGTCCTGGACGGACTGCTTTCCGGTGGCGATGTTCTGCAGCATGGTCTGCAGGGTCTGCGCCTTCTCGACACTGCCCCAGCCGGGCGCGGTCGGCACGAACCAGCTGCTCTCGGCCGCGGTCGCGGTGACCGTGTTGGCCGGGTCGGCCTTGAGGGTGGCCAGCTGGGTGTTGTTGTTGGGCAGGTTGCCCTTGCTCATCAGCGTGGTCTGCGACTGCGTGTTGGTGAAGTCGTTGATCCACTCGGCGGCCAGGTCGGCGTTCTTCGACTTGGACGGCACGGCCAGGTCGGAGCCGCCGAGGAAGACCGGCAGGTTCTTGCCGGACGGGCCGGGCATCACGAAGTTGACCAGGTTGTCCTTGAGCTTGCCGCCGGTCTTGTCGAACTTCGGGTCGGCGGCGGACGGCGCCTCCCAGCCCGGGGCGAACATCAGCGCGGACTTGCCCTGGCCGTAGACGATGTAGCGGTCGGACTCGTCCTTGGTGAGGTCGCCGTGCATGTACTTGCCGACGGCGTCCTTCCACGCGGTCAGGCCCTGGATGGCGGCGGGGGACTCCAGCGAGCCCTTCCACTGGCCGCCCGAGTTGGCGGCGATGGCGCCGCCGGCGTCGTAGACGAAGGACATGGCGGCGTACCAGTCACGGGAGGGCTGGTACCAGGCGTTGAACTTCGCGCCCTCCTTGGCCTGGATCTTGTCCAGGTCGGCGGTCAGCTCGGTCCAGTTCTTCGGGGTGTCCTTGACGCCGGCCGCGGCGGCGATGTCCTTGCGCCAGGTCGCGATACGGGCGGCCGCGTAGTACGGCACGCCGTAGTTCTTGCCGTCGTAGGTCACCGACTGCTTGAGGCCGTCCAGCCACTGGGCGGAGTTGTCGAACTTCGACGGGTCCAGCTCGGCGAAGGCACCCTCCGCCATGTAGGGCACCATCTCGGTGTTGCCCATCTCGACGACGTCGGGCGCCTTGTCGGTGGCGAGCACCGCGTCGAGCTTGGCGTTCTTGTCCGGCCATGCGTAGTACTCGTGCTTGACCTTCAGGCCCGGGTGCTTGGCGATGATCGCGTCGTCCGCGGACTTCACCAGTTCCGGCCAGTTGTGCTGGGCGTCGACGGTCAGCCAGACTGTGATCGTCTTGTCGGTCGTCGCGGCCGACGACGAACCGGCGTCCGCCTTCTTGTCGTCGTCCTTCTTGTCAGATCCACACGCCGCGATACCGACGATCATGGTCGCGACGCCGATCGCCGCGATGAGCTTGCGCTTCACGCCACCCTCCTCAGGATGCCCGAAACTCCCCCCACCGCCCGAATTGCCGACCGGCGTACGAGAACCGCCGGCCGAGTCCTGCTCGTGGGTCTGGGATTGGTCGTTAATGGTTTAGACCAGTACCGGGAGCTTGGCCTAGACCTTTAAGGGTGTCAAGGGTGTATAAGAACACCCGTCGGCTCTGTTATCGGACCGACACCTGAAGGGGAACCACACCCCCGCCGCCTGCCTCCCGCACGGCCGCGCGTGCCACCATGTGAGCCGCGATCAACGGAGGAGCCGGTGACGGCAGCACGACAGCAGTCGGGAGTAAACGTCATGGAGAGCGACGCGGCCACCAGCGCGGAGACCACGGCGGGCGGCGCCGCGGGCCGCACCGCCAGGGTGCCCAAGTACTACCGGCTCAAGCGCCATCTGCTGGACATCACGCAGACGATGCCTCCCGGCACCCCGGTACCGCCCGAGCGCACGCTGGCCACCGAGTTCGACACCTCCCGCACCACCGTCCGGCAGGCGCTCCAGGAGCTGGTGGTCGAAGGCCGGCTCGAACGCATCCAGGGCAAGGGCACCTTCGTGGCCAAGCCCAAGGTCTCCCAGGCACTCCAACTGACCTCGTACACCGAGGACATGCGCGCCCAGGGCCTGGAACCCACCTCCCAGCTGCTGGACATCGGCTACATCACCGCCGACGACCGGCTCGCCGGGCTGCTGGACATGAAGGCCGGCGGCCGGGTGCTGCGCATCGAACGCCTCCGGCTGGCCAACTCCGAGCCGATGGCCATCGAGACCACCCACCTGTCCGCCAAGCGCTTCCCGGCGCTGCGCCGCAGCCTGGCCAAGTACGTCTCCCTCTACACGGCGCTCGCCGAGGTCTACGACGTGCGGCTGGCCGAGGCCGAGGAGACCATCGAGACCTCGCTGGCCACCCCGCGCGAGGCGGGGCTGCTGGGCACCGACGTCGGCCTGCCGATGCTGATGCTCTCCCGGCACTCGATCGACACCACCGGCGAACCGGTGGAGTGGGTGCGCTCGGTCTACCGCGGCGACCGCTACAAGTTCGTCGCCAGGCTCAGCCGCCCGAACGGCTGACCCGGCCACCGATCCGTGCACGGGTAGTGACGACCACCGGTAACCTCCCCTAGATTTCCTGCGCATTGCACATGACGCTCTAGGGGACGGGAGCACCATCCATGCCGGAAGCACCACCGGACCCACGGCCGCCGGTCATCACCCCCATCCGGGTGCTGGCCGGGCTGTGCCTGCTCGCACCGTTCGTCGCCCTGCTGTGGGTGGACTCCTACTCGCGGATGACGCCCGCCTTCATCGGCATCCCGTTCTTCTACTGGTACCAGATGGCCTGGGTGCCGGTGGCCGCCGCGCTGACCTACACCGCGTACGCGCTCGTACGCCGTGAGGAGCGGGCACGCAAGGGGGGTGGCGCCAAGTGAAGGACGGCGTCAACGGCGTCGCGCTCGGCGTCTTCATCTTCTTCTTCCTCGCGGTCACCGTGCTCGGCTTCCTCGCCGCCCGCTGGCGCCGCGCCGCCGACCCGCTGCACCTGGACGAATGGGGCCTGGGCGGGCGGAGCTTCGGCACCTGGGTGACCTGGTTCCTGCTCGGCGGCGACCTCTACACCGCCTACACCTTCGTGGCGGTGCCCGCGGCGATCTACGCGGCCGGCGCCGGCGGCTTCTTCGCCGTGCCGTACACGATCATCACCTACCCGCTGGTCTTCCTCTTCCTGCCGCGGCTGTGGTCGGTCTCGCACAAGCACGGCTACGTCACCTCCTCGGACTTCATCCGCGGGCGGTTCGGCTCCAAGAGCCTGTCGGTGGCCGTCGCGATCACCGGCATCATCGCCACGATGCCCTACATCGCGCTCCAACTCGTCGGCATCCAGGCGGTGCTGGACGTCATGGGGGTCGGCGGCAGCGACTCCACCAACTGGTTCCTGAAAGACCTGCCGCTGCTGATCGCCTTCGGTGTGCTCGCCGCGTACACCTACTCCTCGGGGCTGCGGGCGCCCGCGCTGATCGCCTTCGTCAAGGACGCGCTGATCTACATCGTCATCGCGGTCGCGATCATCTACATCCCCTACAAGCTCGGCGGGTTCGACGACATCTTCAGCAAGGCGGGCGCCGCCTACGCGGTCAAGAACGACGCGGGCGTGCCGCGCGGCGCGCTGGTGACCGGGCCGAAGGCCCAATGGGCCTACGCCACGCTGGCGATGGGCTCGGCGATGGCGCTGTTCCTCTACCCGCACTCGGTCACCGCCGTGCTCTCCAGCAGGAGCCGCGACACGATCCGCCGCAACACCACGATCCTGCCGCTGTACTCGCTGATGCTCGGCCTGCTGGCGATGCTCGGCTTCATGGCGCTCGCCGCCGGGGTCGGCGGCAAGGGCTACAACGCCCAACTCGCCATCCCCCAGCTGTTCGAGAACATGTTCCCCTCGTGGTTCGCCGGGGTCGCCTTCGCCGCGATCGGCATCGGGGCGCTCGTCCCGGCCGCGATCATGTCCATCGCCGCGGCCAACCTCTTCACCCGCAACATCTACAAGGACCTGATCAAACCGGACGCCACCCCCGCGCAGGAGACGGCCGTCTCGAAGATCGTGTCCCTGGTGGTGAAGGTCGGCGCGCTGGTCTTCGTCCTGACCATGGACAAGACGGTGGCCATCAACTTCCAGCTGCTGGGCGGGATCTGGATCCTGCAGACCGTACCGGCCATAGTCGGCGGCCTGTTCACCCGCTGGTTCCACCGCTGGGCGCTGCTGGCCGGCTGGGCCGTCGGCATGGGCTACGGGACGTGGAAGGCGTACGAGCAGAGCAGCCCGACGCAGTCGCACTTCGGCGGGAACTCGGACATGATCCCGTGGATCGGCGAGAAGGGCTACATCGGCCTGACCGCCTTCGTGCTCAACGTCGGCGTCGCCGTCGTCCTGACCCTCGTGCTGCGCGCCCTCAAGGCGCCGGCCGGCGAGGACGAGACCGTACTGTCCGACTACACCGCCGAGTCCGACCCGGCGCCCGCCGACCCCGCGGGCCCGACCCCGGGCACCGCCCCCGGACTCCCGGAGCCCGCGGGAGCCTAGGCGTACGGCAGGAAGGAGGGCGCCCGCTGCATGCGGGCGCCCTCCTTGCCGTCCACGGGTCCGCCGGGTCCTACAGGCCCTGCCAGGCCGGCTTGGCCGCGTAGGTGGCCCGGAAGTAGGGCGCCAGCTTCAGCTTCGTGGCGGCGGCCTCGTCGACGATCACCGTGGCGTGCGGGTGCAGCTGGAGCGCCGAGGCCGGCACGACCGCCGCGACCGGCCCCTCGACGGTCGCCGCGACCGCCTCCGCCTTGCCCTCGCCGGTGGCGAGCAGCACCAGGTGCCTGGCCTCCAGGATCGTGCCGATGCCCTGCGTGATCACGTGGTGCGGCACCGCGTCGATGTCACCGCCGAAGAAGCGGGCGTTGTCGACCCGGGTCTGCTCGGTGAGCGTCTTGATCCGGGTGCGCGAGGCGAGCGAGGAGCAGGGCTCGTTGAAGCCGATGTGCCCGTCCGTGCCGATGCCGAGCAGCTGCAGGTCCACCCCGCCGGCCGCCGCCAGCGCGGCGTCGTACGCGTCACAGGCGGCCTGCACGTCCTCGGCGGCCCCGTCGGGACCCATGAAGGCCTCGGGGGACAGCCCCAGCGGCTCCACGACCTCGCGCAGCACCACCGAGCGGTACGACTCCGGGTGTCCCGTCGGCAGGCCCACGTACTCGTCCAGCTGGCACACCCTGGCCCGGGACACGTCCACACCGCCGGCCCGCACCCGGGAGGCGAGCGCCTGGTAGACCGGCAGCGGCGTCGATCCGGTGGCCACGCCGAGCAGCGCGTCCGGCTTGCGGTGGAGCAGTGCGGCCATGGCCTCCGCGATGATGTCGCCGCCTGCCGCGGCGTCCGGGACGATGACAACTTCCACGCTGGGCCTGCCGTTCTGGAGAGGTGGAGTGTGGTATAGACCAATCTATCAGGTGGCCGCCGCCCCGCCGAGTGCCGCCCGACCGCCGTTCCGGCGCCGCCCGGCCCGTCGCCCGGGACCCGCTTCCGCGCGCGGGCCGCCCGCTCCTGTGGTCGACTGTTGGAGTGCTCCGGGCAGCGGGATGGAGGCGGTGGGCATGGTGGGCAGCACACGCTCCCCGGCACGCGGCAGCGAGCGGCCGGGCACGATCATGGCCGGCGAGATGGCCGAGCAGCCCGAGGTGCTGCGGCGCATCCTGGACGTCGCGGCGCCCGCGATCACCGCGACCGCCCGCGGCATCGCCGACCGCGAACCCCGCTTCGCCCTGCTCAGCGCCCGCGGCACCTCCGACCACGCGGCGCTCTACGCGAAGTACCTGATCGAGGTGGAGCTCGGCCTGCCCTGCGGGCTGACCTCGATGTCCACCACCACCGCCTACGGGGCCACCCCGCACCTGGCCGACGTCCTGGTCATCACCGTCAGCCAGTCCGGCGGCTCACCCGACCTCATCGCCTCCACCACGGCCGCCAGGGCCGCCGGCGCGATCACCCTGGCGGTCACCAACAACCCGGACTCGCCGCTGGCCGAGGTCTCCGAATTCCACATCGACCTGCTGGCAGGACCCGAGAAGGCGCTGCCCGCGACCAAGACGTACACCGCGGAGCTGCTGGCCCTCTACCTCTTCGTGGTGGGCCTCGGCGGCACGGGACCCGCCCCCGCCGCCCACCGGCTGCCGCGGCTCGCGGAACAGGTACTCGCCCGTGGCGACGAGGTACGCGAGCTGGCCGGCCGCTACAGGTTCGCCGAGCGGATGGTCATCACCTCGCGGGGGTACGGCTACCCCACCGCCAAGGAAGCCGCACTCAAGCTCATGGAGACCAGCTACATCCCCGCCCTCGCCTACTCAGGCGCCGACCTGCTGCACGGGCCGCTCGCCATGGTCGACAACATCTCGCCGGTGATCGCCATCGTGACCGAGGGGCGCGGCGGTGAGGCGCTGCAGCCGGTCCTCGACCGGCTGCGCGGCCGGGGCGCGGACCTGGTCGTCATCGGCCCCCGAGCGAAGGTCAGCGCCGCGTCCGGCGGTTTCGCGATGCCCACGGCCGACGTGCCCGAATCCCTCCAGCCGCTGCTGGAGATCCTCCCGCTCCAGCGGCTGGCCTGGGAGATCGCCATGGCCCGCGGCCAGGACCCCGACTCCCCCCGAGCCATCGCCAAACTCACGGAGACCCACTAGGCCTTCCCGGGTGCCCACCCCCGACCCCCCACCGCGGTGGGTGCCCCTCCGCCAGGGGCCGCGCCCCTCCGCGGGCGAAGGCCACTTCTTCGGGGGGGCCGAGCACATAGGGGCGCGGGGCTGCATCTGATCTGCGGCTGGCGCCGCGCGGGCGCGCTCGGCCCCCACCGGGGGGTGGTCCGGGACGGACCGGGGAGCCCCAGGGGGCGGGCCGGCCGCAGGTCGGGAGGGGGCTCGTCCGGGGGCCGCGGGGGCGGAGTGGTTTCCGGGGGCGGAAAACACTTCGGGCCGCGGTGCCAGGAGAGGACCCTCAGCCTCACCCGCACCGCAGCCCGGAGCTGACGTCGGCGCCGTGGCCGGCGGGGTGTGCGGTCCCCGCGGACCCGTTAGGGCCGACAGCGAGGCAGCGGCGTAGTCAGGGCAGAGAACGCCTCGCCTCGATCCGCGCTCCTGTGCGGGGAGCCCGGAGGTTCGTGGTGCCGCCATTGTGGACTAGACCATTGGCCCGTGTCCATGGCTCGGCCCGGATTTCGTGCCGGGCCTGAACAAAGTGTGCCCGGAAACCGCGCGTCGCGCACCCCCCTCGGGGCTGCGGGTACGCTCGCAGGCGTGCCCTCCATGAACGACCTCGTACGCGAGCACACCGCGCTCGACGCCTCCGACCTCGAATGGCTCCACCTGCTGGTCTCGGAGTGGCAGCTGCTGTCCGACCTGTCCTTCGCGGATCTGGTGCTGTGGGTCCCGACCCGGGACGGCTCCCGCTATGTCTCGGTGGCGCAGATGCGCCCGAACACCGGGCCGACCTCGTACCAGGACGACATGGTCGGGCACCTCGTGCCGCGCGGGCGCCGCCCGCTGCTGGACGCCGCCCTGGACGAGGGGCGGATCGTCCGGGAGGGCGACCCGGAGTGGCGCGAGGAGGTCCCGGTGCGGGTGGAGTCGATCCCGGTGCGCCGGGACGGCCGGGTGCTCGGGGTGATCGCCCGCAACACCAACCTGCTGACCGTGCGTACCCCCAGCCGCCTGGAACTCACCTACCTGCAGAGCGCCAGCGACCTGGCCCAGATGATCGCGGCCGGCGCCTTTCCCTTCCCGGCCGAGCAGGTGGACATGGACGCCTCGCCCCGGGCGGGCGACGGGCTGATCCGGCTGGACGCGGACGGCATCGTGCAGTACGCGAGCCCCAACGCGCTGTCCGCCTACCACCGGCTGGGCCTGGCCGCCGACCTGGTCGGGCACCACCTGGGCAAGGCGACCGCGGAACTGGCCCCGGCCCGCGGCCCGGTGGACGAGGCGCTGGTGAAACTGGCCAGCGGCTGGGCGCCGCGGGAGTTCGAGGTGGAGGGCGGCGACGGCGTCATCCAGCTGCGCGCCATCCCGCTCAAGCCCAAGGGCGTGCACACCGGCTCCCTGGTGCTGCTCCGCGACGTCACGGAACTGCGGCGCCGCGAGCGGGAGTTGATGACCAAGGACGCCACCATCCGGGAGATCCACCACCGGGTGAAGAACAACCTCCAGACGGTCGCCGCACTGCTGCGGCTGCAGGCCCGCCGGATGGACTCCGACAAGGCCCGTGAGGCGCTGGAGGAGGCGGTGCGCCGGGTCGGCTCGATCGCCATCGTGCACGAGACGCTGTCCCAGACGCTGGACGAGAGGGTGGAGTTCGACGAGATCGCCGACCGGGTGCTGGCGATGGTCGCCGAGATCTCACCGGGCCGGGTCACCGCCCGCCGGGCGGGCAGGTTCGGCATCCTGACCGCGGAGATCGCCACCCCGCTGTCCATGGTGCTGACCGAGCTGCTGCAGAACGCCCTCGAACACGGCTTCGGGCCGGGGGAGTCGGGCAGCGTCGACATCACCGCGACCCGCGGCCGCGAGCTGATCACCATCACCGTCCAGGACGACGGCCGCGGCCTGCCGCCCGGCTTCGACGCCCAGCAGGCCGGCAACCTGGGCCTGCAGATCGTCCGCACCCTGGTGGTGGGGGAGTTGGGCGGCACCTTCGACATGCTGCCCGCCCCGGTGCGCGGCACCCGGGTGATCCTCGAACTCCCGCTGGAGACCGGCTGATCGGGCAGGAGACAGACCAAGGCCCCCGTACCGTCGTTGGTACGGGGGCCTTCGAATGCTGTGTGCTGCGCGTGTGACAGGTGCTGCGCGCTGCGGCTCGGTGGGAAGGCTGCGCGTCAGGCGCTGGCGTTGCGGGCCCGGTTGCGGGCGGCGCGGCGCTTCATTGCGCGACGCTCGTCCTCGCTGAGGCCACCCCAGACACCGGCGTCCTGGCCGCTCTCAAGCGCCCACTGCAGGCACTGCTCCATGACGGGGCAGCGGCGGCAGACGGCCTTGGCTTCCTCGATCTGCAGCAGCGCAGGACCGGTGTTGCCGATGGGGAAGAAGAGCTCGGGGTCTTCCTCGCGGCAAACGGCGCGGTGACGCCAGTCCATGGCTGCTCCAACTCCTTGTGTGACAAGCACGTTGCTTGTGAATGTGAACGCTTTCACGAATCCCCCCACAGGGAACGGGACGCCACCCAGTCTTCACTGGTGCAGTCCCGCTGGTGTGAGGTGGAAGTCGGGCTCTCAAGGGGGCCGGTTGGTCGGCCGTCCCGATCGCCACCTAGAGACTCGCAAACCTCGGCTGGAGATACAACCCCTTCAGGAAAGTTTTTTTTGATTCCTCGGTGTCGCCTCGATCACAGCCGTACTTCCATGGGGTGCAGGGCAGCCTAAACGTTCGAGTAAAAGGACTTTAGGCTCTTCGACTTACACAATGACGCGCAGTGCACGGCGTACGCCTGTGAAGGTCGCGCTCGTACGCAGCCCCAGGTGGTCACCGTCCACCTGGAAGGGCAGTGCCGCCTGCGATTGCAAGGTGAAGTCCGTCAGATCGTGCAGCGCCAGCGTGTGCTTGCCCCGCGGCCCCCGCTCCGCCGTGGAGCGGAGCAGTTGCGCCGCGTAGCGCGTACCGGACAAAGTGGACATCTTGTGGATACCCAGCAGGTCAAGCGCAGTGTCGAAGGACGCCTCCGGGGAGGCGTAGACGGGGCGGTTGCCCAGATACGTCCACGGTGCGGTGTTGCACACTATCGCCGTCGTCAGTCCGGAGACCGGTTCCTCGTCCGGGCGCTGCAAGGTGATCGTGCCGTGCCTGCGGTGCGGGTCGGCGATGAACTGCCGGGCCACCTGGCGCAGATACAGCGCATGCGTCGACCGCTTGCCCAACTCCCGCTGCTGCTCCACCCGGCCCACCACACCCGCGTCGAAGCCCAGCCCCGCGCAGAAGGTGAACCAGCGGTCCGGCACGCCCTCGTCCTCGGTGCCGGGGGTGCCGCTCACCAGGCCCAGGCCCACCGTCCGTGACGACCCGGCGCGCAGCGCGTCCAGCAGGGCGCCGGTGGCCTCCACGGCGTCGTTGGGCAGGCCGAGCGCGCGGGCGAAGACATTGGTCGAGCCGCCGGGGACCACCGCGAGCTGCGGCAGGGCGTCCGGGTCGGGGCCGTGGTGCAGCAGGCCGTTGACGATCTCGTTGACGGTGCCGTCGCCGCCCAGCGAGACCACCAGCTCGACCGCGCCGCCCTCCACCGCCTTGCGGGCCAGGTCGCGCGCGTGCCCGCGGTATTCCGTGGTCGCGACCTCCAGCTTCAGGTCGCTCGCCAGTGCGGTGCTGATCACGTCCCGCACCCGGGCGCTGGTGGTGGTAGCGGCGGGATTGACGACGAGAAGAGCGCGCATGCCCGATAGCGTACCTACGGTTTTTCGCATCGGGCTACGCTGAGTGGTGTGAGCCAGAGCCCCCACGACCCCTCGCCCGAGCCCTCCGCGGCCGCCGCTGAGGCCGCCGCGCCCGCCGCCGCGGCCCCGACCCCGCGCATTCTCGCCGCGGCGGCCATCGCCGGCCTCGAAGGGCTCGCGGTCGCCGCGTGGGGCGTGACGATGTTCTTCACCGACAGCGACAACGCGGTCCTGGCCGGGCTCACCGTGCTGGTGATGGCGGCGCTGCCGCTGGCCGCCGCCTACGGGCTGCACAAGGTGCGGCGGTGGAGCCGCGGGCCCGCGCTGATCATGCAGCTGCTGGCGTTGCCGATCGCCTGGACGATGCTGCACTCCTCGGGTGCGGTGGTGGCGGGCGGCGCCTTCCTCGGCGCCCTCGCCCTGGCGGGCCTGGTCTGCCTGGTCCACCCCTCCACCACCGACGCCCTCGGCGCCCGCCGCTCCGCCACCTGAGCGGAGAGCCGGGCGCCGACGGGCGAAGCCCCGGTCCGAGGCCCCGGGCTACTCCTCGATCAGCAGCTTGTCCCGCAGCTGCGCCAGGGTCCTGGCCAGCAGCCGGGAGACATGCATCTGGGAGATGCCGACCTCCTGGGCGATCTGCGACTGCGTCATGTTGCCGAAGAAGCGCAGCAGCAGGATCGTCTTTTCGCGCGGCGGCAGCTGCTCAAGCAGCGGCTTGAGGGACTCCCGGTACTCGACGCCCTCCAGCGCCTCGTCCTCCGAGCCGAGGGTGTCGGCGACCGCGGGGGACTCGTCGTCGGTGTCGGGCACGTCCAGCGACAGCGTGCTGTACGCGTTGGCCGACTCCAGGCCTTCGAGCACCTCCTCCTCGGAGATCTTCAGGTGCTCCGCCAGCTCGTGCACGGTCGGCGCCCGGCCGTGCCGCTGGGACAGCTCCCCCGTCGCGGTGGTCAGGGCCAGCCGCAGCTCCTGGAGCCGGCGCGGCACCCGTACCGCCCAGCCCTTGTCGCGGAAGTGGCGTTTGATCTCGCCGACGACCGTCGGCGTGGCATAGGTGGAGAACTCCACCCCGCGGTCCACGTCGAAGCGGTCCACCGACTTGATCAGGCCGATGGTGGCGACCTGGGTGAGGTCGTCCAGCGGCTCGCCCCGGTTGCGGAAGCGCCGGGCCAGGTGCTCGACCAGCGGCAGGTGCATGCGGACCAGCTGGTTGCGCAGCTCGGCCCGCTCGGGGGAGCCCTCGGGGAGCCGGCTCAGCTCGACGAAGAGCGCCCGCGCGCCCGCACGGTCGTGCGGGTCGTGCTCGGCCGGCTGCTCCTGGGCGGCCTGCGGCCCTTCGGGCTCCCGGTCCGCCGGACGGTCCTGCCGCCGCTCCGTCTCCATCGCCTTCTTCGCCTGCTCCGCCGCGTCCATTGCGTCCCTAGGGGTCTGCCCGCCCACGGGCTCGGGATGGGGCCTGGCCGCGTCAGCCGCCGCCTGCGGCCGCCCGGCGGGACCCGCGGGGTCCGGCGGCTGGGCGGGTACGGAGGCGCGACCGCGCGCCGCGGGCACGTCGTGCTCCGCGGGTGTGCCGGGGTTCTCCCCCCGGGACAGCTCAGCACTCATGGCGTTTCCCCGTCTTCCTGCACGGTTGTACCGTCACCGGCCCGCAGGTGGACCGGGACACGCTGACCCTGACGGCGTCGGCGGCGGATCCGCCCAGCCGGTGCGCTTCACGACAGTCCTGGAACGGCGCCGCGCTTCTTGTGCAGACTGATGCTGACCGTCTTGTCCTCGGCGACGGTGGAGTCCACCTCGCCGGCCAGTGCCGAGAGCACCGTCCAGGCGAAGGTGTCGCGCTCCGGTGCCCGGCCGTCGGTGGTGGGCGCCGCAACGGTCACCCACAGCGAATCCCCGACCAGCCGGAAGACACAGCTCAACACGCTGCCTGGCACCGCCTGCTGCAGCAGGATCGCGCACGCCTCGTCGACGGCGATCCGCAGATCCTCGATTTCGTCGAGGGTGAAGTCCAGTCGGGCCGCGAGACCGGCCGTGGCCGTCCGCAAGACCGACAGATACGCCCCCGCCGCGGGCAGCCGGACCTCGACGAAGTCCTTCGACCCGGGCTCGCCTGCGCTCTGGGACACCCTCACCTCCAAGGTGGCACACAGTGATTGCTCTGGTTCGCAGCGACGCTATCGCGATCCGCGCCCCGATGTCGCCCGGACGGAGGACGGTCGCACGGTTGGGCGAACCGGTCCGCGGGTCCTTCGGGGACGGAGGGCGATCGCGTCCTGTCACCCATGGTAAGCGCACGGGTACGGACGGTGGGTAGTGATCCCGGGTCTCAATTCGCATGCGAATTCGTCCGGTTGTCCGACCGGCGGGTCGGCGGGGGCGCGGCGCGGATCATGCGACCAGGTTACTTTCGGGCGGTGTGACCCGCGTAAGGGGCGCACGGGGGCACGTCATCCGGTGACCACCGCCGCCACCCGGGTGCCGGGCGGGAAGGCGCCCTCCGCGGCCAGCGTCAGCACGCCGTGCAGCATCTTGGCGACGTAGACCCGCTCCGGATCCAAGCCGTGCCGCCGGTGGAAATCCGAGGCGAACTCTTCAAGGTCCTGGCTGGTCCTGGCGAAGCCGCCGTGGTGGAAGCGGTCGTCCAGCCGCCAGCGCCCCCGGCGCCCCCCGAACGCCTCCTGCTGCAGCCGCGCCACGTCGGCGGCCAGGAAGGCGCCGCCGCGCAGCACGGGGAAGCCGACCGCCTCGGCGCACTCGCCGGGACCGCCCTCCAGGCCCGCGGCAAGCCCCGCCAGGGTGCCGCCCGTGCCGCACGGCACCGCCACCACGTCGGCCGCGCCCCGCAGTTCCCGTCCCAGGTCCGCGCAGCCCAGCGCGGCCGCCGCGTTCGACCCGCCCTCGGGGAGGACGTAGGCGCGGCCGTGCCGGGCGAGCAGCGCGGCCAGCACCTCGGGTTCGGCTTTGCGCCGGTACGTCGCCCGGTCGACGAAGTCCAGCCGCATCCCGTCGGCCGCGGCCACCGACAGCGACGGGTTGAGCGGGCGGTCCGCCAACTCCTCGCCCCGCACCACCCCGACCGTGCGCAGGCCCAGCAGCCTGCCTGCCGCTGCGACCGCCCGCAGGTGGTTGGAGTAGGCGCCGCCGAAGGTGAGCAGCGTGTCGTGGCGGGCCTGCACCGCGGCGGTCAGGTTCAGCCGCAGCTTGCGGAACTTGTTGCCCGGCAGGTCCGGGTGGACCAGGTCGTCGCGCTTGAGCAGCAGCCGCACCCCGTGCGCGTCCAGACGCTCGTCGGCGACCTCGGTGAGCGGCGACGGCGGCTGCGGTTCCAGGAGTGACGGGGCGGCATGCACGCTCCCATTGTCACCCGGACGTGTGACAACAGCCCGCTGGGGCGAGCTGTTCGCGGGGTGGCGTCCAGGGAGCGGGATTCTTCACCCGCGGGTCCCAGAAGGGCGTTTCGCGGTGCATGCTTTGTGACGTGTACCAAATAGTCCAGGAGTCACCCACCGACCGGTCATGGGAAGCCACTGCGCCCAGTGACTCGGCCGACGCACTCACCGCCATGGTGCGGGGGCTGCTGCCCTCGCTCACCCCGGCCGCCGCCCGTATCGCCTCCCTCATCGTGGAGGACCCGGCGCAGGTCGCCCGCAGCACCATCTCCGAACTCAGCGCGCTCGCCGGGACGAGCGAGTCGTCGATCGTGCGGACCGCCCGCGCGCTCGGCTTCGCCGGCTACCCGGAGCTGCGGCTCGCGCTCGCCGCGTCCGCCGCCCGGCAGGCGCCGCGCTCCACGCTCAGCGCGGGCATCACCCAGCAGGACTCGGCGGCCGAGGTCATCGGCAAGCTCGTCCACACCGAGTCGCAGGCGGTGCAGGAGACGGCGAGCCAGCTCGACCCCGCGGAGCTGGACGCGGCCGTCAGAGCCGTGTGCGGCGGCGGCCAGCTGCACATCGCCGGCGTCGGCGCCTCCGGCCTGGTCGCCCAGGACCTCCAGCAGAAGCTGGCCCGGATCGGGCGGCCCTGCCATGCGCACGGCGACTCGCAGTCCGCGCTGACCAGCGCGGTGCTGCTCGGCCCCGGCGACGTCTTCCTCGCGGTGTCGCACTCGGGGGAGAGCCGCGACGTGCTCGAACCGCTGCGGCGGGCCGCGGAGGAGGGGGCCACCACGGTGGTCATCACCAACCACCCGCTGTCCACCGCCGCGCGCATCGCCGACCACGTGCTGGTCTCGGCCGGCCGCGAGACGACGTTCAGACCGGGGGCGATGGCCTCCAGGATCAGCCAGCTCGTGGTGGTCGACTGCCTCTTCGTCTGCGTGGCGCAGCGCACGTACGACACCTCCAGCCGCGCCCTGCGGCTCACCCACGAGGCGCTGGAGAGCGACCGCCCGGCCTAGGCCGTGTTTTGGAAGTAGCGCCGTCCGCCCACAGGGCGGGCCCCGCGGCGTCTGGTGCGTGCGATCGCAAGGCGGAGGGTCGTCCTCGTAGTGGGCCTACGCGGACGACTCCGACAACGCAGCGAGCGTGCGTGCCAGACGCCGCGGGGCAGGCGGGACTTCCAAAACACGGCCTAGGGCCGGCCCGCCCGGCCCCCCGGCCCGCCCCGCTCCTGGGAGCGCGTCCCGGTCCTCACCAGACCGGCACGCGCTCCTTTTTGTGTGCCTCCGTCCGGTCACGGGAGGAGATGGATGCTATGAGTCTCAAATTACCTGCTTCCGCTTACGAGGCTCCCAGGTAAATGCTGAATTACCTTGCGGGAAAGTGTTGTCCGGATGTCGGGCGCTCGGTACCGTTGAGCGGCGCGCAAGGCCTTGTTGCACAAGTGGCCCCATCTGTACGTGAAATGGAGTACCAAGTGCCCGAATCCAGCACTCGCAGCACCGTAAGGAAGGCCGCCATGGTCGCGGCGGGAGCGGCGGCCACCGTCGCCCTCGCGACCGGAGCGGCCGGCACCGCGTCCGCGTCCACCCCCAGCAGCGCGGACGTCCAGGCCGTCGCCGCCTCGGCCCCGGCCCACAGCGCGCTCGGCGCGGCGCTGAACCGGGTCTCCACGGAGGACTCGGCGGTCTCTCCGCTGGGCAAGTACCAGCGCTGGTGACCCCGGTCGCCACCGCGTGACACCACCTGCACGAAGGGCCGCGACCGGACGGGAAGCCACCGGTCGCGGCCCGGCCGCAAGGCGAGGGGACACTCCTTGATGGAAATACCGCTGATCACCGCGGAGGCGGCGGCAGCCGAATGGCCGAACCAGGCGTTCGTGGACGAGGCCTTGGCCGATCCGTCCTGGCGGCCGCTGCCTTTCACGCAGTTCGTCGTCAAAATGCACGGCCGCTGCAATCTCTCCTGCGATTACTGCTACATCTACGAGATGGCCGACCAGAGCTGGCGCGCCAAGCCCATGGCCATGTCGCGCGCGACGGTCGACCGGACGGCGTACCGCATCACCGAGCACCTCACCGCCCACCGCGACGAGCTGACCCACGTCATCGTCACCTTCCTCGGCGGCGAGGCCCTGCTGGTCGGTGCCGAGGAGCTGGACTACGCCGCCACCGCCTTCCGCGCGGCCATGCCCGACGGCATCGAGGCGATCCTGTCGGTGACCACCAACGGGATCCTGCTGGACGACCCGGCCATGATCGCCGTGCTGGAGAAGCACGACATCAAGGTCACCCTCAGCCTGGACGGCGCGCGCGACGCGCACGACCGGCACCGCAAGTACGCCAACGGCAAGGGCAGTTTCGACGCGGTCATGCGCGGCGTCGCCGCGCTGCGCGCCGCCGCCACCGTGCCCGACCGGCTGCGCAACGTCCTGTGCGTGGTCGACCTGGAGAACGACCCGCTGGAGACCTACGAGGCGCTCGCCGCGGTCGGCGCCCCCCAGGTGGACTTCCTGCTGCCGCTGGACGACTGGGAGCGCAAGCCCCCCGGCTGGACCGGCGACACGGGCGGCACCGCGTACGCGGACTGGCTCATCCCGATCTTCGAGCGGTGGTACGGGACCGTGCCGATGCCGACCAGCGTCCGCTTCTTCGACAGCATCGTAGGGCTCGTGCTCGGCGGGCAGAGCACCACGGAGGCGGTCGGCCTGGAGGACTTCCAGTCGCTGACCATCGACACGGACGGGTCGATCGAGCTGATCGACGCGTTGAAGTCCACCTTCCAGGACGCGCCGCTGACCGGGCTCGACGTCTTCCGCAACGCCTTCGACGAGGCGCAGCTGCATCCCGGGGTTGTCGCGCGCCAGCGCGGTGCCGAAGGTCTCTGCGAGACCTGCCGCGCGTGTGCCCTGCGGGACATCTGCGGGGGCGGGCAGTACACCAACCGCTATGCGGCGGGTACGGGGTTCTTGAACCCCACGGTGTTCTGCCTGGACCAGGCAGCTCTCATCAACCACATCCGCGGTCGGGTTCTCGATGACGTGGCGCGGCTCAAAGCCGCTCTGTGACTGTCACCTGCGGTGGGCCGTGCGCCTTTCCCGTCGTCGGGGCTGGGCGCGCAGTTCCCCCTCGCCCCTGGGGGGTGCCCTCTGTGCAGAGGGCACCCCCCAGGGGGTCACGGGGAGATCAGGGTTACGTCGGCGGCGTTCACGAAGGCCACGCGGTGGTTGTAGACGATCTCGTAGACCTTTGTCGTGCCCACGAAGTCGTGCTGGTCGTAGGGGGCCGAGCCGTCGTAGTAGATGGCGAAGTAGGAGTCGGTCGGGACGGCGGGGCCGGCGGCGACGTAGGACTGGCCGGCCGGGATGGAGTACTTGGCGCGGGCGAGTTGGGCGCGCGGGGCCTTGCCGCCCTCGAAGGCGACGAAGTCCGGCGGGTAGACCGAGGCTTCGGGGTAGGCCGTGGTGTAGACCGGGATGGAGGTCGCACCCGCCTTGGGGACGATGCGGGCCGCCTTGACCGGGACGGTCGCGGGGTGGGCGGCGGAGTCCTGGAGCCAGGCCTCGGTGCCGCCCCACCAGATCGCCGTCCAGCCGGGCACGCGGCCGGCGACGACGTACTGCTCACCGGCGGGCGCCTTGTCGCCCCAGTCGTTCATGGCGCTGGTCCCGGCGGAGCCGTCCGGGTGCAGGTACGGGTCGGCGACCAGCGGCGCCGAGGTGCTGGGCGCGGTGTGCAGCGGGACGAAGGACGCGGGGGCGTCCTGCGAGGCGACGGGGCAGTCGAAGCTGCGGTAGGGGCCGGGGAACTGCTTGTAGCCCTGGACGTCGTCGCAGTAGGTGGTCGACTGCGGGTTGCGGGCGTATCCCGGCTTGATCGCCACCACGTCGCTGCCGGCCGGCGCGGTCGCCTTGATCGGCGCCCCGAGCAGGTCGAAGAAGTGCTCCCAGTCCCAGCCGGGTCCGGGGTCCCAGTGCTGGGTGGCGACCCCGGACTCGGTGCCGCCGGGGATGTTGTCGTGGCCCAGGATGTGCGCGCGGTCCAGCGGGATGTCGTACTTCGCGGCCAGGTAGCGCACCAGTGACGCGGTCGAGCGGTAGAGGTTCTCGCTGAACCAGGCGGCCCCGTGGGTCGCCCAGCCTTCCTGCTCGATGCCGATCGAGTGCTGGTAGAAGGACCGGTTGGCGCTGTCCCAGGCGATGTCCTTGGTCGGGATCATCTGCGTGACGTGGCCGTCCTGGGAGCGGACGACGTAGTGCGCGCCGGCCGCGTAGGTCGGGTCGTTGAAGAGGTCGAGGGTGCCGTCGTAGGTCTCGTCGGTGCTGTGCAGGGTGATGTAGCGGACGTCCAGGTGGCCGCCCGGGCGGTCGGCCAGGTCGTGGCTGCCGTAGTCGGCGAGGTCCGAGGGGTCGAGCAGGGTGTAGGCGCCGGGGACGACGTCGCAGTGCAGCGAGGCCGGGCACTCGGCGGGGGTGCTGCTCACGGGCGGCGTCACCTCCTTCAGGCCGAGCTTGCGGACGTCCGCGCGGTCGGGGTGGAGGTGGCGGACCGGGGCGAGGGTGACCAGCTGGCCGTCGGCGGTGGTGCGGGTGGCGCCGGTGGACATGGTCGACCACACGCCGTCGGCGAAGGCCTGCGCGACCTTGTCCTCGGTGCTCTGGCTGTAGCGGGCCGCGGCGGCGTACCAGCCGTCGGTGGTGTGCGGCAGCCGGCCGTGGCCGTAGCCCTTGGCGTACGAGGCGAGCAGGGCCGCGCCGCCGCGGATGTTCTGCGCTTCGTCGCCCGTGACGTCCGCGGTGGCCGCGCCGAGCAGGTGGGCCGCGGCGGCCGCGGTGTGCTCGGCGGGGGCGGTCAGCAGCGGGGCGTAGCGCGGCGACTGGGTGCTGAGCCCGTCGGCGTCCAGGGTGGCCGCGGTGAGGTCGGTGAGGTTCATCGGGCCGTAGCCCGCTTCGGCGTTGGGCTGCCCGGCGTGCGCCTCCCAGCGGGTCTCGTAGAAGGACACCGCCTCGAGTACGGGCAGCGGAACGCCGAACTCCCGTGCCGCCGCGGTGAATTCCGCCTGCCGTACGGCCTGCGGGTCGGTGGCCCGCGCGGTGCCTGCCGTGGCGGCGGTGACGGTCAGGCCGGCCAGCAGCGACAGGGCGGCGGCCAGCGACAGGGTGCGCCGGCGGCGGGTGGCTGGGTTCGGGCGGTGCATTCAGGCTCCTCGCGTTGCGGGTGCGTGCATGGAGAGAAGTGCTGGGCGCAGCCTGTCGAGGAGGACTGGAAGTTAGCAACTCCTCGCGCGGAAATCCTGAAAGTTTTTGCCATCCCCTGGTCCCGGCCCCGGCGGCGGGCGAGCGGGCCGCCCCCGGGGTGCGCCGGCGGGCTGGCCCTGACGCGTACGTCAAGGTCTACCGTCGTCGGTATGCGCATCGGCGAACTCGCGGAACGCGCCGGCACCACGCCGCGAACGCTCCGCTACTACGAATCCCTCGGCCTGCTCCCGCCGGCCGACCGGGCGGGCAACGGCTACCGCAGCTACGGCGAGGAGCACCTGCGGATGCTGGAGCAGATCCGCACCCTCCAGGAGTACGGCTTCGGCCTGGAGGAGACCCGGCCGTTCGTGGAGTGCCTGCGGGCCGGCCACCCGGCGGGGGACACCTGTGCCGCCTCGCTCGCGGTCTACCGCAGCAAGCTCGCGGAGATCGACGCCTGGGTGGAGCGGCTGACCGCGGTACGCGCCGAGGTCGCGGCCCAGCTGCTGCGCGCCGAGCGTGAGGCCGGCGCGGAAGCGGACGCGGGAGTGCGCCCCGGCGCGGAACCGCTGTGCGAACTGACCGCCGCCCTGGACGGGTCCGGGCGGCACGAAGAAGGGACTCCACCGCAATGACGACGACCGCAGGCACCACCAGTGCCGTGCCCACCGTGACCGATGCCACCTTCGCCGCCGAGGTGCTGGCGAGCGACCTGCCCGTGCTGGTCGACTTCACCGCCGCCTGGTGCCCGCCCTGCCGCATGATCGCCCCGGTCCTGGAGGAGATCGCGGTGGAGGAGGCGCACCGGCTGCGTATCGTCCAGCTCGACGTGGACTCCAACCCCGCCACCCAGGCCGCCTACGGCGTGATGTCGATGCCGACGCTGCTGCTCTTCCGGGGCGGCGAGCCGGTCAAGGTGATGGTGGGCGCCCGCCCCAAGCGCCGGCTGCTGCAGGAGCTGTCCGAGGTGGTGTGAGCCGGGGCGTGCGCCGGCGCACGGAGGGGGCGTAAAAGGGGAAGCACCTCCGCTCGCCGGTACGGGGGGCCGGGCGAACGGAGGTGCTTCGCAGCCCGGTATCGAGCCGGGCATACATATGAGCGCTGGCGCGTCGAAGATGTGACGGCATCTGATGTGACGCTCGTCACATCGCCGCCGTGACGGCCGGCGCCCCGCGGGGCACCGGCCGTTTATGCAGGTCAGCGCCGTGCGACGCCTTCGGCCCTGGCGGCGGCCGCCACGGCCGCGGTCACCGCGGGGGCGACCCGGGCGTCGAAGGGCGACGGGATGACGTGGTCGGCGCTCAGCTCGTCGGCCACCACGTCGGCCAGTGCCGCCGCCGCGGCGAGCTTCATGCCCTCGGTGATGGCCGAGGCGCGCACCTGGAGTGCGCCCGCGAAGATGCCGGGGAAGGCCAGCACGTTGTTGATCTGGTTGGGGTAGTCGCTGCGCCCGGTGGCCACGACCGCCGCGTGCCGGTGCGCGACGTCCGGGTGGACCTCGGGGGTGGGGTTGGCCATCGCGAAGACGAAGGAGCCCTTCGCCATCGAGGCGACCGCCGCCTCGGCGACCGTACCGCCGGACACCCCGATGAAGACGTCGGCGCCGGCCATCGCCGACTCCAGCGAACCGGTCAGCCCCGACCGGTTGGTGAACGACGCCAGCTCCCGCTTGACCGGGTTCAGGTCCTCGCGGCCCTCGTGGACCACGCCCTTGCGGTCGGTGACCGCGACGTCGCCGATGCCCGCCTCGACCAGGATCTTGGCGATGGCGACGCCGGCCGCCCCCGCGCCGGAGATGACCGCACGCAGCGAGCCCAGCTCACGGCCCGTCAGGGTGGCCGCGTTGCGGAGCGCCGCGAGCGTGACGACCGCGGTGCCGTGCTGGTCGTCGTGGAAGACCGGGATGTCCAGCCGCTCCACCAGCCGCCGTTCGATCTCGAAGCAGCGCGGCGCCGAGATGTCCTCCAGATTCACTCCTCCGAAGGACGGCGCGAGCCTGACCACGGTCTCCACGATCTCGTCCACGTCGGTGCACGCCAGCGCGATCGGCACCGCGTCGACCCCGCCGAACTGCTTGAAGAGGATCGCCTTGCCCTCCATCACCGGCAGTGACGCCTCCGGGCCGATGTCGCCGAGCCCCAGCACCGCGGTGCCGTCGGTGACGACCGCGACCACCTGCGACTTCCACGTGTAGTCGTGGACCAGTTCCGGCCGTTCCGCGATGGCCGTGCAGACCTCGGCCACGCCGGGCGTGTAGGCCAGCGACAGGTCGTCGGTGCCGAGCACCGGAACGGTGGCGGCCATCTCCATCTTGCCGCCGCGGTGCAGCGCGAACACCGGATCGAGCGGGATGTCCTCCGTACCGCCGCCGGTACTGCCGGTACCACTGGTGCCGGTGGTGCCGTCGATCCGCGGATTGACGATCTCCGTTGCCACTTGTGACCCCTTTGTCATGGATGAGGGAGATTACTCCCCCCGGAAGCGGGGAGAGATGGGCTCGGCGTCCGCGTCGCCCGAGACGAGTGAGCGAAGAGGCGGACAGGGACGCCTGGTGCGCCGCACGCGCACCGGCCCCGGATGAGGGGTGAAGGAAACTGTTCTACCGGAAGTCTGTTCCAGGGCGCGAAAACGACTCGACCTGCCCTGGTCGGCACGGCCCCATCGTGGTCCTGCCTTGGTGTGCCGGCCCGATGGGAGCCCGGGGATCGCCCGTTATCCGATTTTGACACAACAGGCACCCCGGACGGCGCTGTCCGGATGGCAAGATGCACAGATCACACACGGTGGCGGCACTCGAAGGCGTGTGCCAGGGCCACCCGCAGCAACCTCACCTCTTCAGGAGGACACAGCGATGACCGCACGCACGACCAGGCGTACCACCGCCCTTTCCCGGCTCAGCGCGGTCGCCGCCGTTGCGGTCGCCGGCACCCTGGTGCTCACCGGGTGCGGCGACCAGACCAAGAAGGACGACACGGCGCCGCCGAGCAGCAGCGCCGCGGGCGCGGGCAGCTCCGCGACCAGCGGCGCAGCCGACAGCCTGTTCTCCAAGCTGCCGCAGAAGTACCAGGACTCCAAGGTGATCCAGGTCGGCACCGACGCGTCGTACGCGCCGATGGAGCAGACCGAGGACGGCAAGATCGTCGGCATCGACCCGGACCTGGGTGCCGCGCTCGGCGAGAAGCTGGGGGTGACCTTCAAGTTCACCAACGGCAAGTTCGACGGGCTCATCACCTCGCTGCAGACCGGCCGCTCCGACATCGTCATGTCCGCTATGAGCGACACCAAGGCCCGCCAGGGCGGACTGGACGACAAGGGCAAGAAGATCGGCACCGGCGTCGACTTCGTGGACTACTACAACTCCGGCTCCTCGCTGCTGGTCGCCAAGGGCAACCCCAAGGGCGTCAAGACGCTCGACGACCTGTGCGGCCAGACCGTCGCCGTGCAGCGCGGCACGATCTACGAGGACGCCTTCAAGAAGCAGAAGACCGCCTGCGGCAGCAAGGGCCTGACCATCCAGGCCTTCGACACCGACGCCGAGGCGCAGACCCGCGTCAAGGCCGGCGGCGCGGTCGCCGACCTCAACGACACCCCGGTCGCCGCCTACATCGCCCAGACCTCGGGCAAGGGCGCCGACTTCGAGGTGGCGGGCGCCCCCTCGGACGCAGGCCCGTTCGGCATCGCGGTGAGCAAGGACGCCACGCAGCTGCGGGACGCGCTCAAGGCCGCGCTGGACGCGATCATCGCGGACGGCACCTACACCAAGATCCTGCAGAAGTGGAACGCCACCACGGGTGCGATCACCGCCAGCGCGATCAACGGCGGCTCGTGACGTGAGCGACACCACCGCCGGCCGTACCCCGGAGGGTACGGCCGGCCCCGCAGAGCCGCCCCCCGGCAGCCCCTACGAGGCGATCCGGGCCATACCGGTACGCCACTACGGCCGGTGGATCGCCGCCGTCGTGGTCGTCGCCGCGCTGGCCCTGCTGGCGTACGGCTTCTCCCAGGGCAAGATCATCTGGGGCACGGTCGGCGACAAGCTCTTCGACCACACCGTGATGACCGGCGTGTGGCACACCGTGCTGATCTCGGTGTGCGCGATGGCCATGGGCCTGGTGCTCGGCGTGCTGTTCGCGGTCATGCGGCTGTCGAAGAACCCGGTCACCGGCGCGGTCTCCTGGCTGTACATCTGGTTCTTCCGCGGCACCCCGGTCTACGTCCAGCTGCTCATGTGGTTCAACCTCTCGCTGATCTTCCACACGATCAACCTGGGGCCGATCTACAAGAACGACACCGTCGCCGTGATGACCCCGTTCGTGGCCGCCCTGCTGGGCCTGGGCCTCAACGAGGGCGCCTACATGGCCGAGATCGTGCGCGCCGGCATCCAGTCGGTGGACGAGGGCCAGACCGAGGCGTCGCACGCGCTGGGCATGACCGGTGCGCAGACCATGCGCAGGATCGTGCTCCCGCAGGCGATGCGGGTGATCATCCCGCCGACCGGCAACGAGTTCATCAACATGCTCAAGACCTCGTCCCTGGTCTCGGTCGTGCAGTACTCGGAACTCCTGCGCGCGACCTCGGACATCGGCATCAGCTCCAACGCGATCATGGAGATGTACTTCGTAGCGTCCCTCTGGTACCTGGTGCTGACCAGCGTCTTCAGCGTCGGCCAGTACTACCTGGAGCGCCGCTACGCCCGCGGTTCGCTGCGGTCGCTGCCGCTGACCCCGTGGCAGAAGGTCAGGGCGAACCTGACCACCCTGCGCCGACCGAAGGTGGCCTGATCATGAGCACCCACGACATGGCCAAGCCCGACACGGCCGAGCCCGTCGCCGGCGGTGTCGAGCCGATGGTCAGGGCGGAGAACGTCCACAAGTCCTTCGGCGCCGCGCACATCCTCAAGGGCATCGACCTGGAGGTCGCCCCCCGCGAGGTGTGCTGCCTGATCGGCCCGTCCGGCTCCGGCAAGTCCACCTTCCTGCGCTGCATCAACCACCTGGAGCAGATCAACGCCGGGCGGCTGTGGGTGGACGGCGACCTGGTCGGCTACCGGCAGCGCGGCGACCGGCTCCACGAGCTGCGCGACCGCGAGGTCGCCGCCAAGCGCCGCGACATCGGCATGGTCTTCCAGCGCTTCAACCTCTTCCCGCACATGACCGCGATCGAGAACGTCATGGAGGGACCGGTCCAGGTCAAGCGGGAGGCCAAGGCCGCGGCCCGGGAGCGGGCCGCGGCGCTGCTGGAGCGGGTGGGGCTCGCCGACAAGGCGGGCAGCTACCCCTCCCAGCTGTCCGGCGGCCAGCAGCAGCGGGTGGCCATCGCCCGGGCGCTGGCCATGGAGCCCAAGCTGATGCTCTTCGACGAGCCGACCTCGGCGCTCGACCCCGAGCTGGTCGGCGACGTGCTCGACGTGATGCGCGGGCTCGCCGAGGACGGCATGACCATGATCGTGGTCACCCACGAGATGGGCTTCGCCCGCGAGGTCGGCGACTCGCTGGTCTTCATGGACGACGGCGTGGTCGTCGAGTCCGGCCACCCCCGGCAGGTGCTGGGCGACCCGCAGCACGAGCGCACCAGGACCTTCCTGTCCAAGGTGCTGTGAGCGGCACGAGGTGCCGCGACCTGGCCAAGGCGCCGTGACCGTGCCGCCGCGGCCGCTCCGGTAATAGCCTGGATTCCGATCCGGCTGTTACCGGGGCCGGGCCGTACCCCGTAAAGGATCTTGAGGACACCGTGGACCTGGCCTACTACTCGGACTATGCCGTGCGCCTCGTCAACAGCGAGGAACCGCTGCGCGGCACCGACGCCCTCACCTCGGTCGACGCGGTGCGCGAGCTGTTCGGCCCCGCCTCGCACGCCGGGTCGCGCGCCGTCGAGGCCGACGTGCCGCGGCTGCGCGCCGTACGCACCCGGTTGCGCGGGGTCTTCGAGGCCGCCGACGAGGGCGACGAGGTCCGGGCCGTCGACCTGCTCAACGCGCTGCTGCTGGAGTTCCCGGTCAGCCCGCAGATCTCCGGGCACGACCACCTCGACGCGACCGGGCGCCCCGACTGGCACATGCACCTGGCCGAGCAGGCGGTCAACGCCACCGCCGGCTACTCGGCCACCGCCTGTATGGGCCTGGCCTTCCAGCTCACCACGCTCGGCGTGGACCGGCTCGGCATCTGCGAGGCCGCACCCTGCCGCAACGCCTACGTCGACACCTCCACCAACAGGTCCCGCCGCTACTGCTCCGACCGCTGTGCCACCCGCGCCAACGTGGCCGCCTACCGGGCGCGCAAGCGCCTGGAGAGCGACCGGTCCGGCCGCAGCGGCCGCACACAGGACGCCGCCCAGGACGCCACGCCCGCCACCGACCGCTGAAGTTCGCGCGGCGGCCGGAAGCGGCCCCTGGCGCGGGCCAGCACCAGGTCGTCCGGCACGGTGCCGAACTCCCTGCTGTCGTTCTCCACGAAGGTGTTGTCGCCCAGCACCCACCAGCCGCGGTCGCGGCGCTCGACGGCCCGCTTCACGATCAGCAGGTCCTGCTGCAACGGATGTTTCAGGACCACGACGTCCCCCTCGCGCACCAGCTCGGCACCGCTGCTGATCTTCTGGATCAGCAGCCAGTCCCCGTGCAGCAGCGTGGGTGCCATCGACGGACCAGTGACTTCGACCAGCTGCCACGACAGCCTGGCCCCCTGCTCCCGCATGAACGCCTCCTGGTTCGTTCCTCCATCGGACCCAGAGTGACACCAGACTTTTGGCCCAAGCCACCTGGGGCACCCGAGAAAACGACTCCTCCAGGGAGTAATGTCCCACCTGAAAGACGATCACGAGGAAGGACAGCCATGTTCACTCGCCTGTTCGCGCCCAAGGTGAAGGTAAGCGCACACTGCGACCTGCCCTGCGGCGTGTACGACCCGGCCCAGGCCCGCATCGAGGCCGAGTCCGTCAAGGCGGTCCAGGAGAAGTACCAGGCCAACGAGGACGCGGACTTCCGCACGCGTGCCGTGCTCATCAAGGAGCAGCGCGCCGAGCTGGCCAAGCACCACGTCTCGGTGCTGTGGAGCGACTACTTCAAGCCCCCGCACTTCGAGAAGTACCCCCAGCTCCACCAGCTGGTGAACGACACGCTCAAGGCCCTCAGCGCCGCCAAGGCCTCGAACGACCCGGCCACCGGCCAGAAGGCCCTCGACCTGATCGCGGAGATCGACAAGATCTTCTGGGAGACGAAGAAGGCCTGACGCCTTCCACCCTCCGGGGTCGGACCCGCGCCCGGCACCTCCCGCAAGGGGGTGCCGGGCGCGGGTGCGTTACCGTCGGGTCATGTTCGCCGTATACGCACGCAGCATCGACGCGAAGCAGCCGCTGGACGGGCTCGCCCTGGGGGAGCGCCCCGAGCCCGGGAAGCGGGAGGGGTGGGTCGACGTCACCGTCAGGGCCGCCTCGCTCAACCACCACGACCTGTGGTCGCTGCGCGGGGTCGGGCTCGGGCAGGAGAGCCTGCCGATGACCCTCGGCTGCGACGCGGCAGGCCTCGACGAGGACGGCAACGAGGTCGTGGTCCACTCGGTCATCGGGCAGACCGGGCACGGCGTCGGGCCGAAGGAGCGGCGCTCGCTGCTCACCGAGAAGTACCAGGGCACCCTGGCCGAGAAGGTCAGCGTCCCGGCCTGGAACGTGCTGCCCAAGCCCGCCGAGCTGAGCTTCGAGGAGGCGGCCTGCCTGCCGACCGCGTGGCTGACGGCGTACCGCATGCTCTTCACCAACGCCGGTGTGCGCCCCGGGGACTCCGTCCTGGTGCAGGGCGCAGGCGGCGGGGTCGTCACCGCGGCGATCGTGCTGGCCAGGGCCGCCGGGCTTCGGGTCTACGCCACCAGCCGGGACGCGGGCAAGCGGGAGCGTGCGGTGGAGCTGGGGGCGCTCGCCGCCGTGGAGCCGGGTGCTCGGCTGCCCGAGCGGGTGGACGCGGTCATCGAGACGGTGGGGGCGGCGACCTGGTCGCACTCGGTCAAGTCGCTGCGCCCCGGCGGCACCCTGGTCATCTCCGGTGCCACCAGCGGCCCCAACCCGCCGGCCGCCGAGCTGAACCGGATCTTCTTCCTCGAACTGCGGGTCGTCGGCTCCACGATGGGCACCAAGGAGGAGCTGCAGGGGCTGCTCGACTTCTGCGCCACCGCCGGGGTTCGCCCGGTCATCGACACGGTGCTGCCGATGGACCGGGCGCGTGAGGGCTTCGAACAGCTGGAGCGCGGCGAGGTGTTCGGCAAGATCGTGCTGACCGCCTGACCGCCTGACCGCCTGACCGCCGCGTCCCGGGTGTTCAGCCCCTGCCGGTGTGCAGTGCGGCCGTGATGTGCGCGGCCGCCGCCGACAGATGGCGCCGCACCTCCCGCAACTGGCCGTCGTCCACGCCCAGGTCGCGGGCCGCGTCGCGGATGTCGTCGCGGAAGCGGTCCAGCAGTCGCTCCAGGTCGCGCATCGGGTCCGCGGACGGCGGGCTGTCGTCGGACTCCGTGCCCGCCGCGGGCGGACCCGCCTCGTAGGGCACGTCCTTGGCCGTACGCGGCTGCTGCGGCCCGCCGCTGCGGCCGGCGCCGCCGAACTGGCCCAGCTGCCGGGTCAGTTCCGCCAGGCCCTCGCGGACGCCCGCCTGCCAGTCGCCGCCCCGCGAGTAGGACTGGACCTGCTCCTGCACCTGCCGGACGATCTGCTGCACCTCGTCGCGCGCGCTGTCGACCGCGTCCCGTGCGGCCTTCGCCTGCCGGCGTGCGGCCCGCGCGTCCTCCTTGGCCCTGCGGCTCTCCTCCTTGGCCCGCTGGGCGCGCTCGCGCCACTCCTGCTTGGCGTCCCGCAGGTTGCGCACGTCCTCGGGGACGGTACGGGTCTGCTGCGCCGCCGCCCGCACCTCGCGGCGCAGGTCGCCCGCGGCGCCGCGGACGTCCTCGCGGATCTCGGCGGCCAGCGTGGAGACCGACTCGCGGATCTCCGCCTCGAGTCCTGCGATCTCGTCGGCCCGCGCGGCCAGTTCCGCGCGGCCCTCGTCGGTGAGGGCGTAGACCTTCCTGCCGCCCTCGGTGGAGTGGCTGACCAGGCCCTCCTTCTCCAGCTTGGCCAGCCGCGGGTAGACCGTGCCGGCGGAGGGCGCGTACAGCCCCTGGAAGCGCTCGCCGAGCAGCCGGATCACCTCGTAGCCGTGCCGCGGCGACTCGTCCAGCAGCTTGAGCAGGTACAGCCGCAGCCGGCCGTGTGCGAAGACGGGCGCCATGTCAGATGTCCTTCCTGAGCGAGGGCGCGTCCTCCATCGGGGGTCTGCGCAGCAGGGCGATCGCGCCGGAGACGGTGGTGGCCCGCAGCCTGGCACCCCCCGAGCCGACCCGCCCGGTGATCCGCTTGGTGCCCCAGCCGCCGGTGACCTGCAGTTCGTCGAAGGCGCAGGACACCTTGCCGCTGGTGGTGTTGGCGTCGACCTCGGCGTCGCCGGGCTCCGGGATGCGGATGGCGATCTCGCCGGAGACCGTGGTCAGCCGGACGTCGGCGCCCGCGGACGGGTCCAGGTCGAGCACCATGCTGCCGCTGACCGAGTCGGCCCGCACCGTCGGGCCGCTGCCCTCCACGACGGTCAGGTCGCCGGAGACGGTGTTGACCCGCAGCTCGCCGGACAGCGACTGGGCCTCGACGTTGCCGGCGACCGTCTTGGCCTCGACCGGGCCGCTCAGCCCCACCAGCGTGGTGTCGCCGTTCACGCCCTGTACGACCGTACGGCCGCTGATCCCGGAGATCACCGCGCCCGCGCCGACCACCCCGACCTCGACCGAGGTGTGCTGCGGCACCGCGAGCGAGATCACCGCGCGCCGCCGCCAGCTGTGCCGGTCATGCCACTTGAGCAGGTTCTTCCAGGTCAGGTCGTCATAGGCGACGGTCAGCGTCGAGCCCTCGCGCTGCACGGTCAGTGGCGGGCCTTCCAGCTCGGTGACCTCCATGCGGGCCGGGCCCTCGTCGATCCCGACCACGTTGACCGCGCCGGCGACGATCCGCACCCGCAGGGTGTCGAGGGCGTCCTCGAACTCGAACTTCCCGGGTTCCGTGACGGTCCGCTCCATCGTGCCCCTCCTTGCCGCCGGCCAACGCGGTATATCGCGTCCTCTGGGAACACGATATATCGCGTGCCGCGGAAGTCAAGGGCGGTGGTGCTCGGGGCGGGCCGACGCCGGGAGCGGCCGGCTCAGTCGTCCTCGTCCTCGTCGTCCAGCCGGGCCAGCCACGTCGCCAGGCGCTCGACGGGGACCTCGAACTCCGGGTTGAGGTCCACGAACTCGCGCAGCCGGTCGGCCAGCCACTCGAGGGTGACCTCCTCCTCGCCGCGCCGGTCGGCGAGTTCCTCGATGCCGCGGTCGGTGAAGTACAAGATCTGCTCCTGAAACAGGGGTGGGAGGGTCGCCGGACGGGGAAGAACAGCGAAGGACGGGACAGACTGGACAAGGATAGGAGTTGCCCGAAGGGCCTCGCGCGGGCACCGGCAGGCACTAGCCTTTCCCGGATGACCGGCCAGTGGGGGGTGGTATGGGCGCGCTGACCGCTGTGACAGGTGCGACTGATGCGATCGAGGGCATGGGGGGAGCGGGGTGACGCCGCGGATCGATGAGCCCGAGCCCATCGACCCGGCCGAGGTCCTGGTCCCGCTGGTCCGCGAGGCGACCGTCCGCATCCACGGCGCGAAGCCCGGCCGTCCGCTGTACGGCAGCGGCTTCTTCGTCGCGCCGAACTGGGTGCTCACCTGCGCCCATGTGGCGTGCCGGGGATCATCTGAGGGCGCCGAGGACGCTGAGGACACGGAGGAGGCGGCGGGCGTGGGGCAGCCGGCGGCACGCCAGGTCACGGTCGGCTGGGGCGACCGCATGCTCGACGGCGTCGTCGAATGGGCCGAGCCCGCCGAGCACGGCAGCGGCAGCTGGCCCGCCCCCGACCTCGCCCTGATCCGGCTGCTCGACCCGGTCGACCACCCCTGCGTGTGGCTGACCGAGCGCACCGCCAAGGCGTACACCACCAACCAGGTCGCCTTCTTCGGCTACACCCCCGGCGACCCGGAGCCCGAGCCGTACAACGGCAGGTGCACCATCAGCGGCCAGGTCGGCACCAGCGGGGTGCTCAAGCTCGGCAACGAGGACGAGATGCCGCACGGCGTGTCCGGCGGCCCCGTGGTGGACCTGGTGCGCGGCGAGGTCATCGGGGTGCTCAAGGCCCGCAGGCGGGGCCAGGACGGCGGCCAGGCCGTCGGCATCCAGCAGCTGCGCCGGCTGCCCGCGGGCGACGCCGGCGACCCCGCGCTCGACCTCTACCACCGGGTGATGGCCGCGCACGACCTGCACCACGCCGACCGGCACGCCTTCGTCCGCGACGACGGCGGCACCTGGACCGACGCGCACAGCGAGATCGGCGCCTGCGACGGCCGCGCCCTGACCCCGGGACAGCGCACGGAACTGCTCGGGCTGCTCGCCCAGCTGCCGCCGCCGGTCGACACCGGGAGCCTGGAGGACGTCATCGGGGCGGTGCGCGGCGGCCGCGCCCTGGGCCTGCCGGTCGCCCCGCGCGCCTGGCGCGACGGCCTCGGCCTGCTCTACGACCTGCGGCGCGGCACCACGGAACTGGAAGCGGTGCTGCGGTTCGCCGTCCACGCCGCGACCGCCGACCGGGCCGCGGCGGCCGACGAGGCGGCCGAGCGCGCGCTGTGGGGCTGGGCGCAGCAGACCGCGGGCGCCGCGGTCCCGCTCAGCCGGCTCTTCCGCCGCACCCTGGTCGACGAGCGCAGGAGCCGGCTGCGGGCCAGGGCCGCACCCGGCGCCGTCCGGACCGCGCCGGCCGAACGGCACGGCCCCGAGGCCCTGTTGGAGATCTTCCCGCGCGGCTGGGAGCCCGGCCGCTACGACTGGCGGGTCAGCGCGGTGCCGGAGAGCGGCGAAGTGGACTGTGTGGAGGAGGAGTTCGACGCGGGCACCGAATTCGACGCGCTGGCGGCCAGATTACGCCAGCCGCTGCGTGAGGCCTTCCGCCGCTGCGACGGCTCGGGCACGCTGGCAGTCATCCAACTCGCGCTTCCCGGAGCCCTCGTGGGCCGATTCTCCGATGTCCGCCAGCTCGGCGTCGACGCCGACCGGCCGGTCGTGGTCCGCAGGACCGACATGCCCGACGAGGACGGCGCCGCCGCCGACGAGCGCGCCGCCCGCTGGCGCACCCTGCACGAACAGCCGCCCCGCACCCACATCCTGGACTGCGACGAGGGCACCGCGAGCCCGCTGCCGGACGAGGCGGACCTGCGCGCCCGCCCACGCGACACGCTGCCCGCGCTGTGCCGCAGCGCCGCCGCCGCACCCGAGGCGCTGGACCGCATCGTCCGCAGCGGCTACAGCGTCGCCCTGTGGCGCCGCCGGCCGGTGCCGCAGGAGTCGGTGTGCGCGGACTTCCACCGCGGCATGGGCCGGGCGGTGCGGGCCGCGAGGTCCGCGGGCCGGCTGCCGCGGCTGCTCGCCGACCTGCGCGCCGAAGTGGACGACGGGGTGCCGGAGAAGTTCTGGTCCGCCGGTCTCATGCTCTTCTATCACGATCCGACCCGGCCGCTGCCCGGGACCGACGAGCCGTTGGAGACCCCTTGACCAGGGATGCGAGGTATCGAGGTGAGTGACATGACCGAACCGGAACCGTCCGGCGACTGGCTCATCTACCGCGGCACCGGGGAACCCCACACCCGCATCGACGGACTGCCCGAGCCCCCGCCCTGGCGGGACTTCGACGGCGGCCCGCTGGTCGCGCCGGGACCGGGGCCCGACAGCTCCTCGGCCCGCAGGCTCGGCGCCTACCGGCACATGGCCGAGATGCACCGCCCCAGCCCCGAGGAGCTGGAGATGGTCAACGCGGCGCTGTACCTGCGCCGCCCGCTGCTGGTCACCGGCAGCCCCGGCACCGGCAAGTCCACCCTCGCGCACGCGGTGGCGTACGAACTGGGCCTGGGCCGGGTCCTGCACTGGCCGATCGTCAGCCGCAGCACCCTGCAGGACGGGCTCTACCGCTACGACGCCATCGCCCGGCTGCAGGACAACCAGATCGCCGCGCACTCCGGCACCGCCCCGCCCGGCGGCATCGGCAGCTACATCCGGCTCGGCCCGCTCGGCACCGCGCTGCTGCCCACCGCCAAGCCCCGGGTGCTGCTCATCGACGAGCTGGACAAGAGCGACATCGACCTGCCCAACGACCTGCTCAACGTCATGGAGGAGGGCGAGTACGGCATACCCGAGCTCGAACGCCTCGCCGAGCGCGAACCACAGGTCGACGTCCTCACCGACGACGGCGCCAAGGTCACCGTGGGGGAGGGCAGGGTCCGCTGCCGGGCCTTCCCCTTCGTGATCCTCACCAGCAACGGCGAGCGGGACTTCCCCGCACCGCTGCTGCGCCGCTGCATCCACCTGGAGCTCGACCGCCCCGACCACCAGCGGCTGTCCACCGTGGTGCGCGCCCACCTCGGCGACGAGGCGGCCACCGTCGGCGAGGACCTGGTCGCCCGCTTCCTCGACCGCTCGCGCAGCGAACTGCTCGCCACCGACCAGCTGCTGAACGCGATCTACCTCACCCACCATGCCGCGCCCCCCACCCGTTCCCGGCTCGCGGACATGCTCATCCAGCGGCTCGACCGGCCCAGGTGAGGCGGCCGTGGACGCCGAGCCGAACCGCAGCCCGCAGCAGCCGGCGGACGTGCCAGCGGAGGACGCCGGCGGCGGGCGGCCCGCGCCCGACCCGCTGGCCGAACTCGTCGGCCGGCTGAGCGGTGCCGGGCTCGAACCCGGCACCGGCGAACTGGCCGACGCGCTGTGGCTGGCCCGCTGGTCGGTGCCCACCGCGCCGGAGCCCGCCCCGGCGGGCCGCCCGCGCGACCCGGAGACCGACAGCGGCGGCGGCCAGGGCGGCGCCCCGGGCGACCTGCCCCAGGTCCCGGCCGACGGCACCGACGGGCGCGGCCGGCGCCTGGTGCCGCCCGAGCCGGACGGCGGCGGCATGGTCGACCTCTACCCGGGCGTGGCCGAGCCCGGCCGCGCCCACCCGGGCGCCGCGGGCCTGACCGTCGCGGTGCCCGAGGCCACCACACTGCCCCGGCTGCTCGAACTCCAGTCGGCGCTGCGGCCGCTGCAGCGCTACCGCAGTCCCGCCAGGCCGCTGCGGGAGACCCTCGACGAAGCCGCGACCGCCGAGCGGTCCGCCCTGGCCGGCGGGCTGCTGCTGCCGGTGTTCCGGCCCGTCGGGCGCGGCAACGCCGCCATGCAGCTGCTGATGGACGCCTCCTCCTCGATGTACGTGTGGGAGCGGATGCTGCGCGAACTGGGCGGCGTCTTCGAACGCCTCGGCGCCTTCCACGAGGTGCAGGTCCGCCATCTGCACGCCACCCCCGAGGGCACCCCCGCGGTCAGCGGCCGCTTCGACCCGGAACCGTCCGGGCTGCGCTCCGCCGACCAGCTGATCGACCCCACGGGCCGCCGCGTCACCCTGCTGGTCAGCGACTGCGCCGGGCCGCTGTGGCGCTCGGGCCAGGCGCACCGGCTGCTGCACCGGCTGGCCGGGTACGGCCCGGTGGCGGTGCTCCAGCCGCTGCCCGCCCGGCTGTGGTCGCGCACCCGGCTGCCGGTCTCCTACGGGGTGCTGCACCGGGCGGAAGGCCCGCTGCCGGCCGCGCCCCTGCGTTTCTCCGCCGGCGCCGGCGGCTTCACCACACCGCCCGCGGGCGACGCGCTGCCCGTGCCCGTACTGCCGCCCACCGCGCAGGCGCTCGGCGCCTGGGCACGGCTGCTGGCCGGGATCGGCGCCGGGCAGGTGCCGGCCGCCGTCGGCTGGGTCCGCTCCGACCAGCCGCCGAGCCCCGGCCGCCCGCGGCGCACGACCGTACCGCCCACCGCACTGGTCGGCCGCTTCCGCTCCGCCGCCTCGCCCGCCGCCGCCCAGCTCGCCGTCTACCTGTCGGCCGCACCGCTCTTCCTGCCCGTCATGCAGCTCGTGCAGCGCACCATGCTGCCCGACTCAGGACCCGCGGAACTGGCCGAAGTGCTGCTCAGCGGACTGGTGGTGAGAGCCGAGGGCGACGACCACCGGTGGTACGAGTTCGCGCCCGGCGTGCGGGACGTGCTGCTGGAGCCGCTCGGCCTGGACGAGGCGCGGCTGGTGCTCAAGCACTGCTCCGAGTACGTCGAGCAGCGCTTCGGGCGCAGCGGCCCCAACTTCCCGGCCCTTGCCATCACCCAGCTCACCGACGGCGGGCCGCCCAGCGACGCCGTGTCCGACGCGGCCGTCGCCTCCGCCGCACGCGACACCGCCCGCGCCGAGAGCGCCGCCGTGGGCGCCGACTCCCAGCAGCCCTTCGCGGAGGTCGCCGCCCGCGTCCTGGAGCGCTTCGTGCCGCTCGCAGGCAGCGGCGCCCCGCGCGGCTCAGGCGGCGGCGCCGGGCGCGCCGGCGGTACGGGCGGCACCTCGTCGGTCGTGCTGCGGGCCAGGGAACTCGTCGCCAGGTTCCGCGACGAGGGCATGGTGCAGAACCTGATGGAGGCCGTCCAACTGCTGCGCAAAGCCGCGGCCGAGGAGTTCCGGCACGGCACCGACCCCGAGCTGTGGAGCGAACTGGCCGAGCAGCTCATCAGGCTGTGGCGGCTGCGCGGCGGCCCCGGGCTGCTGCGCGAGGCCCAGGACGCCGCCGAGACCGCCGCCGCACACCCCGGCTCGGTCAAGGCCCGGGCGGTACGTGCCGGGGTGCTGCGCGCCTCGGCCGACGACCGGGCCGCCGTCGGCGACACCCGCGGCGCACTGGAGCTGCTGCGCCGCGCCGACCGCGAACTCACCGCCGTCTGCGCCTCCCCTGGCCTGGAACGGGCGGAACTGCTGGCCGCCACCATGGAACGCGTCCAGGTGCTGGAGGACCAGTGGCTCATCAGCGGTGACGCGGTGCTCCTGGAGGAGACCGTCGGCTCGCTCGAAGCCTTCGCCGACGCCTGGCCGCCCGCCGCCGACCGCCCCAGCCAACTCGCCCTCGCCCACGGCCGCGCCCTGCTGCGGCTGGCCGGTGCCGCCGACAACCGGGAGCGCGAGCAGGTCTGCGCCGAGCAGGCCGCCACCTCCTTCGCCGCCGGGCTCGACGCACTCCAGCGCGAGGACGCGGGACCCGAAGCCCTCGTGCCCGCGACCCTCGCCCTGGTCGACGCGCTGCTCCTGGCCGGCGGCCGGCTGCCCGACGCCCAGCGGCTGGTGGACCGTGCGCTCGGTGAGACCCGCGACCGGCTGCTGCGGGCCGCGATCCTGGCGAGGGCCGGGCGGATCAGGGCCGCCCGGCACTCCGAAGCGGGCCAGCCCGGTGAACTCGAAGCCGCCGCAGGGCGGTTCGCGGAAGCCTGCCGGCTCACCCCGCGCGACCGCCCCGAATACAGCGACCTCGTCGCCGAATGGGGCGGCGCCCTGCTCGACCGGGCCGCGCTCCCGGGCGGCGAACTCTTCGTCAACCGGGCCGTGCTGGTGCTGCGGGACTGCCGTATGGAGACCCCCTCCGACGACCCGCGGCTGCCCGGCAGGCTGCTGATGCTCGGCCGCGCACTCGTGCTGCGCTACGTCGCGGAAGGCGACCTGGTCGACCTGCGCGAAGCAGAACACGTACTGCTGCGGGCCGTCCAACCCGCCGTCGAGCCCGCGCAGATCGCCCGGATCTGCTACGAGCTGGGCGAGGTGCACCGGCGCGGGTACGACCACACCCGGCGCTCAGAACGCCTCGACCAGGCCGCCGACGCCTACCGGCGGGCCGCCGACGCGGCCGAGAACGCCGCGGCCCGCGCGTTCGACCCGCGCCCCATGGTGCGTCTCGCCGCACAGGCGCATCATTGGCGTGGCGTGGTCTACGAATCGGCCCGCCGACCACGGGCAGCGGCCGACGCGTATCGCTCGGCGCTGGCGGGCTGGCGCCAACTCCCGGACGAGGGCGGCGAAGCCGGCCGCCGCACCGCTGAGCGCATGGCCGCGCTCAACTCACCTGGACACGGAGGTCCGTGATGGAAGCAGAGCCGCACGGTGGCGCGAGTGCGCCCGACGTACTGGGACTCGACCTGGAAACCCTGCGAACCGTCGAGCACCCGGTGCTCGCCGCGCTCGTCAGCGACCTGCGCGAGCGGGTCGCGGCACCGGGCGGCGAAGCGCTCTGGGGCTTCGACAACTCGATGTAGCGCACAACCCCCCACCCGGCACGGCCGGACCGCACACCGCAGGGGGCGGTTACGGCCAAAAGCCCGCCTGCGCGTTTGCGGTGGGCCGCGCGGCGGGAACAACCGCGGGGGCCGACGGGGCGGCCCCCGGACACGGGGAGGCGAGGTGGCCCAGCAGCGGCAGCCGACCGCGCCGAGCGCAGAGCCGACACCACACGTGGCGGTGCAGCAGCAGCCGGAACGGCGGGAGCCGATACGGCAGTTCATACTCAAGACGCACAGCCGGTGCAACCTCGCCTGCACATATTGCTACCTCTACGCGGGCCAGGACGCCGGCTGGCGCGACCGCCCCAGGACCGCGGCCCCCGAAGTCGCGCGGGCCACCGCCCACCGCATCGCGGAACACGCCGCCGCGCACGGGCTTCGCGAGGTCGCCGTCGTCCTGCACGGCGGCGAACCCCTGCTCGCCGGCGCCGACCGGCTGGCCGCCGACGTCGAACGGCTGCGGCGGACCGTGCCGAGCACCGTGCACGCGGCGGTGCAGACCAACGCCACGCTGCTGACCGCGGACCGCATCGCCCGGCTGCGCGACGCGCGGATACGCATCGGCGTCAGCCTCGACGGCGGCCGGCCCGCGCACAACACCGCCCGGGTCGACCACGCGGGGCGCCCCGCATGGCCCGCCGCCGCGGCCGGGCTGCGGCTGCTCGCACGGACCGCACCGGAGGCGTACGCGGGTGTGCTGTGCGTGGCCGACCTGCGGCACGACCCCGTCGCGGTCTACGAGTCCCTGCTGGACTTCGCGCCGCCCGCGATCGACCTGCTGCTGCCGCACGGCAACTGGACGACCCCGCCGCCCGGGCTGCCCGCACCGCCCACCGACCCGGCACCGTACGGCCGCTGGCTGACCGCCGTCTTCGACCGGTGGTGGGCCGCGGACCGCAGGGAGACCCGGGTGCGGCTCTTCGAGGAGTGCATCGCGCTGCTCCTCGGGGTGCCCGCCGCCACCGAACGGCTCGGCCTGCAGCCCTTCACCGCCGTGGTCGTCGAGACCGACGGCAGCATCGAGCAGGTCGACTCGCTGAAGTCGGCGTACGAGGGCGCCGCCGCCACCGGCATGGACGTCTTCCACCACAGCTTCGACCAGGTGCTCGCCCACCCCGGCGTCGCCGCCCGCCAGGCGGGCCTCGCAGCCCTCGGCGCCGAATGCCGGGCCTGCACCCTGGTCGAGGTGTGCGGCGGCGGCCACTACGCCCACCGCTACCTGGCGGCCACCGGCTTCCGCAACCGCTCCGTCTACTGCGCCGACCTGACCCACCTGATCCGCCACATATCCGCCCACCTGTCCACGGCGGCCACCCCCCTCCCACGCCAGGCCACCCAATGACCCCGCCCCCCGCCGCCGCCCCCCGCCCCGCGCCTGCGGGAGGCGGTCGGGCGACGCCAACCTCCGGCAGCCGCCCCGCGCCGGCGGAGGTGTCCGGCTGGCGCGGACCTGCCGGGGACGGTCGCGGGGCGCCGCTCCTCGGCCCCCGCCTGCTGGCCGCCGCGGGCACCCGCCTCGCTCTCGCGGCGGCGTCCGGCTGGCGCGGACCCGTCGGGGGCGGTCGCGGGGCGCCGCTCCTCGGCCCCCATCTGCGGCCCGCCGCCGACGGCCGCCCGGCGCCTGCGGGACGCGGTCGGGCGACGCCAACCGCCGGCCCCCCTGTGCTGCCTGCTGCCGGCAGCCGTCGCGCGCCGGCGGCGGCGTCCGGCTGGCGCGGACCTGCCGGGGGCGGTCGCCGGGTGCCGTTCCTCGGCCCCCGCCTGCTGGCCGCCGCAGGCAGCCGCCTCGCGCCTGCGGGACGCGGTCGGGCGACGCCAACCTCCGGCAGCCGTCGCGCTCTCGCGGCGACCTCCGGCTGGTGCGGGCACGGCGGGGGGCAGGGAAGGGAGGTAGGGGCGTGGATGTGACCGATGACATGTTGCGGGGGCTCGGGAGTACCGGGGGGGATGCGCGGGCGTTGGAGGTGTTGGTCGCGCAGCAGCGGAGGCAGCGGCTGCTGATGTTGCGGGCCGTGCTGGATGCGGTCGCCGAGGCGCCGGCTGCCGTGTTGCCGCCGGCAGCCGCGGGGCGGGTGCTGGCGGACTGGCGGCTGCTGGCCGCGGCGGAACGGGCCGACCCCGAGGCGGCGCACCGCGTCGTGCACTACCCGATGACCGGCGCCTGGGCCGAACGCGCCCTGCGCGACCTCACCACGCCGGGCGGCAGGCCGCGTACCGCCACCGTGGCCTACCTCGGGGCGACGGCCGCCGCCGCGGCGGCCCGCGCGGGGCTGCGCTTCACCGCGGAGGTCCCGGTGCGGGACGGGCTGCTGACCCTCCCCACGCTGGGCGCCTGCACGGTGCCGGCCGGCTGCACCTCGGTGGGCGTCACCGGCGACGGCAGCCGGCTGTGGCTGCACCTGCCGCCCCCCGGGGGCCGACCGCGGCGGGTCGAGGTGCGGCGCGGACCTGACGGGGTGTGGCGGTCGGCCGCCGCGGGCTGGCGGCCGATCAGGGCGCTGTCCGCCGCGGGCGCCCGGCCGGTCCTGATCGACGACGCCGACCCGCACCGCGACGAGGAGCGCAGAGCCGACCCGTACGGGCTGACCGTCGCCGACGCGCTGGGCGCGGGCCAGCACGCCCGCTGGCGCACCGCCTGGGACGACGCGCGGCCCTGGCTGGATCTCGGCGGCGAGCGGGCGCAGGGCGTGGGCGCCCTGCTCGACTGCTTCGTGCCGCTGACCCGCTCGGCGACCGCGCACAGCAGCGCGACCCGCGGCGACGCCTTCGGGGCGCTGCTCAGCAGCACCCCGAGCAGCGGCCTGGAGCTGGCCACCACCTTGGTCCACGAGCTCCAGCACACCAGGCTGCTGGCCCTGTCCGCGCTGACGGTGCTGCACAACGCCGACGACACCCCCCGCTACTGGGCGCCGTGGCGCCCCGACCCGCGGCCCTTCGACGGCCTCTTCCAGGGCGCCTACGCGCACCTGGGACTGTCCGACTTCCACCTGCGCGTGGCGCTCAGCGCCGCCTCGCCCTCGGTGCGGGACGCCGCATGGGCCGACCACTGCCGGTGCCGCCAGCAGGTGGAGGCGGCGATGCCGCAGCTGCTGGGCTGCAGCCGGCTGACCCGGCAGGGCCGGATCCTGGTCACGGCGATGGCCGAGCACCACCGGCGGCTCAAGGAGAAGCGGCCGCCCGAGGGCCATCTGGCCCGGGCGACGGCCTATGTCGAAACCGCCCGCGTCATATGGCGGCGCGGCCGTGCCTGATCCGCCGGCAAGGCGCCCGCGATCCGCCGGGAAGTGGTCAGAACCGCGCGTGACCGCACGTCAACGGGGGATCAATCAGTAGAGTTCTGGCACAGGCGACCTGTTGGTCCGTCAGGACACCGCACGTACACGAGGGAGACGGTCAAATGGCCGGAGGGCGCAGCACCGCAGCGGCAATCGCACGCGGCCCGGTGACCATCAGCTTCGCTGGCTACAACCGGGCCTGGGCCTCGTGGATCGCCAGCCGGCTGGAGAGACACGGCGTCCAGGTCGTGCTGCAGCGCCTCGACGTCACTCCGGACAGCAGCATCGAGGACGCCCTCGAGGACCTGCTGCTGTCCGAGGGCCGGGTGCTGATCGTCCTGTCCGAGTGGTACTTCCGGCTCGGCCCGCGCACCCACGAGGAGTGGAACGCCGCGCTGCGCCGGGTCGTCCCGCCCAACAGCGAGCGCTTCGCGGCCGTCTCGGTCACCCCCGCCGCCCTGCCCAGCGCCGTCGCCTCCCTCGGCGCCGCCGACCTGTGGGGCCTGGGCGCGGCGGAGGCGGAGCGCCGGATGCTCATCCGGCTGGGCATCAGCCCCTCCCGCGGTTCCGCGAGCGACACCCTCGGCGGCCTGAGCGGCCCCCGCTTCCCGCTGGAGCAGCCCGACGTGTGGGGCGGCATGCCGCGCCGCAACACCCGCTTCACCGGCCGCGAGGAACTGCTGGGCGAGATGCACCAGCAGTTCCAGCAGGCCGAGCCGGGCGCCGGTGTCGTCACGCTCTTCGGCCTGTCGGGCGTCGGCAAGACGCACATCGCGACCGAGTACGTGTACCGCTTCGGCCCCGAGTACGACGTGGTCTGGTGGGTGCGGGCGGCGGAGCGCGGCACCCTGCGCGAGAAGCTCGCGGGCCTGGCGCCCGCGCTGGGCCTGGTCACCGGGCGCGAGTACGGCGAGCGGCTGCGCGCCGTGCGCGACGCCCTGCGGCGCGGTGAGCCGTACGGGCGCTGGCTGGTGATCCTCGACGGCGCCGACCAGCCCGACGACATCCACGACCTGGTGCCCAACGGCCCGGGGCACGTCCTGATCACCTCGCAGAACCGCGAGTGGGGCGAGCACAACAGCACCCTGATCGAGGTGCCGGTCTATGACCGGGTCGAGTCCGTCGCCTTCGTGCGCCGCCGCGCGCCCCGGCTGGACGAGGCCGACGCGGACAAGCTGGCCGAGGCGCTCGGCGACCTGGCGCTGGCCCTGGACCAGAACGCCGGCGCGCTCAACGACTCCAACACCCCGGTCGACGAGTACATCGAACTGCTGCGGCACGGCGCCGACATCGAACCCGGCCTCAAGGTCGCGGCCGACTTCCAGATGACGTACTACACCGCCTTCTCGATACTGCTCAACCGGCTCCGCGAGGACAAGCCGGAGGCGGTCGACCTGCTGCGGCTGTGCGTCTTCTTCGCGCCCGGTCCGATCCCGGTCAGGCTGCTGCGCGACCTGCCGATCCGCGAGGTGCCCGAGCAGCTGGGCGGGCTGATGAGCGACCCGCTGCTGTGGAACTCGGCGATCAGCAAGCTCGTCCAGTGGTCCGTCATCCAGTCCGACCCGCAGGAGACCACCTCGGAGGAGTCGGCCGGCTCCACCGAGGTCGTCCAGATGCACCGGCTGGTCTACCAGGCGGTGCGCGCCGACATGCCCGAGGAGGAGCTGAACACCTACTCCCGGGTGGTCCGCAAGATCCTCGCCGCCGCCGACCCCGGCCGCCCCAGCGACACCCGGCTGTGGCCGCGCTACGCCGAGATCGTGCCGCACCTGGCCTCGTCGGGCGCGCTGGAGTCCACCAACCCCGAGATCCAGCTCATGGTGCTCAACTGCCTGCGCTACCTGTATCTCTCGGGCGAGTACCGCGCGGGGCTGCGGGTCGCGGAACTGGCCTCGGAGCAGTGGCCGCAGCTGCTGGACGCGGGCCACCCGCACCTGTGGGAGCTGATCCACCACCGCGCCAACCTGATGCGCGCCACCGGCGACTACCTGGCCACCGAGGAACTCGACCGCCGGGCCTACGACGAACTGTTCGCCGAGCGCGGCGACCTGGACCTGCTGTCGCTGCGCGCGGCCGGCAGCCTCGCCGCCGACCTGCGCAACCTGGGCCGCTACGACGAGGCGCTGAACCTGTCCCAGCGGGTCGCCGACGGATACGCAGAACTGGTCGGCGCCCAGGACTCCAGGACGCTGAGCGCACAGAACAACGTGGCCATCGCCTACCGGCTGCTGGGCCGCTACCAGGACGCGCTGAAACTCGACCAGGACACCATGGAGGCCCGCCGCGAGCTGCTGCACGACCGGCACAACTGGACGCTGTCGTCGGAGAACCACTTCGCCCACGACCTGCGCCTGATCGGCCGGTACGAGCAGGCCACCTCGGTCCAGGAGCGCAACTGCGAGGTCCACAGGACCGTGCTGGGCGCCGACAACCCGCAGACGCTGCGCGCCGAGCACAACCTGTCGCTGTGCTACTACCGCGGCGGCGACCGGCCGCGGGCGGCGAACCTGATGGCCCGGCTGCTGGAGCGCTGCGAGCGGGTGCTCGGCGACCTCGACCCGCTGACCGTGCGGGTCGCGGTGACCTTCTCCACCTTCGAGCGGCAGCACGGCGACCTGGACCGGGCGCGCGACCTCGGCGAGTTCGTGCTGCGCGAGTACCGCAGGCAGCTCGGCGAGGACCACCCGTACACCGCGGGCGTCCTCGGCAACCACGGCCTGATCCTGCGGGCCGCGGGCGAGCGGCAGCAGTCGCAGATCGAGCTGGAGAGCGCCCTGGTCGCCATGACCCGGGCGGTCGGCGACGAGCACCCCTGGACGCTGGGCTGCGCCCTGAACGCCACCGGTGCCCGCAACTTCGCCGGCGACCCGGAGAGCGCGGCCGAGCTGAGCCGCGCCACCGCGGACCGGGCCACCGCCACCCTCGGCAAGAACCACCCGCTGACCCTGTCCTGCCGGATCGCGCTGGCCACCGACCTGCGCAACCTGCGCAAGCGCGCGGAGGCCGACAAGATCGAGGAGGAGGCGCTGGCGGCCCTGTCGAGCACCCTCGGCCCGCAGCACCCGCACACCGTCGCGGCCCGGTCGAGGACCCGCCCCTACTGGGACTTCGAGCCCTTCACCACCTGAGGCGCCCGCGCGCACCGCGAAACGGCGGGTGGCCCGTACCGCGAAGGTACGGGCCACCCGCCGTCGTGCCGCAGGCCGGGGTCAGATCTCGAAGACCTCGTTGATCAGCTCCTCCTGCTGGGCCTGGTGGCGCTTGGCCGAGCCGACAGCGGGGGAGGAGGAAGCCGGGCGGGAGACCCGGCGCAGCCGGTCGGCGTTGTCGGGCGCCGCACCGAGCAGCAGGTCGAGGTGGTCGATCAGGTTCAGCGCGATGAAGGGCCACGCACCCTGGTTGGCCGGCTCGTCCTGCGCCCACACGAACTTCTGCGCCTTGTTGTAGGGCGCGATCGCCGCCTGGATCTCCACACCGGGCAGCGGGTAGAGCCGCTCGATACGGATGAAGGCCACGTCGTCGGCGCCGCGCCGCTCCCGCTCGGCGACCAGGTCGTAGTAGACCTTGCCCGAGCAGAAGACGACCTTGCGGACCGCGTCGGCCTGCACCGAGTCGTCGGCGATGACCGGCTGGAAGCCGCCCGAGGTGAAGTCCTCGGCCTTGGACGCCGCCGCCTTGAGCCGGAGCATCGACTTCGGGGTGAAGACGATCAGCGGCTTGTGGTGCGGGTTGTGGACCTGCCAGCGCAGCAGGTGGAAGTAGTTCGCCGGGGTGGTCGGGACCGCCACCGTCATGTTGTTCTGCGCGCACAGCTGCAGGAAGCGCTCGATGCGCGCCGAGGAGTGGTCGGGACCCTGGCCCTCGTAGCCGTGCGGCAGCAGCAGCGTGACGCCGGAGGTCTGGCCCCACTTCTGCTCGGCGGAGGAGATGAACTCGTCCACGATGGTGGCCGCGCCGTTGACGAAGTCGCCGAACTGCGCCTCCCACATCACCAGCGCGTCCGGGCGGGCCAGCGAGTAGCCGTACTCGAAGCCCATGGCCGCGTACTCGCTGAGCAGCGAGTCGTAGACGTTGTAGCGGGCCTGGTCCTCCGACAGGTAGAGCAGCGGGGTGTAGTCCTCGCCGGTCTCCCGGTCGATGAGCACCGCGTGCCGCTGCCCGAAGGTGCCGCGCCGGGAGTCCTGTCCTGCCAGCCGGACCGGGGTGCCCTCCAGGAGCAGCGAACCGATGGCCAGCGTCTCGCCCATGCCCCAGTCGATCGTGCCGTCCTCGACCATCGCCGCCCTGCGCTGCAGCTGCGGCAGCAGGCGCGGGTGGACGGTGACGTGCTCGGGGATGTTGACCTGGGAGGCGGCGATCCGCTTGACGACCTCGGAGGAGACCGCGGTCGGCACGGCGACGGGGAACTCCGACTGGGAGCCCGACGCCTCGTTCTCCGACGGGGCCGCGGTGGCCTCGCGGACCTCGGTGAAGACCTTCTCCAGCTGGCCCTGGTAGTCCTGCAGGGCCTGCTCGGCCTCTTCCAGGGTGATGTCGCCGCGGCCGATCAGCGACTCGGTGTAGAGCTTGCGCACCGAGCGCTTCTTGTCGATCAGGTCGTACATCAGCGGCTGGGTGAAGGCCGGGTTGTCCGACTCGTTGTGCCCGCGGCGGCGGTAGCAGATCAGGTCGATCACGACGTCCTTGTTGAACGCCTGGCGGTACTCGAAGGCCAGCCGGGCCACCCGGACCACGGCCTCCGGGTCGTCGCCGTTCACGTGGAAGATCGGCGCCTCGATCATGCGGGCCACGTCGGTGGCGTACATCGACGAGCGCGCGGACTCCGGGGCGGCGGTGAAGCCGACCTGGTTGTTGATGACCACGTGCACGGTGCCGCCGGTGCGGTAGCCGCGCAGCTGCGACATGTTGAGCGTCTCGGCCACGACGCCCTGGCCGGCGAAGGCCGCGTCGCCGTGCAGCGCGATCGGCAGGACGGTGAAGTCCGTGCCGGCCTTGTTGATGATGTCCTGCTTGGCCCGCGCGATGCCTTCCAGCACCGGGTCGACGGCCTCCAGGTGCGAGGGGTTCGCGGCCAGTGAGACGGTGATCTGCTCGCCGTCCAGGCCGGTGAAGGTGCCCTGCGCGCCCAGGTGGTACTTGACGTCGCCGGAGCCGTGCATCGACTTCGGGTCGAGGTTGCCCTCGAACTCGCGGAAGATCTGGGCGTACGACTTGCCGACGATGTTCGCCAGCACGTTGAGCCGGCCGCGGTGGGCCATGCCGATCACGGCCTCGTCCAGCCGCGACTCGGCCGCCGCGTCGATGACCGCGTCGAGCAGCGGGATGACGGACTCGCCGCCCTCCAGCGAGAAGCGCTTCTGGCCGACGTACTTCGTCTGCAGGAAGGTCTCGAAGGCCTCGGCCGCGTTCAGCCGGCGCAGGATGCGCAGCTGCTCCTCGCGCTCGGGCTTGGCGTGCGGGCGCTCGATGCGGTCCTGGATCCACTTGCGCTGCTTGGGGTCCTGGATGTGCATGAACTCCACGCCGACGGTCCGGCAGTACGAGTCGCGCAGCACGCCGAGGATGTCGCGCAGCTTCATCAGGGACTTGCCGGCGAAGCCGCCGACCGCGAACTCCCGCTCCAGGTCCCACAGGGTGAGCCCGTGCTCCAGCACGTCCAGGTCGGGGTGCTTGCGCTGGCGGTACTCCAGCGGGTCGGTGTCGGCCATGACGTGGCCGCGCACCCGGTAGGAGTGGATCAGCTCGAAGACCCGCGCGGCCTTGGTGACGTCGTCGTCGTGCGCGGTGTCGATGTCGGTGCGCCAGCGGACCGGCTCGTAGGGGATGCGCAGCGCGGCGAAGATGTCGTCGAAGAAGTCGTTCTCGCCGAGCAGCAGCTGGTTCATGATCCGCAGGAACTCGCCCGAGGCGGCGCCCTGGATCACCCGGTGGTCGTAGGTGCTGGTCAGCGTCATGACCTTGGAGATGCCCAGCTTGTTCAGGGTGTCCTGCGAGGTGCCCTGGAACTCGGCCGGGTAGTCCATCGAGCCGACGCCGAGGATCATGCTCTGCCCGGGCATCAGCCGCGGCACCGAGTGGACGGTGCCCAGGCCACCGGGGTTGGTCAGCGACGCCGTGACGCCCTGGAAGTCGTCCATGGTGAGCTTGCCGGACCTGGCCCTGCGGACGATGTCCTCGTAGGCCTGCCAGAACTCGAAGAAGTTCAGCGTCTCGGCCTTCTTGATGGCCGCCACGACCAGCTGCCGGTCGCCGTTGGCCTTCACCAGGTCGATGGCCAGGCCCAGGTTGACGTGCTCGGGCTTGACCAGTGTCGGCTTGCCGTCCTTGAGCGCGAAGGAGTGGTTCATCGACGGCATCGCCTTGAGCGCCTGCACCATGGCGTAGCCGATCAGGTGCGTGAAGGAGACCTTGCCGCCGCGGGCGCGCTTGAGGTGGTTGTTGATGACGATGCGGTTGTCGAACAGCAGCTTCACCGGGATGGCCCGCACCGAGGTGGCGGTCGGCAGTTCGAGCGACGCGTTCATGTTCTTGGCCACGGCGGCGGCGGGGCCGCGCAGGGTCACGAACTCGGTCTCGCTCTCGGCGGCCGGGGCCGCGGGCGCCTGCGCCGGCTTGGCGGCGGGCTGCGCGGCGGCGGGCTGCGCGGCGGCGGGGGCGGGCGCCGCGGGGGCGGCAGGCGCGGGAGCCGGTGCCGCGGGGGCGGGCGGCGCCGGGATGGTCGCGGCGGGGGCCGCGGGCGCGGGGGGCACCGGCTGGCCGGAAGGCACCGGTGCGGAGGTCGCGCGTGCCGCGGCCCCCGACGCCCCGCCCTGGCCCGCGGGGGCCGCCGTGGCGGCCGAGCCGTCCGGCTTGTAGTCGGCGAAGAAGTCCCACCAGGCTCGGTCTACCGAGTTCGGATCCTGGAGGTACTGCTGGTAGATCTCATCGACCAGCCACTCGTTCGGGCCGAAACCCGCGGCAGGGCCTTCGCCCTGCGCTTGGTGGTCGGTCGTGACACTAGAGCTATTGGGGGACTGTGGCGACACGGCGGTAACCGCCCTCTTCCGCTTCACAAGATGGTGGACAGCGGAAATAAAGGCTACGCCTACCGGAGCCTCCACCGCAGGCTAGGGGTGCAGTCGTCGCGCAAGTCACACCTGAAGCAGGGTTTCAGGGCGGTTCCTGGCGGGAAAACGGTCCCTCTTGAGGGTTGTCCGGCCAGAAGTCGGCGCCTCACGCTGCGTGCCCTGCCCGCGCCCGGCGTCAAGGCACGGCGGGAACAGCACCCGGAAGGGTGACGTGGATACGGCAGCCCCGAGGGGATTCGGCCACTTCTATCCGCCCGCCGTGCAGATCCACCGCCCAGCGGGCGATCGCGAGCCCCAGCCCCGTACCGCCGTCGCCGCCCGGGTGCGAGCCGCGGTGGAAGCGCTCGAAGACCCGTATCCGGTCCGCCTCGGGAATGCCCGGGCCCTCGTCCACCACGTCCAGCTCCAGGCTGCCCGGCGCCACCCCGCTGCGCGCCCGTACGGTGACCCGGCCGCCCGGCGGGCTGTGCTTGACCGCGTTGTCCACCAGGTTCGCCACCACCTGGTGCAGCCGCTCCCCGTCGGCGTACGCCGTCAGCTCCAGCGGCGACACGTCCAGGTGCAGCGGTACGTCGGCCCGCGCCCGGGACCGCGACCCGGTGCCGCCGGTGCCCATGCCCAGGCTCGCCGTCTTCAGCACCGCCGACAGGTACGGCCACACCTCGAAGCGCTTGGCGTCGAGCCGGGTCGCCCCGCTGTCCAGCCGCGACAGGTCGAGCAGCTGGCTGACCAGCTTGCCCAGCCGCTCGGTCTGCTGCAGGGCCAGCCGCATCGTCTCGGGGTCGGCGGCCGACACCCCGTCCACCACGTTCTCCAGCACCGCACGCAGCGCCGCGATCGGGGTGCGCAGCTCGTGCGAGACGTTCGCCACCAGCTCCTTGCGGTGCCGGTCGGCGGCGGCCAGGTCGGCCGCCATCCGGTTGAAGGTCTCGGCCAGCTCCCCGAACTCGTCCCTGCGCACCTGCGCCACCCGGCGGCTGTAGTCGCCGCCCGCCATGGCCCGGGCCACCGCCGTCATCTCGCGCAGCGGCGCCGTCAGGTTGTTCGCCACGATCTGGGTGATCAGCAGCGAGGCGATCGCCGAGAAGATGGTGATCACCCGCAGCTCGGTCGCCGAGTGGATCGCCAGGATCACCAGGCCCGTGGTGATCAGCACCGACATCAGCACCAGCGCCGCCAGCGCGGCCTTCACCGACCGGTAGGGGTCCCACGGCCGCAGCGCCGCCCACACCCGCGCCCCCACGCGCCGCCACCAGCGGTTCACCGGCGCACCCTCCCGCTCACTTGGTGGGCATCTCCAGCGCGTACCCGACGCCGTGCACGGTACGGATACGGTCCGCGCCGATCTTGCGGCGCAGCGCCTTCACATGGCTGTCCACGGTCCTGGTGCCCGACGCGTCCGCCCAGTCCCACACCTCCGCCAGCAGCTGCTCCCGCGAGAGCACCGCCCTGGGCTGCTGCGCCAGGCACACCAGCAGCTCGAACTCCGTCGGCGTCAGGTGCACGTCGGCGCCGCCCACCCGCACCCGGCGCTGAGCGTGGTCGATCTCCAGGTCGCCCAGCTGGATCGCGGCGCCCCGCGGGCTGTGCGCGGCCGTCGCCGCCCGCTCCACCCTGCGCAGCAGCACATGCACCCGGGCGGCCAGCTCGCGCATCGAGAAGGGCTTGGTCATGTAGTCGTCCGCGCCCACCCCGAGCCCGACCAGCATGTCGGTCTCGTCGTCCCGCGCGGTCAGCATCAGCACCGGCACCGGCCGGTCGGCCTGCACCCTGCGGCACACCTCCAGGCCGTCGTAGCCCGGCAGCATCACGTCGAGCACCAGCAGGTCGGGCTGCCACGAGTGCGCGGCCTCCACCGCGGCCGGGCCGTCGCCCGCCGTCCGCACCTGGAAGCCCTCGGCCTGCAGCCGCGCCGCGATCGCCTGCGTTATCGTCTGGTCGTCCTCGACCACCAGCACCCGGCGCTGAGCGCCCGTCGTCTGCGTGCCGTCCAATTCCGCCCCACAAATTCGTCCTGGAATACCCGGCAGCGTACGGGGCGGGCCGCTGCCGTGACCATCACGCCTTACGACGCCCGGTGTGCCAGGTGCACGACATCCGGCACCCCGCGGATCACCGGGATCTCAAGGGTGTGCACCCGTTCGAACCCCGCGGACCGCAGTGCCGCCTCGAACGTGGCCGACGGCTGTGCCGACCACACTGCGAGGACGCCGCCCGGCGTGAGCCGGTTCCGGCAGGCGTCGAGGCCGCTGGGACTGTAGAGACTGCCGTTGTTCTCGGTGACTGTCCAGTCCGGGCCGTTGTCGATGTCCAGGCAGAGCGCGTCGTACGGCTCGCCCGGCGCGTGCAGATGGGCCAGCAGGTCGTCCTGCACGAGGGTCACCCTGGGGTCCTCCAGGGCGCCCCCGGAGTACGCCGCCAGCGGCCCCGTGCGGTGCCACTCCACGACGGCGGGCTCCCGCTCGACCACGTCGATCCGGCCCCATCCTGTGGCTGCCGCCCGGGCCAGCGAGAAGCCGACGCCGAGCCCGCCGATCAGGACGCCGGGGAGGACGCCGGGGGCGTCCCCTCTCTCTTCCAGTGCCTGGAGTGCCGCGTCGACCAGGAGGCGTTCCGACCTGCCGTCGGAGGTGTCCATCAGGAAGCAGCCGTTCGCGATGATCTCGTACTCGCGGCCCCGTTGCCGCAGTACGACCTCGCCGGCCGCGCCTTCCCGCCGCTCCACGACGACGCTTTCCTCGTTCCCCATGCCCCAGAGGGTAAGCCGTCCCCCGTCCCGGGACCTTCCCCGGTGGTGGGCTGGTCGCGCAGTTCCCCGCGCCCCTGAAAACGCTCCCCCTCCCAGGCGGGGGTGCCGCCTGACGGCGCCGGCTCGGCGGGAAGGGGGCAACCATCAGGGGCGCGGGGAACTGCGCGGCCAGCCACGATGCAGCCGCAGGCAAGCAACGCACCGCAAGGGGCAGTCACGCCTGAGCCCCCGGCCGAGGGGTCTTGGGACCCCACGTGGTGAGGTAGGTGGACGCCAGCCAGGGGGTGAGGTCGGTGAGGAGGAGGTGGAGGGCCTCCGGGGAGGCCACAGGCGTACGGGCCCAGCGCGCCGCCTGGGACATGGCCGCACCCCGGGAGGGGTGGTAGGTCGAGAAGACCTGGGCCTGGAGGTCGAGGGAGCTCGTCCAGCCGCCCCACCGGGGCATGACGAGCGTGAACCCGGTCCGTACGACCCGCCGGGCCACCCCCCGGCACAGAGCGGCCCGCTCACCGTCGGTACGGGCGGCGGCGGCCCGCGCGAGCCACCCGGGCAGCGCGAGCCCGATGTCGCCGTTGGTCTCCCGGGCGAGCAGCCCGTCGGGCCGGTACCGCGGCAGCGCGCCCGCCAGGTCGGGACCGAGCAGCGGCGTGCACAGGCACGCCACGAAGAAGCCCAGGTCGTACCGCTCCAGCTCACTGAGCAGGGTGTCCGTGTCGTAGAGCAGCAGCCCGACGCCGTCGATCACGTCGAAGTCCGCGTCGAGGCCCGCTTCGACGCGGTCGGCGGTCGCGCGGTCCGCCGCGGTGGGCGGCGAGGTGACGGCGACCAGCAGGTCGAGGTCGGACCGCCCGGCGCGAGCCGTACCGCGCGGGATGCTGCCGTAGACGTACGCGCTGTGCAGCCGCCCGCCGGGGAAGGCGGCCCGGATGCGGTCCCGGGTCTCGTCCAGCAGCCGCGCGTACGCGGCCGGGACTTTCGACAGCGCGCCCTCGCGGGCGATGGTGCCGTCGGGGGCGAGCCCCGGCCTCATGAGGGCGGCGTCCAGACGTAGGGCGTCGTCGTGGTGATGGCGCGGAAGCCGAGCCTGCGCAGGATGGGCGCGCTGTCGTCGGACGCGTCGACCTGGAGGTAGGTGACGCCCCGCTCGGCGGCGAGCCCGGCGCGGGCGGCGACCAGGGCGTGGTAGATCCCGCGGCCGCGGAACTCCGCGAGGGTGGAGCCGCCCCACAGCCCGGCGAACTGCGTGCCGGGGCGGTGCACGAGCCATGCCGCGGAGACGACCTGGCCCGCCGCCTCGGCGACGAGGACGGCGATCTGGTCGGGTGCGGCCTCGATCCTGGCGGCCAGGTCCGCGCCGAGCCACTGCATGTCCATGCCCCAGACGGTGCTGAGCATGGCGCCGATCCGGCGCAGGTCGCCGGGGTCCGCGGTCTGCCGGACGGTGACGCCGTCGGCGAGCGGGCGCGGCGCGGGGCCTGCGGCAAGTTCCGCGGCCCGGGCGACGAGCACGGTCTCCCGGTCCTCGGGTACGAAGCCGGCGGCGGCCAGCCGCTCGGGCAGGTCGGCGGGCGCGTCGTGGCCGCGGACCTTCCACTCGACGGCCTCGCCGCGGGCGGCGAAGTAGTCGCGCTGCCGGGCGATCAGCGCGTCGAGTTCCGCGCCCCGCAGCCCGGGGTCCTGCGGCGCGGTCACGAACCCGCGGAACTGCCCGACGGTCCGCACCAGCGGCCCGTCGTGCTCGTAGCGGGTGCCGGTGGGCCGCACCGGCGGCACCCCGCGCATCTGGGCGTCGTACGCGGCGAGCAGCTGCATGTCATCCTCGGTCACCCTCCCGACGTTACGTGCCACGGCAAGTGGTTTTCCGGGGGTAGGCCCGGCCTCCGGGCGGGCATCCCGCGGTGGTGACGCCCGCCGCGCGGCCGATCGCTCAGAGCGAACACCTGCCCGGGAACACCCGGGGGCCTCCGTGCATTGAGTGGGGTGTACTCAACTTGCTTGCAGGAGGAGCGATCATGCCGATTGAGTCCATCCCTTCCAACCCGCTGACCCTGCCGGTCCTTCCGCTGGACGGGGAGGTCGTGCTGCCCGGCATGGTCGTGCCGCTCGACCTCTCGGACACCGAGGTGCGTGCCGCGGTGGAGGCAGCGCAGGCCGCGAATCCCGCCGGCGGCGGGAAGCCGCGGGTGCTGCTGGTGCCGCGGATCGACGGCAATTACGCCGCCGTCGGCACCCTCGGCACGGTCGAGCAGGTCGGACGGCTGTCCGACGGCGATCCGGGTGCGGTGATCAAGGGCCGCAAGCGGGTGCGGATCGGCGCGGGCACCACGGGACCCGGCGCCGCACTGTGGGTGGAGGGCACCGTCATCGAGGAGCCCGCACCCGCGGAGTCGCCCGGCACGGTGGCCGAGCTGATGAAGGAGTACAAGGCGCTGGCCACCAGCTGGCTGCGCAAGCGCGGTGCCTGGCAGGTCGTGGACCGGGTGCAGCAGATCGACGACGCCGGCCAGCTCGCCGACAACTCCGGTTACAGCCCGTTCCTGACCGCGGAGCAGCGCGTGGAGCTGCTGGAGACCGTGGACCCGGTGGCCCGGCTGCGGCTGGCCGTCCAGTGGCTGCGCGATCACCTGGCCGAGCAGGACGTGGCCGAGACGATCCGCAAGGACGTCCAGGAGGGCATGGAGAAGCAGCAGCGCGAGTTCCTGCTGCGCCAGCAGCTCGAAGCGGTCCGCAAGGAACTGGCCGAGCTGAACGGTGACCCCGAGGACGAGGCCGACGACTACCGCGCCCGGGTGGAGGCCGCAGACCTGCCCGAGAAGGTGCGCGAGGCGGCGATGAAGGAGGTCGAGAAGCTGGAGCGGTCCTCCGACGCCTCACCCGAGGGCAGCTGGATCCGCACCTGGCTCGACACGGTCCTGGAACTGCCGTGGAGCACCACGACCGAGGACACCTACGACGTCGCCGGCGCGCGTGCCGTGCTGGACGCCGACCACGCCGGTCTCGACGACGTCAAGGAGCGCATCACCGAGTACCTGGCGGTGCGCAAGCGCCGGGCCGACCGCGGTCTTGGGCTCGTCGGGGGCCGCCGCGGGGGCGCGGTGCTTGCCCTGGTCGGCCCGCCCGGTGTCGGCAAGACCTCGCTGGGCGAGTCGGTGGCCCGCGCGATGGGCCGCAAGTTCGTCCGGGTCGCGCTCGGCGGCGTACGGGACGAGGCCGAGATCCGCGGCCACCGCAGGACGTACGTCGGCGCGCTGCCCGGCCGTGTCGTGCGGGCCATCAAGGAGGCCGGGTCGATGAACCCGGTGGTGCTGCTCGACGAGATCGACAAGGTCGGCTCCGACTACCGCGGCGACCCGGCCGCGGCCCTGCTCGAGGTCCTGGACCCGGCGCAGAACCACACCTTCCGCGACCACTACCTGGAAGTCGAGCTGGACCTGTCCGACGTGGTCTTCCTGGCCACGGCGAACGTGCTGGAGGCCATCCCCGAGCCGCTGCTGGACCGTATGGAGCTGGTCAGGCTCGACGGCTACACCGAGGACGAGAAGGTCGTCATCGCCCGGGACCACCTGCTGCCGCGCCAGCTGGAGCGGGCGGGACTGGACGCCGACGAGGTGACGTTGGAGGAGGGCGCGCTGCGCCGGCTGGCCGGGGAGTACACCCGGGAGGCCGGGGTGCGGGCACTGGAGCGCACGGTCGCGCGCATCCTGCGCAAGATCGCCGCGCGGCACGAGCTGGGCGACCAGCAGCTGCCCTTCGCCGTCGGCCCCGACGACCTGCGGGCGCTGATCGGCCGGCCGCACCACGTACCGGAGTCCGCACAGGACCCGGAGGAGCGGCGCACCGCGGTGCCCGGCGTGGCGACCGGCCTGGCCGTGACCGGGGCGGGCGGTGACGTGCTCTACATCGAGGCGTCGCTGGCCGACCCGGAGACCGGCGGATCCGGGCTGCAGCTCACCGGGCAGCTGGGCGACGTGATGAAGGAGTCCGCGCAGATCGCGCTGTCCTTCCTGCGCTCGCACGGCGCCGAGCTGGAGCTGCCGGTCGGCGACCTCAAGGAGCGGGGCGTGCACATCCACGTGCCGGCCGGTGCGGTGCCCAAGGACGGGCCGAGCGCCGGTGTCACGATGACGACCGCGCTGGCGTCGCTGCTGTCCGGGCGGCGGGTGCGCACCGACGTGGCGATGACCGGTGAGGTCTCGCTGACCGGCCGGGTGCTGCCGATCGGCGGGGTCAAGCAGAAGCTGCTGGCCGCGCACCGGGCGGGGATCACCACGATCGTGATCCCCAAGCGGAACGAGCCGGACCTGGACGACGTCCCCGCCGAGATCCTGGACGCCCTCGACGTCCACCCGGTCAGCGACGTCCGGCAGGTGCTCGCCCTGGCCCTGGCCGAGGCGGACACCGGCGCCGACCTGACGAAGGTTCCGGTGGCGGCCTGACGCCACGGCAGCGGCCCCTTCCCCCGCACCAGGGGGAAGGGGCCGCCGCCTGTCAGGACCGGGCACGGCTCCGGGCTCAGCCCTTGGCGTAGGCCTGGACGCGGTCCAGGGCGCCGTTGAAGCGGTCCTGGTCACCGGGGAAGGTGCCCGAGTCGGCCCACTGCCAGAAGGTGTAGTAGCCCCATCCGGCCGGCAGGGTGCCGGCGGAGGTGGAGTAGCGGGCGACCCAGAGCGCGTTGTTGGTGCTGAAGGCGCTGCTGTTGCCCGTGCAGGTGCTCCACCAGCTCGTGGAGGTGTAGATGGTCGGGTAGCGGCCGGTCTTGGCGTGGTATTCGTTCGAGAACGACGAGATCCAGCTGACCATGCCGCTCGCGGACTTGCCGTAACACGTTGCGCCGTAGGGGTTGTACTCCATGTCCAGGGCGCCCGGCAGCGTCTTGCCGTCGGCCGACCAGCCGCCGCCGTGGGCCACGAAGTAGTCGGCCTGCGCGGCGCCGCTGGAGACGTCGGGCAGGGCGAAGTGGTAGGAGCCGCGGATCATGCCGACGTTGTAGGAGCCGTTGTACTGCTGGGTGAAGTAGGGGTTGGTGTACGAGGTGCCCTCGGTCGCCTTGATGTAGGCGAACTTCGCACCGTTGGACCAGGCGCCCGACCAGTTCACGTTCCCCTGGTAGCTGGAGACGTCCATGCCGGGGGTCTGGGTGACCATCGGGGAGACCACCTTGGAGTCCCCGGGGGCCTCGGCGCCCTCGTGGATCCGGATCTGGGAGCCCAGCCAGTCGAGGTCGGGGTGAGTCATGTGACCGGAATTCGCTGCGTTCGCGGTGCCGGGTGCGGCCAGCGCCATCGCGAGCATCGTGACGAGCGAACCGGCCAGCAGCGCGAGCCGGGTCCGGACCGAGCCGTTGCCGTGCACGACGGAGAAAGCTCCGTGGGACATGCGTGCCTCCAGGTGGGGGACTCGGCATGACCTTGGGATGGTCATGACAGTGTGACGGTACGTGGGACGCTACGCGCGTGGTAAGGGGGTCCAGTTACCGCCGTTGGTCTACTCCTGCGAAATACTTGACGTGCTGCGGAAACCACCGTGTGTGAAGACAACTTTCAGGCGTTGAAAGCGGGAATGCTGTGACCGACGCGCGCAATGCGGCAGATGCGACGGCGTCCGACCCCTCGGCGGACGCGCTGGAGCGGGAACTGACGGTGCTTTTCCGCCGCGCGCGGGCGGCCTCGGGCGAGCTGGCCCGGGCCGTGCACCCGGAGCTGGAGCCGGCCGCCTACGGGCTCCTGGTCCGGCTCCAGGAGGTCGAGCCCGAGCGGGCCACCGACCTGGCGTCCTACTTCGGGGTCGGGAAGGCCACGATGAGCCGTCAGCTGCGGGCACTTGAGGCTCTCGGGCTGGTCGCCCGAGAGCCTGATCCCGCCGACGGGCGGGCCTTCCTCATGCGGCTCACCGCCGGCGGGCGGGAGCGGTTCGACCGCGTCCGCGGAGCCCGGCGGGCGGCCTATCTGCGCCAGCTCGCCTCCTGGGACCGGTCCGACATCGCGGACCTCGCCCGCCTCCTCCACGCCCTCAACGAATCCCCCCCGGAAGTCCTCTGACCCCTTCCCCCCACCCGGGTGACACCCCCGGTGACTGCCCCTTGCGGTGGGCGATCGCCTTCCGCCCGGTGGGGGCTTGTCGCGCAGTTCCCCGCGCCCCCAGGTGATTGCCACTTACTGTGGCGTTGCCTTCTTTCCGCCCGTCCGGGCGGGGCGCGCAGTTCCCCGCGCCCCTTAAAAACGCTCACCCTTTGCCCGAGAGGGCACCCATCAGGGGCGCGGGGAACTGCGCGACAAGCCCCCACCGGGGGAAGGTCCCGGGGGCGAGGGAAAGGGGCAGGTCGGAGGGCTACAGGTCGATGAAGATGGCGGTGGCGTCGTCGAATGGCTTGCCCCGCGGCACGGCGGCACCGTGCGGGTCGGCGGACTCGCGGTCGCGCACCCGGGTGAGGAGGGCCTCGGGGCCCGCCTTGCGGAGGAGGGCGAAGGTCGACGCCCAGTCGTCGGCGTGGAAGACCTCCACGCAGCGGGCCGCCCCGTCGGTGAGCGCGGCCAGCCCCCGGACGGCCGCGACCGGCGTGGAGCCGGTGACCGCCTTCGAGGCCACCGCCGGATCGGCGGCGGCCGTGAAGAACCCCCCGGGAAGGTTGCGCAGCGGGCCGACCCGCCGCCCCTCCGCCCGGAGCCGGTCGATGCGGTCGTCCAGGACCGCGGTCACGGAACCGTCGGCGTCCTCCAGCAGCAGCACGGAGTCGGAGAGCACGAGGTGCTCCACCTCCTCCGCCCCCCACCGCACGGCGACGACCGTGGCCTGCGGAGTGAGCGGGTGAGAAAGGTCACATGTGTCACGGTGGGCATCCGCCGTACCGGCGATGGATGCCGACAGACAGTCGGCAAGTGTGATGTCCGGCCGCGAAAGGGACAGTTCGAGCAGCGCCCCGCCGAGCCGCGCGGTGAACCACGGCACCGAGTGCACGCAGTTGCCGTTGTCCGGCGGCGGGGTCACCCCGTCGAGCAGGACCAGCGCCCCGCCGTGTCCTCCGGCGGGCAGCGCCACCGCCACGAAGTCCTCGTTGGGTGCCCCGGGCGTCCCGGGAGCCGTCGCCGTCTCGATGCGCATGGGCTCAGTCTGCAACAGCCCGCGTTCGAACCCTTCGACCGGTCGGTCGGTCGGCCGGGGTGTGGGCGGGCATCCTGTCAAAAGCCGCCCGGCGGCGCCAGTATGCGTGCGGCGTGGCGTGGCCCTGTCCGCTCTACTCGGCTTGTCCGGTGTGTCGCCAGTGCGATTCACTCGTTCGAGTGTCCGGGGGAGGGAGGCATGGCCCCCCTCCTGGCGGGACTGCAAGGGTCGGTGTCAGCCCCTGCATATTCCCGGGGAACTCCCGCCTGCGATACGTGATTGCGAGCCAGAAGTGCGTGAACGACGTCAACCGCGTGAGCGTCGGGTCAGGCAGCGCATGCTGGCCGCCCTGCTGGTGTGCGCCGCCGCGGTGGTGGCCGCGGCCGTGCCCGGCGTCGCACTGGGCGTCGGCGATCTGACGGCCGCCCAGGACCGGGCGGCGGCCGCCGACCTGGCCACCCGCACGATCGTCCTGGCCCACGACCTCGCCGACGAGCGGGACGACGTGGCCGCCCTGGTCGCGGCGGGCGCGGGGCCGCCGCAGCTGCCGGCCGCGGACGGGACGCGTACGGACCGGCAGGTGCAGGACGTGCTCGACGCGGGACCGGCGGCCGACCTGCGCAAGGCGCTCGGCGCGCTGCCCGGTGTCCGCAGGGCGGCGCTCGCGGCGAGTGCGCAGCGGCAGGGTGTGCAGGCCGTGGTGGCGGCCTACCAGCCGCTGACCGACGCGCTGGCGCGGGCGGGGGAGGGGCCGGGCGCCGACCCGCTCACCCGGGTGGCCGGTGCCTCCGCCGTGCAGCGCGGGCTGCTGGTGGGCGCCCTCACCCAGGGCGGCACCCAGCCCGCCCTGGTGTCCGCGGCTCAGGCGGCCAGGGTCCAGGAGGCCGCCGCGCTCGCCGACTTCCGCGCCTCGGCGCCCGCGGACCTGCTGGACCGCTTCGACAAGACGGTGACCGGCACGGACGTCACGACGGCGGAGAAGGACACCGCGGAGCTGCTGGACGCGACGGAACTGACCCGCACCGACCGGGCGTTGGGCGCTGCCCCGGTCAAGTCCGCGCTGACCGCCAGGATCGACCTGATCCGCAGCGTCGAGGCGTCCGCGGCCACCGACCGCGCGAAGGCGGCCACCGCCCACCGCAACCACACCGTCACGGTCCTCGAACTGCGCTGCGCACTGGGCGCCTTGTGCCTGCTGCTGCTCGTGGGCTCGCTCGTCGCGCTCTTCCGCAGCATGACCCGCCCGCTGGCGGCGCTGTACCGCTGGTCGCGCTCGGACGCCGAGAGCGGCCAGGGCGTCGAGGTGATCGGCCAGGACGAGTACGCGGCCGTCGCCCGCCGTGCCAACGCGCTGACCCACGAGGCGCAGGCGTTGCGCTCCCGCGCCGCCGAGCTGGCCGGCGACCTGACCGCGCAGCGCGGCGCCACGCAGGGCACCAGGGGCGCGCTGGCCGGGGCGGTCGCGGAGAAGGACGCCCTGCGCCGAGCCCATGACGAGCTGGTCGCCCATGTGGCCGAGCTGGACCGGGAGTTGAGTTCGGCCGCGGCCCGCAACGCCGCCCATATGACCCATGTCAGCCTCTCCCTGCGGACGCTGGGCCTGGTGGAGCGGCAACTCGCCCTGATCGAGGGCATGGAGGAGCAGGAGCAGGACCCGGACCGGCTCGCGACGCTCTTCCAGCTGGACCACCTGGCCACCCGGATGCGCAGGAACAGCGAGAACCTGCTGGTGCTGGGCGGCACCGAGCACAGCCACGGCGCCACCGCCCGCCCGGTCCCGCTGATCGACGTGGTGCGCGGGGCGATCTCCGAGGTCGAGCGCTACGAGCGGATCCGCATCGAGGTGCTGCCGGGCGTCCGGGTGGCAGGCCGGGCCTCCGACGACGTGGCTCACCTGATAGCCGAACTCCTGGACAACGCCACCGGTTTCTCGGCGCCGACCACCGAGGTCCTGCTGTCCGGCGAGCTGATGGAGACCGGTGAGGTCGCGGTCGCCGTGGTCGACTCGGGCATCGGGCTGCCCGCCGAGCGGCTGGAGGAGCTGAACGCGCTGCTGGCCGACCCCGATCCGATGCCCCCGGGCGCGGTCGCGGGCATGGGCCTGTACGTGGCCTCCCGGCTGGCCCGCAGGCACGGGGTGCGGGTGCGGCTGCACTCGCTGGCCTCCGGCGGCATCCAGGCCGTGGTGGTGCTGCCGGGGCTGCTGGTGCCCCCGGTCGCGCCCGACGAGCCGCCCGTCACCCCGCTCGACCCGGCCGCCTTCTCCGGCGGCGACCCGCGCCGCCACACCGCACCCGCACCCGCAGCCGTACCGGAGCCCGTACCCGTACCGGAGCCCGCACCTGTGACGCCCGTACCCGTGGCGCCGCCCGCTCACGTCATCCACCTGCCGGCCCAGGCGCCGAGCCCCGACGAGATCCACGGCTACGCCCTGCCCGCAGCGGAGCCCATATCCGCCCCCGAGCCCGCCCCCGCACCCGCCGCGCCGCCCGCTCCCGCCGGCCAGAGCCTGCCGCAACGGGTGCGCGGTGCGACCGGCACCCGGCGGGCCGCGCCGCCCGCCCCGGTGCCGCCGGTGGACGCCGAGGCGCTGCGGCGCCGCCTCGACGGTCTGCAGCGCGGCCTGCAGGCGGGCCGCGCCGAGGCCGTACGTGAACGTGACGAATCGCCCGCGGGGTCGCGCGGGCCCGCAGATCCCGCAGGAACCGTTGAGGAGGCGACCCGTTGAACGCGGTCGGCACGCAGACCGGGGCTCTCAGCAGCGAGGCCCGCAGTTTCCAGTGGCTGCTGCACAATTTCGTGGCGGAGGTGCACGGCATCCACTCGGTCGCGGTGGTCTCCTCCGACGGCCTGCTACTGCTCGGTTCTGAACCTGACGATGTATCCGGCGCCGCGGACGGGCAGAATATGCCGGAGGCGCCCGCGCATCCGGGCCAGGCCGGCCAGAGCCGGATGGACCTCGCCGCGGTCGTGTCGGGACTTGCCTCGCTCACCGTGGGCGCGGCGCGGCTGATGGACGGCGGTCGGGTTCGGCAGACCACCGTCGCGATGACGGACGGAGTGCTCGTGGTGATGTCGATCAGCGACGGCTCGCTGCTCGGTGTGCACGCGGCGGCCGACTGCGACATGAGCGTGATCGCCTATCACATGGCCCTGTTCGTGGGCCGTGCAGGACACGTACTGACCCCCGCACTCCGCAGCGAGTTGCGCCAGGCCACCGGGAGCGCCGACTGATGTCGTCCATGTCCGCACTGCCCAGACGCGGGGCACCGCAGCGAGGTGCCGACCGCAGGACGGACCGGGTCCGTCCGTATTCGCTGACGGGCGGTCGGACCCGGGTCGGCCATGTGCTGCTGGTCGAGACGTTCGTGGCGACGGTGGAGGGTCCTGAGGAGGCGTACGCGTCCGGCCGGGGCGGCTGGAGCGAGCGGGTCCTGCCCGAAAGGCGGGCGATCGTCGAACTGTGCAGGAGAATGCGGTCGGTGGCCGAGATCTCCGCTCTGCTGAAGATGCCGCTCGGCGTCGTCAGGGTGCTGCTCAGCGATCTCGCCGACCAGGGAAGAATCCGCGTGTACGGCACCGGGCACGGGTCCGGCAGCCCCGACCGCGCGCTGCTCGAAAGGGTGCTCAGTGGACTTCGCAGGCTCTGACCGGCCGGACGGCCTGCAGGACTGGCAAGGCGAACGCGACCGGGCGCCGGTGTCCACGAAGATCGTGGTGGCCGGCGGCTTCGGGGTGGGCAAGACCACTTTCGTCGGCGCGGTCTCCGAGATCACCCCGCTGACCACCGAGGCGGTCATGACGCAGGCCAGCGAGGCGCTGGACGACCTGGCCGCCACCCCGGACAAGGTCACCACCACGGTGGCCATGGACTTCGGCCGGATCACGCTGGAGAAGGACCTGGTCCTGTACGTCTTCGGCACCCCGGGGCAGCAGCGCTTCTGGTTCATGTGGGACGACCTGGTGCGGGGCGCGATAGGGGCGGTCGTGCTGGCCGACACCCGCAGGCTCGCGGACTGCTTCCCCGCGCTGGACTACTTCGAGGGCACGGGCCTTCCGTACACGGTCGCGGTCAACCAGTTCGAGGGCACCGTCGCGTACACGGGCGAGGACGTACGCGAGGCGCTCGCGGTGCCGTCGCACATCCCGGTGCAGATCATCGACGCGCGGAAACGGTCCTCCGTGGTCGACGCGCTGCTCGCGCTGGTCACCCACGCCCTGGCCGAACAGCCCTTCTGACCCGGGCGGTTCCGACGTCGTCGGCAGCGCCTCCCCACCTGATCCCGAGCCAGACCCGACCCGAAGCGGGGTGCAGTTGCGCAAGTTACTGATCGTCGGAGCCGGGCAGGCGGGCCTCCAACTGGCCCTCGGCCTGCAGGCCCGTGACTACGACGTCACGGTGATGTCCAACCGCACGGCCGACGAGATCCGCACCGGCCGGGTCACCTCCACGCAGTGCATGTTCGGTGCCGCCCTGGCCCACGAGCGGGACGCGGGGCTGGACTTCTGGGCCGACCAGGCGCCGCGAATACCGGGGCTCGGCATATCCGTCGCCGGTGACTCCGGCACCCCCGGCGCTCCCCGCGCGGTCGACTGGCTCGGCCGCCTCGACGCCCCCGCGCAGTCCGTCGACCAGCGGGTGAAGATGGCCGGCTGGCTGGAGACCTTCGCGGAGCGCGGCGGCAAGGTCGTCGTGCACGCCGCGACCGCCGCCGACCTCGACTACTTCTCGCTGGCCTACGACCTGGTCCTGGTCGCGGCGGGCAAGGGCGAGACCGTCTCGATGTTCCGCCCCGACGCGGCCCGTTCGCCCTACCGCGACCCGCAGCGCGCGCTCGCCGTCGCCTACGTCCACGGCCTGGCCCCGCGCCCCGAGCACCCCGACGTCGCCGCGGTGCGCTGCAACCTGGTGCCCGGCGTCGGCGAACTCATCGTCATCCCGGCGCTGACCACCTCGGGACCCTGCGACATCCTCTTCTGGGAGGGCGTGCCCGGCGGCCCGGCCGACGCCTTCGAGGCCGTCGCAGGCCCCGCGGAGCACCTGGCGCTGACCCTGGACCTGATGCGCCGCTTCACCCCGTGGGAGTACGAGCGGGCGTCCGCCGTCGAGTTGACCGACGCGAACGCCACGCTCACCGGCGGCTTCACCCCGACCGTACGCGAACCCGTCGCGGAGCTGCCCGGCGGCGGGCTGGTGCTGGGGGTGGCCGACGTCGTCGTCGCCAACGACCCGCTCACCGGGCAGGGGTCCAACAACGCGGCCAAATGCGCGGCCGCTTACCTCGACAGCATCACCGAACGCGGTGAACTGCCCTTCGACCGGGCCTGGATGCACTCGGCCTTCGACCGCTTCTGGACTCAGGCGGGACCCTCCACCCGCTGGACCAACGCGATGCTCGGCGGACCGCAGGACCACGTCCGCCGCCTGCTGGCCGCGGCGCAGACGCAGCCGCGGATCGCCGACCGCATCGCCAACGGCTTCGACCGGCCCGCCGACTTCGCCGAGTGGTTCTACGACGCGGGGGCCGCGGCCGACTACCTGGCGGCCACCGCGTAGGGCTCAGCCCAGCGGCTCGGGCGCGGCGGCCTGGTCGTAGGGCGCCGGGATCTGCCGCGGCCGGTAGTCGCCGACCGGCAGGGCGCCCAGGTCCGGGCGGACCGCACCGAGGATCGGGTTGGCGGCGATCGGCGAGACCGTCACCACCGCGCCGGTGTGCGGGGCCTGCACGACCAGGCCGTTGCCGATGTAGAGCGCCACGTGGGTGGCGCCGTGGAAGTAGACGACCAGGTCGCCGGGGCGCAGCAGCGACAGCGGCACGTGCGGCAGCTCGGCCCACTGCTGCTCCGCGGTGCGCGGGATCGTGACGCCCGCGTGCGACCAGGCCTGCGAGGTCAGCCCCGAGCAGTCGAAGGACCCCGGCCCCTCGGCGCCCCACACGTAGGGCTTGCCCAGCTGCGCGAAGGCGTAGCCGATCGCCTTGTCGCCCGCCGTGGAGGGCGCGCGCAGGGCCGCGTCGGGGCCGAGCGGCTTGGAGTCCATGAACTCCTGCTGCGCCTTGTCCGCGCCCTGCTTCTCCAGCGCCTGCAGCTCGCTTGTCTGGACCCCGCTGAGCCCGGCGAGCAGCGCCTCGACCTGCCGCAGGTGCGCCTCGATCTGCGTCTTCTGCGCGGCCTGCCGGTTCTGCGCGACCTGGGCCGCGTCCAGCGCGCGCTGCGCCTGCGTGTTGAGCGCGGCGAGCCGCTTCTCGTCCGCGGTCAGGCCGTCCACGACGTCCTGCTGGTGCCCGACGGCCCGCTGGGCGATGTGCAGCGTCCCGAAGAACTCCTGCGGGCTCCTGCCGCCCAGCATCGACAGGTACGGCGACAGGCCGCCGGTGCGGTAGAGCTGCCGGGCCAGCTGCCCGACCTGGTCCCGTCCCGAGGCCACCTGGGTGCGCTGCGCCGCCAGCCGGGTGTCCAGCGCCTCGGCCTTGGTGCGCTGCTGGTCGGCGGTCTCCTTGGCCGTGTTGTACGCCTCGGTCGCCGCCTCGGTCTGCTGGTAGAGCGACTGGAGCTGGGCCAGCAGGGCGGGCAGCGAGGCGGGGTCCGCGGTCGCCGACGGGAGCGGGACCGCGGGCTCCTGGCCCGGGGAGGTGGCCGCGGGGTCGGGAGCCGGCGTGCCGGTCGCGGACGGGACCGGGACCTGCGGTTCGTACGGTCGTGCCGCCGCGCGCTGCGCCGCGGGCAGCGACAGCGCCGCGGAAGCGAGCAGCGCCCCGCACACCGCTGCCGCACGAAGCCAGGTCCTGGTACTGCGAGCCGCCTGCATCCCCACGTCCTCCCGGTGACGAACCCTCAGGATCGTGTCATAGGTTGTCATATCTTCGACAGCGGGAATGGGCAATTCCGCCCAAGTGGTTCACTCCGGCGGGTGACGGCGGCTCACCCTCAGGGTACGTACGGATACCAGGGGGTCCAGGCGACGTAGCCCTGGAGCACGGCCGTCGCCCGGTTCTCCCGCCGTTACGGCGACCCCCTTGAGGGTGAGTCTGTTCATCTTCATGACGCCAACGTCGAAAAAGCGTACGGCCCGGTCACCGCCCTCGGGACCGGGCCGTACGCGTACGGGGGCGCTGTCCGGCGTCAGCCGAAGTAGCTGTGGAAATTGTTCGAGAACTCCCAGTTCGAGAAGTGGTCCCAGTTGACCGACCATGTCATCAGGCCGCGCAGCGCCGGCCAGGTGCCGTGGGTGGCGTATCCGCCGCAATTGGTCTTCCTGGTCAGGCAGTCCAGCGCCTGGTCGACCGCGGCCGGGGCGGTGTAGCCGTTGCCCGCGTTGACCGAGGCGGGCAGGCCGATGCCGACCTGAGAGGGGGCCAGCGCCGGGAACATGTTGGCGGTGTTGCCCGCCACCGGGAAGCCGGTGAGCAGCATGTCGGTCATCGCGATGTGGAAGTCCGCGCCGCCCATGGTGTGGTACTGGTTGTCCAGACCCATGATCGGCCCGGAGTTGTAGTCCTGGACGTGCAGCAGCGTCAGGTCGTTGCGCAGGGCGTAGATCACCGGCAGGTAGGCCCCGCAGCGCGGGTCCTGGCCGTTGAACGGCCCGGAGCCGTAGAACTGGTAGCCCATCTGCACGAAGAAGGTCTCCGGCGCCATCGTCAGCACGAAGCCGCTGCCGTAGCGGGCCTTGAGGGTCTTCAGCGCGGAGATCAGGTTGACGATCACCGGCGTCGTCGGGTTCTTGAAGTCGGTGTCGCCCGCGTTCAGCGACAGCGAGTGGCCCTCGAAGTCGATGTCGATGCCGTCCAGGCCCCACTGGTCGACGATGCCGCTCACCGAGGAGACGAAGGCGTCACGTGCGGCCGCCGTGGTCAGCTGCACCTCGCCGTTGGCGCCGCCGATCGACAGCAGCACCTTCTTGCCCTTGGACTGCTTGGCCTTGATCGCGGCCTTGAAGTCCGCGTCCGACTCGACCGAGGGGCACTCGGCGGCCGAGCAGCGGTTGAAGTGGATGCTGCCCGAGGTCGGCGAACTGGTCTCGCCGAAGGCCAGGTCGATGACGTCCCAGCTGTCGGGTACGTCCGCGAGGCGGGTGTAGCCCGAGCCGTTGGCGAAGGTCTCGTGCAGATAGCCCACCAGGGCGTGCGTCGGCAGCCCGCCGGACGGCGGCGGCGAGGTCGGGGGAGTGGTGGGCGGTGTGGTGGGAGGCGTCGTCGGCGGGGTGGTCGGCGGGGTCGTGGGGGGTGTGGTCGGCGGGGTGGTCGGCCCGCCGCCGGGACCCTGCAGCGAGATGTCGTCGGCCAGGTAGGCCGGCTGCCCGTACCAGCCGTGCACGTACACCGACGCGCTGGTCTGGCTCGCGCCGGTGGTGAAGGACACGGTCAGCGGGGCGTAGCCGCTGCCCGTGCCCGGCGTCCAGGTGCTCGTGCCGCCGTCCACGCCGAGGTAGACGTAGCTCCCCTTGACCTGGGCGGTCAGCGTGTACGCGGTGTTCGGCGCGACGCTCACGGTCTGCTTGCACTGGCCGGTGGCGGAGGCGGACGGCACGCCCTGCACCGCGTACGTCCCGCTGTGCGCCTGGCCGCTGACCGCGGTGGCGCCCGCGTCGCAGGTCCAGCCGCTCAAGTTCCCGGCCTCGAAGCCGCCGTTGGCCAGGAACTCGCCGGCGCTCGCGGTGGGGGCCAGGGCGACCAGGCCGCCGACGGCGACGGCGCCCGCGAGGGCGGCGGACGCGGCGGCGAACGATCTTCTCCGGGTGGGCATGGGGGGATGCTCCTTCGGTGGGGGGCGCTCAGCGCTCACCGCGCAGCAAACAGGTTTAGACCAATCGTGTCAATGGTCCGGACCAAAGTCCCCGCCGGTGCGTCAGCCGCGCTTCGACCAGGGCCACTTCGGGCCGGCCGGGGGCCGGCCCTCGGGGTCATACGTGAACACCCACGGCGTGCGGTGCTTTCCGCGCTCCCCGTGCTCGCGGTGGTACACATACCGCCGCTCACCCGCCGGGACCGTGTACGACCGGGGCGGCTGCCCCGTCATCCCCACGATGACCTCGATGGTGCGCCCATCGAGTGGCCCCCCGACGAACTCGCACTCCTCATGCCTCATACCTCACCTTCCCACGCCGGGGTCGCCCTTCCGCCGACCGCGGCGGTTCGGGCGGTTCCCCATGCGCCTGGCGGCGAGCGTTTCCAGGGGCGCGGGGCTGCGTCTGATCTGCGGCTGGCGCCGCGCGGGCGCGCTGTCCGCAGGGTGCCTCTGCGGCGGGCGGCGCCCACTCAGGGCGCGGGGAACTGCGCGCCCAGCCTCCAGCGCTTCGCCTGGGGGTGCCCCCACTCGCTTCGCTCGCCGGCCGGTGGTCCGGCTCCGACAGGAATTGCCCCTTCGGGTCGGTGACGACCCGCGCGCCCGGTGGGGGCTGGTCGCGCAGTTCCCCGCGCCCCTGAAAAGCACCGCCCTGCGCAAGGGCACCCCCGAGCCACCGGGGCCGGTGGGCGCGCGCCCCCTTGCCGAGGGGGCCGCCGGACGGGGTGGGGCGGGGATAGGTCGCCGTACTCTGATGGCATGAGTACGGCGCCGGCGTACCGCCGGATGAGTGTGGCTGAGCGCCGAGCGCAGTTGCTGAGGTCCGCGGTGGACCTCTTCGGGCACCGCCGCCCGGAAGACGTGTCGATCGACGACGTGGCCGCAGCGGCAGGCGTCTCGCGGCCCCTGGTCTACCGCTACTTCCCCGGGGGGAAGCAGCAGTTGTACGAGGCCGCGGTGCAGGGCGCCGCGGAGGAGCTGACCGGGCGGTTCGCCGTACCGTCGGAGGGTCCGCCGACCGGGCGGCTGGCGGCGGCGCTCGACCGCTACCTGGCCTACGTGGACGAGCACGCGCCGGCGTACGGCGCCCTGCTGGGCGGGGGCGGCGTCGCCGAGACCAGCCGTACGGGCGCGATCGTGGACGGGGTGCGCCGCCGCGCGGGCGAGCAGGTGCTGCACCACCTGGGTGTGACCGAGCCCGGCCCGCGCCTGGCGATGATGGTGCGGTCGTGGATCGCCTCGGTCGAGGCGGTGTCGCTGATCTGGATCGACGAGGGCCGCAGCCAGCCGGTGGCGGAGCTGCGGGACTGGCTGGTCGACCACTTCATCGGCCTGCTGCTGGTGACCGCGACCACCGACCCTGAGACGGCGGAGGCCGCGGCCCGCGCGCTGCCGCAGGAGACCCGCGACAGCCCGGCGGGCGGGCTGCTGGCCCGGCTGGCCCCGCTGGCGCCCGCGGCGGCGCACCTGCTGGGGGAGAGCGAGAGCCCGGGCCACGGCGCAGGCTGATGCCCGTGCTCGTGCCCGTGCCCGGGCCACGGCGTCGGCCCGGCACGACGAGGGGGTGCGCGCCCGCCGGGGCGGGTCAGCCCACCAGGCCCGAGGCCCGCCAGAGTTTCCGGCTCGGCCCCCTGATCAGGCCGATCTCCTCGAAGAAGTCCATCAGCCGCTTCGCGGACTGCTTCATCACGTCCCGCCGGTGTGGGCTCTCCAGCGCGACCCGCGCGGCCTGCTTCGGGTCGAGGCCGACCGATGCGTAGACCTGCGGGCTGATCAGGGAGCGGGCGATGACGCGTGCGGCCTGGGCCGAGGACAGCCGGGTGAACTCGATCTCCCAGCGCGGCGCGGTGGCCATCTGCCGCCGCAACTCCTCGCGGGCGTAGCGGATGTGCCGGGCCTCCTCCACGACGTGGATGCGGGTGATGCCGCGTACCAGCGGCTGTATCCGCTCGTCGGGGAAGGTCAGCCGCTGCATCCAGTCGAGGATCTCCTCGGCGAGCAGTGTGCCGGTGAAGGAGCCCGGGGTCGTGGACACCGTCTTGAGCACCCGGCCGAGCTGGACGTCGAGCCGGCTGGGCCGGTAGGCGGGCGTGCCCATCGTGGTGACCGCGCGGGCGAACATCTTGGAGTGCCGGCACTCGTCGGCGATCTCGGTGAGCGCGTAGCGGACGTGTCCGCTGGTCGGGTCGAGGTCGTAGGTGTGCCGCAGCAGCAGCTGCATGAGGATCGTCTCGAACCACACCCCGATCGAGCACAGCGAGGCGGCTTCGTGCCGGCTGAGGGTGATCCGCTGCTCCTCGGAGAGCTGCTTCCACAGCGGGGTGTCGTACAGCGAGACCAGTTCCGGCGGCCAGAACCAGCTGCCGTCCTCGAAGGGCGCGTCCCAGTCGAGTTCGGTGTCGGGGTCGAAGGAGTGCTTCGCGGACGCCGCGAGCAGGCGTTCCGCGGTCTTCTCGCGGTCGGTCAGTGTGGCGTCCATGCCGAACGGGCCTCCGGTGCACGAGGGTTACCTGCGGTACGGTCTTATGAGACTCTGTGTCAACAAGGCCGTCAAGCCCCCGCGCACCGCGAATGGAGCCGCCGATGTCGACGGAAGGCCGCTACACGACACCCCCCGCCGAGTGGATCTGGCAGGTGCCGGCCCAGGGCGCCGCCCGCTTCAGCTGGGAGTACGACGACGGGCGTGACCGGCTGCTCGCGCTGTACCAGAAGGGCAAGGACAAGCAGTGGGACGCGGTCCGGCGGATCGACTGGGACCTGGAGGTCGACCCGCACGACCCGCTGGGCACCCCCGACGAGGCCATGTCGCTGTACGGCACCCGCTACTGGGACGCGATGTCGGACACGGACCGCGGCCTGCTGCGGCAGCACTACACCTCGTGGCAGTTCAGCCAGTTCCTGCACGGCGAGCAGGGTGCGATGGTGTGCGCGGCCCGGATCGTGGAGTCGGTGCCCGACCTGGACGCGAAGTTCTACTCGGCGACCCAGACCATGGACGAGGCGCGGCACGCCGAGATCTACGGCCGCTTCCTGCACGAGAAGATCGGCATGCTCTACCCGGTCAACGACAACCTGCAGGCGCTGCTCGGCGACACCCTGCGCGACTCCCGCTGGGACATGCCCTATCTCGGGATGCAGGTGCTCATCGAGGGCCTGGCGCTGGCCGCCTTCGGCATGATCCGCGACACCACCACCAAGCCGCTGCCCCGGCAGATCCTCGCCTACGTCATGCAGGACGAGGCCCGCCACGTGGCCTTCGGGCGGATGGCGCTGCGCGACTACTACAAGCAGCTGACGGACGCGGAACTGCGCGAGCGCGAGGAGTTCGTGATCGAGGGCTGCTACCTGATGCGCGACCGGCTGCGCGGCCTCGAAGTGCTGGAGAACTTCGGCATCCCCACCGCGGAGGCCGCCGAGCTGACCGAGAAGTCGGAGTTCCTGCATCTGTTCAGGAAGCTGCTGTTCTCGCGCATCGTGCCGTGCGTGAAGGACATCGGGCTGTGGGGGCCGCGGCTGCAGAAGGCGTACGTCGACCTGGGCGTCTTCGACCTCGGCGACTCCAACCTGGACCTGCTGATGACCCAGGACGAGGAGATCGCCGAGCAGTTGGACGCCGAGCGCTTCGCCGCGGAGGAGCAGGCGCGGGTGGCGGAGGTGGCGCAGACCATCACCCAGGGGGCGGACAAACCCGCGTAGGATCGTACGCTTGTCCGATGACGGACACGGGACCGATATCGCGGCGCGCGCAACGCCGGGCCAGGGCGCGCCGCCGCCGCAGAAACGCCGGCGTCGGCGTGTCCGTCGTGCTGATCGCCGCGGTGGCCACCGGCTGGGCCGTCTACGGCCGCGGCGGCAGCCCCGCCGACGCCGCCGCCCACCAGGCCGCGGCGAACGCCCCGGCGACGACGTCGGGCCCGGCGTCGAAGCCGGCCGCAAAGGCCCCGGCGGAACCGCGGGGCACGGTGACCCTCGCCTTCGCCGGCGACGTCCACTTCACCGAGCGCACCGCCGGCCGGCTCGGCGTCGACCCTGCGCTCGGCCCGATGGCGGCGACCCTGTCCGCCGCCGACTTCGCGATGGTCAACCTGGAGACCGCGATCACCACCCGCGGCACCCCGCAGCCGAAGAAGTACCACTTCCGCACCAACCCGGCAGCCCTCGGCGCCCTCCAACGCTCCGGCATCGACGCGGTGACCATGGCCAACAACCACGCCGTGGACTACGGGTCGCAGGGCCTGGCCGACAGCCTCGCGGCCCAGGCCTCCTCGCCGATCCCGGTGGTCGGCATCGGCGCCGACGAGACCGCCGCGTACAAGCCGTACGTCACCACGGTCAACGGTGTGCGGCTCGCGGTGGTCGCCGCCAGCCAGGTGCAGGACTACACCAACCAGAGGTTCCGGGCCGGACCCGACAGCCCCGGCATCGCCTCCGCACTGGACCGGCCGCGGCTGCTCAAGGCGGTGCGGGACGCGAAGAAGCAGGCCGACGTGGTCGTGGTGTACCTGCACTGGGGCACCGAGGGGCAGAGCTGCCCGGGCCCCGAGCAGAAGTCCATCGCCGCGGACCTGTCGGCGGCAGGCGCCACCGCGGTCGTCGGCACCCACGCCCATGTGATGCTCGGCTCGGGCATGCTCGGGCCGACCTACGTCGCCTACGGCTTCGGCAACTTCCTCTGGTACGGCTCCTCGCCCTACCCGCACTCCGACCAGACCGGCGTGACCACCCTCACCGTGACCCGCGGCAAGGTCACCAGGGCGGTCTTCACCCCCGCCCTGGTCGACGGCGACGGGGTGCCGCAGCCGCAGACCGGCGCGGCGGGCCGCGGCATCACCGATCGGTACGCACAACTGCGCGGCTGCACGGGCCTGGCGACCGCTCCGCACTGATACGTCCTGATCGTGTAACGACCCCCTGGCGCGGGCAGGGCGGCGGAACCGTACCCTGGGCGCCCGCATCTATCCGTGCGCAGGCCGCGCAGGACACGGATCTGCGAATACGGGACGGGCGACCAAGTGGGCGGGCGGTTACACATCATGACGGGACGGCGGATATCCCTGGGGCGGCTGGCACCCGAGCGGCTGCGCAGCGCACCGCAGGGGGCGGTGGTAGGAGTGGCGGTCGCGGTGGTGCTGCTCGCGGCCCTGCTCTCGGCGCTGCTGGCACCCGGCGGCGGGGGCAGCGACGCGGCGGCGGCCTCGCCGACCGGCGACCAGAAGGGCGGCACCCAGCAGGCCCCGGTGCCGCCGTCGAGCACCACCCACACCCCGGCCACCACCCCGCCGGCCACGGTCGCCGCGGTGCCGGAGTCCATACAGCACCAGGCCGAGGCGCCCGGCAAGGCCGTCAACATCACCATCGACGACGGCCCCGACCCGCGCTGGACCCCGCAGGTCCTCGAAGTCCTCAAGCGGCACCACGTGCACGCGACCTTCTGCATGATCGGCCCGCAGGCCAAGGCCAACGCCGCGATGGTGCGCCGGGTCGTCGCCGAGGGCCACCGGCTGTGCGACCACACCGTCACGCACGACGAGTCGATGGACCACAAGCCCTTCGCGTACCAGCAGAAGGAGATCATGGACGCCCTCGCCATGATCGAGGAGGCGTCCGGCGGCGCCCCCGTGCAGTACTACCGGGCGCCCGGCGGCGCCTTCACCCCCGCCAGCCGCCACCTCGCCGCCCAGCACGGGATGCGCCCGCTGGGCTGGAACATCGACACCAAGGACTTCTCCCGGCCCGGCGTCGGCACCATCGTGGCCACCGTCAAGAGCGAGATCCACAACGGCCCGACCATCCTCTTCCACGACGGCGGCGGCGACCGCAGCCAGACCGTGGCCGCCCTCGACCAGACGCTGACGTGGCTGGCCCAGCAGGGCTACGCGTTCAGCTTCCCCAAGGTCAGCTGACCGGCTGGTCGTAGGGCCGCGGCGGCGCGGCCAGCACCGACTGCATGACCGCCCGTGCGATCGGTGCCGCGCTGCCGCCGCCCGAGATGTCGGCCCGCGCCGCCTCCGCGTCCTCCACCACCACGGCGACCGCCACCGCCGCCCGGTTCGCGCCGGGCGGTTTGGCGTAGCTGATGAACCACGCGTACGGCGTGCCCTTGTTGCCCACCCCGTGCTGCGCGGTGCCGGTCTTGCCGCCGACCACCGCACCGGGGATCGCCGCGTTGGTGCCGGTGCCGTCGGAGACCACCGCCTCCATCAGTTCCTGCAGCTGCCCGGCGGTGGCTTCGCTGACCGCCCGGTGCAGTCGCTCGGGACGGGTGTGCGCCACCACCGCACCGCCGTGGTTGGTGACCCGGTCCACCAGGTAGGGCCGCATCAGCTCACCGCCGTTGCCGACCGCCGCGGCCACCATCGCCATCTGCAGCGGTGTCGCGGTCGTGTCGAACTGCCCGATCGAGGACAGCGCCACCTGGTCGCGGCTCATTCTGGTGTCGAAGTTGCTGCGCGCCACCGCCGGCGGCACCCGCAGCCCGTCGTCGTTGAAGCCGAAGGCCTCCGCCTGCCGGGCCATCGCGGTCAGGCCCACGTCGGCGCCCAGCTTCGCGAAGACGGTGTTGCACGAGACCCGGAAGGCGTCGTAGACGCTCGCGTCCTCGCACCCGCGGCCCTCGTTCGTCAGCGACCAGGTGGTGCCGGGCAGCCGGTAGGGGTCGGGGGAGTCGGTCGGCGCGTCCAGGTCGGCGACCGCGCCGCTCTCCAGCGCCGCCGCCGCGGTGACCACCTTGAAGGTCGAACCCGGCGGGTAGGTCTGCCGGATCGCCCGGTCCAGCATCGGCTGCGCCGGGTCGTCGTTGAGCCGCTGCCACTGGTCGGTGACCGCGGGGCCGGTGCCCGCGAGCAGCCCCGGGTCGTAGGAGGGCGACGACACCAGGGCCAGGATGCGCCCGGTCGCCGGGTCCACGGCGGCGACCGCGCCGCGCCGGCCGGCGAGCCCGTCGTAGGCCGCCTTCTGGGCCGCCGCGTCGATCGTGGTGTGCACGTCGCCGGGGCGCTGCCGGTCCCGGGTGATCTCGTTCCACAGCGGCACCGACGCCAGTTGGGAGCTGGTGCCGGACAGCAGCCCGTCCTCGGTGCCCTCCAGCAGCGAGGTGCCGTACGTCTGCGAGGCGAAACCCGTGACGGGCGCGTACAGCGGCCCGTCGCGGTAGGTGCGCGCGTACGCCAGCTGCCCGCCGGTCTGCTGCGACCCGGTCACCGAGGCGCCGCCGACCAGGATGCCGCCGCGGGGGTGTTCGTAGCGTGCGATGGCGATCCGCCGGTTGGCCGGGTCGCGGGCGTACGAGCCCGCCTCGACGACCGTCACCCGCACCGCGTTGACCGCGAGCGCCAGCAGCAGGACCAGGCACAGGGCGGCGCAGCGGCGGATGCAGCGGGTCACGGGGCGTCCTCCTCCGGCAGGGCGGGCGGCGGGCGGCGGGCGCTGTCGCTGACCCGGATCAGCAGCGCCACGATGATCCAGTTGGTGACCACCGAGGAGCCGCCCTGCGCGAGGAAGGGCATCGCCATCCCGGTCAGCGGGATCAGATCGGTCACCCCGCCGGCGATCACGAACACCTGGAGCGCCAGGATCGAGGCGAGCCCCACCGCGAGCAGCCGCCCGAAGGGGTCGCGCAGCGCCAGGCCCGCGCGCATCCCGCGGGCCACCAGCAGCGCGTAGAGCGCCAGCAGCGCGCACAGCCCCACCAGGCCCAGCTCCTCGCCCGCGGTGGCCAGGATGAAGTCGGACTTGGTGGCGAAGCCGATCAGCTCCGAGTGCCCCTGGCCCAGGCCCGTACCGAGCACCGCACCGTTGCCGAAGGCGTACAGCGACTGGGCCAGCTGGCCCGGGCCGAGCCCGGCGTGCACCGACGCGAAGGGGTGCAGCCAGTCCTCGACCCTGCTGTGCACGTGCGGTTCCAGGGAGCCCACCGCGACCGCGCCCGCCGCGGACAGCAGCAGGCCCACCGCGACCCAGCCGGTCCGCCCGGTCGCCACGTACAGCAGCACCACGAACAGCCCGAAGAACAGCAACGATGTGCCGAGATCGCGCTCCAGCACCAGCAGCCCCACGCTCAGCAGCCAGATCGCCAGCACGGGACCCAGCACGCGCCCGGTCGGCAGCTGGAGTCTGCGCAGCCCGAAGACCTGCCGCCCGGTGTAGGCCAGCGCCGCCCGGTTCGCCGACAGGTAGGCCGCGAAGAAGACCGCGAGCAGCACCTTGGCGAACTCGCCCGGCTGGATGGAGAATCCGGCGACCCTGATCCAGATCTTCGCCCCGTTGACCGCGGGGAAGAAGATCGGTGCCGCCATCAGCGCCAGCGCCGCCGTCACCCCGAGGTAGGAGTAGCGGGCCAGCACCCGGTGGTCGTCGAGCGCCAGCACCACCAGCACGAAGAGCGTGATGCCCAGCGTCGACCACACCAGCTGCGTCGGCGCCGCCCGCGGTCCCAGCGACGGCTCCAGGTCGAGCCGGTAGATCAGCACCAGGCCGAAACCGTTGAGCAGCACCGCGATCGGCAGCAGCAGCGGGTCCGCGTACGGCGCCCTGGCGCGTACCGCCAGATGCGCCAGCACCGCGAGCAGCGCGAGCCCCGCGCCGTAGCCCGCCGCGTCGCGCGGCACCGCCCCGCGGGTGGCCAGGCCCACTTCCGCGTAGCCGTACACCGACACCAGCACCGCGGCGACCGTCAGCGACAGCTCCACCCCGCGGCGGCGCGACCCGGGCGGCGCCGCGGGGCGGGCCGCGGCCGGGGGCGCCTTGGGCGGCGGAGCGTCGGCCGACGTTGCGCTCATGGGCTGCAACCTAGCAAGGCCGCACCGACATGTCCGTCATGTCACCCGCGAGGCGGCGGCGCCGGTCCCCCCGGGGGCCTGTCGGCGGCCGCGCGTAGGGTTTCCGGTGTGACCGCACACAGCGCACGCGCCGCCGTTCCTGAGGACCTCGCGGACCTGCCGTATGCCGGTCTGCTGCGCCCGCACACCGGCCCGCTGGACGTCGAGGGCGACTACGACACCGTCCACCTCGACCGGCTCGACGTGCCCGAGGGCACCCGGGCGGCCGGCTCGCGCTTCCTGGAGTCGGCGATCACCGACTGCGTCCTGGCGGGCACCGACCTGCGCGCCGCCCGCTTCAACGACGCGTGGGCGTCCGGCACCCGCTTCACCGGTTGCACCCTGGCCGGCAGCCAGTGGCTGGACACCGCGCTGGTCGGCTGCTCGCTGGCCGGCGTCGAGGCCTACGACGCGGTGCTGCGCCGGGTCACCTTCGTGCGCTGCAAGCTCGACTCGGTCAACCTGCGCTCCGCCGCGCTGCACGACGTGGTCTTCGAGGACTGCGTGCTGCGCGACGTCGACCTCGGCGAAGCCCGCCTCGACGGGGTGTCCTTTCCCGGCAGCCGGATCGAACAGGCCAGATTCGGCCGGGCCACACTCAAGAAGGCCGACCTGCGCGGCGCCCTGACCATCGACCTCGCCGACGGCTACGAGTCGCTGCGCGGCGCCGTGATCTCCCCGGCCCAGCTGCTGGACCTGGCCCCCGCGCTCGCCCAGACCCTCGGCCTGACCGTGGCCGAGCCCACCCTCACGTCCGACCCCGACAGGAGCACCAAGCGATGAGCACCCTCCACGACATCCCGCTGCGGACCCTCGACGGCGCCGCCACCACCCTCGGCGAGCACCGCGGCAAGGCCGTCCTCGTGGTCAACGTGGCCTCCAAGTGCGGGCTGACCCCGCAGTACGAGGGCCTGGAGCGGCTGCAGCAGAAGTACGCCGACCGCGGCTTCACGGTGCTCGGCGTGCCGTGCAACCAGTTCGGCGGCCAGGAGCCCGGCACCGCCGAGGAGATCCAGACCTTCTGCTCGACCACCTACGGCGTCAGCTTCCCGCTGCTGGCCAAGGCCGACGTCAACGGCGCGAACCGCCATCCGCTCTACGTCGAGCTGACGCAGCTGGCGGACGCGGCGGGCGAAGCGGGCGATATCACCTGGAATTTCGAGAAGTTCCTGGTCGACGGCTCGGGCCAGGCCGTCGCGCGGTTCCGTCCCGCTGTCGCTCCGGAGGCGTCCGAGGTCACTGGGGCCATCGAGGCGCTGCTGTCGAGCTGACCCACTCGCCGGGGTGGCACTCCCGGTCTGACCTGGGACGGAGATGCCTAGATGCGCGTATGCGCCATGGCAGAATCCGGCCGGTCTGCGGACGTTGTCCGGAAGCAGGCGTGCTGGAAGGCTTGAACCACCGCCCCGGCGACGAGAAGGGACAGTGGAAGTGCAGGACTACGAATTCCGGACCGGCCACCTGTGTGTCGAGACGGATCCTGCGCTCTGCCTGCCCTGCCAGGAGCGGTTGGATCGGCAGCTCGCCTTGCTTCCCCGGGTATACGGCGAGTTGGAGGTTGTACTCGTAGCAGCGCAGGACCCCGGCGACAGACTGTCCGGCACTGACCGGCCCGGCATCCCCCTGAACGGACCGGCAGTCGAGGCGCGCGCAGCTATTCGGGACACCTTGGCCTCCTGGGCCGATCTGATAGTCGAGGGCCGCACCGTCCGCCTCCCCCTGCGGACGGTGCCGGCCCTCGCGGCTTTCCTGCGTCGTCACCTCGGATGGCTGGCCGTGCATCCGGCGGCCGACGACGCAGCCACGGACATCGACAACGTCCTGCAGCACGCACTGGCCGTCGCCAGGCCGCACCACGCCCTGATGGCGATGGCGGTCTCGGTCGGGTCCTGACCCGAGCCCCGACCGGGCCGCCCGCCCCGAGGATCCCCCCACAAAATGCAGGAAGCACCGTGCGGTCCGCGAACCATCACGGACCGCACGGTGCTTTTGCGTGTGGTGTCGGTGCGCTACACCGCGACGGCCGTCGAGGTGGTGGCGTCCGGGAACCAGCCCGCGGGGGAGACGGCGGGGGCCGCGTCCGGGAACCATCCGGCGGGGGCAACCGCGGGAGCCGCGTCGGGGAACCATCCGGCCGGGGCAACCGGGGCGGGGGCGTCCGGGAACCAGCCGGCGGGGGCCGCGTCGGGGAACCAGCCGGCGGGGGCGACCTCGGCAGGAGCGTCCGGGAACCAACCGGCCGGGGCGACCTCGGCAGGAGCGTCCGGGAACCAGCCGTCAGGGGTGACGGTGCCGGTCGAGGAGGCGGGGGCCGGGTCGGGAGCGGGCGAAGAGGAAGCATCGGCGGCAACGGCTGTGCCGGCAGCCGACGACAGAACGAGCACCAGCGCTGCAACAGCGGAGACATGGGTCGAACGTCGGATCCGCGACATCACATAATCCTTAGGTGGGCAGGGGAAAGAGGGGTGCTCACTATGGTGGTGTAGCGACACGTAACTTTGCCAATGATGGCAAATACGCACAGGCGGAGGCCAGGTTCCGCTTGTGCGTATGTCTGCCATGGCGTGAATGCGCCGGTGTGATCGTCCTCAGATCAGGCCGTGCGCTGCCGCAAGAACCCCTGCCTGGAATCGGCTGTCCGCCTCAAGATACCTCATGATCTCGGAAACCAGGCGACTCACCGTCCTCAGTGATACACCGAGTTTTCGGGCGATCCGCTCGTCAGTCAAGCCGTTGGCCAGCAGCCGCATCGTCGTGCGGTGCTGTTCGGTCAGCTCGCTGTCCGGGTCCAGGCCGTTCGCCGCGTTCGCTGTGTAAGGGACCGAACGCAGCCAGCAATCCTCGTACATTGCCACGTACGAGCGCACGAGAGCCGGTCCTCTGACGACTACCGCGGGACCCGACGGATCTTCCGGATTGGCAAGCACCAGTGCACTGTGTGTATCTGCCATCAGGAGGTCGAAAGGCACCTGCGGCGCCAATCGCACATCCACTCCGGCGGCCGTCAGATCGGAGAGGTATTTCCGTTGCCTGGGCGCGGAGTTAATGCTCTGGCCATAAATGGCACGCACCTTTATACCGCGGGCTATGAGCGCGTTGTCGGCCGTGAGCGAGCCCGCCAGGACCTCGCTGGAGGGCAGCGGCCCCGGGTGCATCCAGCTGGCCGACTCGGTGATCGTCGCGTCGAAGTCGCGCAGGAACTGCCGGCGCCGGTGGTCCTTGGTGACCAGCTCGACCTCGATCTCGGCGTTCTCCCGCATCACCGCGGGGCGGTACCGCTCCATCAGGGACTCGGCAGCCGTGACGATCGAGGTCAGCTCGTCGCGCTGGCGGCGCAGCGAGGCCCGCTGGCGGGCCAGCAGCTCGATCAGCGCGGTGTCCGGCTCGACCGGGTCGATCACGTCCCCGCTGTCGCCGGGGCGGATCAGCCCGAGCTCCTCAAGCTCCCGCCAGCCGGCCTCGGCCTCGGCCTCGGTCAGCCCGATCGCGGCCGCGGCCTTGGCCGGGACGGAGGAGCCATTGGTGCGCAGTGTCTGATAAAGGGCGAGCCCGATGTCGGCCGCATTCGGCCCACCACCCCTCACCGAATTGGCCACGGATTCCCTCTTTCGTCGCCGGGTGCGCCGAAACGTGCAGGTGCCTGCAAGGTGGCAACCGCACCCTATACCGACTCTAGCAATGGATGGCCCTCATGCCATGGGGGAGATCACGGTTCGGACACCCCGGCGTCGCGGTCGCGCCACGTTTCCTGGTAGGAACGAGTGCCGAACGCCGAAAGGATGAGCACGATGCGTCACGCGGGGCAGCAGGGGCGGCCGGGGGTGCCGGACCCCGGCAGCACGGTGCGGGACCCGGAACCGGAAGCGGAAGGCGGCCCCCAGGACGAGCCGCAGTCCACACCCGCGCCGGTGAGAGTCGTGGTCATCGGGGCGGGGAAGGTCGCCCACGCCGCACATCTGCGGGAGATCCGGGACCTTCCGCAGCTGATCCGGCCCGTCGCGGTGATCGACCCCGATCCGGGGCAGCGGGCCGCACTGATGGCTGGATTTCCCCGGGTCGCGGTGTGCAGCACGCCCCAGGAGTCGGTGTGGGCGGGCGCCACGGCCGCGCTGGTGCTGTCCCCGTGGTGGACCCACCGCGACGCCGTCCTCGGCTGCCTCGACGCCGGCCTGCCGGTGCTGTGCGAGAAGCCGGTGAGCCTGGACCCGGCCGAGATCGACGAGCTGATCGCGGCCGAGGTGCGCACCGGTGTCCCGGTCACCGCCGGGTACATGAAACGGCACGACCCGGTGGTGCAGCTGTTCGTCGAGCACTGCAGGGAGCACGCGCACACCGCCCGCAGGATCGCCGTCGACATCCACGACCCGAACGCCCCGCACCTGGTCGACCACCTGGTGCACTACCCGCCGCCGCCTTTCGGCCCGCAGCCGCCGCCCGCGCGGGAGGCACTGGCCAGAGCGCTCGGCCCCGGCGCATCCGAGCTCCAGGCCGAGGTGTACGCCCGGGGGCTCGGCGGGTCCCTGATCCACCAGGTCAACATCGTGCACGCGGCACTCGACGGCACCGGCCGCGAGCTGTACGGCAGCCTGGAGCACAGCATGCAGTGGGCGGGCGGCAGCGCCGTCAGCTGCCGCTGGCGGCCCGACGACGACCTCGTGGTGGAGGTCAGCCACCTGCGGCTGCCCGCGCACCGGCGCTACCGCGAGACGCTCGAGTTCACCGGCACCGACTCGGTCGCCACCCTCACCCTGCCCTCGCCGTACGCACGGGACGAGGGCGCGACGCTGCACATCGACACCTGGGACGCGCGTACCGGCATGGCCACCCGGCGCACCCACCAGGCCGGACCTGCCAGGATCGGCTTCCGCGAGCAGCTGCGGGCCTGGACCCGCAGCGTGTCCTGGATCCCGAACCCCGGCCCCCGCCCGGCCCCGCGCCCGGGCATCTGGCCGCTGCCGGGGCTGCGCGAGGTGCGCGCGGACGCGCTGGCCGTACGCGAGGCGGCGCTGCGGCTGACGTGAAAGCGCCGACGTGACAGCGCCGACGTGACAGCGCGCGATCCGGCGGCGGGCGGCTAGTCCGCTTCCGGGGCCGGCTCCGCGACCAGCTCGTTCGGGTCCCTGATGTGCGGCAGGACGTCGGAGAGGTAGTCGGCGACCGTCTCGTCGAGGCCGACGTCGTACCCCGCGGCCTCCGACAGGTACCAGCGGTGCTCCAGCAGCTCGTGGTAGACCTGCGCCGGTTCCATGCTGCGCCGCAGGTCGGCCGGGATCATCCGGACCGCGGGCCGGAAGACCTGCCGCACCCAGCGGTGCGCCAGCACCTCGGGGCGGGCGCCCAGGCCCATGGGGTCGCCGGGCGCGTAGTCGTCCTGCGTGGTCATCCAGGAGTCGAGGTCGTTGAGCAGGCTGCGGGCCTGGTTCTCCTCGGTGTCCATGCCCGTCAGCCGCAGCAGCTGGCGCTGGTGGTGCCCGGCGTCCACGACCTTCGGCAGGAAGGTCACGGTGTCGCCGCCCGGCGAGCGCTGGATCTGCATCTCGGCGACGTCGAAGCCCAGGTCGTTGAGCCGCCGGATGCGGCGGTCGATGTAGTGCCGCTTGTCCAGCGGGTAGACCGACTCGCGGGTCAGCTCGTGCCACAGGTCGTTGTAGCGCGAGCAGATCGCCTCGGCGAAGGTCACCGGGTCGACCGAGGGGTGCAGCGAGCCGCCCGCCTCCAGGTCCATCAGCTCTCCCGCGATGTTCACCCGGGCCAGCTCGATGTCGTAGTCCCGCTGCCCCGCGCTCAGCTCCGGCTGGATCTGCCCGGTCTCGGCGTCCACCAGGTAGGCGGCGTAGGCGCCGGCGTCCCGCCGGAAGAGGGTGTTGGACAGCGAGCAGTCGCCCCACGCGAAGCCCACCAGGTGCAGCCGCACCAGCAGCACGGCGAGCGCGTCGAGCAGCCGGTTGACGGTGCCGGGGCGCATCGTCGTCTCGAACATCGAGCGGTAGGGCAGCGAGCCGTTCAGGTGCCGGGTGACCAGGGCCGGCTCCAGCGCGCTGCCGTCGGCGGCGACGCGGCCGGTGACGACCGCGATCGGGTCGACCCCGGGTATGCCGAGCCGGTCCAGGTCCCGCAGCAGGCCGTACTCGCGGACCGCCGCCCACTCGCTGACCTCCTTGATCGCGACGACCTCGTCGCCGGCCCGCGCGAAGCGCACGACGTGCCGCGAGATGCCGCGCGGCAGCGCGACCAGGGACTTGTCCGACCACTGTTCGAGCGGCAGGTGCCATTCGAGGTCGAGCAGGTCGGAGGGATGGTCGGCGTCGAAGGCCCTGATCTGCAGCGGCATGGCGCGTCTCGTCTCTGGTCGTGCCCGGCACCGGTCGGTCGCCCGTGCGGCTCCGATGCTGTCATGCACGCGCGGCGGAGCGAAGAGGCGGGTCAGGCCGGGACCGGGGCCTGTGCCGTCGCGGGCCGGGACGTGATCAGCACGTCCACCAGCCGGTCCACCGCCGCCACGTCCCCGCCGGCCGCCAGTTCGCCGTTCTGCGCGGCCTCCGCGATCGAGCGGCGGCCCTGCAGGATGTCGGTCAACACTGGCAGGTCACCCGTGAGAGTGGCGTCGGGCGCCGCCGGGACCCCGCGCTCCACGGTGAGCCGCCCGTCGCGGACCGCCACCGCGAAGCGGTCGTCGCCGACGCGCACCGCGAGGACGACAGCGAGCCGGGTGACGTCGGCGGCCGGGTCGTAGCGGGAGCGCAGCCACAGCAGCAGCGAGTCCGCGCTGCGGTAGGGGTCGGCGGTCGGCTCGGGGGTGCGCCCGCCCCAGCGGCCCAGCCCCACCAGCAGCGGTTCCAGCTCCTGGCCCCACTCGGTGAGTTCGTAGACCCGCGCCCCGGCCGGCGGCCCCAGGGCGCGGCGCCGCAGCACCCCCGCGGCCTCCAGCTCGCGCAGCCGCTGGGCCAGCACGTTCGGGCTCACCCCCGGCAGGCCCGCGTGCAGCGCGGTGAAGCGTTTCGGGCCGAGCACCAGTTCCCGCACCACCAGCAGCGCCCACCGCTCCCCGACCAGGTCCATGGCGCGCGCGATCCCGCATCCGTCGCCGTAGCTGCGCTTCGACGCCATGGCGGCCACCTCCTGCGGGCGAGGAGAGCTGTGACTTCAGCATATTGTGTTCGACAGGGCGCAGCCGATCGAAGAGCATGCCTGGTCATGACACGAACCGATGTACCGCCCACCGGTGACGAGCGCGCGTCGCTGGTCACCTTCCTCGACTACGTACGCGACACCGCCGTCATGAAGTGCGACGGCCTCTCGGCGGAGGACGCGGCAGCCGCCCCGCTGCCCGGCTCGCCGCTGATGACGCTGGGCGGTCTGATCAGCCACCTGCGCTGGGTGGAGCACTGGTGGTTCGACGTGATCTTCCTCGGCGGCGAGGACCGCGGCCCGTGGACCGACGAGGACCCCGACCGGGAGATGCGGCTCGGCGCCCGGACCCCGCTCGCCGAGCTGCTCGCCGACTACGCGGCCGACGCCGCCCGGCACCGCGAGACGGTCGCCGCCCACTCGCTGGACGACCTGGCCGAGCGCCCGATCCGCGACGGCCGCCGGATGAACCTGCGCTGGATCCTCCTCCACCTCATCGAGGAGACCGCCCGGCACAACGGCCACCTGGACATCCTGCGCGAAATGGCCGACGGGACGACCGGCGACTGAACTCTTTCGGCGCGCCCGGCCCGGCGGGGCGACGGCCCCGCCGGCCGGGCGCGCATGCGCTCAGGCCAGTGACTCGAAGGGTGTCCAGCCGCCGAAGCCGACCTCGACACCGCCGCCTGCCATGTTCGAGTACAGGTAGAGGTTGCCGTCGCCCCCGGTGGCCAGCAGGTCCGACTTCCCGTCGCCGGTGGTGTCGGGCATGGCCGCGACGAGCGGGCGGAACGCCGGCGTCCAGTTGGTGCCGATCTTGCTGCGGCCGGTGCTGTTGCCCAGGCCCTCGCCGTTGATGCCGCTGCCCGGGTAGAGCCACAGGTCGCCGTTGCTCCGGTCGCGGGCGACCAGGTCGACGTGGCCGTCGCCGTTGCGGTCACCGCCGGCCAGGATGTCGTAGTGGTCCCAGCTGGAGGTGCCGATCAGCACCGGCGGGCGGCTCTGGTCCAGGTAGTTGCCGTCCGCGCCGAAGTAAAGCCAGAGCAGGCCGCCCTCCCTGACGATCAGGTCGGCGTGGCCCGGCACGTCGACCGTGCCGTCGTTGTCGGTGTCCAGCGGGCCGTCCACGTCACCGATGGCCACGACCTGCTGGGCGTCGGAGAAGTGGTTGTCCGCCGGGTCGAGCACATCGAGTTGCTGTTCGTCGAAGGCGCAGGCACGGGAGGCCCCGGCGCCCTGCTCGTCGCGTGCGGTGCAGGCGAAGCCGGAGCCGTTGTTGGGGAAGACGTCCAGCGTCATGCCGTCGCCGCTGGGCATCAGCGCGACCAGGTCCTCGTAGCCGTCGGCGGTCCAGTCGCCGCGGTGGGTGAGGGAGGCGCCGCTGAAGTCGGTGTTGCCGCCCGAGGCGAAGGGCGCCAGGTAGCCGTTGCCCTGCCCCGCGTAAAGCAGCAGGGTGCCGCCGTTGTAGACCGCGTACATGTCGCTGATGCCGTCGCCGTTGAGGTCACCGGGCTTGTCCGGGGTCGCGGAGCCGTCGGCGTAGAAGTGGTAGCCGGTCAGGTCGGAGCGGTTGCCCGCCTTGTCCAGGCTGCGGACCGTGAGCAGGTGGGCTCCGGCGGCCGGCGGGGTCAGGGTCAGGGCGTACGAGCCGCCGGCCGCGGACGGTGTGACGGTGCGGGTGGTCGGGTCCCAGTCCGACCAGTACTCGTACGAGGCCACGTCGGCGACGCCGCCGCTGGACAGCGTGAAGGTGCCCGCGGTCCTGGCCTGCCCGGTCTCGGCCGGCCAGCCGTCGGAGCCGTCGGGGAACTGCGTCGAGACCACGCCCGGCGGGGTGCTGGGCCGGGTCTGGTCGAGGTTGAAGTGGCACACCGAGGTCCATGCGCTGTTCAGCGAGCCGTCCTCGGTCCTGGCGTACCAGGCGAAGGTGCCGACACCGGTGAGCCCGTTGTCGGTGAGGATCTTGCCGAGCGTCGCCTTGGCCACCACCAGCTTGGCGGCCGTGCCGGAGGTCACGCTGACGGTCGTGTCCACGTGCGTGCCGGTGTCGTGCCCGGCGGCCCACAGCACGAAGTGCGCCTTGACGGTGCCGCCGTCGGGGTCGGTGAAGGTGCCGCCGAGCGTCACGTCGGTGTTGCCGATCGTGGTGTACGGGGTGCTGGTGCCGCAGTTGGCGCCGCTGCTCGGGCTGGTGTACAGGCCAGAGGGCTTGCCCGGGTAGGTGTTGTACGTGGTGGACAGCACCGCCGAGCCGGCGTCGAACTTCTTCCACGCGTACGTGTCGGTCTCGCTGGTGGCGCGCAGGCCCAGCGTGATGTTCGGGAAGTGGTTGGTGACCGCCTTCTTGGCGGCGGCCGTCACGTCGAACGCGAGGTTGCCGCCGGGGCAGCTGGAGCTGTAGCCCTTCGCGTCGTTGACGGTGTCCAGCTTGGTCGCCCAGGCCGGCTGGTTGTTCCACGACGTCGCCGAACCGAAGCCGTCGGTCAGCCAGGTCTCGACCGAGCGCGCGGAACACGACCAGGACCAGCTGTTCTTGATGCGGAAGGTCGACGAGACGACCTGCTTGGCGGTGTTCCAGAGGTTGTCGGAGTCCATCCGGAAGAAGGACCGCGAGGTGCCGTCGGTGTCGTCCTCGTGTCCGACCCTGGCCAGTGTCGTGCCGGAACTTCCCCAGCCCGAGCCGTTGTAGAAGGTCGCGGTCGGGAAGGCCTTGTCCACGATCGTCCACGCCTCACGGGCGCCGCTGACGGCCGGGTCGATGTAGACCGGGTAGGTGACGCCGTCGCCCTTGAGCAGCTTCTGGTCGGGGGTGAGGGTGACCTTCTTCTGCGTGACGTCGATCGGCACCTCGCTCTGCCGGGCGCCGTCGGCGGGCGCGAAGGCGTCGGTAGGGGCAGGGGGTTGGGATGTCCCGTCGGCCTGGGCCTGCGCCTGGGCTTTCGCCGTCGCCGTCGGCGGCGTGGAGCTGTCCCACATGCGCGGGGTCGGCGCGGTGAAGACCTGCTGACCCGCCGGGTTGAGCGCGCTGAGGTTGCCCGCCGGGTCGGAGCCGACGGTCACCCCGTTCGCGGCGACGGCGAAGGAGATCGAGGCCAGCGCAGGGTTGGCGGCGGCCTGTGCGTTCTTGACGACCAGCAGCTCGCTGAAACCGCCGGAGCCGGCCTGCACCGCGAGATCCACCCCGGGCAGCACCTCGGGATAGGTCGCGCTGTTCCCTTCGACCACCGGCTTCGGCAGCGGGCTCGGCCAGCTCAGTGAAAGGCTGCGCCCGTCGCGGGTGATGGTGGCGAGTGGCGTATTTCCGCCGCCCGAGAATTCCAGGCCCACCTCGGTCGCCTTTGTGTGGTAAAGCCCGTCGGAACCCGCTTGCAGTGTCGGGTCGATATCGACGAGCGCGTTGCCTTTGCGTACGCGCTGTGCCGTCGCCGACTCCTCCTGCGTGTAGGTGCCATCAGGGTTGGCGTAAAGACGCCCTGTTTCCGTTCGCCGGGAAAGGATCTCGACCGGCTTGCCGGTGTCCTTCGCCTTCGCCACGGCCCTTGCTGCCGCCTGGTCGACGCCCGGCTGCGCACTGGCGGAACCCCTGCCCCCGGCATCGGCCGCGGGCTTGTGCGCCCGGTGCCCACCGGCGGCGAACGCAGTGCCCGCCGGTACGAAAGCCGTGGTCAGCGCGGTGACGGCGACGAGCGCCAGCGCGACTCTTCGCCCTCTCACCCGCGCCTCCCCCCTCTGTCGATCTCTCACGTGTCGATCCTCTCCAGGGCATGGCTGCGCAGTTCACCGGAATGTGGAATGCGTCATTCGGAACGCACCCGTCCGTGAACGGCGGCCTGGTTTCTACGGTTAACCCCCGCCAGGAGTATGCACGTCCGGCCGCCGTCCGTCACGGCAATGTTGTGACCTGGGACTTTCTTCGGTACGGCGATGCCCCTTAGCACGGGAGGGCTGCGGATCGCCACCGTGCCGTACGCTGTGAAAATCGCGCAAAGGGATCCAACACCGTAATCATCTGGCAAAGTGGGCATGCTGTTTCTGCTGGTGCCGCCGGGGGGTCGCCGCTTTAATGGCGCTCGTTCATCACACGGAATTTACCCTTGGGGGGGCAAAGTGTCCGTATTGCGGTATCTGCCGGGCGGCGGACCGGAAAGAGCCAGACGCAGACGAAAGCGGGCGGTGCTCGGCGTGAGCGTCTCCCTCGTCGGCTACCTGCTGGCCGGGATGCTGGCAGGGCCCGTGGCCGAGGCCGCAGGGCTGGGCCTGGGGAAGCTGCCGTCGCCTGATCCGGTGCCGGTCAAGGCGGTGCGCGGCACCGCGGCGGCGCATCCCGACCAGGCGGCGGCGCATGCGTGGAAGGGTTCGCCGAAGGTGGTCTGGCCTGCGGCGGGCACCGCGCAGGTGGCGGTGCCCGCGGCGGGGAAGGCGCCGGCGAAGGCGGGCGGACTGCCGGTGCGGCTCGGGCACGCGGCAGCGAAGAAGTCCGCGGGGTCCGCGGTCGACGCTGCCGCTGCGGGTCCTGTGTCGGCTCAGGTGCAGGTGCTCGGGCAGGACGTGGCGAAGTCGCTGGGTGTGGACGGTGTGGTGCTGGCCGTCAAACCGGCGGCGGGCGCCGCGGGTTCTGTGGACGTGCAGCTGGACTACTCGGGTTTCCGCAACGCCTACGGCGGTGACTGGGCCTCCCGGCTGTCCTTCCGGCAGCTCCCGGCCTGTGCGCTGACGTCGGCGCAAGGTGCCGCGTGTGCGGTGGGCCGCGACCTGGACACCGCCAACGATGTGTCGGCCGGGACGCTGAACGCCCCGGTCGCGCTGGCTGCGGCCGAGTCTCCGGTGCCGTCGGCGCCGGTGGACGCGGCGCCCGCGTCGGCCCGTTCGGCCACCGGGCTTTCGGTGACCGGCGGCACGGTGCTGCTGGCGGCGACCGCCGATGCGGCCGGTTCGCAGGGTTCGTTCAAGGCGACGTCGCTGTCGCCTTCGGCGTCGTGGTCCGCCGGCGGCAGCCAGGGCGAGTTCTCGTGGACGTACGGCATCGACACGCCTGATGTGCCGGGTGGTGTGCAGCCGGACCTGTCGCTGGGGTATTCGTCGCAGGCGGTGGACGGCCGGACGGCAGCGACGAACAACCAGGCGAACTGGGTGGGTGACGGCTGGTCGATGGACCCCGGTTACATCGAGCGGCAGTACGTGTCCTGCACGGACGACACCTCCGGCAGCAACACCACCGCGAAGGTGGGGGACGAGTGCTGGAAGAAGGACAACGCGGTGATCAACCTGAACGGGCACAGCAATGTGCTCGTCCACGACGACACCACCGGCCAGTGGCACCTGGAGGCCGACGACGGCACGAAGGCGGAGAAGCTCACCAGCTCGACGAACAACAACGGTGACAACGACGGCGAGTACTGGAAGGTGACCACACCGGACGGCACCGCGTACTACTTCGGGCTGAACCACCCGACCGGTTGGGCGTCGGGCAAGGCGGAGACCAACTCGACCTGGACGGTGCCGGTCTACGGCAACCAGGCCGGCGAGCCCTGCCATGCCACGGCTTTCGCGGACTCCTGGTGCCAGCAGGCCTGGCGCTGGAACCTGGACGCGGTTGTGGATCCGCACGGGGACGCGATGGCGTACTACTGGGCGAAGGAGGCCAACTCCTACGCCCGCAACGTCAACCCGGACACGGGGACCGGGACGTCGACCTCGTACACGCGCGGCGGGTACCTGACGCGGATCGAGTACGGGCTGCGCTCGGGCGACTTCTACGCCACCCCGGCGGCGAAGGTGGCCTTCACGGTGGCCGAGCGGTGCCTGACCGACTGCGGGACCTTCGACAAGGACCACGCCAAGAACTGGCCGGACACCCCTTTCGACCAGTACTGCGCCACCGGCGCGACCTGCGGCTACAACTTCTCCCCGTCGTTCTGGACCCGTAAGCGGCTCACCCAGATCGACACCTCCGTCCTGGTCGGCAGCACCTTCAAGCCGGTCGACACCTGGAAGCTGACCCACCAGTTCCCCGCCACCGGTGACGGCACGGACCCGGCCCTGTGGCTGGCGTCGGTCTCCCGCACCGGGCACACCGGAACCGGGGACGTCACGCTGCCGACGGTGACCTTCATGGGGCAGACGCTGCCCAACCGGGTGGAGGGCGCCACCACCGGCGGCGACCCCGACCCGGTGCCGCCGATGTGGCGCTACCGCGTCTACGGCATCAACTCCGAGACCGGTTCGACGCTCGGCATCACCTACTCGGTGCAGGACTGCAAGGCGGGGGACGTTCCCACCCCGGCCTCCAACAACCGGCGCTGCTACCCGGTGATCTGGTCGCCGCCGGACGCCCCCGCCGCCGACTACACGCCGTACACGGACTGGTTCCACAGCTACGTCGTCACCCAGGTCCTGGAGCAGGACCTGTCGGGCGGCGCACCGGCGAAGGAGACCGACTACTCGTACCTGGACGGCATGGCCTGGGGGAAGGCCGAGGACGAGTTCAGCCCCGCCAAGTACCTGACGTACGGGGACCGGAAGGGCTACGGCCGGGTCCAGGTGCGCACAGGAGCGGGCAACGACGCCAGGACGCTCAAGGAGTACCGCTACTTCCGGGGCATCGAGGGCGCGGACGTCGCGAACAGCGACGGTGTGAAGGTCACCGACCACGACGCCTTCGCGGGCATGACCCGCGAGGAGGACACCTACAACGGTGACGGCGGCCCGCTGCTGACCGCCACCTCCTACGTGCCGTGGCGCAGCACGGCCACCGCCACCATGACCCGCGGCGGCCTGTCCGCGCTGTCCGCGTACGCGACGGGCAGCGGCTCGGAGATCACCAGGACCGCCGTCGGCTCCGGGTGGCGCACGACCCGCACCGACAGCACCTTCGACAGCGACGGCAAGACCCTGACCGAGTCGAAGCTCGGCGACACCGCGGTCAGCGGCGACGAGACCTGCGAGACGACGACGTACGCCCCCAACACCGCGACGAACTTCCTCACCTCCATCGCCGAGGTGAAGACCGTCGCCAAGCCCTGCGGCACGACTGCATCACTCCCGGCCGATCTCGTCTCGGACGAGCAGCACTACTACGACGACGCCACCAGCCTGACCGCCGCCCCCACCAAGGGCGATGTGACCCGGCTCGACGAGCAGGACGCGGCCGGCACCGGACACCTGACCACCGCCAGGCACACCTACGACATCCACGGCCGCGAGCTGACCGACACCGACGCGCTCGGCAACACCACGACCACCGCCTACACCCCGGCGACCGTGGCCGCCCCGACGTCCTCGACCAGCACCAACGCCCTCGACCAGACCACCACGACCACCTACGACCCGACCCGCGGCCTGACCACCGCCACGGTCGACCCCAACGGCAAGCGCACCGACGCCGTCTACGACGGCCTCGGCCGCCTCCTCCAGCTGTGGGAGCCGGGCTGGGCCAAGGCTGACCACCCGAACACCCCGTCGGCCACCCACAGTTACCTGATCTCGCAGTCGAAGACGCAGGCCAACGTGGTCACCACCAGGACCCTCAAGCACAACGGCGGCTACGCGACCACGTACGACTTCTACGACGGGCTGCTGCGTTCCCGGGAAACCCAGGCGGTCGCCGAGGGCACCCAGGACCGGCTGGTCACCGAGACGCGGTACGACACCCGCGGTTACGCGGCGAAGACCTATGCCGCGTACTACGTCGCCGGCACCCCCTCCACCACCCTGGTGCAGGGCGACGACACCAAGGTCGCGAACCTCACCCAGAACGTCTACGACGGCAGCGGCCGCGTCACCGCCGCGATCTCGCTCAAGTACGGCGACGAGCAGTGGCGTACGACGACGGTCTACGACGGTGACCGTACGACGGTGATCCCGCCCAAGGGCGGCACCGCGACGACGACGGTCACCGACGCGCTGGGCCGCACCACGGAGTTGCGGCAGTACACCGACGCGGCCCGTACCGCGTACCAGAAGACGACGTATGCGTACGGGAAGTTCGACCAGGCGGTGAAGGTCACCGACCCGGCAGGCAACGCGTGGACGTACGGCTTCGACAACCGGGGGCAGCAGACCAGCTCCGACGACCCCGACAAGGGCCTCGTCACGACGACGTACGACAACGCCGGGCGTGCCGTGACCACGACCGACGCCCGGGGTATCACGCTGACCACCGACTACGACAAGCTCGGCCGCAGGACCGCCCTCAAGCAGGGCTCCACCGTCCTGGCCGACTGGACCTACGACACCGTCGCCAAGGGCCAGTTGACCGCCTCCACCCGCTACGTCGGCGGCGCCGCCTACACCGAGGCCACCGGCGGCTTCGACGACCGCTACCAGCCGACGTCCAGCAGCGTCACCATCCCGTCAGCGGCCGGCGGCCTGGCCGGCACCTACACCTGGACCACCTCCTACGACCCGGCCACCGGACTGCAGGACTGGTCCAGGACGCCGGCCGTCGGCGACGTCCCGGCCGAGCTGATCACCACCGACTACAACAGCGACGACCTGCCCTTCCGCACCACCAGGGCCGGGGTGGCGCTGGTGTCCAACACCACCTACGACGCCTGGTCGCGGCCCGTCCGGCTGGAGTTCGGCGGGACGGTCGGCAAGAAGGTCTACGAGGAGCGGACGTACGACGAGTTCTCCGGGCGTCTGACCGAGCAGACCACCGACCGCGACCTGGCACCGCAGCGTATCGACGACACCCACTACGCCTACGACGACGCAGGTAATATCACCGGCGTCACCACCGCCAGCGGCCAGGACGCCGGCCTCACCACCGACGCCCAGTGCTTCAGCAACGACGCGCTCGGCCAGCTCACCCAGGCCTGGACCACGACCACCAACTGCGCTTCCGCGCCCACCACTTCCACGGTCGGCGGCCCGGACGCGTACTGGCAGTCGTTCAGTTACGACCTGGCCGGCAACCGCACGCAGCAGACCGACCACGCGACCGCCACCGGCTCGACCGACGCGGTCACCACCTACACCCAGCCCACCCCGAACACCGGCCTGCCGCACGCCGTCCAGCAGACCACCACCACCGGCGGTACCGCCCCGGGAAGCAGCAGCTTCGCCTACGACGCCGACGGCAACACCAAGACCCGCACGATCAACGGCGGCACCCAGAGCCTCACCTGGGACGCCGAAGGCCACCTGGCCACGCTCGCCGCCGCGTCCGGCACCACCAGCTACCTCTACGACGCCGACGGCAACCGCCTCATCACCACCAACCCCGACGGCAGCAGCATCCTCACGCTGCCCGACGACAGCGAAGTCCACCTGGCCGCCGACCACACCACCAAGACCGGCGTCCGCTACTACGACCACGCCGGCGAGACCGTCGCCGTCAACGACGGCAACGCCCTGTCCTACCTCTTCGGCGACCAGCAGGGCACCGCCACCGCCGCGGTCGCGGCCCTGACCCTGGCCGTCTCCCGCCGCAAGCAACTCCCCTTCGGCCAGACCCGCGGCACTTCGGGTGCCTTCCCCGGCGACCAGGGCTTCGTCGGCGGCACCACCGACCCGACCGGCCTGATCCACCTCGGCGCCCGCGAGTACGACCCGGTCCTCGGCCGTTTCCTGTCCGTCGACCCGGTCAACGACATCACCGACCCGGCCCAGATGAACGCCTACTCCTACGCCCACAACAACCCCGTCACCAAATCCGACCCCGACGGCACCCGCCCCCTCGGCCCCACCGACGGCGGCACCACCACTGACAACGCCTGGGCCAACGACCGCGGCATGTCCGCCGGCTGGCACTACAAGAACGGCCGCTGGGTCTGGGGCCAGACCCCGAAGAAGGACAAGGCGTCGCGCAAGAAGTACGCCCACTACCGGGCGAACCCGACCCACTACATGATCGACGACAAGTACGCGAAGGCCCGCGCCAAGCAGATCGCGAAGGAAGTTGCAGCGATCAAGGCGCAGGCCAAGAAGCGGAGGGAACAGGAGGCCATCGACCAGGCGCTGGCGATGATGCACAAGGAAGACCCCGTCGGCGACTTCGTCAGCGGCGCCGCCAAGTCCGGTGCGAAGTGGGTCAAGGACCATCCGCAGGAGATGGTGCACTTCGGCATCAACGTGGGAGCCGGGTTCGCCGCAGGGCTGATCGCAGCCGGAGTCTGCGCCGGGACGGCCGGCGTCGCATGCGCCGTCTATGCCGGTGTCGGCATAGGGTTGCTGATCGGCATGCCGTCCCACCTCATCGCCGACCGCATCATGGGTCATGTGACGACAGCAGGCGACGCGGTGAACTACTTCATCGGCTCCGCATGGAGGGGCGGTTTCCAGGGGGCCTTCCGCAAGCACTTCGGAGTGGGGCCCGCCACCAAGGCGATCAAGTCGGTGAAGAAACTCAAGTTCTGGTAACTCGGCATGCAGGCCCGGTGCGGACGGGGTTCTCCTCGTCCGCACCGGGCGGCGGCGCGAACGGACGGACGTCATGTCAGATGGATTTGTCGAGCCGAAGCGGCTCGTGTCCCAGCGTGAGTGGGGGGACCCGGCCGGTGATCGGAAGCTGCACGCGGTGGCGCAGACGAGCATGGGCGAGGCCGAGCTGTACCGTCGGCGCAGCACCGCCCAGGACTTCGACGCCCGCGCCAACTCCCTGGAGAACTGGGAGCTGGTGATCGGCGGCGAGATCAAGGTGACCGTACGCGACGCCGCCGCGCCGGGGATCTCCCTGCAGAAGAGAATGCGGACCGGAATCCACGGCGAGATCCTCGGCGTCGAGTTCCGCGCGCAGGCGGCCATGCGCAATGTGATGTCGCGGTTCCGGCACGTGGACTTCACATTGGGCGACAGGGTGGTCAGCTTTCGTGCGCACGGGTTCCGCAGGGTCATGTCGTCGTCCGGCGGCGGAGTTCCGGTCGTCCTGACCCAGAAGCGCAAGGGGCGGTGGAACAGCACGGGCCTGGACGAGGCCGACAGCCTGGTTCTGGTTCTCTTCGTGCTGGCCGAGCTGGAGTTCTTCCTCGACACCCCGCTCGGGGACCTCTCGCCGATCTGAGAGGTCGGGCGGGGACGGCGAAGCTCCTGGCAGGCGGGGCCTGCCAGGAGCTTCGGTGTCAGGTGGCTGCGGGTCTCAGCAGGGGAACGTGCCGCTGTAGAGGGCGTGGCCGTCGGAGGACGTCTTCGAGCCGAAGCCGTAGATGCCGTCGTCGGACCAGACGGCCTCGCGGGAGCCGTTCACGCAGGTGGAGGCGGGGGCGAGGGCGAAGCCCTCCAGGTTGTCGGCCGGCATGACGGCCGGGTTCGTGTAGGTCACGTCGGGCACGATCGCCCCCGACGCGTCGACCTTCATGAACGTGTGCGTCTCACCGCACGTGTTGTCGCAGGTCGCGACGATCCGCTGGGTGACCGCGTCGAAGGTCACGTCCATCACCGACGTCTTGCCCGTCGAGATCGCGCCGAAGGTCGTGAACGTGCCGTTGGAGTTCAGCCCGTAGACGTGCAGCGTGCCGTCCCACTCCAGGCCGGCGAAGAAGAGGCCGGACCCGTGCAGCGGGTAGTTCGCCGGGTCGTACGCGGCACCGGTGAGCGGGTCGACCCAGCCGCCCGCGGTCAGCCAGCTGTCGGGCACGTAACCGACGCCCTCGAAGCCGAGGTTGGCGTCGTCCTTGTCGCCGGTGTCGAGCTGCGGGAACTGCGAGGTCATGTCCCACTGGTGCAGCGGCGACAGGGTGCTGCCGGTCGCGGCCGGGTCGAACTCCAGGATCGTGTCCTTGGGCGCGGTGTTGTTCGTGTTGTCGCGCTCGGAGGTCACGTAGAGGTGGCCGTCGGCGCCGATCGTCACGCCTTCGGAGTCCGGCTCGCCGGAACCGCCGGAGAAGCGGATCTGCTTGCCCTTGGCGGCCCAGGAGCTGTCGGGGATCCAGTTGCCGTTGCTCTTGACCAGCTTGAACAGCCAGTTCTTGTTCTTCACCGCCCACAGCACGGACGGGTTGGACGGGTCGAAGACCAGGCCGCTGACGTCGCGGCCCTCGGGGCCTGTGGAGGTGGTGAAGGCGCAGACGTTGTCGGCGATGGTGACGTCGGCGCCGCCGGGCCAGGCGAGGGTGCCGGAGGGGGTGGAATGCGAGCCCGAGGGCGCCTCGGGGGTGCAGCCGCTGGTGAGGGAGCCGCCGCCGCCGAGGAGCTGGCCGGGCTGGTCGCCGGTGCCGCCGGTGCCGCCGGTAGTGGTCCCGCCTGTCGTCGTCCCGCCGGTGGTCGTACCACCGGTCGTACCGCCGCCGCCCGCACAGGAGTTGGCGCTGCCGAGCGTCGCGGTCGTGGCCGTCTGGAACCAGCCGCTGCCGTCCGCGCAGCGCTCGTCGGACGGCTTGGCGGCGTCGGTCGCCCAGGTGACCGAGTCGACGGTGTTGCCGCTGCCGTCGATGAGGAAGGCCGAGTCGTTGTCGCCGAGCCCGATCGTGGAGTCGAAGGTGACGTAGCCGCCGGCCGGGATGCTCGTCGCACTCGGTGAGGAGGAGGAGATCTTGGCCGCCGAGTGGCCGGTGTCGCCGTCGACGTACTTCCACGAGCTGACGCTGACCGAGCTCGTACCGCCGTTGTACAGCTCGACGGTGTCGGAGCCGTTCGAGGTGACCTCGTTGATCCGTACCCTGCTCGCGGCCGGCAGCGACGACGGGCAGCCCGCGGCGTTCGCGGAGCCGAAGGTCGCCGCCGAGGTCGCGGTCACCCACGCCCCCGTACCGTCGCCGCCGCACCGTGCCATCGCCGGCTTGGCCTTGTCGGTGGCCCACTCGACGCGGTCCACCACCGTGCCGCCGGAGGTGTAGATCACCAGCTTGTCCGAGTCACCAAGGCCCTTGGGGGAGTTGAAGGTGACGAAGCCGCCGGCCTGGATCGTGCTGGAGGACGGGCTGAAGGACTGCGCCGAGAAGCTGTCGTCCGACATCTTCCAGCCGCTGATGCTCACTGCGGTCGAGCCGGTGTTGTACAGCTCGACGGTGTCGTTGTCCGATGAGGTGACCTCGTTGATCCGAACGTTCTGGTAGCCGGCCGGGTCGGCCGCGGCCGCGGGCTGCGCGGCGAGGATCCCGGTGACGGCAAGCCCCGAGAAGGTCAGGGCGGCGGCGCACAAAGTGGCGACGCGGGCACGCGAGTGAGTTGTAGGCACGGGGCCGAACTCTGCTGACGGAACCTTGAAACCATGTGTACGCCAGGCGAATGCAGCCTGCTGGCAACCGGAACGCCAGGCACCGCGCCGCCGGTCAGCCGCGGTTCACCCGTCCCCGCCCACCGGTTGCCGCCGCCCCGCCGTCACAGCGGTCTCACAGCGATCCGGTGAGGACCAGCGGTCCTGGCGGTGCGGTGTCGGTGGCGCTGGTCATGACGGCCACGGTGACCGTCATGTTCGGTCTCCGTTCCCTGTCCTGTACCGGTCCTGGGGCTGGCCGCAGCTTTCAGGACGCGCCGGGCAGGCGGAGTTGTCAGACCGGGTCAGGCGGCGCGTCGGGTGGCGGGTCGGGTGGCGGGTCAGGCCGTGCGGAAGGAGACCTTCGCCAGCTCCTGCGAGATCTCCCAGACGCGCGCGGCGTCCTGCGGGCTGTGCAGGCGGGAGTAGAGCTTCTGTTCTGCGGGCGGGCCGCCGAGGTGGCCGGGGCCGCTCGGGCCGTAGAGGCGGGCGCCTTCCGCTTCGGGGGACGCGGCGGCGTACACCGCGGGCAGGGCGGCGCTCGCGGCGGTGCCGACCAGGATGCCGCGGGCGGACAGGGCGCGGACGACGCGTACGCCCATGGTGTCGCGGGCGCGGCCGACTTCGGGGCGGGCGGCGAGCAGGCTGGTGGGGGCGACGCCGGGGTGGGCGAGGTTGCTCGTGACGCCCCAGCCGTCGGCCTTGCTGCGCCGGTCCAGTTCGAGGCCGAAGAGGCCGAGGGCGATCTTCGACTGGCTGTACGCCTTCATGCCGTCGTAGGAGCGCTGCCAGTTGAGGTCCTGCCAGTTGATGGCGCCGCGGTTCGCCGCGATGCTCAGCTGCGAGGTGATGCGGGCCTGCCCGGCGCGCAGCAGGGGCAGCAGCTGGGCCACCAGTGCGACGTGGCCCAGGTGGTTGGTGCCGAACTGCAGCTCGAAGCCGTCGGCGGTCGTCTGCCGCTCCGGCGGGGTCATCACCCCGGCGTTGTTGACCAGGAGGTGGATCGGGCGCCCGTCCTCGCGCAGGGCTTCCCCGAGGGCCGCGACGGAGTCCAGCGAGGACAGGTCGAGGTCGAGGAGCGAGACGTCGGCGCCGGGAGCCGCTTCCTGGACGGTGGTGACGGCGGCCTCGCCCTTGCGCCGGTTGCGCACCGGTAGCAGCACCTGTGCCCCCGCCGCGGCGAGCCCGGTGGCGATGCCCAGCCCGATGCCGTCGCTGCCCCCGGTGACGACGGCACGCCGGCCCGCGAGGTCGGGGAGGGCGAGGTCGACGGGTGTGCGGGGCATGCGGTCCTCCAGCGGAAAGGGTGGGTACGGGGGGCCGTGGCGGCCTGCCCTCCTCTCAATGTAGGCGATGCAAACAATGTAGGCAACGGGCACAATGTTGTCGCTGGTCACACTGGTCTAGAGTGAGGGCATGCACAAGCGCCCTTACCACCACGGAGACCTCGCGGCGGCCCTGCTGGCCCGGGCCGAGGAGATGCTGCGTGAGAAGGGTTCCGACGCACTGTCGCTGCGGGAGCTGGCCCGCGACCTCGGGGTGAGCCCGGCCGCACCCCGGCGGCACTTCACCACCAAGCAGGCCCTGCTGGACGCACTGGCGCTCACGGGTTTCGAACGGCTCACCGCGGCCATCGCCACCGCGCAGGACGGCGCGGGCCGGACCTTCCCCGAGCAACTCGACGCCACAGCCCGCGCCTTCGTCGGCTTCGCCGCCGCCAACGGCGCACTGCTTGACCTGATGTTCTCGGCCAAGCACAGCCCGGAGGCGTCCGAGGAGCTCGGCGGCGCCGCCCTCCGGTGGGTGCAGCAGGGCCTCGACATGGTCGCCGAGGGGCAGCGGCGCGGTGAGGTGCGCGCCGGGGACCTGGAAAGGGTCGCACTGACGGTCTTCGCGCCGCTGCAGGGTTACATCGGCCTGGCCGCGAGCGGCGTGGTGGCGCCGGAAGTGGCCGAGGAGGGGCTGGACGACGTGATCGCCTCCGTCGTCCGGGCCTGCCGCCCGGACTAGGGCGGCGAGGGCTTTGGCCTGAGCTGGGACGCGGGGGCTGCGGCCCGGGCCTGGGCCTCAGACGCCGCGGTCGGGGGCGCTCATGTCACCGGTGCGCGGGGTGCCCTCGGCGAGGGCGTAGCGCAGGTAGACGGTGCCCTTCGGGCTGGCCGCGGGCGGGGCGAGCAGGGTGAGGTTCGCCGGCACCTCGCCGCCGTCGAAGACCTTCTTGCCTACGCCGAGCACGACCGGGTGGATCCACAGGTCGAGCCGGTCGAAGAGCCCTTCGTGCAGCAGGGTCTGCACCAGGTCCAGGCTGCCCACGACCTTGATGTGCTCGTGCCGTTCGCGCACCTCCCGCAGGGCGGCGCCCAGGTCCGGCCCGAGGTGCGTGGACCCGGCCCACGACAGGTCCGGTGTGCCGCGAGAGGCGACGTACTTCGGCACGCTGTTGAAGAGCGTGGCGATGTCGCCGTCCTCGCCACCCTTCTGGTGCGGCCAGTAGGAGGCGAACAGGTCGTATGTCCGCCGCCCGAGCAGCAGCGCGTCGGTGCCCTCGTACGCGGCGCCGATCTGCGCCCCCGCGACCTCGTCGATCAGCGGCGCCTGCCACCCGCCGAACGGAAACCCGCCCGCCGGATCCTCCTCCGGCCCCCCGGGCGCCTGCCCGACAAGGTCCAGCGTGGCGAACAGCTCGATTTCGATGAGGCCCATGGTGTGCTCCTTGTGTTCCGGATTGGCTCGCTCGGGGGGTAGACCGGCCGGGCGGGCCGAACTCATCGCTCACCTCGCGGGATCATCGGCCTGGCAGGCTCAGCGCCCGCCCCGCTGGCCGCCCCCCCGGCTGGTCGGCTCCGCCCGCTGGTTGCCCCGCCCGCTCAGTGCCCCCCGCTGGCTCAGCGCCGCGCCGACGCATCGGCCCGCCCGCCCAGCGCCCGCCGGCTCGCCCGGGCCGCAGGCACAGCGCCCGCCGGCTCGCCCGGGCCGCAGGCACAGCGTCCTGCCAGCGCCCCGCCCGCTGGTCGCCCCGCCGGCTCAGTGCCCCGAGGCCTCCTCGGGGGTGAGCCTTGCGTCGATCGCCAGCGCAGCGACCCCCGCGGCTATCGCGTAGATGACCGCTGCTGCCAGCAGCCCCGCCGCGTAGCCGCTGGTCAGGGCGGCGGGCAGGGCGTGGCCCGCGGACAGGCGGCTACGGGTGGTTGCGGAGGCCAGCGCGGCCAGGGCCGCCAGGCCCAGGGCGCCGCCGCACTGGGTGCTGGTGTTGAGCAGGCCCGCCGCGACGCCGGACTCGCGGGGGGCCACCCCGCGCATGCCGGTCACCGTGCAGCCGACGAAGGTCAGGCCCGTGCCGACCCCGACGGCGAGCATGGTGGGGACGAGGACCGTCCAGTAGGAGGAGGCCGGGTCGAGCAGTGCGGCCGTCCAGGCCAGGCCCCCCGCGGCCATCGCCATGCCGACGCCGATGACCGTTCCGGCCTGGAGGCGGGCCAGCAGGGCCGGCCCCAGCCCGGCGGCGGCGACGCCCGTGCCGACGACGACCGGCAGGTAGGCGAGCCCGGTGTGCAGCGCCGAGTAGCCGCGGACGACCTGCATATAGAGGGTGAGCAGGTAGAACATCGCCAGCAGGCCGAGGCCGAGCAGCAGCATGACGGCGTTGGCTCCGCCCCGGTTGCGGTCGGCGACGAGCCGCCCAGGCAGCATGGGGGCGCGGCTGCGGCGCTCGACGACGACGAAGGCGGCGACGAGGACGGCCCCGGCGGCGAAGGCCGCGACGGTGCCCGCGTCCGTCCAGCCGTCGGCGGTGCCGCGACTGAGCGCGTAGATGAGCGAGCCGATACCGAGCGTCGCGGTCACGGCGCCGGGTATGTCGAGCCGGTCCGGCTCCCGCTCACCGGAGTTGAGCACGCCGAGCCCGGTGCCGGCCAGCACCAGCAGAGCTATGGGCGCGTTGATGAAGAGCACCCACCGCCAACTTGCGTACTCCGTCAGCGCCCCGCCCACCAGCAGCCCCAGCACCGACCCGAGCCCGCCCATGGCCCCGTACACGCCGAGCGCCTTGGTGCGTGCGGGGCCGGCCGGGAAGGTGACGGCGAGCAGGGACAGCGCGCAGGGCGCGGCGACGGCGGCTCCGCAGCCCTGCACGACCCGCGAGACGATCAACGCGGTCTCGTTCGGGGCGAATCCGCCGCTGACGGACGCCAGCGTGAACAGCGCTATGCCCGCGCGGAAGACCCGCAGCCGCCCGAAGAGGTCGCCCGCCCGGCCGCCGACCAGCAGCAGGCCGCCGAAGCTGAGGGCGTAGAAGCTGATGACCCAGTTGAGGCTGGACGTGGGCACGTCCAGTGAGCGCTGGATGCTGGGGACGGCGACGTTCACGATCGTGTCGTCCAGGACCAGCATCAGCTGGGCGGTGGCGATGACGAGCAGCGCGAGCCCGAGCCTGCGCGGGGGTGCGGAGGCCGCGGTGCGCGGCACGGAGGTGCTGTCGAGGGACATCGCAGGTCACCGTCCGTTCCACAGGTCGCCGCGGGCGGCGAAGGCGGGCGCCCACTGCTCGCGGAAGGCGTTCGCGAAGCGCGGCGGGAACTTCTCCAGCGCGCGGGCGAGTTCGTCCGGGCCGTGGTGGCTGAGCAGCCACGGCATGTACGTGTCCGCGTCGGGCGTGAGGCGCTGCCCGTGGACGGCGGCGAAGTGCTGCCACTGCTCGGCGGGGAGCGAGGCGTCGATGAGGGTGAGGCCGTTGGCCTCCTCGTGTGTGAGGTGCGCGCCGAGCTGACCGGCGAGTTCGTCGACTATGTCGGCGAACCGACCGTGCCCGCCGTCGGGGTCGGCGCCTGCCGCGTCGACGGCGGCGAGCAGCGGTTCGATGACGCCGTGCTCCTCCTCCAGGGCGTCCGCGAGGGCGAGCTGGTCGTCGTTCCCGGCCACCGCTTTGCGCAGCGCCGGCCACAGGACGTCGTCCTCCGTCTGGTGGTGCACCAGCAGGAACTTCTTGAACAGCTCCCAGCCCAGTGCGGTGCGCAGCAGGTGGGCGGGGTCGTCGCTGCTGCTTCTCGTGACGCCGCTTGCGATGCGCGTGACCTGGGCGAGGTCGCGGCGCATCGCGTCGTGCATCGCGAACATCATCGTCATGTCCAGCCGGTAGTGAGTCATGAGACAAGAATGACTCTCCGCCTCATTTCATGTCAAGCACCAAATGAATCTGCGTCTCACTTGAGGCGGGAGCCCGCGAGCGGGTAGGCTGAGGGGCATGACGAGCGACGACGTCCGTTCCCTGCCGTTGCGCGAGCGCAAGAAGCTGCGCACCCGCCGGGCGCTGGCCGACGCGGCACTGCGGCTGTTCACCGAGCAGGGCTTCGACGCGACCACGCTGGAGGAGCTGGCCGAGGAGGCGGAGGTCTCCAAGAGCACGTTCTCGCGCACCTTCCCGGCCAAGGAGGCGGCCGGGATCGAGGCCGAGGCCGAGCTGTGGACGGCCTTCCTGGCCACCGTCGAGGCCGACACCCTGACCGGCCCGGTCCTCGACGCGCTCCACCGCGCGCTCGCCGCGGCCCTCGACGGCCTGGACGACACGTGGGACGCCCGCTTCCTCGCCACCCGCCGCCTGGCGGCAGCAGAACCCGCCCTGCTCCGCTACGTCGAACACCACCGCGCCCAGGTCAAGGAGCAGTTGGCGACACTGCTGGCCGGCAAACTCGCCCTCGACGCGGACGACCTGCGTCTCCACGTCCTGGCGGAACTGACCCTGACCGCCTTCAGCATCGCGGGCCGCGCATGGGTCCGCGCCCACGGCGCCGGCGCCCGCCCCGCCCTCCAAACCGCCCTGACCGGCACGATCCATGCCGTCCCGGCCAGCCTCGACCTGACGGCCTAGCCCACCGGGCCGACTCTTCGGGAGCGGATGAGCGGTCTTCCTCCCCGGACGGGATCGGGTGGCACTCGCTCGTCCTCACATACGCCGAGCGCGTCGGCATCTCCTTCGCGAACGGGCGCCTTCATCCGCGGGCGGACATTGTCGGCTTTTAGGCCCGGGGCTGGAGCATGCGGGTGAAGAGGTTGGTGGTCGCGGCCTGGACGCGGTGGTCGGTGTGTTTGGGGTCGGCGAGGGCGCGGGTCCAGTTGAAGGTGCCGGCGACGAAGACGACGGTGCCGTGCTTGGTCTCGTACAGGCTGGTGTTCTGGATGCGGTGCACGCCGTCCTGCTTGTCGGTGTAGGGCGACGCGGACAGCAGTGCGTGGTGGGCCGCAGCAGGCTGGGGCATGCGGGCGTTCCGCCCGTCGGCCTCGCCGCCTATCAGGTTGTCTATGGTGTCGCCGTCGCTGACCCCGGTTCCCTTCCAGAACCAGTGCCCGGCGTCCTTGACCACCAGCGGGACCTCGGTCTTGACCACGCCGTTGTACTGCACGCCCAGCAGCCCCTGCTCGGCGCGGGCGCCGTCGGCGTCCAGCTGGCGCCACCGGGTGGTGGGGCCGCTGGTGTCGGCGGTGGGGTCCTGGGTGTCCTTGTAGCAGGTCATGACCCGGTTGTCGCGGCCGTCGGTGCCCTGCCGGAGCCGGACGTGCCAGTAGACGTTGTTCGCCGCCAGGTACACCAGATGCGTGCCGGCCTCCACGGCGGACTGCGCGACGTCGCGCATGGGCTTGGACCAGTACTCGTCGTGGCCGGTGAAGACCAGGCCGCGGTAGTGGGAGGGGTCGATACGGCCCTCGTGCAGGTCCAGGCTGCTGGCGTAGGTGACGTCGTAGCCGGAGCGTTCGATCCAGGTGACCAGGTCGCGGTCGATCTGGGAGCGCGAGGGCAGGCCGCTGCCGAAGTAGGGGCGGTCGAAGGCCACCTCGAAGGCCCGGTAGTCCAGGCCGCCGACCTTCCCCTGGGCGTCGTACCCCTTGTACAGGCTCTTGCCGGTACGGCCGTCCATCGGCCACAGGTTGTAGGCCGCGTACGTCGTGAACGGCACCACGGCCAGGAAGTCCGCCCGGCGGGCGTCATCGCGTACCACGAACGGGGTGTAGCTCCGGAAACCGGCCTCGCTGGTGAAGACCGCCAGATAGGACCCGGACACCCACTCCTTGGGTACCGCCAGCGTCCATGACACCGGCCAGCCGCAGGTGATCGTCCCGGTCGCCGGGTCCGAGGCGGGCACCGGCCGCGCGGCACCGGAGAGGCGGGGGCTGGTCACCAGGTGGCGGGCGCCGACACCCCCGTAGTGGCCCAGCCGGTAGACGGCCACCGTGAAGTGGCCCGCGGGCCGTACGGAGACGTGGAAGTCCACGGACTCGCCGATGTTCACCGACGTGGCAGACGCGTAACCCTGGATCTGCCCGGCATCGTCGGTGACCGGGCGGGTGCCGTTCCTGGACATCTTCCAGTCCGCGGACCCGGCCAGCCGGTTCTCACGGGCGACGGGGTTGTCTCCGGTGCGCCGCGACTGCGGTACGGAAGGGCTGTCGTCGCTCTGCCCCTCGCACCCCGCGACGGCGACCACACCAAGACCGAGCGCCGACAACGCCACCCGGCGCGACACCTTCGACACCGAACCCCCAAGATCCTCACCGGACGAAGCAGAACATCCGATGATACGACGCGGCTACCTCCCGTTCAGCTCGGGGGTACCGCCTCGACTGGCAGGGTTCGCAGAGAACAGCCGGGCATGTTGCAGGTGGGGTGCCGCCTGGAATATCCGACGGCACCCCTTATGCGACCTACAGGTTAGTTGTACCGATTGAGGAAGTGGAAATTGCTCCAGGTCCAGGCGGTGGATGACCAGCCGGCATAGGAGCCTGAGAAGCCTCCGGTGGTGGTACCGAGCCAGGTGAAGGCACGGTTGGTGTTTGTGCCGTCGGTGTAGCCGTACAGGGCGGCGAGATCGTCGTGCCCGTCGCCGTTGTAGTCGCCGGCGGTCATTTTCATGTGGGAGTAGTCGAAGTTTCCTGCTGCCGAGTTCCAGGACTGGGTCGGGTTGTTGAATCCGCCGGTGCCGTTCGCGTAGCTGAGGAAGGTGTGGAGGGAGTCGTGCCCGTCGGCGTAGTCGTACCAGGCGGCGATGTCGTCCTTGCCGTCGGCGTTGAAGTCGCCGGACTGGAGGTAGGTACGGTTCCAGTCGCCCCAGCTGGTGCTGCTCCATGAGGTCAGGGGGGAGTGGAAGGCTCCGGTGGGGACCGTGAGGAAGCTGAACATGGTGACGTGGCCGTCGGTGTAGCCGTACAGGGCGCCGATGTCGTCGCGGCCGTCGCCGTTGAAGTCGCCGGTGGTGAGCTTCGACTCGCTGACGTTCCAGCCGTTGGCGCTGGTCCATGAGGAGAAGGGGGCGTTGAAGCCGCCCTGGACGTTGGCGGTGAAGGTGAACAAGGTGTCTTCGCCGGTGGGGTACGAATACCAGACGGCGAGATCGTCGCGGCCGTCACCGTTGAAGTCGCCACTGTGCAGGGTCATGCTCGGCAGGTACAAACCACCGGGTTTGGAGGTCCAGGAGGCAGTGGGGGAGCCGAAGCCGCCGGTGGCGTTGCCGAGAGCGGTGAAGAGTCTTACGACGCCGCCTCCGTAGTCGTAGGCGGTTGCCATGTCGCTTCTGCCGTCGCCGTTGAAGTCGCCGGTGGCGAACTGCATTTTGGAGCTGTTCCAGCTCCCCGGTTGCGAGGTGTAGGACTTGGCGGGGCCTGCGATGGTGCCGTCGGAGTTTCCGGTGAAGGTGACCATTCCGGAGGTGGTGTCGGCGTAGCTGTACCAGGCCGCCATGTCGCTTCTGCCGTCGCCGTTGTAGTCGTTGCGGACCTCGGTACCCGCGGCCCATAGGGACTGGCCTTTTGCGTTGTAGACGACGAGGTTGCCGCGGTCCTGGAGGAGTGCGTAGCCGTTCGCGCCCTGCGTGTTCGACGACCACAGCTGGGTACTGCCGTCGGCCTTGTAGACCACGAGGTTGCCGTCAGGCTGCATGAGGCCGGTGGCACCCGGGTTTCCCCCCGTGCCGGTGGACCAGAGGGTCTGCCCGGTCTTGGAGGTGACGACGAGGTTGCCGTCGGACTGCATGGTCAGGGTGTTGGAGCGGGAGGAGAAACTCGAGCCCGAGGAGAGAACGGTGCCAGCCGGTATACGGGCGCCGCCCGTTATACCGTCGATGCTGAAGGCAGTGCCCAGGCCGGTGAGATCGGTGCCGGTCTTCACGCCCGGCCAGCCAGTCATGGTGTTGTTGGTCTTGCGACCCCAGACGTCCGGGATGCCGTCACCCGTTACGTCGCCGGCGGACCCGACGACCGGGTAGGCGGCGGCGGTCAGGCCGCTGCCGATCTTCACCCGCGAGGCGGCGTCACCCCATGTGGCGGGATTGACGACTCCCTCCTTCTCCCCCTGTTTGCCGTAGGTGCGGTAGACGTCCCCGCTGGCGTTGTCGCGCAACAGCAGGTCGGGCACTTTGTCGTTGTTGAGGTCGCCGGGGGCGATCACTGTGTATTTGTTCCAGTCGCTACCGCCGACGAGGACGGGTGCGCCGTACAGGTCGAGGCGCTTGCTGCTGCCGTCGCCGTAGTAGGCCCATAGGAAGTTGTTCTCCTTGACCAGGAGGTCGGGCCTCTCGTCGCCGTTGAGGTCGCCGGGGGCGATGATCTGGTCGGCGTCGTGCCAGTGGTCGTCGGCGGTGGCACAGCCGTCAGGGTTGTCGTCGGTCGGCTCGGTGATCGCCGGGCAGGCGACAGTCAGTGGTTGTGCGCCGCCGTCGGTGCCGGTCCCGGTTGCGATTCCGGAGCCGTTGTTGGGGTATGTCCACAGATCTTTCGCGGTCCCGACGGCGGCCGGTTCGAGGGCAACGAGGTCGTTGTAGCCGTCCTGTCCCCAGTCGCCGCGTGAGGTGACCTGGGCGTCGTCGAAGGCCTGGCCGCCGTTGGTGGCGGCGGAGAACTGCCCGTTGCCCTGGCCGGCGTAGGTGAGCAGGGTACCGTTGGAGTCGACATTCCAGATGTCGTTGTTGCCATCGCCGTTGAGATCACCTGGCGCATCGCGGAGGCCCAGGCTGGCTGCGTAGTAGATGTATGTGGCGGTATCGGAACGATTGCCGGCTGCGTCAATGCTGAAGGCGTAGACGAAGTGCGGACCGTAGCCGGGCGGCGTGACTGACGCCGAGCCGTTCTGGCCTGCCGCCACCTCGTCGTAGTTCACCTGGGGGTCGTAATCGGTGTACCAGCCGTACCGGACGACGTCAGTGGCGCCGTTGGGCATGAGAGTGAATGCGGCGGTGGTACGGGCCTTGCCGGTGTTCGCCGGCCAGCCGGCCTCACCGGAGGGGAACACCGTCGAGTCGATCAGCGGTGGCTTGCCTGGTCTGGTCCGGTCCACGCTGAACTTGCAGGTGGCCGACCAGTCCGAGGTTGCGTTCATCGGGTCGGTGGCGTTGATCCGCCATGTGTAGCTTCCGGTCGGCAGGTTCGCGTCCGGCACCGAGAGTGTGACAACCCGGTGGTCCATCGCAGGCACGGTCTTGTCGACCACGGCTGTGGTCGAGCCGGTGGGGAAGACCTGGAAGCGGGCGGTGAGGTTGCCGGCGTCCTTGTCGTCCACGGTGGCGTAGAGGCTGACGGTGGTGTTGCCGATCAGACCGCCGCTGGCGCAGTTGGTCTTGGGGCTGGTGCCGAGCTTGGTGGGGGCGCTGGGAGCGTTGTTGAACTTCGTTTCAAGGACTGCCGACTTGGGGTCGAACTTCTTCCAGCTGTAGGTGTCGTTCTCGTTGGCGGCGTAAAGGCCCAGGGTGACGCTGGAGTTGGCGTGTGCGGCGGCGTCCTTGATCTTGGGAGTGAGGTCGAACTCCAGGTTTCCTGCCGGGCAGGAACTGCTGCTCCAGCCCTTGGATTCGGTGGCAATCGCCAGCGGACTGGAGCCGATCTTGGACGGCTGGTGGTTCCAGGTGGTCTTCGACGAGATGGGCCCGGTCTGCCAGAGCTGGACTTCACGATCCTCGCAGGACCATGACCACACGTTCTTGATCCGGAACACCGAGGAGATGACCCCGGCGTGCTCGATGTTGGAGATGTCCCACTGGAAGAACGACCGCGACAGGCCGCCCGTCTCGTTTTCGTAGCCGACGCGGGCGACCTCGTTGGCGTTCCAGTAGGAGTTGTTCGGATACTTCTGGTACACCCGGGTCCAGTTCTGCCGGACCCCCCAGGCCCACGACGGGTCGATGAACACCGGGTACTGCGTGTCGGCTCCGGTCAGCAGGTCCCGGTCCGGAATGATCGACAGGGTGTCGCCGCTGACCGTGGCGGGCATCTGCGCGTCCTGCGCACCGGGCGGCGGCTCGAAGGCGTCCGCTGGGTCGGTTCCATCCCCCTCGGCCGCCACTCGGGCACTTGCTGTCGCGGTCGTGCCGCCGTCACTGCTGATGGTGGTGGAGTCCCACATCAGCGGGGTGGGACTGGTGAAGACGCTCTGCCCCGCCGGGTCGCTGGCCGTCACGCTGCCCGTGCCGGCGTCGGTTGCCACCGACAGGCCGACCGTGCTCATCGTGTAGCGCAGGGTGGCCAGTGCCGGATTCTGCGCCGCCTGCGCGCTCTTGACAACGATCAACTGGGAGAAACCCTCGACCTCCGCCCTGAGCTGAAGGTCCACACCGGGAAGTATCTCGGAGTAGGTGGCGACGTTCCCGTCCAGCGTCGGCACCGGCAGCGCGGTGGGCCAACTCAGGGTCAGGGTCCGGCCGTCCTTCACGCCTGAGAGCAGCGGCCCCGTCCCGCCACCGGAAAACGTCACCGCAACAGTGGACGCCTTGGGCACCACGCTGCCGTCCGCGGCAAAGACCAGAGTCGGATCAGTAGGGACCCACGCACCCGCCCGGAAGACGCGCACCGGCGAGCCGTACCGCTTCACCGAGAACGACCCATCCGGATTCGCCCACTCATCCGACAACTCAGTCCGCGCCGAGACCACTTCGGACGGCTGCCCCGTCGACTGCGCCTGCTCCAGCGCCAAGTCCTCATCCGAAAGTGACCCGTCACCGACCGGGTCGGCACCGGGTGCACCATCGGACAAGCCGACGGCTGACGACGGTGCGGGTGCGGCCGACGCCGCGTAGGCGGGGAGGAAACCGACGATCGATATCGTCACAGCAACAGCGGCCGACAGACCGCGCAGGCGCCGAGGCAAAGGTGGTCCGCCTCGTATTCTCTGGAACATCGTACTCCTCTTTGTCGTCAGATACGCCGGGCGGACTCTATACGTGGATGGCGCGGCAGGCACGAATGCGCGAGTATCTACGACGGCCAGTCTCCGGGCGCAACGGCCCAGTACAAGCTGGCCGCAAGACGCACCATGGCTGGGGCTGCAGCGATCCTGGGCTTCCTTCGTCTGCTTTGGGTACTTGACGAAATCACCGAGGATCGCCTATGGCGCACGAGGTATAGTTCTCTTCCTCTGGATTCGTCAAAGAACACCAAAGATCTTGGGTCTGGATTTCATAACAGGGTCGCTGCTAGAGTCCGCCCGTACTTTTCCATGGCACAAGGGGTGGGGTTTCGGCGTGGGCTGGTTCGGTGTGCGCACAGTGGCGGTCTCGGCGGTGGTGGCCGTCTCGGTGGGCCTGTTGCCTGCGGTGGCCGCGGCCGGTACGGGTTCGGCCCTGTCGTTGCCAGGAGTGCAGCAGCCGAAGGCCGTACCGGTGAAGCTGGCGAAGACCGGTGGTGGCAAGCGCATCGGCCAGGTGGCGAGGTCCTGGAAGGCGCCGAAGGTAAATTGGCCTGCCGCTGGCGGCACGGACATCGCCCTGCCCGGGGCTGAACCCGCCGCAGATTCGGCGACCGCCCCCTCCGTGCCTTCCCTGCACAGGGCGGGTTCGCTGCCAGTACGGGCGGGCGCCGTGTCGGGGGCGTCTGGTCCGGCCAAGCTCCACGTGAGTGTTGCCGATCGAACTGCCACCCAAAAGACCGGAGTTGACGGACTTCTCCTGTCGGTCGGCCGGGCCGACGGCGTGAATCGGCCGGGCCCGGCGAAGGTCGAAATCGACTATGGCTCGTTCAAGGGCGCATACGGCGGCGACTGGGCCTCTCGGCTTCACCTCGTCCAGCTCCCCGCCTGCGCCCTGACCACACCGGATAAGGCCGCCTGTCGAACGGCGTCCCCGGTACGGACCACCAACGACACGGCAGCCTCCACCTTGTCCGCGCAGATCATGGTTGCACCGCAGTCCTCGGGAGCGACCGTGCTCGCCGCAGAGGCGGATGCGAGCGGGCCGTCGGGTACGTACAAGGCAACTTCGCTCCAGGCGTCGGGGTCGTGGAGCGCGGGTGATTCGACAGGGGCGTTCAACTGGACCTACCCCATGAGTGCTCCTGAGGTTCCGGGAGGCCTCGAGCCGAGTGTGTCGCTGGGCTACAGCTCGCTGGCAGTGGACGGCAGGACGTCGGCGTCGAACAATCAGCCCTCGTCCATCGGCGACGGATGGTCGTACGAGCCGGGCTTCATCGAGCGCAGCTACAAGTCGTGCAACGACGACCAAACCGGCGGAACCAACACGGCCAAGGTCGGGGATCAGTGCTGGTACACCGACAACGCGACGCTTTCGCTCGGTGGCAGGTCCACTGAGCTGGTCTACGACAGCACGCACGGTTGGCACGCTGCGGACGATTCGGGCCAGAAGATCGAGAAGCTGACCAACGCTGACGAAGTCACCGGCAACGGTGACAACGATGGTGAGCACTGGAAGGTCACAGCCACTGACGGAACGCAGTACTTCTTCGGCCTCAACCGCCTCCCGGGCTGGACGGGTTCGACCACGCCGGAGACCAACTCGACCTGGACGGTGCCGGTGTTCGGCAACCAGTCGGGGGAGCCCTGCTACAACGCTTCCTTCGCTGCTGCCTGGTGCCAGCAGGCCTGGCGCTGGCAGCTCGACTATGTCGTGGACGTGCACGGCAATGCAATGGCGTACTACTGGGACAAAGAGACCAACGACTACGGTCGCAACTACAACGAGACCACGGGCCTGTCGACCCCTACCCCGTACACCCGTGGCGGCTATCTCGATCACATCGACTACGGGCTCCGTTCCGACGCCGTCTACTCCGGCAGGGCCATGGGCAAGGTGGCCTTCACCACCAAAGAGCGATGCCTTGAGGACTGCGGAACCTTCGATACCACACATGCCACCAACTGGCCCGACGTGCCCTTCGACCAGTACTGCAAGGACGGAGGTACGTGCACCCCGTTGCAGACCTCCCCAAGCTTCTGGTCCCGCAAGCGGCTGACTTCGGTGACCACGCAGGTTCTGACCGGCGGCGCCTACAAGAACGTCGACACCTGGCAGCTGAACCAGGACTTCCCGCCGTCGGGTGACGGCATCTCCACCCCTATGTGGCTCAATTCCATCACCCGGGGGACCACGGACACGTCGGGGAACTTCACCGCACTACTGCCGCCCACGACGTTCTCCCCTGAGCAGATGGCCAACAGGGTCGATAAGACCGGCGACGGGATCGCCCCCTTCGTCCGGCTGCGGGTATCACAGATCACCACGGAGTCCGGCGGAACTGTCGGCGTCTATTACAACGACCCGGGCTGCACGGCGACGTCACTGCCCCCAGCCGACGGCACCAACCAGACCACCTGCTACCCGGTGAAATGGGCGTCTGAGGGGGACACCGCCACCCTGGACTGGTTCAACACCTACCCGGTGAAGCAGGTGGTTGAGGGCGACAACCTCGCAGCGACCCCGGACAAGGTGACCAGCTACACCTACCTCGGCGGCGCCGCCTGGGCGAAGTCGACCGACGAGTTCACCAAGCCCGCGGACCGCACGTACTCGGTACAACGCGGCTACGGCCTCGTACAGACGCGATCGGGTGCCGGCTTCGACACGAAGTCGCTGAGCGAGACCCGGTACTTCCGCGGGATCGACGGTGCGTCGGTGGCGGACTCGGCAGGGACCTCGGTCACCGACCGCGAGCAGTTCGCCGGTATGGTGCGGGAGTCGGCGACCTACGACGGCGATGACACCGCCAAGCTGGTGTCGGCCACGTCGTACACCCCGTGGCGGTCTGCAGCGACCGCGACCCGTGCCCGCACCGGCCTGCCGGATCTCGTCGCCTACCACACCGGTACTTCCGACGAGCAGACCCGCACCACCGTGACCGGCGGCACGCGCACGACCGCGGTGCACAGCACCTTCGACTCGTACGGCATGGTCGCCACTTCCTCCTCCACCGGGGATACGGACAAGTCGGGCGACGAGTCGTGCACCAGCACCACCTACGCCCGGAATACCACACTGTGGCTGCTCGACAGGGTAGCCGAGCTGAAGTCCGTGGACCGGTCCTGCGATGTGACGCCGACGCTCCCGGCCGACCTCAACGCTGACACGCGCACCTACTACGACGGCGCCACCTCACTCACCGCAGCACCTACGAAGGGCAATGTCACCAAGGTCGAGCAGATCAACGGGACCGGATCGGCCTACGACCAGGTGACCGCGACCCCGGTGGCCTCCTTCGACATCTATGGCCGGGCACTGTCAGTGGCTGACGCGTACGGGAAGACCACCACCACCGCCTACACCCCCGCTACCGGCGAGGTCCCCACCCAGACGGTCGTGACCAACCCACTGAGCCAGGACATCACCACCACCTACGACCCGCGCCGCGGACAGCCGCTGACCGTCACCGACGCAAACAACCGGGTCACCACCCTGACGTACGACTCTCTCGGCCGCACCACCCAGGTATGGACCCCGTCCCGCGCCCAGGCCACATATCCGACGGCGCCCAGCTACAAGTTCGGCTACACCGTGCGCAACGACGGACCTACCGTTGTCACCACCAGCGCACTGAACTACAACGACCTGTACCAGACGTCGTATGCGTTCTATGACGGACTGCTGCGGCCGTACGAGACTCAGTCGCCATCACCGGACGACTCCGGGCGCTTGGTGACCGAAACGTTCTACGACACGCGCGGTCTCGCGTGGCGCAACTCCGGCACCTACTATGCCGACGGTGCCGCGGAACCGGTCCCGGTCACTGGTCAGGAACTGAACTACCCGGCGTCCACCGACACCGTCTACGACGGAGCCGGCCGTGCCACCCAGTTGCTCAACCGGAAGTTCGGCGACCCTGCCGAGAGCACAACCACCACCTACACGGGGGACACGACCACCGTGGTTCCCCCGCTCGGAGGCACGGCCACCACCACGGTCGTCGACGCGCTTGGCCGGACGACCGAGCTGAAGCAGTACACGGACGCGGCCCGTACGCAGGCGCAGTCCACGCTTTCCACCTACGACGCGCACGGCAGGCTCTTTCAGGTTCAGGACCCCTCGGGCGCGAAGTGGACTTACACATACGACACCCGGGGCCGGCAGATCACCGCGGACGACCCCGACAAGGGTGCGTCGACGACCGCCTACGACGCCGGCGACCGTGTCACCGATGTCACCGACGCGCGCGGCTACAAGCTGCACACCGCCTACGACGACCTCGCCCGCAAGACCAAGCTCACCTCCACCTATCAAGGTGTGACCACGACGCTGTCGGAGTGGACCTACGACACAGCCACCGGAGGCAAGGGCCTGCCTGCCAAGGCCACCCAGTACGTCGGCGGCCAGCCGTACACCTCCGAAGTCACGTCCTACAGCAGCCTGTCGATGCCGGCGATCTCCCAGGTGACGGTTCCTGGCACGGGCGGGTTGGCGGGCACGTACAAGTGGACGACCGCGTACTACCCCACAGGCCAGGTCAAATGGACCCGGCAGCCGGCGATGGGCGGACTGCCCCAGGAGGACATCACCCCCCTGTACACGGCGAACTCCGCCCTGCCCGTGACCCTCGCAGCCGGTTCCGACCCGATCGTCTCCAACACCGTTTACGACCACTACGGGCGTGATGTGCGCGAGGAGTACGGCGCCTTCAACCACAAGGTCTACAGCTCCCAGCAGTACGACGAGCACACGGGCGCACTGACCGACCAGACCGTCGACCGTGACACTGCACCCCAGCGCATCGACACCACCCACTACGCATACGACCAAGCCGGCAACGTCACCTCCATCACCGACACCACCGGTCAGGACGCCGCCGCGGTCACCGACAACCAGTGCTTCACCATCGACGCCCTGCGCCGGATCACACAGGCCTGGACGACCAACACCGACAGCGCGTGCGCCCAGGGCGCCTCTGCCGACACGGTCGGCGGGCCTGACGCGTACTGGACGTCCTACGGCTACGACGCCGTCGGCAACCGCACCACCGAAACCCAGCACACCACCGCTGCCGGCCCAGCGACCGACACGGTCCGCACCTATGCTCCGCCTGCCACGGGCACTCACAACCTGCCGAAGGTCACACAGACGGGCAGCGCCCCCGGCACCGACGACTACACCTACGACGCAGACGGCAACACCGCCACCCGCACCCTCGGTTCCAACCCCCAACAGACTCTGAACTGGGACGCGCAGGGCCACCTCGCCTCGGTGTCCCAGGGCGCCGACATCGTCGCCGCCTACACCTACGACACCGATGGCAACCGACTGACGTCGACAAATCCCTCCGGCACCACCCTTTACCTCCCGGGTGGCAACGAACTGCTCCTCAAGCCGGACAACAGCCTCGTGGGTACCCGCTATTACAGCTACAACGGGAAGACTGTCGCGCTACGCACTGCAGGGGCGATCAACTACCTGATCACCGACCCGCACGGCACCGCCACTACCCAGATCGACGCCACCACACAGGCCGTGGCCAGGCGCAAGACCACTATCTTCGGGAGCGACCGCGGCACCGCACCCACGACCTGGCAGGGCACCAAGGGATTCGTCGGCGGTACTGCCGACGCCGCCACCGGTCTCACCCATCTGGGCGCCCGCGAATACGACCCCACCACAGCCCGCTTCATCAGCGTCGACCCCCTGCTGGACCTCAATGACCCCCAGCAGATGAACGGCTACGCCTACGGCGACAACAACCCGCTCGCGTTCTCCGACTCGGACGGCCTGCGTCCCATCGCCGGGAACGGCGGCTACAGCGAAGACGAGTACAACAAGGACCACAACGCCTTCTGGACCAACACCTCCAGCGGCGGCTGGACCTACAACGAGACCCACACCCAACAAGACGACCGCGACACCTACGTCGCCGTCGTCAGTGTCCCCACCCACGGCCAGACCACCATCACCGTCGCTCACTTCCACGCGAAACCCAAGCCTCCGCCATCCGTTGCCCGCCAGACCTGGAACTTCATCAAGTCAGCCGCCCAGACGACTGCCAAGATCTTCAATCCTGCGGCCATCCTCAGTGCCGGAGAAATGGCGATCGGTCTCATTGCCACCGGAATCGGCGCCAGCGCAGATGTTGCAGGTGGAGCACTGTGCGTGACCGGAGTGGGATGTCTCGCCGGCGCGCCGGCCGTCTGGGCCGCGAGCACTCTCGCCGGCATCGGTATTACGCTGCTGGGTAAGGGCGCCAACGACCTCATCAACTCGGAGAAGACGGCCCTCTCCGAATCCTCAGGAGACGGCGGATCGGGATCCGACAGCAGTTCGCCGTCCGACTGGACCCTCCCAGACTCTGCGACGTCCAAGGTTCCCGGTGAAATGGGAACGCCAAAGCCGACGAAAAAGGGCGTGGGCTGGCGGTGGAACGATGGAAAGGGGAATGGAATTCGAATCGACCAGGGAAACCCGAACAACTCTCAGGAGTATCAGCAGGTTGATCACGTCGTCATCAATCGCGGCGGAAGGATAATCGGCCGAAATGGTGAGCCAATTGTAGGCAGTATCCAGGATAATGCCTACGAGGCGCACATCCCGCTTTCCGAGTGGGTCAAATGGAAGAACTGGTATACGCCGAAATGATCGAGGTTAAGTTTCCGGAGATGCGTAAGAGTGTCATCGGTGCTGTCAAGTCATTGGCTGACAGGGATTATCAGCGCCGCGTCTGGGTTGAGGGTCGATATCCAAATGAGCAGTACTATGACGACTTCTCCATGAATGTGCATATTCTCTTCGATGACACGGTCGTGCTTGAGGATCCCGAAAAGTACCTCGGAGCGATCCTGGCGAGCCGTGCCGAAGTTGGCGTCATGGAAGTACTCGCCGACGCTCTTGAGCGACTGCTCGACATTGAGGGGCAGGAGCGCAGTGATTTGGAGTACATGGAATCTCCTCACTGGGATGCTGTGGTCACTGCCGCCGAGACTGCATACAGGGAGTTGACTTCGGACAACAGTTGACCGAGTGAGGGTATAGCCTTTTCGCCTCTCTCCTGGCCGCGCTCGGCTGCGGCCGCCCTCTGTGTGAGCGGACGGGAAACGGCACATCCCGTAGGACTGCGGAATACGAGCGCGCCATTGCGCAGGGGTGGCTCTCGCGTCGTTCGTTGAATGGATCAACTTCTGCCAAGCGTGGTATCCGTGCGTGGGCTTCCTGAGGATGGCCCGACATCGTCGCGCTGTGCCCGAGTAAACGCACCGCATCCGTTGGTTGCAGGCCATCCTGGCTCGGCGTGGGTGCGTCAGATGCCGTTGCCTCAGGCGAAGATGATTCCGCAGGCGTGCTGGAGAGCGTGGCGGCCGTGGTCGCCGTCGGCGTAGGTCCAGGTGAGGGCTGCGGTGAAGACGAGCAGGAGCAGTCCGGCGACGACGCCTGGGGCGAGCAGGTTGCCGGACCGGGCGAGGATGGCCAGGGTGATGGCTGACCGTACAGCGGCTGTTCCGGCCATAGGTGGGGCGGCTGTAAGTCGTCTGGTACGGGGTGTGATCGGGTGATTACGCTTCGGCTCACCGTGGTCAGGATGGCTGCGGTGAGAGGGGGACGGACGTCATGCGAAAGGTCATCGTCACCGTGTTGGCCGCGGGTGCACTTGCCGCCGGGACGGCGCTGCCCTCCGTGGCGGAGGCCGCCGAGCCGGGGCACGTCGCGGCGGAAGCGGGGCGCTCAGCTATGGGTACTTCGTGAACGGCGACAGCGGGAAGTGCCTTGATGACGTGTGGAGTCACGAGAACGGGACCACGCTGGTGCAGTACGACTGCTACGCCGGTGCCACGCAGGTGTGGCACGGCTGAGCCGCCGGGTGGTTCCCGGCCGCTACTCGATGTACGTGATGAGTGGGTGACCGGGATCGGCTGTGCAGCCGAACAGCGCCTGGAAGCCGTCGCGGCCGAGCCGGAGCTGGGTCGGCTCGTGAAAGCTCCAGTCGTACGGCGCGCCCTTCCACGGGAAGTCCGGAGCCGCGCGCGGATGCCACCAACTGTCAAGCCCCTCGGCCGACATCAGGTCGGCCACCAGCCGGGTCTGCGCACCGCATGGACAGCGGGAATACCGGCCTGGGTAGCTCGCGTAATCCGCCGATCCGCGCATGGAGCCGCACCGCGGGCCGCGCGAAGGCCGCCACCGCGGGCACGGCCTCATGCAGCACGTCACGTTGTACCGGCACGGTGTTGACCACGGTCGACCGCCTTTCCACGCCTCGGGTGTGCGCAACTGTACGAATGATCGCCACGAGGATATTCCGCGGGCGGTAGGCTGCGGCGGCCCGTCACGTCGGCGGGGGGAAACGTCCTGGGGGGGGACATGGGTCATAGCGGTGCCGGGGTGTCGGCGGGAGCAACGGGCGGGCGGGGGCTGCGGGAGAGTACGTGTCCCGAGTGTGGGCGGGTGACGGTCGCTGATCCGCGGTTCGTGGTGTGGTGTGCGGGCTGCGGCTGGAACGCCGATCCGCTGCCACCCGACCCGCCGCGCGGCCGGCTCCAGGGGCATCGGCGCCGGATGGCCGCGCGCTACGGCGAGCAGTTGTACGGCGAACTGGCCCGCGACGGGGCGGGCGCACCGCGGTTGGACGCCTCGGGGGTCGCCGCGCATGTCCTGGCGTGGGCGGTGCACTTGAGCACCGTCGCCGTCGCTGTCACCGGGGTCCTGCTGATCGCGACGGGCAGCGTTCTCGCCCTCCAAGTGCTGCTGGGCGCCGTCCTGCTGCTCGTGGTCGTGACGCTGCGACCGCGGTTCGGGCGGCTGCCGAAGGACGCCGTGACCCTCGACCGCGCCGCGGCGCCCGCCCTGTACGCGCTGCTGGACCGGGTCGCCGCGGCGACCGGCACCCGGCCGGTGGACGTCGTGGCGCTGGACGCCGCCGTGAACGCGTCCGTGACCGAGTACGGCCTGCGGCGGCGCCGGCTGCTGGTGCTCGGCCTGCCGCTGTGGCACATGCTCAGCCCCCAGCAGCGCATCGCCGTTCTCGGGCACGAGTTCGGGCACTACGCCAACGGCGACCAGCGCCGCGGTCTGGTCGTCGGCACCGCCCTGCGCACCCTCGGCACCTGGCACCACGTACTGCGCCCGAGCGGACAGCGCCACCGCACCGTCGTCCAGGTCATCACCGACCTGATCATGATCCCGCCGTGGCTGTTCGTACTCGGACTGCTCTACCTGCTCGACCACTTCACCCTGCGGGCCTCCCAACGCGCCGAATACCAGGCCGACCTGAACGGCGCCCGGATCGGATCGGGCGCCGCCGCGGCGGAGTTCCTCGACGAGCTGCTGCTGGCCCAGACCGTGGCCCGGGAGGTGCACCGCCAGGCGGTACTGGCCCGCACCAGGAACCGCGGCACCGACCCGAAGGCCGTCGAGGCGGGTCTGTGGGCGCAACTCGCCGACCACGCACGGGACATCCCCGCACACGAGCGGGAACGACTGCGCCGGGTCGCGGAACTCCGCGGCCACAGCACCGACTCCACCCACCCGCCGACGCATCTGCGCCGCACGCTGCTGCTCGAAACCGCCGGCGCGCTCCCCGCCTCGGTCACGCTCGACCCGGCGGACACGGCGGCGATCGACGCCGAGATCGACGCCCCCGGCCGCCAGGTGGCGCACCGGACGCTGCGCGACATGCCGCTGTGATGCGGGTGCTGACCTGGAACGTGTGGTGGCGGTTCGGGCCGTGGGAGCAGCGGGAGAGGGCGATACTCGCCGTACTGAGGGACCTGCGGCCGGACGTGGTCGGGCTCCAGGAAGTGTGGGCGTGCGGCGGGGAGAACCTGGCAGAACGGCTCGCGTCGAGCCTCGGCATGCACTGGACGTGGGCGGCGTCGCGCGCGCCGGAGGGCTGGCAGCGACGGATCGGGGACCTGTCGGTGGACATCGGCAACGCCGTCCTGAGCCGGTGGCCCATCGTGGAGCACGAGCGGGCCGAACTGCCCTTCCGCGAGGGCGACGACGACGGCCGCCTGGCCCTCTACGCCCGCATCGACGCCCCTGCGCACCAGGTGCCGTTCTTCACCACCCACCTCACCTCGGCGGTCGACGCCTCCGCCCTACGCTGCCAACAGGTCACGGCCCTGGCCGAGTTCGTGGCCGCACGCGGCCGGGGGAGCGACTTCCCGCCCGTTGTCACGGGGGACTTCAACGCCTTCCCCGACTCCGACGAAGTACGGCTCTTCGGCGGCTACAAGACCGCACCCGCCGTCCCCGGCCAAGTCCTCCTCGACGCATGGGAGTACGCGGACCCCGCGCAGCCGTCGGTCACCTGGGACGCGGCCAACCCGTACGTCGCCGCCGGGTTCGAACCCAGCGTCCGCGTCGACTACATCCACACCGGCCTGCCAGGCCCGCGCGGCCTCGGCTCGGTCAGTGCGGTCCGCCGCGCGGGCGACGAACCCGTGGACGGCGTGTGGCCCTCCGACCACACCGCCGTCCTCGCCGACCTGCGGACGTCCTCAGACCTGTGACGCCGCCAGCGCCGCGTGGAAGGTCTCGAACAGCTCCACGAGTTCGGAGACGTCGACCGGGTTCATCTCCATCTGCATGTGGCAGACGTTGTCGTCACCGTTCGGGGTGAGCCACGCGAAGGAGGCGAACCCGTTCCCGACGGGCTCCATCGTCAGGCTCAGCGGATTGACGCGGCTGGAGGTCACCGCCTCGGAAAAGCCGCCGCCTGACGGCTCCCGCAGGTGGGCGAGCATCCGCGTGGCAAAGTCCACGACTTCGTCGTGGGTGAGGTACACGTCGAAGTCTGCCGTCAGGCACGTGCACCAGTCGGCGGTGACCCGCCAGTTGTTCTCTTCGGAGCGGGCCAGCTCCACCCATGCGTTGTCGCTGCCCAGGCGTATCCCCGGCTGTTCCATCGTCGCGCCTTTCCTGGCGGGTAGGGGCGGGGGCACGCCCCCCGCCCCTGCGGTGCTGTCAGAGCGCGCGTGCGTACGCGACGAAGGCCGACCACTCCGTGGGGGTGAAGGCGAGTTGGGGGCCTTCCTTGTCCTTGGAGTCCCGTACGTGGACGACCTCGGGGCAGGTCGCGACCTCGACGCAGTCGCCTGAACTGCCGCTGCTGTAACTGGACTTGTGCCAGGCGAGGGCGACCTCGATGCAGTCGTCACCGGAGCTGCCGCTGTAGCTGCTCTTGAACCAGTTCAGTTCGTTGGTGCTCATAGCTCTCCTCGCAGTCGCAACAGCAGGCTCCCGGACTCCTCTGGGGTGAGGGCCTGCGAGCGCAGTTTTGCATACCGCTGTTGGAGCACGCTGACGACCTTGGCCTCGGAGATGAGCTGGCCTGTCTCCTGGCCCTCGCTGTATCCGAACCAGTGGTTTTCGGCTGTCTCCAGGAGCCGGATCGGTCCGTCCAAGCCTGGGTGGACCCCGGTCGTTGTTGGCAGCACCTGGATCTCGATGTTCCTCCGCCTGCTGACCTCAAGGACGTGGTCGAGCAGATTTCGTGCGGCCTCTGATCCACCCGTCCGGCGCAGGAAGAGGTGCTCGTCCAGTACGAAGCTGAATGCCGTGTTCGGGCGACCCCGCAGTAGGCGTTGGCGCTCGGCCCTCGCCGTCCATTGGGCCTGGATCTCCTCGTCGCTCAGCGGCGGCAGGCGCTCTTCGAACAACGCTCGCGCGTATGCCTCCGTCTGGAGCAGGCCCGGGATTACGCGGCACTCGTACGTGCACAGGCTGATCGCCGTCTCCTCCTTGCGTGCCCACTGGCGGAACCAACTGGCCAGGCCCGGCCTGCGGCTGAGGTGCCGTACCGCATTGCGCAACGCACCCGTGTTGCCAAGCAACGGCTCGGCGCGCTCGACGAAGTCCGGGTCCGGCATGCGGCGCCCGACCTCGATCGAGGTCACCGTGTGTTTGGACAGGCCCATGAGCGTGCCGAACTCCTCCCGGCTCATGCCGGCGTGCTCGCGTAAGGCCTGGACGAACGCGCCGAACGTCCGCAAGCTGTCGGAGGGTTCGGGCTCGCCGCCCGAAACCGTGCCGCCGCCGCCCGTGCCGTTGGCCGTCATCGGCCACCTCCCGCGCACTCGCCCTGGTGTTACTACCGCCGTAGTACAGGGTCACCCTCGGTGACGTGTACTGTCCACCCTTGGTGCGTGTACGCTCGCGCAGCGTACAAGGCGCGGTGCTGGCACAGCGGTGTTCCCGCAGGTCACATTGGGCATCATGAGAACTCCCACCACCCGTCAACTCACCGTCTCCGAGGGTGAGTTCATCGAGCAGTTCAGTCAGCAGTTCAGCTCCACCCGCCGGGGTGCGCGGCTCGCGCGGCACCTGGCGCTGCACGAGCTGAACGTCTGGGGGATCCGGTGCGGTACCGCCGCGTTCGAGGCGGCCGAGACGATCGTCGCCGAGCTGGCGGCGAACGCCGTGACCCACGGCTGCGTCACCGGGCGGGACTTCGAGCTGCGCATCGTGCTCAGCCGGGCCACGCTCCGTATCGAGGTCTCCGACACCCGCACCGAACGCCGCCCACCCGGCCCCGGCGACCTCCTCCCCCCACGCCCCCTGGCCGAGTCCGGCCGCGGCCTCCTGATGGTCGAAGCGGTCGCCGACCGCTGGGCGGTGATCGACCGCCACCCGGTAGGCAAAACCGTCCGCGCCGAACTCGACCTTCCCGCGCGCGGTGCGTGACTTCGGGGCGGGAAGGGGGCGTTGGCTCGCCCCGAACGCCTACCGGCGGGACTTCCGCGAACGCCGTGGCGCGATCCGTAACGGGAACTCCTGGAAGCTGGAACGCCGCCAGCATTTCGAGGAGGCGGGCAGCCCGAGCCGGGACGCGTTACGCCGAGGGAACTGGGCCGAGGCGCTGCGGCTGTTCGAGGCCGAGCGGCCGGCGGTCCGGGCGGCTGCCGTCGAGGAGGACCGGCGCGGCTCGGCGTTCCACCGGCTGCGGGTGGTGGAGGAGCCGCTGACGCCGTACATGCAGTGGGAGCTGCACTGGCTCGCGCTCCGGGCCGAATGCGGCCACCGCGTACGGGTCCTGTCGGCCACCTCGGTCGAGCAGTCAGAAGCGGGCGGCCTCCTCCCGGAGTTGACGCTGCTGGACGACCGCACCCTCTATCGCGTGCTCTACGACACCCCCGGCGCGACCCTGGGCGCGATCCGCTACACCGACCCCGCCACCGTCGCCCCCTGGACGGCGTACCTCCGCCAGGCGTACGCGTCCGCGGAGGACGTCCAGACCTACTTCGCCCGCGCCGTGAAACCCCTCCCGCCCCCACCGCCGGCGTGAGCCGGAGACTCCGCGTCGGCCTCGGGCTCCTCCGGCGGAGCACTCGGGGCGCGGAGCCGGAGGAGGTGGGTGGCGGTGCCCCACAGGCCCTGGCGGAAGAGGAGGACGACGACGATGAAGACGCCGCCTGTCACCAGGTCGGTCTGTTCGAAGCCCGCCGTCGACAGCCAGTCCTCCAGGCGGACGATCGCCGCGGCCCCCACCAGGGAGCCCCACAGGGTGCCGATGCCGCCGAGGACGGTCATCACGACGACCTTGCCGGAGGTCGTCCAGTCGACCTCCTGGAGGGAGGCGAAGCCGTGGTTGACGGCGAAGAGGCCGCCGGCGAGGCCGGAGAGGAAGGCGGAGGCGGTGAAGACGGTGAGTTTGTAGCGGTCGGCCGAGTAGCCGAGGGCGCGGACACGGTCGGGGTTGTCGCGGATCGCGGCGGTGACGCGGCCGAAGGGGGAGCGGACGATGCGGTGGGCGGCCGCCAGGCCGAGGAGGACGACGGGCAGGGCGGCGTAGTAGAAGGTGAAGGCGTCGGAGAGGTCGGCGCCGGGGAGGGTGCGCGGGATGCCCTGGAGGCCGTTCTCGCCGCCGGTGACCGCGCTCCACTGGTTGGCGACGAAGTAGACCATCTGCGCGAACGCCAGGGTGATCATGGCGAAGTAGATGCCGCTGCGGCGTACTGCGAGGTAGCCGATGGGGAGCGCGAGCAGGGCCGCGGCGACCGCGCCGCCCAACACGGCCGCGTAGAAGGGCAGTCCGCTGTGCAGCGCGATGAGTCCGGTGACGTACGCGGAGCCGCCCCAGAAAGCGGCGTGGCCGAAGGACAGCAGGCCCGCGTGGCCGAGCAGCAGGTCGAAGGCCACCGCGAACAGGCCCCAGCACAGGATGTCGGTGGCCACCGGCGGATACAGCACCCAGGGCAGGACGGCGGCCAGGAAGAGGCCGGCGGCGAGCAGGCCCCACCGTATCCAGGCCGGGCGGCCGGCGAGGCGGTGCACCAGGGCGAGGATCATGCGTGTTCCTCCTTGCCGAACAGGCCCGCGGGCCGCACCAGCAGGACGACGGCCATCAGCAGGTAGACCGAGGTCTGGGACAGGACGGGGACGTAGAGGTTGCCCAGCGCCTGGATCATGCCGATCGCGAACCCGGCGACGACGGAGCCGAAGACCGAGCCGAGGCCGCCGATGACGACGACCGCGAAGACGGTGATGATCAGGTCGGCTCCCATGTCTGAGTTGACCGCCCGCATGGGCGCGGCCAGCACCCCGGCAAGTCCCGCCAGGGCCACGCCGAATCCGAAGACGGGCGTCACCCAGCGCCGGGTGTCGATGCCGAACGCCCTTGTCAGCTCGGGCCGTTCGGTGGACGCGCGCACCACCGTGCCGATCCGGGTACGGGTCAGCAGCAGCCACACCGCCACGCACACCACGACCGACACGGCCAGCACGAACACCTGGTAGCGCGGGTAGTCGAACAGCCCGAGGTCGACGGTGCCGCCGAAGGGCGCCCGGTCGTACGGCCGGGAGTGCGAGCCGTACTTCATCCGCAGCAGGTCCTGGCAGACCAGGGCGATGCCGAAGGTCAGCAGGAAGTTGTAGAGCGGGTCGAGGGCGGTGAGCCGCTGCACGAGCAGGCGTTCCATCGCCATCCCGGCGACGGCGAGCGCTGCCGGGACCAGCAGCAGCGCCCACCAGAAGCCGAGGCCCGCGTCGTCGCCGAGCACGACCGCCCCGAAGGCGCCGAGCATGTACAGGGCGCCGTGCGCGAAGTTGACCACACGCAGCATGCCGAAGATGACGGCCAGGCCGAGCGCCAGCAGTGCGTAGAAACTGCCGCTGACCAGGCCGTTGAAGAGCTGTTGCAGGAACGAGGTCATGTCGGTCAGCCCAGGTGGCAGTCGGGGGACGGCTTGTCGAAGGCCTGCGCCGCCGGGATGGTGCGCACCAGCTCGGTGTAGTCGCCGTCCTGCGTGGCCTCCGAGGGCGCCTTGACCTTCGCCAGGTAGGCGTCGTGGACGACGCGGTGGTCGGCGGCCCGTACGGTCGCGTTGCGCGCGAAGAAGTCGTCCAGCGGCATGCCGTCCAGGACCTTCGAGACCGACGCGGCCTTGTCCGTACCCGCCTTCTGCACCGCCTCCAGGTACGCCGTCGCCGCCGAGTAGTCGGCCGCCTGGTCGAAGGTCGGCAGCTTGCCTGTGATCTTCTGGAAGCGCTGGGCCCACGCACGGGAGCGGTCGTCCAGGTTCCAGAACCAGGCCGTGGTGAACATCGTCCCGGCCAGCTTGTCCGCGCCGATCGCCTTGATGTCGCTGTCGAAGAGCAGCCCGATCGCGAGCTTGACGCCCTTGTCCTTCACCTTGAACTGGTCGTACTGCTTCACGACGTTGGCGAGGTCGCCCCCCGCCTGGAGCGCGCCGAGGACGTCCGGCTTGGGATTGAGGGTGGGCGCCTTGAGCAGGAAGGTCGAGTAGTTGTCGCTCGGGAAGGGCGTCGGGTCCTTCGCGACGACGCGCCCTCCCGCGCCCTCGATCGCGGGCGTGAACTTCGCCTGCATGTCCTGGCCGAAGGCGTAGTCCGGGTAGATCAGATACCAGTTCTTCCCGCCCTGCTGCGTCACCTGCGTGCCCGTGCCGTGCGCGAGCATGTAGCTGTCGTACGCCCACTCGTACGTGTACGCGTTGCAGGACTTGCCCGCCAACTCCGTCGTCGCGGCACCGGTGTTGAAGTACAGCTTCTTCTGCTGGGCGGCGACCGTCTCGACGGCGAGCGCCGCGGACGACGTCGGCACGTCGAAGATCGCGTCGGCGCCCTTGCGCTCGTACATCTCCCTGGCCTGCGTGTTGGCGACCTCCGGCTTGTTCTGGTGGTCCGCCTTGATCACGTCGATCTTCTGCGTGACGGCCTTGTCGCCGTACTTCTTGCGGTAGTCGTCGGCGGCCATCTGCACCGCCGCGACGGCGCCGTTGCCCGCGAGGTCGGCGTAGACCCCCGACAGGTCGGTGAGCACACCGAGGGTGAGCTTGCCGCCGCTGATCTTCCCGCCGCCCGAACCGGGTCCGCCCGCGCCGCACGCGGCAAGCAGCGTCCCCACCGCGGCCGCTGCCACGCCCATCGTCAGCCTGCGCTTCATTGCACTGCCTCCTGATCGTTTCGGGCCGCGGCCCGAGGTTGCGAAGTTGCGGGCTACAGCCCGAGGTGGGCGAGGAGTTCGTCCTCGCGCTGTTTGACGTCCCGGTTGTCCAGCGCCTCCACGACACGGCCCTGCGCCAGCAGGTAGTGCCGGTCGGCGACGGTCGTGGCGAACCGCAGGTTCTGCTCCACCAGCAGCACCGCGACCCCGTGCTCCTTCGCGCCCCGCAGGATGTCGCCGATCTGCCGCACGGTGACCGGGGCCAGGCCCTCGGTCGGCTCGTCGCACAGCAACACCCGCGCCCCCGCCCGCAGTACGCGCGCCAGCGCCAGCATCTGCTGCTCCCCGCCCGACAACCGCCCACCGGGGAACCGCCGTCGCGCCGCCAGGACGGGGAAGGTCTCGTACACCCTGGCCAGCGGCCACGCGGAACCCGCCGCCACCGGGGGCAGCGTCAGGTTCTCCTCGACCGACAGACCGGCGTAGATGCCGCGGTCGTCCGGTACGTAGCCGAGGCCCAGCCGCGCCCGGCGGTGGGCGGGCGCCGCGGTGATGTCCCGCCCCTCCAGGGCGACTCGGCCCGCGGCCGGCCGGTGCAGGCCCATCACGCAGCGCAGCAGCGTCGTCTTGCCCGCGCCGTTCCTGCCGACCAGCGTCACCACCTCGCCCGCGCCGACCGTGAGCGACGCCCCGTCCAGGGCGGTGGCCTCGCCGTACCGCGCGCTCATGCCCTCGATATCAAGCAACGTCGGCTCCCAAGTACGCCTCCACGACCCGCGGGTCCTGTCTGACCTGCCGGTACGGGCCGGTCACCAGCACCTCGCCGCGCTGCAGCACGGTCACCGTGTCGGCGAGGGTGCCCACGACCGTCATGTTGTGCTCGACCATGACGACCGTCCGGCCGCTGCGGATGCGCGCGATCAGGGCGACCGTCCGGTCGACGTCCTCCAGGCCCATGCCGGCCGTCGGCTCGTCCAGCAGCAGCAACCGGGGCTCCAAGGCCAGCGCGAGGGCCAGTTCCAGCGCGCGCTTCTGCCCGTACGGCAGGCTGCCCGCAGGCCGCGTCGCGAGGCCGGCCAGGCCCACCTCGGCCAGGACGTCCATCGCCGGGGCCTCGAACCTGCGCATCAGGCGCTCACTGCGCCAGAAGCGGCGGCCCTCCTTCTCCCGCGAACGCGCCTGCAACGCCAGCTCCACGTGCTCGCGCACCGCCATCTGCGCGAAGAGGCTGGTCACTTGGAAGGACCTCGCGACGCCCAGGCGCGCGATGCGCTCGGGGGGCAGGCGGGTGATGTCGGTCCCGGCGAAGCGGATGCCGCCGGCGGTGGGCGGGAGGAAACCGGTGAGCAGGTTGAACAGGGTCGTCTTCCCTGCCCCGTTGGGGCCGACGAGGGCGTGCACGGTGCCCTCCTCGACCGCCAGGTCCACCGCGTTCACGGCGCGGAAGCCGTGGAAATCTCTGCACAGGTTGTGCGTCGCGAGGATGGTGCGGGCGTCTTCCATGCCGCGTGACGGTATTTACGCCGGCCGGCCCCGGCGATGGTGGCCGGGCACACAACCCGGACCCCGCTATGTGCGCCAACTCCCTATCCAGGGGGGTGCTTGCGACGTGGCGCCGCGCGCCCACCGGCGGGTGGTCCGGCTCCGGACCGAAGAGCCGCTTGGGGGCGGTGACGACCCGCGCGTCCGGTGGGGGCCGGTCGCGCCGTTCCCCGCGCCCCTGCGGGGCGCCGGCCTCCGGTGGGGCGGGGTTTGTTACATCGTGACGTTACATCCGTGGGTGGAGCCGACGGCTGCGGAAGTGTGGTCGGAGCCTTGACAGGGCCGGACATGGGCGGTTTTCTGTGGGCGCGGCCCGCAAGTGTCGAACCTGTTACATGCGTTACACCGCACCGCATCGCACCCCCGCCGAGGAGAACCCCGATGAGACGCACCCTGGGCGCCGCGGCCTTCACCGCCGCCGCGCTGTGTCTGACAAGCCTGCCCGCCGCGGCCACAGCGGCCCCCGCGCACCGCCCGGCGCAGCCGCAGGCGCAGGTCTGGCTGACCACGGCCGACGACTCCGCCCAACTGCAACCGCAGGCACCCGTCGACTTCCACCCCGGCGGCTCCGACCTCACCACCATCACCGTCGACCCGAACCGGACCTTCCAGACGATGGACGGCTTCGGCGGCGCGATGACCGACTCCTCCGCGGCCGTGCTCAGCACCCTGCCGCCCGCCGCCCGCGACGCCGCCATGCGCAAGCTCTTCGACCCCCGGCAGGGCATCGGCGTCAGCTTCCTGCGCCAGCCCGTCGGCTCCTCCGACTTCACCGCCGCCGCCGCGCACTACACCTACGACGACATGCCCGCGGGTCGGACCGACTTCGGCCTCACGCACTTCAGCATCGCCCACGACCAGGCGCAGATCCTGCCGCTGCTGCGGCAGGCCAGGAAGCTCAACCCGCAACTCACCGTCATGGCAACGCCGTGGAGCCCGCCCGCCTGGATGAAGGACTCCGACTCGCTCGTCGGCGGCCACCTCAAGGACGACCCGGCCGTCTACCAGGCCTACGCCCGCTACCTGGTGAAGTTCGTACAGGCCTACGCGGCCGCCGGCGTCCCCGTGGACTACCTCACCGTCCAGAACGAGCCGCAGAACCGCGCACCGAACGCGTACCCCGGCACCGACCTGCCCGTACAGCAGGAGACCGCGGTCATCGAGGCGCTCGGGCCGCTGCTGCACAAGGCCAGCCCGCGGACGAAGATCCTGGCGTACGACCACAACTGGACCACCCACCCCGGCGACATCGCCACCGCCGAGAAGATGGGCGAGGACCCGCAGACCGACTACCCGTACGAGGTACTCGACAGCTCCGCCGCCCGCTGGATCGCCGGCACCGCCTACCACTGCTACTCAGGCGACCCCAGCGCACAGAGCGCGCTGCACGACGCGCACCCCGACAAGGGAATCTGGTTCACCGAGTGCTCCGGCTCGCACGGCGCCACCGACACGCCCGCGCAGATCTTCCGCGGGACGCTCACCTGGCACGCCCGCACCATCACCGTGGGGACAACGCGCAACTGGGCCAAGTCCGTCGCCGACTGGAACCTCGCCCTCGACCCGAACGGCGGGCCGCACAACGGCGGTTGCGACACCTGCACGGCGCTGCTCACCGTCGCGGCCGACGGGACCGTCACCACCAACGCCGAATACTCGACGATCGGGCACCTGTCGAAGTTCGTGAAGCCCGGCGCGGTGCGCATCGGCTCCACCAACTACGGCACCACCGGGTGGAACGGGCAGCTCACCGACGTCGCCTTCCGCAATCCCGACGGGTCCACCGCCCTGGTCGTGCACAACGAGAACGACGACCCGCGGTCCTTCACGGTCGCCGTCGGCGGCGAGAGCTTCGACTACACGCTGCCCGGGGGCGCGCTCGCCACCTTCACATGGGCGCGCGACGCCCGGCTCTCCAGCGCCCTGCGCGAACTCCCCCTCGACGGTGCCGTCGTGACCGCCTCGCCTTCCGCCTCGGCGGAACTCGCCGCCGACGGCGACGGGTCCACCCGGTGGACGTCGGGCGCCGCCCAGACCCCCGGCCAGTACGTCCAACTCGACCTCGGCCGCCGCACGCACTTCCGGCGGATCGCCGTGGACAGCGGTGACAACCTGGGCGACTACGCGCGCGGCTGGGCTGTGACGCTCAGCGACGACGGTACGCACTGGCGTGCCGCCGCCTCGGGCACCGGTACGGGCCAGCTCACGACGGTCGACCTGCGGTCCGCTTCGGCACGGTACATCCGGGTGACCCAGACGGGTGCCTCCGGCAGTTGGTGGAGTGTGGCGGACCTCCACGTCTACCGCTGACGCGGAGTAGGGGGTGTGACCGCCACCCCCCACCGTTCGGGTGGTCCCTCTCCGGCCCGAGCAGCCCCTCCGGGCCGGTGTCGACCCGCGCCCCGGTGGTGGGCTGGTCGCGCCGTTCCCCGCGCCCCTGTGGGGTGCCCGCCTTCCGCGAGGGTCCCCTGCCCCGGGGGCTGACGTAGAGGGCAAGCCATAAGGGGCGCGGGGAACTGCGCGCTCAGCCCACCACCGGCCGGTGGTCCGTCTTCGACAGGAACAGCCCCTCCGGGCCGGTGACGACCCGCGCCCCGGTGGGGGCTGGTCGCGCAGTTCCCCGCGCCCCTGGGGTGGTGGCGGTGCGTTGGCATACGACGGCCGGTGGAAGCTGGTCGCGCAGTTCCTCGCGCCCCTGGGGTGGTGGCGGTGCGTTGCCACGTGACGGTGGGTGGTGGGCTGGTCGCGCCGTTCCCCGCGCCCCTGGAAAACGCTCGCCGCCCGGCGTAAGGGTGCCCCCCTGGGCGGGGGCGCGGGGGGCGCGGCTCGTGGGGGATATCGTGGGGGTGCGGTGGCCTTGACGGTGGGGGCTGTGAGCGCTAACAATGGGCGGCATCACGGATCGGAGAACCATGTCGCATACCGCGCAGAGCGACGGGCACCCCCGCCGGGGCCGGGCACCGACGATGGCGGACGTCGCCCAGCTGGCAGGCGTCTCGCACCAGACCGTCTCGCGCGTCCTCAGCCACCACCCCAATGTGCGGGACACGACCCGCGCCGAGGTGCAGCGGGCCATCGAGCAGCTCGGCTACCGGCGCAACTCCTCGGCGAGAGCCCTGGTCACCCGGCGGACCCTCACCCTCGGGGTGGTGGCGTGCAACCCGACGCTGTTCGGCCCCGCCAGCACGCTGTTCGGGCTGGAGGAGGCGGCGCGCGACGAGGGCTACATGGTCTCGGCGGTGACGTTGCGCCGGTATACGGCGAAGGCGCTGGAGGAGGCCATCGACCACCTCAGCGACTGGGGTGTCGAGGGCATCGTGGTGATCGTGCCGCACCGCGAGGCGGTCGCCGCGCTAGCCGAGCTGCGGCTGCCCTTCCCGGTGGTGACCGTGGAGGGCGGGCACTCGCTGCCGATAGCGGGTGTGTCGGTGGACCAGGAGCTGGGCGCCCGCCTGGCGACAGGGCATCTGCTGGGGGCCGGGCACCGCACGGTGTGGCATGTGGCGGGGCCGCCGGACTGGCTGGAGGCCGAGGCGCGGGTGAACGGCTGGCGCAGCACCCTGGAGGAGGCCGGCGTCGAGGTGCCGCCGCCGCTGGTGGGTGACTGGACGCCGCTCTCGGGGTACCGGGCGGGGCAGGAGCTGGCGGGCCGGGTGGCGGCGGGCGCGGCCCGCAGGTCGTCGGAGCAGGTCACCGCGGTCTTCGTGGCGAACGACCAGATGGCGCTGGGTCTGATGCGGGCCTTCCGTGAGGCGGGCTTGTCGGTGCCGGGGCAGGTCGCGATCGCCGGGTTCGACGACATCCCCGAGGCCGAGTTCTTCGCGCCGCCGCTGACGACCGTCCGGCAGGACTTCGCCGCGGTCGGGCAGGCCAGCATCCGCCTGCTGGTGTCCCGGCTGGAGTCCGGCCAGACCGGCAGCGACGGTGAGCGCGTGGTGATCGAACCCCGGTTGATCGTCCGGCGCAGCAGCACGTCGTCCTGAGGCCGCAGGGCCGTCCGCGCGGCGGCCCGCAGGGAGGGTTCCGGTTGCGCCGCGGGCGCCGCCGGGACCTCCCGCATATCTGGAGACCATCATGACAACCGATCCACCCGCCGTCACCGTCGGCGTCGACTTCGGGACCCTGTCGGGGCGTGCGTTGGTCGTCGCCGTCGAGGACGGACGGGAACTGGGCACGGCCGTGCACGAGTACACGCACGGCGTCGTCGAGTCCGCACTGCCCGGGAGCGGGTCGCGCCTGCCCCCC
>NZ_JAFFIX010000024.1 GCF_016916835.1 Actinacidiphila bryophytorum | reverse complement strand
AGCTCCCTGGTAAACGGTCGGCCGCGGTAACAAGGTCGGCCGAGCGGGAAGCGAAAGGCGTGGCCGGATGGCACAGCCCCCAGACGTCCTGGGCGCGTGCCATCCGGTCAGCCCCGTTCTTGACGAGGTGCCGAGGGCGCACTACGGTCCAGTGGCACCTCATCAGTCACTACTGAATATATATTCACACCCAAGGAAGGGTGTAGCCGTGGCAATGAAGCGACGCGAGTTCCTGAGCCGAGCGGCCCGATCGACGACCGGCGCCCTGGTGGGCGTGGGGGTCGGAGCCGCAACCGCCACGCAGGCCCTCGCCGCGGTGCAACCGGCACGGCACGGCGGCGACGGTGCGCTCCGCCCGCGTGTGCTCGTCTCGACGGACATCGGCGGGACGGATTTCGACGACTTCCAGTCCATGGTCCATCTCCTGTTGTACGCGGACCGGTTGGAGATCGCCGGGTTGGTGTCCTCACCGTTCGGCGCCGGGCGTGTGGAGGACATCCTTCGGGTTGTCGATGCCTATGAGCGCGACTACGGCAATCTGAGAACATACTCACCGCACTACCCCTCCCCTGCGCGTCTGCGCGCGCTCAGCAAGCAGGGCGCCCGTGAGTCGGCCGGCAGCAGGGGCTTCGGTGAGCCGACCGAAGGGTCCCGCTGGATCGTGAAGTGCGCGCGGGAGGGGGACGATCTATTGAACGTCCTTGTCTGGGGAGGCATCGACGACCTTGCGCAGGCCCTTCACGACGCCCCCGACATCCTGCCGAAGCTGCGCGTGTACTACATCGGCGGGCCCAACAAACTGTGGGCGGTGGATGCCTACAACTACATCGAGACCCACCATCCCGAACTACGGATCATCGAGTCCGACGCGACCTACCGCGGCTTCTTCACCGGCGGCGACCAGAGCGGCGAGTGGGGCAACGCGGCCTTCGTGGAACGCCACGTCGCCGGGCACGGCGCGCTCGGTGACTTCTTCGCGACGCAGTCGCCGCAGGTCAAGATGGGCGACACACCGTCTGTGACATGGCTGCTGCAGGGCAGCCAGAACCCGGCGCTGCCGAGCTGGGGCGGGCAGTACGTTCGGGTGTGGGACGGCCGGAAGACCGTCTTCGACCGTCTGACCACGGCGGCGGACACCGCGGAGGTCTATGGCGTGGTCGAGTTCGCGATCCCCGCTCCGGAGAGCTACGGTCCGGGGAACACAGCGCGGATGGTGATCGACAACCGGACGTCAGGCCCGTTCCCCGTTGCCGTCAACGAGGGGAGTGTCCTGCGATTCCGCTTCTCACCGCGCGATCCGAAGGTGTGGCCGTACGTGATCCAGAGCGATCACCCGGCCCTGGACGGCCTGTCCGGTGCGGTCACCGCCGCTCCCCCACCCGCGGAGCGCGCGAGCACGCCATCGAGCTCACACCCGTACTGGTGGACCGACGACCAGGACCCGGCAGCCGCCGAAGGCCCCTGGGCGGGCGCGAAGCACGTCAGCCGATGGCGTCTGGAATACCTCAGCGATTTCTCGGCCCGGCTGGACCGCTGCAAGGCGCCCGCGCCCTGCTGAAGCCGAACGCTTCCTGCCGGACGTCTCACAGCGCCTGCGCCGGCTCACTCGCCATCACCATCCCCCTGGTCGGCGACGGCGGAAAAATGCAGCGCTGCCAGTCCCTGGGGGGAGGTTGGTCCGGGTGCCCACAGTCAGCTACCGCCGCTCCCCGTTGATCTGGAGGCCGACCTCGACGTCCACGACACATCGCTCCTTCGTCGCCCGGGCAGGGGCATCCACCGGGTAGGGCATACGTACCCGCCCCGCCACGGCCAGCAACGGTGCCGCAGTAAACGGCCAACGCTGCCCCTGCCGAAAACCTCATCCTCGCTGGTGAGAACCGGTGGAGGAGGCGCCCAGGCTAGGAGCCCTTAGGCGTCGGGTGGTGCTCTCGCGCGGTTGGCAGGCGCCCCGGCATGATGATCGATTGTGTTGCTGCGACTGGCCTAACTGACCGTGACGAACGCGTTCGCGATGCTGCGTCTGCTGCCCATGACCGATCGGGACCGGGACGCAGAAATCCTCGCGCTACGCCATCAGATCATCGTCCTGGAACGCCAACTCGGCCAAAATAGGTTGCGGTTCACCCAGAGTGATCGCGCGTTCCTCGCAGCACTGCTGCACCGGTTGCCGCGGAACGTTGCCCCTGCCGAGAACCTCATCCGCCCTGGTGAGAGCAGGTGAAGGATGTGCCCAGGGTTGGAGCCCGTAGGCATTCAGATGGTGCTCTCGCGCGATTGGCAAGCGCCCCGGCATGATGATCAATTGTGTTGCTGCGACTGGCTTACCTGACTGTGACGAACGCGTTCGCGATGCTGCGTCTGCTGCCGATGAGCGATCGGGACAAAGACGCGCAGATCCTCGCGCTGCGCCATCAGATCATGGTCCTGGAACGCCAACTCGGCCAAGAAAGGGTGCGGTTCACCCCGAGTGATCGCGCGTTCCTCGCAGCACTGCTGCACCGGCTGCCGCGGGACGTGCTCCGCCGGGTGCGACTGCTGGTACGCCCGGACACGGTACTGCGCTGGCACCGGGATCTGGTCGCGCGCCGCCACGCGGCTCGTTCCCGCCCGAAGCGATCCGGACGCCCACGGACCATACGCTCCGTCCGGCTCCTGGTACTGCGGCTCGCGCGGGAAAACCCCAGCTGGGGCTACCGTCGCATTCACGGTGAGCTCCTGGTCCTCAGCGTGAAAGTGGCTGCCTCCACCGTCTGGGAAATCCTCAAGGACGCCGGCATCGAGCCCGCACCGAAGCGGGCCTCGAGTACGTGGGCTGACTTCGTGCACTCCCAGGCCGACGCCCTGCTGGCCTGCGACTTCCTGGAGACAGTCACCCTGTCCGGGGCGCGGGTGTATATCTTCGCGGTAATCGAGCACGCCAGCCGACGGATCCGGATCCTCGGCGCGACCGCACATCCCACCACGTCCTGGGTGACCCAGACCGCAAGGAACCTCGTCATGGACCTCCAGGACGCCGACTGCCGCGCGCGGTTCCTGATCCGAGACCGGGACGGGAAGTTTCCCGCTCTGTTCGACACCATCCTCGCCGACGCCGGGATCGAGGTCGTGCTCAGCGGCATCCGGATCCCACGCATGAACGCGATCATGGAAAGATGGGTGCAGACCTGCCGCCGCGAACTCCTCGACCGCACCCTGATATGGAACCAGCGCCACCTGCTCCACGCCCTGCGGGAGTTCGAGGAACACTACAACTCCCACCGACCCCACCAAGGCATCGCCAACACCCGTCCGCTACACCTGTTGCCCGCGCCAATCACTGATCCGGGGCAGATCTCCCGCCTCGACATACGAAAGCGCGACCGGCTCGGCGGCATCCTCCACGAGTACCAACATGCCGCGTGACCTGCATGGATGAGGTTTTCGGCAGGGGCAGGGTTTTCTGCGCCCGTGGTCCCCAATTGGTCCCCAGGAGCCTGACGGCCCATCACATGGAAACCGTTGCCGACAACAACGAAGGCCCGCTGACCTGGCCATATGCCAGTCCAGCGGGCCTTCCGTGCACCGTCGGGACGACAGGATTTGAACCTGCGACCCCCTGACCCCCAGTCAGGTGCGCTACCAAGCTGCGCCACGTCCCGGTGCTTGGCCGCTTCCGGGGGGTGATCCCCGGGGGGCCGTGCACGAGAACAATACCTCACGTCGGGAGGTGTTCGCTCGCACCGGGGTGGGGGTGGGGGCTACACCTCGTGCTCGGGGGGTGACGGGGGTGTGGGTGGGGCGGGCGGGGTGGGGGCGGGCTTGGGGCGGGGCTGGGGGGCGGCGTGGCGGCGGGCGTCCTCCGCGCTGTTCTGCGCGCCCAGGGTGCCGAAGTAGAAGCCGGCCACCGTGGCCAGCACGGTCATCAGCGAGGTCACGATGGTCTTGCGCAGGTCGCCGGAATCGGGGCCCGAGGACAGCATGGCCACCGCGAGGGCGAAGCCGACCAGGGCCAGGATCAGGACGGCGATGATGCTGCGGGTCAGGCCGCGGACGCCGCGGGGCTCGCGCAGGTCGCGGAGGAAGTCGCGGACCTCGTGGTCGGTGGCCGCGCGGTCGATCAGCTGGTCGGTGAGCTGGCGGCGCCAGGCGGTGGCACGGCGTACGTCCATGATCAGCGGTATGACGGCGACCGCCGCGATGACGACGACCACGGCCGCGATCAGCACGAGGGCCCAGCCGCCCTTGAGGCCGCTGATCGGTTCCGCGGCGGATGCGGCCGCCGACGTGACCGCGGTCACGTGTGGTGAGTGAGTCATGGCACTGCCCCCCAGTCCTTCGGGCGGGCAGGATCCCAGTGGCCCGGCGGGACGGTCAAGTCCGCCTCGGGACACCGGGGTTCGGCGCCGGCGGCCGGGGAGCCGCGGGTGGGCCGGGCAATTCGGTGATCGGTACATCTAGCGGCAGGCCCGCCGCCTCAGCAGAATCGGTGCAGTGGATCAACCGGGCCGGCAGGCCCGGCGCGCGCGACACGGCGGATCCGGGAACTGAGGAGCAGCAACGATGCACGAGCCGGAGCCGTCCGCGGCCGTTCCGTACTACGAGGACATGGCCCCCGGCACGGGAGCACTGCCGCCGCGCGCGTGGTGGCCGGCCTCCGACGCGCGGCGGGTGGGGCTCGGCGGGGCCTGGCGCTTCCGGCTGTCGGCGACGGCGCAGGCCGAGGACGACTCCTTCGCGCGGCCGGGTTACGACGCGGCCCGCTGGGACGTGCTGCCGGTGCCGTCGCACTGGCCGCTGCAGGGGTACGGGCAGCCGGCGTACACCAACGTCCGCTACCCCTTCCCCGTCGACCCGCCGTACGTGCCGACCGAGAACCCGACAGGGGACCACCTGCGGACCTTCGACCTGCCGGACGACTGGCCGGGGGGCGCGGCGGTGCTGCGCTTCGAGGGCGTGGACTCCTGCGCCCGGGTGTGGCTGAACGGGACGGAGCTGGGCACCTTCAAGGGCAGCAGGCTGCCGGTGGAGTTCGAGGTCGGCGAGCTGCTGCGGCCGCAGCAGAACGTGCTGGCGGTACGGGTGCACCAGTGGTCGTCCGGCAGCTACCTGGAGGACCAGGACATGTGGTGGCTGCCGGGGATCTTCCGCGAGGTCACGTTGATCGAGCGGCCCGAGGGTGCGGTCACCGACTTCTTCGTGCACTGCGGCTACGACCACACCACCGGCACCGGCACCCTGCGGGTGGACTGCGAGCCCGGCGGCACCGTGACGGTGCCGGAGCTGGGCCTGGACATCCCCACGGGCGAGCCGGTGATCGTGCCGGTCGAGCCGTGGTCGGCGGAGCTGCCGCGGCTGTACGACGCGGAGCTGGCGACCGAGGGGGAGCGCATTCCGCTGCGGATAGGCTTCCGTACCGTGGCCGTCGAGGACGGCGTCCTGAAGGTCAACGGGCGGCGGATCGCCTTCCGCGGGGTGAACCGGCACGAGTTCGACCCGGACCACGGGCGCGCCCTGGACCAGGAGACGATGCGCGACGACCTGCTGCTGATGAAGCAGCACAACATCAACGCGGTGCGCACCAGCCACTACCCGCCGCACCCGGCCTTCCTCGACCTGTGCGACGAGCTGGGCATGTGGGTGATCGACGAGTGCGACCTGGAGACGCACGGCTTCGAGGAGGTCGGCTGGCGGGGCAACCCGGTGGCCGACGAGCGGTGGACGCCGGCGCTGCTGGACCGGGCGGCCCGCATGGTGGAGCGGGACAAGAACCACCCGTCGGTGGTGATGTGGTCGCTGGGCAACGAGTGCGGCACCGGCGCGGGGCTGTCCGCGATGGCGTCCTGGATCAGGGAGCGCGACCCGGCCCGGCCCATCCACTACGAGGGCGACCTGTCCTGCGCTGACGTGGACGTCTACTCGCGGATGTACGCCGACCACGCCGAGTCCGAGCTGATCGGCCGGCGCGCGGAACCCCCGCTGGCCGACGCCGAGTCGGACAAGCGGCGGCGCAATATGCCCTTCATCCTGTGCGAGTACGCGCACGCGATGGGCAACGGGCCTGGCGGGCTTGCCGAATACCAGCGGATCTTCGACACCTACGAGCGCTGCCAGGGCGGTTTCGTCTGGGAGTGGATCGACCACGGGCTGCGCCGGCGGACCGCGGACGGGACGGCGTACTTCGCCTACGGCGGCGACTTCGGCGAGGAGCTGCACGACGGCAACTTCGTCTGCGACGGGCTGCTCTTCCCCGATCGCACGCCCTCCCCCGGCCTGGTCGAGTACAAGAAGGTGATCGAGCCGGTACGGATCGCGGGCGACGTGGGGCGCGGGCAGGTGACGGTGACCAACCGGCACGACTTCGCGGACCTGTCAGGGCTGGCCTTCAGCTGGACGTACGAGGTGGCGGGAGTCGCCGGCGACTCGGGCCGCTTCACGGTGCCGCTCACGGGTCCCGGACAGAGCGCCGTCCTCGACCTGCCGCCGATGCCCCGCTCCCCGGCGGAGGGCGAGGCCTGGTGGACGGTACGCGCCGTGCTCGCCGAGGACACCGCGTGGGCGCCGGCGGGACACGAGGTCGCCTGGGCACAGTTCCCGGCGGCCCAGCGGGGCCCCGGCGGCCTCGGCGCCGCCGACCGGGTGCACGGGGGCGCCCCGCACGCCCCGCGCCTGGCCGAGGGCGGCATGGTCGTCCTCGGCCCCGGCACCTTCGACGCCGCCACCGGCGCGCTGCGCTACCTCGCCGGCGCCCCGCTCGAAGCGCCCCGGCTGGACGTCTGGCGGGCGCCCACCGACAACGACCGCGGCATGCCGTGGTTCCCCGACAGCCAACTCGACCGCCAGTGGCGGGAGTCGGGCCTGCACCGCATGCGCCACCGGGTGGTGCGGGTGGCCGTCGGCGGCGACACGCTGACCGTCACCACCCGGGTCGCCGCGGCCGCCGCCGACAACGCGCTGCTCACCGTGTACACCTGGAGCGCGGCCGGCGACCGGCTGCACCTGGACGTCGCCGTGACCCCCGAGGGCGAATGGCGGCTGCCGCTGCCCCGGCTCGGCGTGCGGATGGGGCTGTGCCCGACGCTGGACTCCGTCGAGTGGTACGGCGGCGGGCCGGGCGAGGCGTACCCGGACAGCCGCACCGCGGCCAGGGTCGGGCGCTGGCGCGCGTCGGTCGAGGAGTTGCAGACCCCGTACGTGCGCCCGCAGGAGAACGGCGCCAGGCCGGATGTGCGCTGGTCGGAGCTGCGCAGGGCCGACGGCTCCGGCCTGCGCATCGAGGGGGCGCCCGCGTACTGGCTGACCGCCAGGCCGTGGAGCACCGAGGCGCTGGACGCGGCTCGGCACACCACCGACCTGGTGCGCGAGGAGACGCTGTGGGTGCATCTGGACCATGCGCTGCACGGCCTGGGCAGTGCGTCCTGCGGTCCCCTCACGCTCCCCGGCGACCGGCTGGAGGCGGCGCCCGCCGCCTTCTCCTTCACCTTCGTGCCGCTGGAGGCCACCTGGTGCGTCCCGCCGGGCGTGGAGCAGTAGCCGGCTCTCGGCCCGGTAGCCGGCTACTCGGCCACCTCGTAGTCGGCTGCGGGCCGGTCGGCAGGGGCGGCGGGCTCGGGGTGTGCGGGCCAGCCGCCGGCGGGTGCGACGGCGATCTCGCGCCACCACCAGTCGTCGGGCTGCGGCTGCGCGGGCTCGAAGGGCGCGCCGACCCGCGGGGTGGCGACGGCGGCACCGGCGGCGCGGGCCGCGGCCACCGTGCCTTCGGCGGGCTCGGCCCAGGGGTGCTGGGCGAGGTTGAAGGTGCCCCAGTGGATGGGCAGCATCACGCCGTGCGGGAGGCCGCCCGACAGGTCGATGTGTGCCTGCATGCCCTCGTCGGGCGTCATGTGGATGTCCGGCCAGAACTCGCTGTAGGCGCCGATCTGGATCATCGTGGCGTCGAAGGGGCCGTGCTCGGCGCCGATGTCGGCGAAGCCGGGGAAGTAGCCGGTGTCGCCGCTGTGGAAGATCCGGTGGGTGCCGTCGGTGACCGCCCAGGACGCCCACAGGGTCTGCTGCCGGCCGCGCAGGCCGCGCCCGCAGAAGTGCCGGGCGGGGGTGGCGGTCAGCCGCAGGCCGCCGATCTCGTTGGACTCGTTCCAGTCCAGTTCGTGGATGCGGGCCGCGGACACGCCCCAGTGCTCCAGGTGGGCGCCGACGCCCAGCGGCACCGCGAACACGACGTCGCTGCGGACGAGTTCGACGATGGTGGGCATGTCGAGGTGGTCGTAGTGGTCGTGCGAGATGACCACGACGTCCAGGCCGGTCAGCGAGCCCAGCGGGACCGGCGCGGGGTGCATGCGGCGCGGCCCCGCGAAGGTGAAGGGCGAGCAGCGCTCGCCCCACACCGGGTCGAACAGCACCCGGCGCCCGCCGATCTCGGCCAGTACCGTGGAGTGCCCCGTCCAGGTCAGCCGCAGCCCCGAGGCGGGCGGAACCGCGATGTCGGCGAGCGTGGTGGGGTGGACCGGGATGGGCCTGGTCGGCTTCCTGGTCACCCGGGCCTCCTTGCGGAGGCTCGCGGGCAGCGACTTGAGGAAGTCGCTGCCGGGTCCCGGCCCGACGCCGACGGGGTTGACGAAGGCGCCGTCGGCGTAGTTCGGCGACCTCAGGATACGTTCGAGGCGCTCGCCCGCGGGGTCGGCCCCGAAGGCCGCCGGGCGCGCTTTCACGAGGCGGGACGGCTGTCGACCGGCGCCGGTCACGTTTCCTCCAGGCGGATCGTTCGATCGGCGGAATATCCGCCTGTTCCATTATGCGGTCGGCTGCGGATCTTCACGGGGTGATGATCTTCATGTGCCGCGTGCACTGACGGCCGGCCCGGCCCCGGGGCCGGTGCGAAGCCTGGTGTTCGTGGTGGGCGCGGCTACTGCCGGGTTACCGTGGATTTTCCGGCGCAGGCCGGAAGTGACCGAGGGGGGACCTCATGACCGTAGTTGTCGTCACACTCGTCGTCGTCGCCGTTGCGGTGGCGGCCGCCGTCGCCGTCCTGCGCCGCCGGGGGGCGGCCCACGGGGTGGATGCCGCCGGGGACCGGCAGCATGAGGCGGCCCGCGGGTACGAGCGGGCCGTGCATGACGCGCGGACCGTCCATGGGGCGTCCGCAATGGGCGACCAGTACCACCGCTGAGGCGCCCGCCGGGGGCTCCGCCCCGGTGCGGGTGGTGGCGGATCTGCCGAACCCGGGGGCGTAAGCCCACGTCAGCAGCGTGCCGACGGCAGGTCAGATGGCGCAACACCGCGGCAACACCATGACGCGTCGATGACAGCCGACCGCTCGCCCGATCAGGCCCGGGGGGGGAAGGGCGCCGTTCAGGGGGAAGGGCGCCCATCTACCCTCGCGGCGTCAGCCGCTTTTGCGGCGGAATTCGCGCGGTCCGCCCGCGCGCCCATGCGCACCGTGGATCTTGGACTGGTCCGGGCCGTTCCCGGTGCCCCCGGCGCCCCGCCGGGACCCCTGCTTGCGTTCGAGCGCCTCGCGGAACTTCCGCTTGACCTCGTCCTCCTCGGCGTCCGCGGCGGCCGGTGCCGCCGCGTCCGGCTCCTCGGAGGTCGGTTCTGCGGCTTGCTGTTCTTGGTCGGTCATGGCACAAGAATCGCATGCCGGGGCCGTAGCGCCCACCCGATATCGCCGACGCGGGCGGCGCGTGTACGGTTCGGGTCACGCCGTCGGAGGAGGATCGGACGTATGACCTGGCTGTTGTACGGCGCCACCGGCTACACCGGCAGGATGGTCGCCCGCCGCGCCGTCGCCCTGGGTATGCGCCCTGTCCTGGCCGGCCGCAGTGCGGCGAAGGTGGTGCCGCTGGCTGCGGAACTCGGGCTGGAGCACCGGGTGTTCGGCCTGGACGAGCCGGGCGCGGTGCGCCGCGGCCTGGCCGGTGCGGACAGCGTCGCGCACTGCGCGGGCCCCTTCGTGCGGACGGCGCTGCCGATGGCGACGGCCTGTGTGGAGACGGGCACGGACTATCTGGACATCACCGGTGAGATCGAGGTGTTCGAGTCGCTGCACGCGCTGGGCGCCCGTGCGGCGAAGGCGGGGGTGACGCTGCTGCCGGGTGCGGGCTTCGACGTGGTGCCGACGGACTGCGTGGCCGCGCTGCTGGCGGCGCGGCTGCCGGACGCCACGCAGTTGGACCTGGCCTTCGTGACGCGCGGCGGGGCGAGCCCCGGCACGGTGCGTACCGCGGTGGAGAGCGCGGCGGACGGCGGGCGGATCCGTTCCGGCGGCGAGATCCGTACCGTGCCGTTCGGGTCGCGGCAGGTGCGGGCGGCTTTCCCTTCGGGGGCGCGGACGGTGGTGTCGGTGCCGTGGGGGGATGTCAGTACCGCCTACCACTCGACGGGCATCCCGGACATCACCACGTACACGGCGGTGCCGGCGCCGGCGCTGGCGGCGACACGGGTGCTGCGGCTCGGGCCGCTGCGCGGGGCGGTCGGGGGTGCGCTGGGGCGGCTGGTGCGCGGTCCTGGCGAGCGGGCGCTGAACGGTTCGGGCTGCGAGGTGTGGGGGCGGGCCAGGGACGCGGCGGGCAACTCGGTGTCGGCGACGCTCACCGGACCGAACCCGTACCGGATGACGGTGGACTCGGTGCTGCGGATCGTAGGGCAGCTGCCGGACCTGCCGGCGGGGTTCCAGACGCCGTCGCGTGCGCTGGGCGCTGACTTCGCGAGCACCCTGGACGGTGTGGTGGTGGCGGTGGCCGCGCTGCGCTGAGGTGCGCGGACCGGTCGGACGACGGCCGAGCGGCCCGAGATGACCGCTGCGGCCGCCGTCCTTCCCTTCCCCGGTGTTAGTTGGTCCGTGGGGGCGCCCGCGGGGGGGCGCCCGGTTCAGAGCTTGACGCCGACGCCGCCGTAGGTGCCGACGTGGCTCAGCTCGGCGGCTGTCGGCAGTTCGCCTTCCGGGTGCCACAGCGGGATCTGCACCAGCCCGGGATCGACCAGGTCGAAGCCGTCGAAGAACGGCAGCACCTGCTCGTAGGACCTGGTGGTGACCGTCGCGGTGGCGCCGCGGTCCTTGTAGACCTCCTTGGCGTCCTCCACGCCCGTCTCCGGGGAGTGGAAGTCGCTGGTGGCGTGGCTGAGGACCAGCCGGCTGCCGGCGGGCAGGGCGTCGCGGTAGGCGGCGACCAGCCCCGCGGGGTCCTCGTCGTCCTTGACGAAGTGCAGGACGGCGACCATCAGCAGGCCGATCGGCTGGTCCATGTCGATGAGCTTGCCGATGGTGGGGTGCCCGAGGATCGCCACCGGGTCGCGCAGGTCGGCGAGGAAGAAGCCGGTGTTGCCCGCGCCCAGCAGGTGGGCGCCCGCGTGGGTGGCGACGATGGGGTCGTTGTCGACGTAGGCGACCCGGACGTCGGGCGACACCTCGTGCGCGACCTGGTGGGTGTTGGGCGCGGTCGGGATGCCGGTCCCGATGTCGATGATCTGCCGGATGCCGCTCCTGGCCAGGTGGCGTACCGCCCGGTGCATGAAGCGCCGGTTGGCCCTGGTGGTCGGCACGATGTCAGGGAAGAGGTCGATGACCTGCTGCGCCGCTTCCCTGTCGACCTCGTAGTTGTCTCTCCCGCCGAGGAAGAAGTCGTACATGCGGGCCGGGTGCGGCCTGCTGGTGTCTATCTCCCCGACGGGGAAGCCCTGCTCGGTCAACACCGTCCTCCGGTTTCTGCTCGGGTCCTGCGTGTCAGTTCTTGATGCCGACGCCGGCGTAGAAGCCGACGTTGGCCAGGTCGGCCGGCTTCGGCGGCGGGCCGTCGGGGCGCCACGCGGGCGGCTGGACGAGGCCGGGTTCGAGCAGGTCGAAGCCGTCGAAGAAGTCCAGCACCTCGGCGTGGGAGCGCAGCGTCAGGGTGGCGGTGGCACCGCGGTCCTGGTAGACGTCCCTGGCCTGTCCTGCGTCGCCGTCGAGCTGGTGGAAGTCGCCGGTGGTGTGGCTGAGGACCAGGTAGCTACCGGCGGGCAGCGCGTCGCGGTAGGCGGCGACCAGGCCCGCGGGGTCCTCGTCGTCCTTGACGAAGTGCAGCAGCGCCACCAGCATCAGCCCGACCGGCTGGTCGAAGTCGATGAGCTGGCTGATGGTGGAGTGCTTCAGGATGGCGTCGGGGTCGCGGACGTCGCCGAGGAAGAAGCCGGTGTTGCCCCTGCCCAGCAGGTGGGCGCCGGCGTACGTGGCGACGATCGGGTCGTTGTCGACGTAGGCGACCCGGACGTCGGGCGACACCTCGTGCGCGACCTGGTGGGTGTTGGGCGCGGTCGGGATGCCCGTGCCGATGTCGATGATCTGCCGGATGCCGCTCTCGGCGAGGTGCCGCACGGCCCGGTGCATGAAGCGCCGGTTGCCCAGTGCCATGGGCACGATGTCCGGGAAGAGGTCGATGACGCGCTGGGCGGCTTCCCTGTCGACCTCGTAGTTGTCCCTGCCGCCCAGGTAGTAGTCGTACATCCGGGCGGGGTGCGGCCTGCTGGTGTCTATCTGCTCGGCGGTAAAGCCCTGATCGGTCAACGCCGTCCTCCGGTCATTGCTGTGGTGCGTGGTGCTGCGTGGTGGTTCAGCCGAGCAGGAAGTCCGCTTCGCCGGCTTTGGCGCCCAGGATGAAGGTGGTGATCTCGTGGTTGCTGTAGATCAGCGCGGGGCCGTCGGGGTCGGTCGACTGGCGCAGCGCCACCCTGCCGTCGTTGAGCTTCTTGGCCTCGACGCACGAGCCGCCGTTGCCGCCGCTCCACGGCTTCCGCCACCCCTCGACACCGAGTTCGTTGGCGGGCATCCCGTTGTAGATTCCGTCGTATACGTCCTCGTACCCGCATATGCCGTCATTGCCGACGCGATCCATCGTTCAGATCTCCTTGCGCATGCCATCGAGGATGGCTTTGGTGCTCTGTGCTGGCGCGGCCTGCGCGCACATCCGGTCCAGCGCTTCGAGGAACGCGGACACGTCGTCGCGTTCGTCGAAGTAGACGCCGCCCACCAGGCTTTCGGCGTAGGCGATGTCGGGGATCTCGTTGAGCTGGAACCGGAAGATGTGGAAGGGGCCGTACATGGCCGGGTGCGGCCCGGCGGCGAACGGCATGATCTGCAGCCTGACGTTGGGCAGCTCGGTGGCTTCCATCAGGCGTTCCATCTGTTCGCGCATCACCCGCCGGCCGCCGATCGGGCGCCGCAGCACCGTCTCGTCCATCACGATCCACAGCAGGGGCGCGTCGGTGCGGGTGACCAGCGCCTGGCGCTCGGTCCGCAGGGTCAGCAGCCGGTCGATCTCCTCGGGGGCGGCGTGCGGCAGCCCCGCGCGCAGCGTGGCCCGGGCGTAGTTGGCGGTCTGCAGCAGCCCCGGGACGTAGGCCGGCTCGTAGGCGCGGATGACCGCCGCCTCGCCTTCGAGGCTGACGAAGGCGCTGAACCAGTCGGGCAGGACGTCGCGGAAGCTGTGCCACCAGCCGGGGCGGTTGGCCTCGCGGGCGAGCGCGAGGAAGCCGCTGATCTCCTCGGGAGAGGTGATTCCGTACGTGACGAGGAGTTTCTCGACATACGGGATCTTCAGCCCGACTTCCGCCTTTTCCATCCGGCGGATCGTGGCGTGGGTGACGTCCAGCGCGCGGCCGGCCTCCTCCAGGCTGATGCCGGCCTGCTCCCGCAGATCCTGAAGGCGCTTGCCGAGGACCATGCGCAGGACGGTCGGGGCTCCTCCCGGCCGGGGGTCCATCACGTGGCTCTCCTCCAACTTCCTTGGCTGAGAAGCAGTCTGTCATGTTGTCAGCGCACGGAACAGCATGTAGCGCCGATTCTGTAATTTACAGATCGGACCTTGCCATGTGTCCCGCGCGAGCCTCATAGTTACGGAGTGGTTCCTTCACCTGACGCCCTCCGGCGCGAGCGCCGCGACGGTGTCGGCCACCCCGGCCGCCGTGACGTGTTCAGGCTGCCCGCGCTCAGCGCGTCCGTAGCGGACGCCCGCGGGCGGATACGGGCGCGTTTGCGGGAATGGGGGGCCGGCGCGGAACTGCGCGACGACGCGAGCCTGGTGGTGACCGAACTGTTCACCAACGCCGTACGGCACACCGACAGCGAGAAGATCACGTGTGTGCTGCACGACTGCGGCAGCGTCGTCAGGGTCGAAGTGACCGATCAGGGCCGGGGGGCGGGCGTGCCGGCGCCCGGGGTCGCCGGTGCCGATGAGGAGGGCGGGCGGGGGCTGCTGCTTGTCAGCGTGCTCTCGCTGGCATGGGGGTCGGACCCGGCGGAGGATGGTGCAGGTCGAGTGGTGTGGGCGGAATTGGCCGCCCACCGCGCTCCCCACTGACCGCACTGCCTCCGCCGGGCCCGATTTTCCTACCGCAGCGGCAGCAGGTCCGGGCGCTTGGGCTCGACGTGGTCGCCCGAGGACTCACCGCGCAGCCGGCGGCCGATCCACGGCACCAGATACTCGCGCGCCCAGTGGATGTTGTCCCTGCGCACCTCCGAGGGCAGCCGCGGGTCCTGCGGCGGCCACGGCTGGTCGGGGTCGGCCGGCACGTCGAGGCCGAGTACCTGCCCGGCGCGCAGCGCGACCCGGGTGTGGCCCTCGGCCGACAGGTGCAGCCGGTCCTCGCTCCAGGCCCTGCGGTCCTGGACCGAGCGCAGCGACCACAGGTCGAGGACGGGGCACCCGTTGCGGTCGGCGATGGCGCGCACGTGCGCGGTGTACGTGGCGATCTTCCCGCGCAGATGGCGCAGTACGGGCACCCCGCGGGTGTCGAAGCCGGTGCAGACCAGGACCGTGCCGACCCCGGCGGTCAGCTGGACGACCGCGGCCTCGAAGCGCTCGGCGATGGCGTCGGGGTCGCCGCCGGGGCGCAGGATGTCGTTGCCGCCGGCGCAGAAGGTGACCAGGTCGGGGGCCAGTTCGACGGCCCGCGGTACCTGCTCCGCGACGATCTGGTCGAGCAGCCGGCCGCGTACGGCGAGGTTGGCGTAGCGGAAGCTGTGCTCCTCGCGCCGGTCGGCGAGCAGGACGGCCAGCCGGTCGGCCCAGCCGACGAAGGAGCCGTCGGGGCCGGGGTCGCCGACGCCCTCGGTGAAGCTGTCCCCCACCGCGGTGTACGACCCGATCGCGCCGGCGTCGAGTCCCCGTGCCCAGGGGTGACGCTGCTGTTCCTGGTGTCCCTGCGAATCGTCAGCCACGTCGGGACATTTTTCTCCTTCCCCTGTGACTTACGCGACCGTAAGGAGGGGTTGACGCGACGTGATTCATCCCACCAGGTCAAAGTCGCCGCAGATGGAATACCGCGGCGTCCAGGTCGCCGGCCAGCGTGGTGCGCAGGCCGCGCTCGGCGAGCACCGCACCGCGCTGGACGACGCCGGTGGTCACGTCGCGGTAGGCGGCGTCCCGGTCCAGGCCGCGCAGCCGCAGCGGCGGCACGGGGGCGCCGAAGGCCTGCGCGGGCAGCCAGGCCAGGACGACGGTGTCGGCACCGTGCACGTACTGGACGGCGCTCAGGCCGCCGCCGTCGGGCGGGCGGAGCCGGTAGAGGTCGCCCTGCTGCACGACCGGCCTGATCGTCTTGTACAGCGCCACCCAGCTGGCGGCCTCCGCTCGTTCCTCGGCGCTCCAGTCCAGCAGGTCGCCGCCGACGCCCAGCACGCCCGCCATGGCGCTGACGAAGCGGAAACGCAGCGAGCTGCGGCGGTGGTTGAGCATGGGGCTGGGGCTGTCGGTGACCCAGGCGGCCATCACCCGGGCGGGGTGCAGCTGGCTGAAACCGTGCTGGATGTGCAGCCGGTCGAGCGGGTCGGTGTTGTCGGAGGTCCACACCTGGTCGGTGCGGGCCAGGATGCCGAGGTCCACCCGGCCGCCGCCGCCCGAGCAGGACTCGACGGCCAGCCCCGGGTGTGCGGCCCGCAGCCGGTCGACCAGTTCGTACAGGCCCTCGACATGGGCGGTCCACAGCCGTTCCGGGTAGCGCTCCCCCGGCCAGCCGGGGTCGGTGAAGCAGCGGTTGAAGTCCCACTTCAGGTAGTCGACGGGGGCGCTGTGCAGCAGCGCGTCGAGGCGTTCCGCGAGGTGCTCGCGCACGTCGGTACGTGCCAGGTTGAGTACCAGCTGGTGGCGGTACTCGGTACTGCGGCGGCCCGGGTGGTGCTGGACCCAGTCGGGGTGGGCGCGGTAGAGGTCGCTGTCGGGGTTGACCATCTCCGGCTCCACCCACAGGCCGAACTGCATGCCCAGTGCGTGCACCTCGTCCGACAGCGGTTTCAAGCCGTTCGGGAAGCGGTCGGGGTTGGGCGTCCAGTCGCCCAGGCCCGCCCGGTCGCTGACCCGGTCGCCGAACCAGCCGTCGTCGACGACGAAGAGCTCCACGCCCATCGCGGCGGCCCGCCTGGCCAGTTCGCGCTGCTGGGCCTCGCCGACGTCGAAGCCGGTGGCCTCCCAGGAGTTGTAGAGCACCGGGCGCGGCTGCCGGCCGCCGGGCACCACGTGGTCGCGCTGGTAGGCGTGCCAGGCCCGGCTGGCGGCGCCGAAGCCGCCGCCGGACCACAGGGCGGCGAAGACCGGGCTGGTGTAGGACGCGCCGGGGTCGAGGCGTACGAGCCCGGCGTCGTCGTGGCCGGCGCCGCCGGTGGCCTGGACCCGGCCGTCGGGCAGGGCGGCGACGGCGATCCGCCAGGAGCCCGACCAGGCGAGTGCGCCGGTCCACACCTCGCCGTGCTCCTCCCCCGCGTCGCCCGCGTCCAGGGCGAACCACGGCAGGTGCTGGTGCCCGGTGTGGCCGCGGCGGCTGCCGATGACGCGCTCGCCGGGCGTCAGGGGGCCGCGCAGCAGCCGGCTCTCCGCGCCCCAGCGGCCGTGCAGCTGGGACATCCGCCAGCCGTCGCGGTGCGGCAGCGTCCAGGTGGCCGCGTCGGCCCGCAGCAGCTCCAGCGGGGCACGGTGGCCGTTGGGTACGTGGGTGGCGGTGGTCCAGCGCTCGACGACGTCGCAGCCGGGGCGCATGCGGTAGTGCAGGGTGAGGTCGAGGTGGTGCAGCGAGTCGTGGAAGTGCAGCCGCAGTTCGTGCCCGGTGGCCGGATCGGCGGCGGTCTCGTACTCCTCGAAGCACCACTCGGTGCCGCGCACCTCGCGGGAGCGGACGGACAGGGCGGGGCGCACGAAGCGCGGGCCGCCCTCGACCGGGTACTCCTCGTGGCCGTCGAGGGCGGACTCGAAGGGGCGCTCGGCGGGCAGCGGGTCGGCGGCCAGCGCCTCGGCGTCGGCCAGTGCGATCCGCCGGCCCCAGTGCAGATGCAGCAGCTCGTCGCGTTCCGTGACGTGCAGGGCGTAGCTGCTGTGCGGCCCGGAGAGCAGCCAGAGCCGGCCGGACCCGCCCGTTTCGATCATCACGACGCCCCCTGTCCGGAAAAGGTCAGGACATCATCGGCCCCGCCCCCGCGGAGGGGCAATGGTTGCACCCCGAGCAGTGGCCCGGCGGACACATACCGGTCGGTACGCCGTCACCTCCGCTGCCGTATCGTCGGGAGCGCCCCAGCACCAGCCCTGAGCAGTACCAGCCCTGAGCGAGCAATGGAGGAGCGCCGGTGACGCAGGAAGTGCGGCAGCAGTCCACCCCGTCCGGACCACAGGCAGAGCCCGAGCTGACCGGCGTACGCAACTTCCGGGACGTCGGGGGCCTGCCCACCGCCGACGGCCGCCGGGTCAGGTACGGCGTGCTCTTCCGCAGCGGCCACCTCGCCCACGCCACCGCCCAGGACGCCGCCTACCTCGCAGGGCTCGGACTGAACACCGTCTTCGACTTCCGCAACCCCGACGACATCGCCCTGGAAGGCCCGGACACCGCGCTCCCGGGAACCCGCAACCTGAACATGCCGCTCAACGACCCGGCCGACAGCGCCGACTTCTGGCAGACGGTACGGGACGGCGACGTCGCCTCGCTGCGGGCGGTGCTGGGCGAGGGCCGCGGGGAGGCCAGGATGGTCGCCGCCTACCGCAAGCTGGTCCTGGAGCGCACCGCCGAGCACGCCAGGATGCTGGACCTGCTCACCGAGCCGGGCGGCCCCGCGGTCCCCGCGCTGCTGCACTGCGCCGCAGGCAAGGACCGGGCGGGCACCTCGATGGCGATCATCCTGCTGGCGCTGGGCGTCGAGCGCTCCGCGATCGAGGCGGACTACCTGGAGAGCAACGCCAAGCACCGCCGCTACAAGGTGGTGCGCGGCGACGGCAGCACCGGCAGCGCCATCGCCCCGGAGGTGCGCGAGCTGCTCAACCCGCTGTTCGAGGCCAGGGTGGAATACCTGCGGGCGGCCTTCGACACCATCGAGGAGCGCTGGGGCTCGGTCGACCGCTACCTCGCCGAGGGGCTGGGGCTCACCCCGGAGCGCCGGGCCGGGCTGCGCGAGCACCTGCTGACCGCGGCCTGACCGGCGCGGGCGCCGGACCGCGGCCCCCGCGTCGGGGGCCGCGGCAGGTCAGCGGTTGGCGACCGCCTGCTTGACCAGGGTCTTGCCGAAGTCCCACATCAGACCGCCGCCGCCGTGCGCCTCGTCCATCACCTCGGTGAAGGCGGTCACGAACCGGTCCACGTCGGCCTCGTCCACCACCAGCGGCGGGATCAGCTTGATGATCTCCACATGGTCGCCGGAGACCTGGGTGAGGATGTGGTGCCGCTGCAGCAGCGGCACCACGACCATCTGCGCGAACAGCCCCTTGCGGGCGGCCTGCAGCATCGTCCAGCGGCTGCGCAGGCCCAGCGACTTGGGGCGGCCGAACTCGATGCCGACCATCAGGCCCCGGCCGCGCACCTCCTTGAGCAGCTCGTAGCGGTCGGTGAGCGCGGCCAGGCGGGTGCGCAGCAGATCGCCCATCGCCCGGGAGTTCTCCACCAGCTGCTCGTCCTCGACCACCGCGAGGGTCGCAAGGCCGGCAGCCATCGCCTGCGCGTTGGAGCCGAAGCTCGCCGAGTGCACCAGCACCCGGTCCATCGAGGAGTAGACCTTCTTGAAGATCCAGTCCCGGCCGAGCGTGGCACCCACCGGCACGTAGCCGCCCGACAGCGTCTTGGCGACCGTGACCAGGTCGGGTTCGACGCCCTCCTCGTGCTGGTAGGCCCAGAAGGCGCCGGTGCGGCCGATGCCGGTCTGGACCTCGTCGCAGATCAGCAGCGCCTTGTGTCGGTGCAGCAGCTCCTGGGCGGCCCGCAGGTAGCCCGGCGGCGGGATGTAGACGCCGTGGCCCTGGATCGGCTCGATGATCATGGCGGCGACGTCGCCCCGCTTCAGCTCCCTGGCCAGCGCGTCCAGGTCGCCGATCTCGATCGCGGTGTCCGGCAGCAGCGGCGCGAAGCCGTCCTGGAAGCCGGCCTCGCCGTTGACCGACAGGGATCCCGTGGTCAGGCCGTGGAAGGAGTGCTTGCAGTACAGGACGCGCGGCCGGCCGGTGGCGTAGCGGGCGAACTTCAGCGCGGTCTCGACGGCCTCGGTGCCGCTGTTGCCGAAGAACACCCGGTCCAGGTGCGGGGCGTGGCCCAGCAGCTTCTCGGCGAGCAGACCGGGCAGCGGCTGGCAGTCGAAGCGCGTGAGGTCGGCCAGCCCCGCGTCCAGCACGTCGTGCAGCGCCTTGCGGACGACCGGGTGGTGCCTGCCCAGGCCCATCACGCCGAACCCGGCCAGCATGTCGAGGTAGTCGTTGCCGTCGGCGTCCCAGAAGTGGGCGCCCTCGGCCCGCTCGTAGACCTTGTCGAAGCCGATGGTGTGCAGCATGCGCGGCAGCTGGTGGTTGAGGTACCTGCTGTGCAGGTCGTAGCGCTCGCCGCCGCGCTGGGCGAGCAGTGTCGCCAGGTCGAAGCCCTTGGGCTGCCCGCCGGGTCCGCCGTGCCCGGAAGGTCCGCCCTGGGCGCCGGGTCCGCCCGCCGCCGGGTCCCCGGCGGCGGGCTCCGCACCGATCGGCTGCTGACCGGTCGGTTCTGACGATGTCATCGCTCGGCTGCTCCTTGCGTCCGTGTGGTGCCGCTCCCGGCAGTATGCGGCGCCGGGATCGAGGGGGTGTCCGCGGGGTCGGCGGCGGCGCCCGCGCTGCGGGCGTTGATACGCAGCAGGGCCGCGCCGATGCCGCCGGCGATCTCGGCGGGGGTCAGACCGAGGTCGGCGAGCAGTTCGCCGCGCTTGGCGTGGGCGAGGAACTGCTGCGGGATGCCGAAGTCGCGCACCGGCACGTCCACGCCCGCGTCACGCAGCGCCTGGGCGACGGCGGAACCGACGCCGCCGGCCCGCCCGTTGTCCTCGACCACGGCCACCATGCGGTGCCTGGCGGCCAGTTCGGGCAGCGCGGGGTCGACCGGCTTGACCCAGCGCGGGTCCACCACGGTCACGCCGATCCTGCGGCCCGCGAGGAGTTCCGCCGCCTGGACGCCGCAGCCGCCGAGCGAGCCGACGGCGACCAGCAGCACGTCCTGGTCCTGGCCGTCGGCGGGCCGGCGCAGGACGTCCATGCCGCCGACCCGGCCGACGGCCGGCAGCGACTGGCCCGCGGTCTCCTTGGGGAAGCGGACGACGGTGGGCGCGTCCTCGACGGCGACGGCCTCGCGCAGCTGGGCGCGCAGCTGGTCGGCGTCGCGCGGTGCGGCGATCCGCAGGCCCGGGACGACCTGCAGGATCGACATGTCCCACATGCCGTTGTGCGAGGCCCCGTCGACACCGGTGACCCCGGCCCGGTCCAGCACGAAGGTCACACCGCACCTGTGCAGGGCCACGTCCATCAGGACCTGGTCGAAGGCCCGGTTGAGGAAGGTCGCGTAGACCGCGACGACCGGGTGCAGGCCGCCGGTGGCCAGGCCCGCGGCGGAGGTGGCGGCATGCTGCTCGGCGATGCCGACGTCGAAGACCCGCTGCGGGTGGGCGCGGGCGAAGGCCTCAAGGCCCACCGGCTGCAGCATGGCTGCGGTGATGGCGACGACGTCGGGCCGCTCGGCACCGATCGCGACCATCTCCTCGCCGAAGACCGAGGTCCAGGACGGCCCGCCCGAGGGGGCCAGCGGGAGGCAGGTGGCCGGGTCCATGGCGCCGACGGTGTGGAAGCGGTCGGCCTCGTCCTGCTCGGCGGCGGGGTAGCCGCGGCCCTTCTCGGTCAGGCAGTGCACCAGCACAGGGCCGTGGAAGCGGCGGGCGCGGCGCAGCGCGGACTCCACCGCGGCGATGTCGTGGCCGTCGATCGGCCCGAGGTACTTCAGGCCCAGGTCCTCGAACATGCCCTGCGGCGCGAAGGCGTCCTTGAAGCCCTTCTTGGCGCCGTGCAGCGACTCGTAGAGCGGCTGGCCGATCACCGGGGTCTGCTGCAGGAGCTGCTTGCCCCAGGACAGGAAGCGCTCGTAGCCGTCGGTGGTGCGCAGGGTGGCCAGGTGGTTGGCGAGCCCGCCGATGGTGGGCGCGTAGGAGCGCTCGTTGTCGTTGACGACGATGATCAGCGGCCGGTCGCGGGCGGCGGCGATGTTGTTGAGCGCCTCCCAGGCCATGCCGCCGGTGAGGGCGCCGTCGCCGATGACGGCCACGACGTGGTCGTCGCGGCCCTGGAGTTGGTTGGCCTTGGCCAGGCCGTCGGCCCAGCCGAGCACGGTGGAGGCGTGGCTGTTCTCGATCACGTCGTGCTCGGACTCGGCGCGCGAGGGGTAGCCGGACAGGCCGCCCTTGCTGCGCAGCTTGGAGAAGTCCTGGCGTCCGGTGAGGAGTTTGTGGACGTAGGACTGGTGGCCGGTGTCCCACAGGATCCGGTCGGCGGGCGAGTCGAAGACCCGGTGCAGGGCGATGGTCAGTTCCACCACCCCGAGGTTGGGTCCCAGGTGGCCGCCGGTTCTGGCCACCGCCTGGACGAGGAAGTGGCGGATGTCGGCGGCCAGTTCGTCCAGCCGGCCGTCGGGCAGCGCCTTCAGGTCGCTCGGTCCCTTGATGTTCTCCAGCATCGACATGTACAGACCTCGTTCCTGCCGGGTTCTGGCTGGGCCGCCGGCCGCGAAGAGGCCGGCGGCAGTGCGGGGACGAGCCACCGGCCCGTGTGCGGCCGGCGGCTCGTCCCCGGTGTCACCGGGAGGTCACTTCGCGCGGTTGGACGCGACGGTCTCCCGGGCGGCGCGGATGGACTCCTTGAGCGAGCCCATGGTGGCCAGGACGGCGGTGGGCTCGTAGCCGCAGTGCGCCATGCAGTTGTCGCAGCGGTCGTCCTTGCCGCGGCCGTACTTGTCCCAGTCGGTCTTCTCGATCAGCTCGCGGTACGTCGGCACGTAGCCGTCCGCCATCAGGTAGCAGGGGCGCTGCCAGCCGAAGAGCGAGTAGTTGGGGATCGCCCACGCGGTGCACGGGAAGTCGGCCTTGCCCTCCAGGAAGTCCAGGAAGAGCGGGCTGTGGTTGAGCCGCCACCGGCGCCGGTTGCCGCCGTCGAAGGCCTTCTTGAACAGCTCCCTGGTCTGCGTGACACCCAGGAAGTGGTCCTGGTCGGGGGCCTTCTCGTAGGCGTACGCGGGCGACAGCATCATCTCCTCGACCTTGAGGTCGTCGTTGAGGAAGTTCATGACCTCGATGATGGTCTGCGGCGTGTCGGTGTTGAAGAAGGTCGAGTTGGTGGTCACCCGGAATCCGCGGCGCTGCGCCTCCTTGATCGCCGCGACGGCCTCGTCGAAGGTGCCTTCCTTGGCCACGGATTCGTCGTGCCGCTCGCGCATGCCGTCAATGTGCACGGTGAACGCGAAGTACGGCGAAGGAGTGAATTTCTCGATCTTCTTGCGCAGCAGCAGGGCATTGGTGCAGAGGAAGACGAACTTCTTCTTCGCCACCAGCTGGCGCACGATCTCGTCGATCTGCGGGTGCATGAGCGGCTCGCCGCCGGCGATGGAGACCATGGGCGCCCCCGACTCCAGCACCGCCCCGACCGCCTGCGCCACCGGCATGCGCTGCTTGAGCACTCCCGCCGGGTGCTGGATCTTGCCGCAGCCCTCGCATTTGAGGTTGCACGCGAAGAGAGGTTCCAGCTCGACGATGAGCGGGAACTTTTCGCGCCGCCGGACCATTTTCTGTTCGAAGAGGTACGACGCGACACGGACGGTCTGACGAAGCGGCATAGCCATCTCTAGCTCACCTCCGGGGGAGCAGCGGTAGTGCGGTGCCAATCGAGAAAGGCAGGTACAAGATCTCTGAGCACCCGGAATGCGATGATCCCGGTGCGAAGCGTTCCGACGCGCACGAGTTCGTATTCGGGCGTGTCGACGACGACTCGGGCCGCGGCGATGTGCTGCGCGCCCTCGGCAAGCGCGGCACGCCGCATGGCGGCCGATTCCATGTCGACGGCGATGGCACCGGTCGCCGCCAGTGCGGTGCGTTCTGCACCGCGTACGACATGGTCGGACTCGGCGAGGGGGCCGGTGTGCACGGTGTGCCCCGCGGCCTTGAGCGCGGCGGCGAGCCCCGCGCTGTCGTCGCCCTCGTGGGAGACCACGATGTCACCCGGGCGCATTCCGGCGGCGAGCCCCGCGCAGAAGCCGGTGGTGACGACGGCCGCGCCGCGCAGCGCCGGGTCGTGCAGCGCCGTGCGTACGGCCTCTTCCGCGGCTGTGGGCCCCATGCCGGTACGGAGCACGGTGACCGGGTGTGCGGCGCCCCTGGCCGCTCCTGCGCGCAGCGCGAAACGCTCGATGCGCAGCGCACACACCACCAGCAGCGGTGGTCGGGTATGACCCACGAACTAAGCCCCCTTTCCTGCGGCTGCGGATACGGTGTGCCCCGCGGCACCGAAGGGCTCGCTGCGGGCGTAGCGCCCGAGCGCGGTGAGCGGGAAGACCATGCGGTAGAGGTGGTAGTTGATCGAGAAGTCCCGCGGGAAGCCCGTACCGGTGAAGTAGGGCTCGTCCCACGAGCCGTCGGGCAGCTGCGTCTCGGCCAGCCAGCGCACCCCGCGCTCGACGGCGGGCGTGTCGCGGCGGCCGGCGGCGAGCAGCGCCATCAGCGCCCAGGCGGTCTGCGAGGCGGTGGAGTGCCCGCGCCCCGCCCACTCCTGGTCGGAGTAGGAGCGCAGGTCCTCGCCCCAGCCGCCGTCGGAGTTCTGCACCGACTCCAGCCAGCCGACGGCCCGGCGGATCGCCGGGTGGTCGGCGGGCAGCCCTGCGGCGGCCAGCGCCGGGACGGCCGAGCCGGTGCCGTAGATGTAGTTGACGCCCCAGCGGCCGAACCAGGAGCCGTTCTCCTCCTGCTCGGCCAGCAGCCAGTCGATGCCGCTGCGCGCGTGCGGGTCGTTCTCGACGCCGAGGGCGGCGAGCATCTCCACCACGTGGGCGGTGACGTCGGCCGACGGCGGGTCGATGACCTCGCCGAAGTCGCAGAAGGGCAGCCGGTTGGGGAAGGGGCTGGTGTTGTCGGCGTCGAAGGCGCCCCAGGCGCCGTTCCTGGACTGCATGCCGACGGTCCAGCGCACCGCACGGTCCACCGCGGTGTCGACCCGGGCCTGGTCGGGGTGGGCGACCCGGCGCAGGGCGAGCACGACCTCGGCGGTGTCGTCGATGTCGGGGTAGTTGTCGTTGTGGAACTCGAAGGCCCAGCCGCCGGGGGCCAGCTGCGGGCGCTGCACGGACCAGTCGCCGGGGCGGGTGATCTGCTCGGCCAGCATCCAGTCGGCGGCCTTGACCAGCGCCGGGTGGTCGGCGGGCAGGCCCGCGTCGGCCAGCGCGATCGTGGCGAGGCAGGTGTCCCAGACCGGGCTCTGGCAGGCCTCGATCATCCGGACGTCCTCCTGCGGCCACACGGCGAAACGATCCAGCGAGTCAAGACCCGCCTTGAGCACCGGGTGGTCGAGGTCGTAGCCGAGCAGGTGCAGGGCGATCACCGAGTAGACGGCGGGCGGCTGGATGCCGCCCCAGCAGCCGTCGGCCTCCTGGCGCTCGATGATCCAGCGGGCGCAGGCGTTCATGGCGCTGCGCCGCACCGGGCGGGGGCTGAACCTGCGGTAGACGTGCAGCACCTGGTCGAGCCGCTGGAAGACGCCGTCCCAGCTGGTGATGGGCGCCCTGCGCTGCTTGGGGTTGGGCCGCGCGGGGTCCACGTGCAGCTCGTCGATGCCGAAGGGCGCGGGCCGCACCGGGCGCAGCGCGCCGACCACGGTCAGCGGCACGATGGTCTGCCGTGCCCAGCAGCCGAAGGAGTAGATGTTCAGCGGCATCCACTTGGGCAGGTAGATGACCTCGGGCGGCAGCTCGGGCAGGTCGTCCCAGTCCCACCAGCCGAAGAGGGCGAGCCAGATGCGGGTGAAGACCCGGCTGGCCGCCACCCCGCCCTCGCCGCGCGACCACTTGGCGGCCAGCGCCATGTGGGCCTCGTCCGGGTCGTCCCCGGCCAGCCGCAGTGCCACGTAGGCCTCTACGGTCGCGGACAGGTCGCCGGGGCCGCCGTGGAAGGTCGGCCAGGCGCCGTCCTCGCGCTGCTGGGAGCGGATCCAGCGGGCCGAGGCGGCGGTGGTGCGGGCGTCCTGGATGCCGAGGAACTGACGCAGCAGCAGGTCCTCGGCGTCCATGGTCACATTGGTCTCGAGGTCGCCCTTCCACCATCCGTCGGGGTGCTGCCGCGCCAGAAGGTGGTCTGCGGCGCGCTGCACGGCACGCTGCGCCGCCGCCTCGGCGTCACCGGATGGAACGGGATCCGGGTCCGAGGCGCTGCTGGCCGAGGGTGTCCGGTGGGTTGGCGTCCCTGGACTGCCATCGGTCGTCGCTGTCATGGCTTCCCCTTTGCAGTTGAGACTTCTGCGGTGTTGGGGGCGGCCGTCGGCCGTCACATGCGAGGGACCGGCGACGTCAGCGCTCCACGTTGTTCTTTACTTCTCGCGGACCACCACAAAATCCGCAAGACCCACGAGTTTACGATTAATTTCTTCTGGCATGTCCATTTTGTCCAGCGCGGCGACGGCGGTTGCGTACTGCCTCCTGGCCTCCTGAGAAGTCCATTCCCGCCCACCGGCCTCTTCGATCAACGCCGCGCGCATGGCGAACTCTTCCTCGTTGAAGGCATCGTTTTCCGGATTCTTCGCGTCCGCCGCGAGCAGTTCACCCAGCCGCTCGGAAGCGGGGCCGCCGGCGGCCAGTGCGGCCACCACCGGGAGGGACTTCTTGCGCTGCCGCAGGTCGCTCCAGGTCTGCTTGCCGGTGCTCGCCGGGTCGCCCCAGATGCCCAGCAGGTCGTCCACCGCCTGGAAGGCCAGGCCCAGGTGGTAGCCGTACTCCTCCAGCGCGTCGGCGTCGGCCTCGGAGGCGCCGCCGAGCACCGCGCCGATGGAGGCGGCGCAGGCCAGCAGCGAGCCGGTCTTGTTGCCCTCCATGTCCAGGCACTCCTGGACGGTGACCCGCTCCAGGTGCTCGAAGGTGATGTCCTGGGCCTGACCGTCGATCAGTTTGCGGGTGGCCGCGGTCAGCCGGCGGGTGGCCCGGCCGGCCTCGGGGGTGCCCTGCTCCAGCAGCACCTCGTTGGCCAGCGCGAAGAGCGCGTCGCCGACCAGGATCGCCTGGGCGGGGCCGTGCACCTTCCACACCGTGTCGCGGTGCCGGCGCTGCTCGTCGCCGTCGATCAGGTCGTCGTGCAGCAGCGAGAAGTTGTGCACCAGCTCCACCGCGACCGCGCCGGGGATGCCGGTCTCGGCCGGGGCGCCGGCGGCTTCCGCGGTCAGCAGCGCCAGGGCGGGGCGTACGGCCTTGCCGCCGTCGCCCACCGCGGGCCGGCCGGTCTGGTCGATCCAGCCGAAGTGGTAGGACGCCACGGTGTCCATCGGGGGTGCGAGGCGCGAGACGGCCGCGCGGAGCACTGGGGTGGTCAGGATGCGGCCGTTTTCCAGCAGCGCGATCACGCCGTCAGCGGTCACGTTCTCTCCTCTGGTTGCACCAATAGCACTCATGCCGCCTCCAGGACGCGGTTGTCAACCGGCAGACCTAGGGCGGACAAAGCTTCACGGGAGGCGTGCAGACCGCTGCGCACCGCGCTCTCCATCGTCGCGGGCCAGCCCGTCGCGGTCCACGCGCCGGCCAGGTAGAGGCCGGGGGCGCGGGTGACAGGACCCGGCCGCAGTGCGCCCACCCCGGGGGTGGGCGCGAAGGTCGCGGTGCGTTCGCGGGTGACGAAGACGTCGCGGACGGCGGCGCCACGCGCGGCGGGCAGGACACGTTCCAGTTCTGGCAGGTAGCGGTCGCGCAGGGTGGCGACCGGCAGGTCGATCTCGTCCTCCACGGCCGACTGCGACACGGCCACGTACTGGCCGCCGCCGGTCAGGCCGGAGCTTTCCGTGCGGTCGAAGACCCACTGGACGGGGCTGCCGAGAGCTGCGAGGAACGGCTCCCGGAGCACCTGTCTGTCGTAGATCACATGGACATTGAGGATCGGCGCGGTGCCGATCTGCAACAGCTTTTCCGGATGCTGGACAGCGCCTTCCGGCAGCAGTGCGTGCGCCTCCCGTTGCGGGACGGCCAACACCACGACGTCCGCGGTCAGTTGCTCACCGCGGCCGGGTCCGGTCTCCAGCGACACCTGCCAACGGCCGTCCGCGGACCGCGCGATGCCGCTGGTCCTGGTGCGCAGGAGCGTCGCCACACCCGCCGCGTCCAGCGCCTTGCGCCCGCGGCCGTCGTGCAGGTCGCCCAGCGGTGCGGAGGCCCAGCCGATGTCCGCGGCACCCGGGTCGGTCAGCAGCCCGGTCTTGAAGACCATCGCGGCCAGGCCCAGCGAGGAGTTCGCCGCGGTGGCGTTCAGCGTCGCGACGCCCACCAGGTCCCACAGCGCCTCGATGGTGCGGGCGGACTGCCCGCGGCCGGCCAGCCAGCTGCCGAAGTCGGTGCCGTCGAGCGCCGGGTCGGCCAGGTCCAGGCCGCGCAGCGCCAGCGCGGCCCGGCCGACCGAGGCGCGCTCGCGCAGCGACAGGTGCGGGTAGCGGGCCAGGCTCGCGGCCAGGTGCAGCGGCACCGGCAGCCCCGCCCTGGACAGCCGCCCCGCCTTGCCGGTGTCCGCGTCGACCACCGGGACGTCGAGCCGGTCCTGCAGGGTGACCAGGTCGCGGGCGGCGATCCGGTCCAGGAACCACTGGTAGGCGGTGCAGCAGCGCAGGAAGACGTGCTGCCCGTTGTCGACGGTCAGGTCGCCGCGCTTGAAGGAGAAAGCCAGTCCGCCCAGCCGCGGGCGGGCCTCGGCGAGGGTGACCTGCAGTCCGGCGTCGGCCAGTTCGAGCGCGGCGGTGATGCCGGCGAGGCCGCCGCCGACGACCACCGCGGTGCGGTCGGGCGACTGCGGCGATCCGCCCTGCGACCTCGTCATTCGCCCTCCCCTCGGGCCTGGCGCCGCGGACTGCGGCGCGCCGTCGCCGGAAGTGACGCGGTGCACGGGTACGGGGTTGCCTGGAGCCGGAAGGGGTGCGTCAGGTGACGGTTCGACTGCTGTGCCGTGTGCCGTGGACCCGCGCTCGCGCGGGTGGGTCTCACGTGTCCTCCAGCGGGCTGCGGGCGGTGCGGCGCGCGTCGAGACCGGCAAGTCCGCGGACGGCGACATAGGCCTTCTGGTGGCCCGGCAGGGACACCCGGCCGCGCAGGACGGCCTCGGGGTCCGCGGCGATCCGCTCCAGCAGCCGGCGGTAGATGCCGGCCATGGCGGCCACGCAGGCGCCGCTGCGCCGGTCGAGCATGGGCAGCAGCCGGTAGCCGGTGGCGAAGAGGCTGCGGGCACGGCGTACTTCGAATTCCACCAGTCCGGCGAAATCGGAGCCGGGCGGTGCGGTGTCGCTGTGGAATCCGGCGGCGCAGCCGAATTTGGCCAGGTCCTGGGCGGGAAGATAGGTCCGTCCGTTGCCGGCGTCCTCGCGGACGTCGCGCAGGATGTTGGTGAGTTGCAGAGCAAGGCCGAGCGTGTCGGCATATTCGGCGGCACGTACATGATCGTGCCCATTCACCGTGCCGAACACGCCCAGTGAGAGCCGTCCGATGGCACCTGCCACACAGCGGCAGTAGACGGCCAGGTCGTCCCAGGTCTCGTAGGTCTCGCCCCGAACATCCATCAGAACGCCGTCGATGAGTTCGTCCAGGCCTTCGAGCGGCAGCGGGAAGATCCGGGCGGCGTCGGCGAGCGCGACCGCGACCGGGTCGGTGTCGTCCTCGCGGACCTCGCCGTTCCTGACCCGGGCGAGCAGCTGCCGGGTGGCGTCGAGCCGTTCCGCCTTCTCCGCGGGTGCCAGATCGCCGTCGCCGATGTCGTCGACGCGCCGGGAGAACGCGTAGAGGGCCGACATCGCCTGCCGTTTGGCGGTGGGCAGCAGGCGGATGCCGTACGCGAAGTTGCGGGCCTCGTGGCCGGTCACGGTCTCGCAGTACCTGTATGCGGCAAGTACCGGCCCGGACGTGTGCGCGGAACCGTTCACGGTCCGGCTCACCCCTTTCTTCGCAATGTCGACCCCACTTCGCGCAGCAGGCCGCTCTTGGTGGCTTTCGGCGAGCCCGCGAGGACGTCGTATCCGGCACGCTCGACCGATTTCAGCGCCGCGCGCCCGCCGCCGACGAATCCCGCGAGCAGCAGCCGAAGCCTGCCACGGACGCTACCCACCAGGGGGGTACCTTCATTCAACAGCTCGCGGGCGCGTTCGGCCTCGAACGCGACCAGTGCTCTGACCTGCGGGCCGGCCTGTGGTGCTGCCAGGTCGGCCTCATCCACCGCGTAGCGTTTCATGTCCTGCGCCGGCAGATACACCCGGTCCCTGGCGAGGTCCTCCGCGACGTCCTGCAGGTGCTCGACGATCTGCAGCGCGGTGCACACCGCGTCGGAGCGGCGGACCCGCTCGGGGGTGGAGGTGCCGGTGATGGACAGCACCAGGCGGCCCACCGGGTTCGCGGACAGTTCGCAGTACGCCAGCAGGTCGTCGTAGGTGCCGTAGCGGGCCACCTGCTGGTCCTGGCGGTTGGCCGCGATCAGGCCGAGGAAGGGGTCGGGGGTCAGCTCGTGCCGGCGGACGGTGGGCTGCAGGGCGAGCAGCAGCGGGTGGGAGGGGGTGCCGTCGAAGACCCGGCGCAGGTCGGCCTCGAAGGCGTCCAGCATCGCGATGCGGTCGCCGGCCGCCGCCGGGTCCATGCCCAGCCGCAGCGCGTCGGCCCGGCCGCCGTCGGCGAGGTCGCCGTCGCCGATGTCGTCCACCAGCCGTGCGAAGCCGTAGACGGCCATCAGGTCCTGCCGCCACGCGCGCGGCAGGAAGCCCGGTGCCACCGGGAAGTTCTCGCGCGCGGCCTTGTCCAGCACGGCCCGGGAGGTGTCGTCGCCGCTCACCGCGGGCCGCCCGGCGCACCGGCGGGACACGTGCCCCGGAGCAGGATGGTCCCGTGTCTCATGGCCGCCACATCCCCCGTTCTACACCGCCCGGTCGGATCTTCCCATTTCGGACACGCCGCCGCGCCGGGCGTCGCACACCCGGTATCGATCATCAGAGGGCTCCCAGCACCGGTACAGCTTACGTCGGGTCACCCTCCGGCGTGCGCCGGGGGCGCGAACGGCGGCGGCGTGCGGCAGCATAACGGCCCCCACCGGATCGTCCGGAGGGGGCCGTCGTGCCGAGCGGTGCCGCGGGAGCCGCCGAGCGGCGGTGCCGCGGCTACTTGGTGTGCTTCTCGTAGGCCTTGATGACCTCGTCGGTGGGGCCGTCCATCAGCAGCTCGCCCTTCTCCAGCCACACCACCCGGTCGCAGGTGTCGCGGATCGAGGTGTTGTTGTGGCTGACCAGGAAGACCGTGCCGGCCTCCTTGCGCAGCTCGCGGATGCGGGCCTCGGACCTGCGCTGGAAGGCCCGGTCGCCGGTGGCCAGCGCCTCGTCGATCATCAGCACGTCGTGGTTCTTGGCCGCCGCGATCGAGAACCGCAGCCGGGCCGCCATGCCGGACGAGTAGGTGCGCATCGGCAGCGAGATGAAGTCGCCCTTCTCGTTGATGCCGGAGAAGTCCACGATGCCCTGGTAGCGCTCGCGCACCTCCTCCTGCGTCATGCCCATGGCCAGACCGCCGAGCATGACGTTGGTCGCACCGGTCAGGTCGTTCATCAGCGCCGCGTTCACGCCCAGCAGGGACGGCTGGCCGTCGGTGTAGATCTTCCCGCTCTCGGGCGGCAGCAGCCCGGCGATGGCCCGCAGGATGGTGGACTTGCCCGAGCCGTTGGAGCCGATGATGCCGATCGCCTCGCCGCGGTAGGCGGTGAAGCTCACCCCGCGCACCGCGTGCACCCGGCGCACGTTCGGCGAGCCGCGGCGCAGCAGCAGCCGGCTCAGGGCCGCGGTGGCGCTGCCCTTGCCGGTGCCCGCCCCGTAGACCTTGTAGACGATGTGGACATCGTCGACGATCACCGTCGGGACGCGGGCCTCGGCCGCCTTCGGGGGTGTCGCGAGGGGCTGCTGCTCAGCCACGGCCATACTGCTCCTCCGCCTTCCAGAAGTAGATGTAGCCGCCGACGCCGACCAGTACGGCCCAGGCCACCGCGCTGATCCACACGTGCGGCGGGAGCTGCGAGGAGGTGACGCTGTCGATCAGTGCGAACCGGGCCAGGTCGATGTAGACGGCGGCGGGGTTGATGTCGAGCAGGATCCGTACGTAGTGCGGCGCGTGCGCGGTCAGGTTCTCGATGCTGTACATGACGCCCGAGGTGTACATCCAGGTGCGCAGGATGAACGGCATGAGCTGTGCCAGGTCGGTCATCTTGCTGCCGAGCCGGGCCACGATCATCGCCAGGCCGGTGTTGAAGATCCACTGGGTGATCAGCGCGGGGATGATCAGCAGCCAGGACGCGTCCGGCACCTCGCCGGTCATCAGGACGATCGCGACGAGCACGAACATCGACATCATCAGCTGCTGGAGCTGCATCAGCGTGAAGGCGATCGGCATCGAGGCGCGCGGGAAGTGCAGTGCCCTGATCAGGCCGAGGTTGCCGGCCACCGCACGGACGCCGCTGAGGACCGAGGTCTGCGTGAACGTGAAGATGAAGATGCCGGTCACCAGGAAGGCGATGAAGTTGTCGACGCCCTTTCTGGTGCCGATCAGCACACCGAAGATCAGGTAGTAGACGGCCGCGTTCAGCAGCGGCGTCATGACCTGCCAGAGCTGGCCGAGGCGGGCCTGGGTGTACTGGGCCGCAGTACGCGCCTTGGCGAACTCGTTGATGAAATGTCGGCGGCCCCACAGCTGCCGGGTGTATTCCGCCAGGCCCGGCCGGGCGCCGCTGACGGACAGCCCGTACTTGGCAGCGAGCTGGGAGGGACTGAGGCCGTCATCGGCCGTGGGTGCCGGTGGGGCACCGACGGCGACCGCACCATTGTGCGTTGTCTCGCTCACAGTTGACACTTTCGTCCTCAAGGTGCGCGCCGGGGGCAGGGGATTCCCTGGCTGCGCCTGATGCTCTCAGGTCCGAGCTTGTCAGATGATCGGGGGTCGGCCCAGCCGGGTCAACCGCCAGACCGTCCGCCATTTCATCGGCCGCCGCTCACCGCAGGGCGTGGCCCATCCTTCGCGGAAACCGCCGAGCCAGGCACGCAGCGCCGGACCGGACGGCCGCCGCAGCAGCGTCAGGGCGAACCACACTCCGGGGTAGACCGGGACCAGCAGCCACGGCAGGTTGCGCCGGGCCAGCCACACCCGGTTGCGGGCCACCATCCGGTGGTAGACCGCGTGCCGGGCCGGCGACGTCGCCGGGTGGTGCAGTACGAGGTCGGAACGGTAGTCGATCATCCAGCCCGCGTCGAGCGCGCGCCAGGCGAGGTCCGTCTCCTCATGGGCGTAGAAGAACTCCGCGGGCAGCGGGCCGACCTGCCTGATCACCTCGCTGCGGACCGCGCAGGCGCCGCCGAGGAAGGTGGTGACCCGGGAGTTGCGCATCGGATCGGCGGCGCGCAGCCGGGGGACGTGGCGGCGCTGGGTGACCCCGGTGTCGGGGTCGGCGATCCGGAAGCTGATGATGCCGAGCTTCGGGTCGGCCGCGAAGGCCGCCCTGACCAGTTCCGCGGTGTCCTCGCCGGGCAGCAGCCCGTCGTCGTCGAGGAAGAGCACCACGTCGATGTCGGACGCGGCAGGGCCGAACAGCTCGATGCCGGCGTTGCGGCCGCCGGGGATGCCCAGGTTCTCCGGCAGCTCCGCGGTGCGGACGCCGTCGGGCAGCGGCGGCAGCGGCGACCCGTTGCCGACCACCGCGACCTCGACCTCGGGTCCCTGCTGCTTGGCGACCGAGTCCAGCAGGTCCTGCAGCTCGGCGGGCCGGTTGCCCATGGTGATGACGACCGCGCCGAGCTTGAGCGGTGCGCTCATGGCTGCCATATCCGCCTCATTTCAGCCTGCTGGACGCCAGGACCGACACGAGGTGCAGCAGGGTCTGCACCAGGGCGATCCCGGCCAGCACGGCGACGCCGAGCCGGGTGAAGAACAGGTCGCCGCGGATCTGGTCGGCGACGGCGAGCACCAGGATGAGCAGCGAGGCCTCGACGCCCAGCACGAGGCGGTGGAACTGCAGCGCGGCCGCCGCCCTGCGGGCCAGTGCCAGGCCGGACGAGCGCGGCTCGGAGGCGGCCTCCTTCACCGGCGGCAGCCCGCCCTGGTGGCGGGCCACCCCGACCAGGTCGGTCTCGGCCTTGATCAGGATCGCGCCGAGCGCGGCCAGGGTGCCCAGGAAGGCCCACAGCCAGTCGATGCGGCCGTCGCCCCACAGGTCGGCGGCGCGCATGCCGACGCCGACCAGGACCGCGGCGTCGGTGAGGTAGGCGCCGACCCGGTCGAGGTAGACACCGCTCAGCGAGAACTGCTTCTTCCAGCGGGCGACCTCGCCGTCGACGCAGTCGAGCAGCAGGTACAGCTGCACCATCAGCACGCCGAGCACCGCACCGGTGATCCCCGGCACGAGCAGCGCGGGGGCCGCGAGCACGCCGAAGACGGTCATCAGGTACGTGAGCTGGTTGGGCGTGACCCGGGTCAGGACCAGGTGCCGGTCTATGCGCAGCGACAGCTCGCGCATGTAGAGCCTTCCGGCCCAGTGCTCGCCGCTGCGCCGGTCCTTGACACCCGGCGGGTGCACGACCGGGCGCAGTTCAGCTACTGATGGTTTTGGCATAGTCGGCGTATGCGTCCCTGATCTCGGTGGCGGACAGGTCGAGGTGTTCCAGGATCGTGAAGCGGCCGGGGCGGGTCTGCGGGGCGTACTGCACCGCGCTGGTGAACTCCGCCTCGGTGAAGCCCATCTCCGCCGGCAGCACGGGCAGCCCGTGCCGGCGCAGCGTCTCGGCGATCAGCCCCGACTCCTCGTGCGCGCCGCGCAGGTGCATCGCGAAGGCGGCGCCGAGGCCGACCTGCTCGCCGTGCGAGGCGGCCCGGTCGGGGTGGAGCAGGTCGAAGGCGTGGCTGATCTCGTGGCAGGCGCCCGAGGACGGCCGGGTGTCGCCGCTGATCGACATGGCGATGCCGGAGAGCACCAGGCCCTCGGCCAGGGTGCCGAGGAAGGCGTCGGAGCCGATGCCGCCGGGGTGCCGCAGCACGGCCTCACCGGCGCTGCGGGCCATGGCAGCGGCCAGCCCGTCGATACGCTCACCGGTCTCGCGGTGTGACAGCTCCCAGTCCGCGATGGCCGACAGGTTGGAGACGGCGTCGCCGATGCCGGCCCGCACGAAGCGGGCCGGGGCGTCCCTTATGACGTCCAGGTCCACGACCACCGCGATCGGGGTGGGCACCCCGTAGGAGCCGCGCCCGTTGTCGTTGTCCAGGGTGGACACCGGCGAGCAGATGCCGTCGTGCGAGAGGTTGGTGGCGACCGCGACCATCGGCAGGCCGACCCGGGCTGCCGCGTATTTGGCCACGTCGATGATCTTGCCGCCGCCCAGGCCCACGACCGCGTCGTAGCGCTTGCCCCGCATGGCGTCGGCGAGCGTGACGGCCGCGTCGATGGTGCCGCCGCAGACCTCGAACCAGTCGGCGCCCGGCAGCTCGGGCGCCAGCGAGTCGCGCAGCCGCGCGCCGGAGCCGGCGCTGACGGCCAGCGCGAGCTTGCCCGAGGTGGAGATCCGCTCGTCGGCCAGCAGCCGCGACAGATCGGCCAGTGCGCCGGCCCTGATGTCGACGACGACCGGCGAGGGGATCAGCCGGGTCAGTACTGGCACGCGATCTCCCGGCCCTTGGCGAGGTCGTCGTGGTTGTCGATCTCGACCCAGGCGACGTCGCCGATCGGGGCGACGTCCAGGGTCAGGCCGCGGTCGACCAGCTCCTGGTAGCCGTCCTCGTAGTACAGGTCGGGGTCGCGCTCGAAGGTCGCCTTGAGCGCGTCGGCGAGGTCGGCCGCCGCGTCGGGCTCGATGAGGGTCACTCCGATGTACTCGCCGGTGGCCGTGGCCGGGTCCATCAGCTTGGTGATCCGCCGCACGCCCTTGCCGGGCTCCGCGACGACCTTCATCTCCTCGTCGGCGAGGTGCTTGACGGTGTCAAGCGCCAGGATGATCCGCCGGCCCTCACCGCGGGCGGCCAGCAGGGTCTGCTCGACCGAGACCGGGTGCACGGTGTCGCCGTTGGCCAGGATCACTCCCTGGGCGAGCACGTCGCGCGCGCACCACAGGGAGTAGGCGTTGTTCCACTCCTCGGCCTTGTCGTTGTCGATCAGCGTCAGCGCCAGCCCGTAGCGCTCCTCCAGGGCCGCTTTGCGCGCGTAGACGGCCTCCTTGCGGTAGCCGACGACGATCGCGGCCTCGGTGAGGCCGACCGCGGCGAAGTTCGCCAGCGTGAGGTCGAGCACCGTCAGGCTGTCCCGCGCACCCTCCGGGCCGACCGGGACCAGCGCCTTGGGCAGCGTGTCGGTGTGGGGACGCAGGCGCCTGCCTGCGCCGGCTGCCAGCACAAGGCCGATCATGCGGGTTCTCCTGATTCGTCGTGTACGGCTGCGGCGGCCCCCGAGGACACCCAGAAGCGGATGCTCTCGGTCACGACCAGCAGCGCGATGGCGATGGCGAGCACCGTCAGCGTGGCGGTGAAGCCCGTGCGGTGCGCGGCGACCGCGGCCGCCAGGGCCGCGATCAGCGTGCGGCCCTCGTGCCCGCCCGCGCTGCGCACCACGGCCCGCGGCGGCGCTCCGGCGCCACCGCGTATGCGGTACACCGTGTCGTAGTGATGGTAGGCGACGGCGGCAACCAGTCCGAAAGCGGCGGGCAACGCCCCGTTCACCTCGCTGACCGCGGCGAGCGCCAGCACCGTGGCGTACTCCCCCGCCCGGAACATCGGCGGTACGAGCCAGTCGAGCGCGCCCTTGAGCGGCAGCGACACGGCGAAGGCCGACGTCAGGACGTACAGCACGGCGGTGGCGACGGGGTACCAGCTGCCGCGCGGCGCCAGTGCCGCGGTCGCGACCACGGCGGCGGCGCCCAGCACGGCCGCGGCGGGCGCGGCGAAGGCCGGGGCGCGGCGGGCGAGCGGGCGCAGCACGGGGGCCAGCGCCTCGGCGAGCGGGCCGCTGTCGGCCAGGTCGTCCAGTGCGCGGGCGGCCCGGTCGGTACGGCTGGCCTTGCGCGTGAGGGAGCGCAGCACCCGGCCCGCGGTGGTGTAGCAGGCGGCGAGCGCGCAGCCGACCAGCAGCACGACCAGGGTGATCCGGGGGGTGCTGACCGCGGTGAGCACCGCTATCAGCGCCCAGCGCTCGCCGATCGGCAGCACTATCATCCGGCGCACCCACACCGTCCAGCCGACGCTGTCCAGCTTGTCGGACAGGGCCGCGGTGGGGCTGGTGTTGGCGGTGGCGTCGTGGTTGGCCTCGTTGAAGGCGAAGTCCACGACATGCCGGCAGGTCTGCAGCACCATGGCGCCCAGCGCCAGCGCCCACACGTCGTCGCCGCCGCGGGCGGCGCCCAGCGCGAGGCCGGCGTAGTAGGCGTACTCCTTGGCGCGGTCGAAGGTCGCGTCCAGCCAGGCGCCGAGCGTCGAGTACTGCAGCGAGTAGCGGGCCAGCTGGCCGTCGGTGCAGTCCAGGACGAAGGAGCCGAGCAGCAGCACACCGGCGGCGACGAAGCCGGCGCGGGTGCCGGTGGCCGCGCAGCCCGCGGCGATCAGCGCGACCAGCAGCGAGGCGGTGGTGACCTGGTTGGGGGTCAGTCCGCGGCGGGCGCACCAGCGGGCCAGGTAGCGCGAGTACGGGCTGATGAAGTGGGTGGTGAAGAAGCCGTCGCGGGCCTTGACCGCGCTACGCAGCCGTACCGACTCCTCGTCGACGGCCGCGATCGCGGCGGCCGCGGCCTCGGCGGCCGCCCGGTCGGTGGGCACCTCGGCGACCAGGACGCCCAGCTCGGGCCGGTGCGGTTCCACCCCGGCGGCGGCCAGGTCCGCGGCCAGCGCGTCGGGCAGCACGTCGTCCGCGGCGCCCCTGCGGGGGGCGGGCAGCGGTACGGCCGCGGCTGCGCCCTGGGCCTGCGCCTGGGCGGGGACGGTGCCCGTCGCCATCGTTGTCGCGGTGCCGGCGGCGGTACGGGACGCGGACCCAACGGCTGGTGCCGCGGCTGCCTGGGACGCGGCCGCGGGCCGGCCGGCGGTGTGCGGGCCTGCGGCGAGCGCGGCCAGGGCGCGGGCCAGCGCGGGGCGGGCGGCGGGGCGTGCGGTCAGCGCGCCGGGGACGGCGGCGGCGTCGAAGCGCGGGTCGGTCAGCGCGAGCCGCAGCGCGTGCCGGTGGCCGCGGAAGCGGCGGTCCACCACGGCCACCCGGTCGCCGGCCGGGACCGCGGCGAGCCGGGCCGCGGCGGAGTCCGGCGTGTCCGCCTCGACGACCTGGAACCCCAGCGCCCGCAGGTCGTCCGCCAGCGGCGAAGCAGACCCTGCGGCGGGCGGGCCGGTGAGAATTGCGGTCGGCAGAGGAACCCACTCCCTGGAAGCGTGCGGAGACCGTGCCCGCGGGCGGTCGGCGGCGGTGCAGCCGGGCCGCCCGGCACGACGGCAGAGGCTATCGGATGAACGACGGCGGTCGTTCACCGACTATTCGCCCAGACTTGGCGCGCACGGTGTGATCATCATGCGCGATCGGCGCCGCCCGGACAACCGGCATCCCCCCTACGCCGTACGGGTGACACCACGGCTCCATCCCGCACACCCGCCGCGTGGCTCATCACCGCAGGTCATCGCACATGACAACGGTCTCCAGTACCGGCTTGCCCACCGTGGGTCACCGGTGTTGACTGACCGCCGCAGCCGTAAACCCGGGAGCGGGCGTCCGGCGGGCGGCCCGCTTACAGAACGGCACATCACACAGCAAAAGGGAAGGGGACGCGCCGATGGGGGCAGGCCACAGCCACGGGCACGGCCACAGCCACGGCGGCGGCACCGCGACAGCGGCACACCGCGGCCGGCTGCTGGTGGCGCTGTGCATCACGCTGCTGGTGCTGGCCACCGAGGTCGTCGGCAGCGCGCTGACCGGCTCGCTCGCCCTGCTCGCGGACGCCGGGCACATGGCCACCGACGCCGCCGGCATCGCCATGGCGCTGCTCGCGGTGCACATCGCGGGCCGCCCGCCGAGCGAGCGCCGCACCTTCGGCTACGCGCGGGCCGAGATCCTGGCGGCGGTGATCAACGCGGTGCTGCTCTTCGGCGTCGGCGCCTTCATCTTCGCCGAGGGCATCAGCCGGCTCATCACACCCGAGCACTTCGACGGCGGCGCCACCATCGTCTTCGGCCTGATCGGCATGGCCGCCAACACCGTCTCGCTGCTGGTCCTGATGCGCGGCCAGCGCGAGAGCCTCAACGTGCGCGGCGCCTTCCTGGAAGTGATGGCCGACGCGCTCGGCTCGCTCGCGGTCGTGGTGGCGGCCGCGGTCTTCCTGGCCACCGGCTGGCGGCAGGCGGACGCGGTCGCGTCGCTGCTGATCGGGGTGCTGATCGTGCCGCGCACCTGGCGGCTGCTGCGGGACGCGGTGGACGTGCTGCTGGAGGCGGCGCCCAAGGACGTGGACATGGCCGCCGTACGCCACCACATCGAGGAACTGAAGGGCGTCGAGGGCCTGCACGACCTGCACGCCTGGACCATCACCTCGGGGATGCCCGTGCTGTCGGCCCACGTGGTGGTCAGCCAGGAGGTCCTCGACGAGGTGGGGCACGAGAAGATGCTGCACGACCTGCAGGGCTGCCTCGGGGCGCACTTCGACGTCGAGCACTGCACCTTCCAGCTGGAGCCGGTAGGGCACGCCGAGCACGAGGCACGCCTGTGCCACTGAAGGCGGCGCCCGCGATTGAATACGGTGTCCGCGATTCGCAGCACCTCCGGTGAGGCAGACTGAGGACTTGCCGTCGAATGCGAAGGATGGTTATGCCCAGCAGTCCTGCGACCGACCGACCCGGCTCCCCCGCCGCCGCCGCTGCGCCCGCCGGCGGGGCCGACGAGCCGATCATGCTCGAACTGGTCGACGAGAACGGTGTGACAACCGGCACAGCGGAGAAGCTGTCGGCGCACCAGGCGCCGGGCCGGCTGCACCGGGCGTTCTCGGTCTTCCTCTTCGACGACGAGGGCCGGCTGCTGCTGCAGCGCAGAGCACTGACCAAGTACCACTCCCCCGGCGTGTGGTCCAACACCTGCTGCGGCCACCCCTACCCCGGTGAGCCGCCCTTCGTGGCCGCCGCCCGGCGCACCGCGGAGGAGCTGGGGGCCGCGCCCGTGCTGATGCGCGAGGCGGGGACCGTGCGCTACAACCACCCGGACCCGGCGTCGGGCCTGGTCGAGCAGGAGTACAACCACCTCTTCGTCGGCCTGGTCGGCGGCCGGTTGCAGCCCGACCCCGCGGAGATCGACGACACCGCCTTCGCCTCGCCCGCGGAACTGGCCAAGCTGCGGGCCGAGGGCACCTTCTCCGCGTGGTTCGGCTCCGTGCTGGACGCGGCACTGCCCACCGTGCGCGAGGTCACCGGGGGCCGGGCGGGCTGGTAGCCGCCGGTCAGCGGGCGGGCGGCTGCAGCGGCAGGGCGGCCCAGATCACCTTGCCGCCGGTCGCGGTCTGCGCGACGTCGCAGCTGCCCCCCGCCTCCGTGGTGATCGTCTTGACCAGCAGCAGCCCGCGCCCCCCGGTCCTGCCGTGGTCGGCCTCCAGCGCCTTGGGGCGGTACGGATGCTGGTCCTCGACGGCGACCCGGATCCAGTCGGGCCCGACCGCGACCTCCACCCCCAGCTCGGGAGAGAGCACCGCCGCGTGCTTGACGGCGTTGGTGACCAGCTCGGAGACGATCACCAGCAGTCCGTAGAGGATGTCGTCGTCGACCGGCACCGCCAGGTCGGCCACGAGCGTGCGCACCCCCCGGCGCACCTGGGGGACGGAGGAGTCCACAGCGGGGGCCGTGAAACGCCACACCCCCTCGTACGGTCCCGGGGCCGGAGCCTGATCGTGCGGGACGCTCCCGCGGACCTCCATGACCGCACCCACCATCGCCTTCGCGTACGTGTCCCCGCAGGCACCGCCGGTGTCCCGGCGGATTCCGCCTCATGGCATCGAGTGTCCGCAAGCGTGGGGCCGCGGCAGGGCAGGAAGCGCTAAGTCCGCACCTTTCAGCGATTTGCGACCTGTTGCGACCGGTAATGTCGGTGCGGCGACCGTTACCGACCGCCTGCTGTCGTCTTCGTGCCGTCAAGGCGCCCGTCCTGTCCGAGGAGCTGCCATGACCACACCGCCACGCCTGACGGTGGCCACCGCGGACGGCACCGCCACCGTCACCATCGACAACCCGGCCCGCCGCAACGCCATGACGCCCGCCATGTGGGAGTCGCTGCCCGCCCTGCTCGCGCCCCTGGCCGCCGACCCCGCCGTGCGGGTGCTCGTACTCACCGGGGCGGGCGACACCTTCTGCGCCGGCGCGGACATCAGCGGATTCACCGACGCGGACGGGCTGCGCGCCGCGCGTACCGCGGCGGTCGCCGCCGAGGAGGCGCTCGCCGCCTTCCCCAAGCCGACGCTCGCCGCCGTACGCGGCCACTGCGTCGGCGGCGGCTGCCAGCTCGCCGTCGCCTGCGACCTGCGCTTCGCCGCGCACGGCGCCACCTTCGGGGTGACCCCGGCACGGCTGGGCATCGTCTACCCGGCGGCCTCCACCCGGCGGCTGGTACGGCTGGCCGGGCCGTCCACCGCCAAGCACCTGCTCTTCTCCGCGGAACTCATCGACCACGAGCGGGCGCTGCGGGTCGGGCTGGTGGACGAGGTCTGTCCTGCGGACGGGCTTGACGGACGCGTACGGGGGTACGCCTCCCTGCTCGCGAGCCGGTCTCTGCTGACGCAGTACGCGGCCAAGGAGTTCGCCGGGGACATACCCGGCGACTCCCGTTCTGCCTACTGGGCCGCGCAGGCCGCCACCAGCACCGATGCGCTGGAGGGCGCCACCGCCTTCCTCACCCGCCGCCCCCCCTCCTTCACCTGGACCCCGCCCCTCCCGGGCTGACCCGCCCCTTGCGGCCGGCGGGGGCTTGTCGCGCCGTTCCGCACGCCCCTGAGGTCCTGCCCCTTGCTGTGACGTTGCCTTCTTTCCGCCCGTCCAGGCGGGGCGCGCAGTTCCCCGCGCCTCTGAAAAACGCTCACCCTCTTCCGAGAGGGCAACCATCAGGGGCGCGGGGAACTGCGCGACCAGCCCCCACCGGCCGGAAGATGCGAGCCCACCGCAAGGGGCAGGACCTCAGGGGCGCGGGGAACTGCGCGCAACCCACCGCCGGGGGAGGGCGAGGTCAAGGGAGGCGGGTCGCGCCGACCGGCTCTTCGCCGGCGACACCAGTCGGCATGGCCGGGTGCCGCCCCAGGAGAACGACGCCGAGGACGATCGCAGCAAGGCCCGCCGCCTCCCAGGCGAGCGCACCCGCGGTGAAGCGCAACCGGTCCCCGAGAAAACCGACACCGCAGACGATCCCGGCGATCGGCTGCGCCGCCGTCAGCGACGGCAAGGACATCCGCAGCGGCGCCATCTCGAACGCGCTCTGCACGAGCAGCATGCCGGTGAGCCCGATCCCGCCGACGGCGTACGGCTGCCAGGACACGACGAGCGCGGCGAGCCCGTCGTCCTGGACGATCTGGCCGCAGACCCGGGTGAGCGAGTCCTGCAGGCCGTAGAGCAGGCCGGCCGCGAGGGCGAGGAGTGCGGCCTCGCCGGAGCGGGGCAGTCTGCGGGCCTTGAGGGTGAGCAGCAGGGCGAGCCCTGCGACGGTTCCGAAGACCAGCCAGTGCCGCAGCGCCCCCGCTTCCGGACCGCCGCCGCGTGGCCGGCCGGCCACGATGAAGCCGGTGACGCCGAGGGCGAGCAGGGCGACGCCGAGCCAGCCGTTCCAGCCGAGCGGCTGGCCGGTCAGCCGCCGGGACAGGGCCATCGCGAAGAGCAGGTTCGTGGCGGTGAGCGGTTCGACCAGCGACACCTCGCCGTAGGCGAGGGCGACCGCGCCGAGCACCTGGCCGCTGACCATCAGCCCGACGCCGAGCAGCCAGTCGGGCATGCGGATCAGGTCGAGGAGCAGCCGGAAGGACAGGAAGTCCGCGAGCGGGGCGCGGGCCGCCGCGCGCTGCTGCAGCACGAACCCGAAGCCGAGGCAGCAGGCGGCACCGACTCCGAGCAGGAACACGGCCACCTGGCCACTTTAGCCCCGGGCTGCCGCTGTCAAGCGGCCGCGCAGGGTTGCGGCACCGCCTTCCGGCCATCTCGCGGCCACCGGGCGCACCCCTCAGGGATGCGCGCCGGGCACGGTCTGGGCGTTCTCCCACACGGTGAGGAAGGCCAGCCGCAGGCATGCGGCAAGGGCGGGGTGCTCGATGTAGAGCGCGGTGGTGGCGCCGGTGCCGGCGACCGGGTCCGGCATGTCGCACAGCACGAGGCGCGCGTCGGCGACGACGAGCTTGAGCGGCAGTTCCGCGGTGAACCGGCACTCCTCGCCCGCGGCGGCGAAGCGGCGTACGTTCTCCAGCACGTCGGCGTCGTCGAGGGCCTCGTGGGTGTAGATGGCGCGTGCGGTGCCGCCCGAGCGGTGCAGCCGGCGGGCGACCTTGATGCCGGGGGTGTTGGCGGCGGGGGCGACGAAGGGCGGTTTGCAGAAGCTGAGCAGTTCGTGGTCGGCGTGCGCCTGGATGTCGGTGAAGGCCTCGGCGATGGCCTTGGGGTCGCGGAGGATCTCGACGTAGTCGAGCGGCACGGTGTGGTTGCGGCCGTCGGCCCATACGGGCACGAGCGCGGCGGTCAGCGCGGTCGAGACCCGGTCGAGGCGTTCGAGCTGCTCGCGCTGGAGGGTCATCAGCCGGGCGACGGCCAGTTCGGGGGCGATCGCGGAGAAGGTCGCGACCCTGCCGGGGTGGGCGACGGCGAGCCGGCGGCGTACGAGTGTGTCGAGCACGTCGTAGACCCGTTGCCTGGGGACGTCGGCGGCCCTGGCGACCTCCGCGGCGGTGTACGACTCGCGGCGGACCAGGGCGAGGTAGACCCGCGCCTCGTAGCGCGCCAGGCCGAGCGCGACAAGGTCGTTGACGGGTTCTTCCTCGGTGTCCATGGCGCCACAACGTATACGGCGCGGAACGCCGCGGGGAAGCGAGCATGGTGCCCGCCACCGGGGATTCGAGGGGAAGGCTTTGCCATTAGCCGGTAGTCCCTTGGCGTTGGTTTCACTACCTTCAACCTCGGCCACCACTGAACGTGGTGGCAGTGAGCGGAAGTTGACACCAGTTGTCAACGTGATCACCAGTGAACGTGCGCCACACGAAGTCCCAGGCGATGCCGCTCCATGATCGATTGTCATGACCTTGACAACACCGATCATCCGCGGACGCCCTCGGGAGCAGATCCCCCCATGGAGGGCAGTTCATTGCAGCTGACAAGTCACGGCCGGATCAGACGTGCCGTCCGCCGCGCCGCGGTCTCGGTCGTCGCCGCCGGCGCGCTGGTCACCGGCGGCATGGTCGCCGCCGCGTCGCCGTCCGCCGCCGGCACCCCCACGGCCGGCCCCGCGGCGGCCACCGGCACCGCGGCCACCGGCGCCACCGGCACCGTCTCCAGCAGCGGCCACACCGCGCACCTGTGCGCCGCCCCGACCACGCCCGGCGGGATGTCCTGCCTGGCGCTGGCCCGTACCGATGTCGTGCACAGCCTCGGCATCACCCCGAACGCCACCCCGTCCGGCTACGGCCCGACCGACCTGCAGAGCGCGTACGCCCTGCCCTCGTCGGCCGGTTCCGGCGCCACCGTCGCGATCGTCGACGCCCAGGACGACCCCAACGCCGAGGCCGACCTGGCCACCTACCGCAGCCAGTACGGCCTACCGGCCTGCACCACGGCCAACGGCTGCTTCAAGAAGGTCAACCAGAGCGGCGGCACCAGCTACCCGTCGCCCGACTCCGGATGGGCGGGCGAGATCTCGCTCGACCTGGACATGGTCAGCGCCGTCTGCCCGCAGTGCCACATCCTGCTGGTCGAGGCCACCTCGGCGAGCATGACCAACCTGGGCACCGCGGTGAACGAGGCGGTCAGCCTCGGCGCCAAGTACGTCTCGAACAGCTACGGCGGCGGCGAGTCCTCCTCCGACACCAGCTACGACTCGTCGTACTTCAACCACCCGGGCGTCGCCATCACCGTCAGCTCCGGCGACGAGGGCTACGGCGCGGAGTACCCGGCCGCGTCGAAGTACGTCACCGCCGTCGGCGGCACCGCGCTCAAGCGCGCCACCGGCACCAGCCGCGGCTGGAGCGAGACCGTCTGGAACACGTCGAGCACCGAGGGCACCGGCTCCGGCTGCTCGGCCTACGACGCCAAGCCCAGCTGGCAGACCGACAGCGGCTGCTCCAAGCGCACCATCGCCGACGTCTCCGCCGTCGCCGACCCGGCCACCGGCCTGGCCGTCTACGACAGCTACCAGGCCAGCGGCTGGCAGGTCTACGGCGGCACCAGCGCCTCGTCGCCGATCATCGCCTCGGTCTACGCGCTGGCCGGCACCCCGGCCTCCGGCAGCACCCCGGCCTCCTACCCGTACTCGCACACCAGCGCCCTCAACGACGTCACCAGCGGCAGCAACGGCTCCTGCAGCGGCAGCTACCTGTGCACCGCGCAGGCGGGTTACGACGGCCCGACCGGCCTCGGCACCCCGAACGGCACCGCCGCCTTCACCAACGGCGGGTCCACCGGCGGCAACACCGTCAGCGTGACCAGCCCGGGCAACCAGTCCACCAAGGTCGGCACCGCGGTCAGCCTGCAGGTCCACGCCACCGACTCCGCGTCCGGCCAGACCCTGACCTACTCGGCGTCCGGCCTGCCCGCGGGCCTGTCCATCAACAGCTCCACCGGCGTCATCTCCGGCACCCCGACCACCGTCGGGAACTCCAGCGTCACCGTCACCGCGAAGGACACCACCAACGCGAGTGGCTCGGCCTCCTTCACCTGGGCCGTCACCAGCACCAGCGGCGGCTGCACCGCGAGCCAGCTGCTGACCAACCCCGGCTTCGAGAGCGGCAGCACCGGCTGGACCGCCTCCACCGGCGTCATCGACAGCAGCACCGACGCCCCCGCCCACTCCGGCTCCTACAAGGCCTGGCTGGACGGCTACGGCACCACCCACACCGACAGCGTCTCCCAGTCGGTGACCATCCCCGCCAGCTGCACCAGCGCCAACCTCACCTTCTACCTGTACGTCTCGACCAGTGAGACGACGACCAGCACCGCCTACGACAAGCTCACCGTCGCAGCCGGCAGCAGCACCCTCGCCTCCTACTCCAACCTCAACAGCGGCACCGGCTACGTCCAGCGGACCGTCAGCCTCACCCCCTACATCGGCCAGACCGTCACCCTGAAGTTCACCGGAACCGAGGACTCCTCCCTGGCGACCTCCTTCCTGATCGACGACACCGCCGTCAACGTCAGCTGACACCGGTGCCCGTCGGAGCATGAGCGGCGGACCCGGACCGGCCCCCACTGCCGGCCCGGGTCCTCCGCATTCCCGGGCGCGCCCCGCCGCCCGGGCGCCTCATCGGACGTCGACGGTGATCCGCCACGGCACGACCGCCAGGCACGAGACCTTGCCCGGCTCGTCGGGGCAGGCCCGCCGGGTGCCGCCCAACGTGGCCTCCCCGGCCTGCGCACCGCGGTAGACGCCCGCAGAGACCTCCGTGAGCGCGGCCCCCGACTCGTCCGCCTCCGCCGTGCGCTCCCCCACCCGCAGCCGCAGGGTGCTGCCCACCCGCAGGCAGATCGCCCCGGGGGTGTCACTGTTCGTCAGGTCCAGGACGACGTCACCGCAGTCCGCGGAGATGTCCGTACCTCCTGCCGGGTCGGGCGGCACCACCCGCACCCCGCCCCCGGAGTCGCAGCCCGCCACCAGCACGGCGACGACGCCCGCGACGGCGGCGGCACGTATCCGATGGCGCATCACCGTCCTCCTCCCCGCGACCGCTTCCCAACGGTGCCCCGGTCAAGGGTGGGACGCAGGCCGGGCCGATCGGGTTCCCGGCCGGTGGCGCCGGGGAGGCCCCGGGAGCGGGTCAGACCTCGGTGATCCGGCCGTCCGCGACCGCGATCCGCCGGGTGGTGTGCACCGCGTCCAGCATCCGCCGGTCGTGGGTGACCAGCAGCAGGGTGCCCTGATACGCCGCCAGGGCCGACTCCAGCTGCTCGATCGCCGGCAGGTCCAGGTGGTTGGTCGGCTCGTCCAGCACCAGCAGGTTGACCCCGCGGGCCTGCAGCAGCGCCAGCGCCGCCCGGGTGCGCTCCCCCGGCGACAGGGTCGCCGCCGGGCGCAGCACGTGGTCGGCCTTGAGGCCGAACTTCGCCAGCAGGGTGCGGATCTCCGCCGGGTCCAGGTCGGGCGCCGGGCCGCGGAAGGCGTCGAGCAGCGGCTCCTGGCCGCGGAAGAGGCCGCGCGCCTGGTCGACCTCGCCGACCAGCACGCCGGGGCCGAGCGCCCCGCGCCCCCGGTCCAGCGGCAGCCGGCCGAGCAGAGCGGCCAGCAGCGTGGACTTGCCCGAGCCGTTGGCACCGGTGATGGCGACCCGGTCGGCCCAGTCGACCTGCAGGTCCACCGGGCCGAAGCGGAAGTCGCCGCGGCGCACCTCGGCGCCGCTGAGGGTCGCCACCACCGCGCCGGCCCGGGGCGCCGCGGCGATCTCCATCCGCAGCTCCCACTCCTTGCGGGGCTCCTCGACCTTGTCCAGCCGCTCGATCATCCGCTCGGTCTGCCGGGCCTTCGCCGCCTGCTTCTCGCTGCCCTCGACGCGCGCCCTGCGGGCGATCTTGTCGTTGTCGGGCGCCTTGCGCAGCGCATTGCGGGTGCCCTTGTCCATCCAGCCGCGCTGCATGCGCGCCCTGGCCTCAAGGCCCGCCTTGGTGTCGGCGTACTCCTCGTACTCCTCCCTGGCGTGCCGGCGGGCGGTGGCCCGCTCTTCCAGGTAGGCGTCGTAGCCGCCGCCGTAGACCGAGACCTGCTGCTGCGCCAGGTCCAGCTCCACCACCCGGTTCACCGTCCGGGTCAGGAACTCCCGGTCGTGGCTGACCAGTACGGTGCCGGCCCGCAGGCCCGTGACGAACTTCTCCAGCCGCTCCAGGCCGTCGAGGTCCAGGTCGTTGGTCGGCTCGTCCAGCAGGAAGACGTCGTAGCGGCTGAGCAGCAGCGAGGCGAGCCCGGCGCGTGCGGCCTGGCCGCCGGACAGCGAGTACATCTCCTGGTCCAGGCTGATGCCGAGGCCCAGCGAGGCGGTGGCCTCCTCCGCCCGCTCCTCCAGGTCGGCGCCGCCAAGCGCGAGCCAGCGCTCCAGGCCGACGGCGTAGGCGTCGTCGGCGCCCGGCGCCCCCTCCACCAGGGCCTCGGTGGCCGCGTCCAGCGCCTGCTGGGCCGCGGTGACGCCGGTCCTGCGGGCCAGGAAGTCCCTGACGGTCTCGCCGTCGTCCCTGCGGTCCGGCTCCTGCGGCAGATGCCCGACGGTCGCGGTGGCGGGGCTGAGCCGCAGCGAGCCGTCCTCCGGGGTGTCGAGACCTGCCAGCAGCCGCAGCAGCGTCGACTTGCCCGCGCCGTTGACCCCGACGAGACCGACGACGTCACCGGGCGCGACCACCAGGTCGAGCCCCGAGAACAGCGCGCGGTCGCCGTGTCCTGCGGCGAGATTCCTGGCTACGAGGGTGGCACTCATCAGGCCCAGGATCCTAGCCGCTGCGGGCACCCGCGGCGACGCCATTAGCGAGTGCCCGGTCATCGCAGGTCGGCGCATGGGTTGCCTTCTTACGCAGGCTTAACCTACGGTTGCGTAACTTACGACAGCGTAGGTCCTCCCCCCGACCTCACCCGTCCCCCTGTCGTTCCCCCTCCCGTCCCCAGGAGCCCCCGTGACCCTTACCTCGCCGCACCTCGCCCGACCGGACGCATGGAGCGACACCGCGCTGCTCTACGCCCTGGAAGAGGTGGTCGAGCGGGAGCTGAACCGGCACCTGGGGGTCGCCAAGGAATGGATGCCGCACGAGTACGTGCCCTGGAGCGACGGCCGCAACTTCGACGGGATCATGGAAGGCGAGGCCTGGGCGCCCGACCAGTCCAAGGTCTCCTCGATCGGCCGCACCGCCCTCGTGGTCAACCTGCTCACCGAGGACAACCTGCCCAGCTACCACCACGAGATCGCCACCCTCTTCGGCCGCGACGGCGCCTGGGGCACATGGGTCCACCGGTGGACCGCGGAAGAGGGCAGGCACGCCATCGTCATGCGCGACTACCTGCTCACCAGCAGGGCCGTCGACCCGGTCGAGCTGGAACGCTTCCGGATGATGCACATGTCCGAGGGCTTCGAGCACGACCACCGGCACAGCATGCTCCACTCGGTGGCCTACGTCGCCTTCCAGGAGCTGGCCACCCGCGTCTCCCACCGCAACACCGGCCGCGAGTCCGGCGACCCCGTGTGCGACCGGATGCTCGCCAGGATCGCGACCGACGAGAACCTGCACATGGTCTTCTACCGCAACCTGCTGGCCGCCTCCCTCCAGCTCGCACCGGACCTCGCGATGCAGGCCATACGCGACGTCGTCACCGCCTTCCGCATGCCCGGCCACGGCATGCCCGGCTTCGAACGCGCCGCCGCGCGCATGGCCCTCGGCGGGATCTACAACCTGCGCATCCACCACGACGACGTACTGCAGCCCGTCCTGCGTCACCTCAAGGTCCTCGACACCACCGGTCTCGGCCCCGACGGCCTGCGCGCCCAGGAAGAACTCGGCCTCTACATGGGCGGGCTCAACGAGCAGGCGGCACGCTTCGACGCCAAGCGCGACGCTTTCCTTGCGCGCCGCGCCAAGTCCTGACCCCCGGTCCCTGCCACCTGCGGTGAGCATGTACCTGCGGCGCCACCGTGGCTGAACGCGCAGTTCCCCGCGCCCCCGGGTGATTGCCACCTGCGGTGAGCTTGCACCCTTCGGTGCGTCGTGATGGGGCGCGCAGTTCCCCGCGCCCCTGGGGGGTGCCGCCCTCCCGCAGGGTGAGCGTTTTTCAGGGGCGCGGGGAACTGCGCGACCAGCCACGACGGCGGGGAAGGCGAACGCCCACCGCAGGTGGCAATCACCCAGGGGCGCGGGGAACTGCGCGACCAGCCCACCGCACAGCGGAAGCTGACCGCCCACCGCAAGGGGCACCCACCTACTGGCGGAACGAAATCAAGCGTGCGGGCTTGAATGATTTACGGGGGGCTGGGACGCTCGGTGGCACGCCGAGCGTAGGGGTGCCGTGATGGGGAAGCCCGTTCTGGAAGACCTGGTCGAGGAGAGCGCGCAGCTCGACACGTTGGTGGCCGGCCTGGAACCGGCAGCCTGGCGCCGGCCGACCCCCGCCAGGGGTTGGACGATCGCCCACCAGATCGCCCACCTGGCCTGGACCGACCGCCGCGCGGCCCTGGCGGTGCTCGACCCCGACGGCTTCGCAAGCGAAGCCGAGGTGGCGGCGGCAAGCTTCGACACCTATGTCGACCACGGCGCCCGCAGAGGCGCCGAGTTGCCGCCGGGCGAGCTGCTGGCGAGGTGGCGCGACGGCCGCGCCCGCCTGCATGAGGCGCTGGCGGCGCAGCCTGACGGTGTGCGTTTCCGGTGGTACGGCCCGCCGATGAGCACCGCGTCGATGGCGACGGGCCGGCTGATGGAGACGTGGGCGCACGGCGAGGACGTCGCGGACGCCCTCGGGGTGCGACGCGAGCCCACCGCGAGGCTGTGGCATGTGGCACGGATCGGCGTGCGCGCACGGGACTTCGCCTTCTCGGTGCACGGCAAGCCCGCGCCCGCGGAGGAATTCCGGGTCGAACTGACCGCCCCCGACGGCTCGTTGTGGGCGTTCGGCCCGGCGGACGCCGCCCAGCGGGTGACCGGGACGGCGCTGGACTTCTGTCTGCTGGCGGTGCGGCGCAGGCACCGCGACGACGTGGACGTACACGCGGAGGGCACGGACGCCGACGCGTGGCTGTCGGTGGTGCAGGCCTTCGCGGGGCCGCCGGGTGAGAGCCGGCCGCCGTCCGGGGAAGCGGCGGCGGGAGCGGCCGGGTGAGCGCCCTGGACGTGGGCGGGGCGGAGTTCGCGGAGCGGGCGGCGGCGATGACCGCGCGGCTGGCCGAGCTGGCCGCGGCCCACGCCGAGGCCCTGGCGGGCGGTGGCCCGAAGTACGTGAACCGGCACCGCGCCCGCGGGAAGCTGCCGGCCCGGGAGCGTATCGAACTTCTGCTCGACCCCGACACGCCCTTCCTGGAGCTGTCGCCGCTGGCAGGCTGGGGCAGCGACTACACCACGGGCGCGTCCCTGGTGACGGGGATCGGCGTGGTCGAGGGCACCGAGTGCGTGGTGACCGCGAACGACCCGACGGTGCGGGGCGGTTCGAGCAACCCGTGGACGTTGAAGAAGGCGCTGCGGGCCAACGAGGTCGCCTTCGCCAACCGGCTGCCGGTGGTGAGCCTGGTGGAGTCGGGCGGCGCGGACCTGCCCAGCCAGAAGGACATCTTCATTCCCGGCGGTGCGCTCTTCCGGGACCTGACGCGGCTGTCGGCCGCGGGCATCCCGACGGTCGCGGTGGTGTTCGGCAACTCGACGGCGGGCGGCGCGTACATCCCCGGGATGTCGGACCACGTCATCATGGTCAAGGAGCGTGCGAAGGTCTTCCTCGGCGGCCCGCCGCTGGTGAAGATGGCCACCGGCGAGGACAGCGACGACGAGTCGCTGGGCGGCGCCGACATGCACGCCAGGGTCTCCGGGCTCGCCGACCACTTCGCGCTGGACGAACCGGACGCGCTGCGTATCGCCCGCCGGGTGGTGGCCAGGCTCAACGTCCGCAAGGCGGGGCCTGGTCCGCGCCCCGACCCGGCGCCGCCGCTGTTCGACCCGGCGGACCTGCTGGGCATCGTGCCGGGCGACCTGCGCACCCCGTTCGACCCGCGCGAGGTGATCGTGCGGATCGCGGACGGCTCGGAGTTCGACGAGTTCAAGCCGCTGTACGGGCCGAGTCTTGCGACCGGCTGGGCGGAGGTGCACGGCTATCCGGTGGGCATCCTGGCCAACGCGCAGGGCGTGCTCTTCAGCGCCGAGTCGCAGAAGGCCGCGCAGTTCATCCAGTTGGCGAACCAGCGGGACATCCCGCTGCTGTTCCTGCACAACACCACCGGCTACATGGTGGGCAGGCAGTACGAGCAGGGCGGCATCATCAAGCACGGCGCCATGATGATCAACGCGGTGTCGAACTCGCGGGTTCCGCACATCTCGGTGCTGATGGGCGCCAGTTACGGTGCCGGGCACTACGGGATGTGCGGGAGGGCCTTCGAGCCGCGCTTCCTCTTCTCCTGGCCGAGCGCCAAGTCCGCGGTGATGGGGCCGAGTCAGCTGGCCGGTGTGCTGTCGATCGTCGCGCGGCAGTCGGCTGCGGCCCGCGGGCTGCCGTACGACGAGGAGGCGGACGCCGGTCTGCGGGCGGCCGTGGAGCAGCAGATCGAGGCGGAGTCGCTGCCGATGTTCCTGTCGGGGCGGCTCTACGACGACGGGGTGATCGACCCGCGCGACACCCGTACGGTGCTGGGCCTGTGCCTGTCGGCGGTGCACGGGGCGCCCGTGGAGGGCGCGCGCGGCGGTTTCGGGGTCTTCCGTATGTGACGAGGTCTTCCGTATGTGACGGGGTCTTCCGCGAGGGGCATGGCGGCGAGAGGGAGGGGGCGGGCCGATGGGCACGCCGATCGGTTCTGTGCTGGTGGCCAACCGGGGCGAGATCGCCCGGCGGGTCTTCCGTACCTGCCGCGAGCTGGGCATCGCCACGGTCGCGGTGCATTCCGACGCCGACGCGGCCGCGGCCCACGTGGCGGAGGCCGACGCGGCCGTACGGCTGCCCGGCAGCGCGCCCGCCGAGACGTATCTGCGGGCCGACCTGCTGGTGGCCGCGGCCCGGTCGGCGGGCGCGGACGCCGTCCACCCCGGCTACGGATTCCTGTCGGAGAGCGCGGACTTCGCGCGCGCGGTCGCCGACGCGGGCCTGGTGTGGATCGGCCCGCCGGCCGCCGCGGTCGAGGCGATGGGGTCCAAGACCCGGGCCAAGGAGCTGATGGCGGCGGCCGGTGTGCCGGTCTTCGCGGCGCTCGACCCGGCGGCGGTCACACCGGCGGACCTGCCGGTGCTGGTCAAGGCCGCCGCGGGCGGCGGCGGACGCGGTATGCGGGTGGTGCACGAACAGGCCGCGCTGGAGGGGGAGTTGGCCGCGGCTCGGGCCGAGGCCGCGGCGGCCTTCGGCAACGGCGAGGTCTTCGTCGAGCCGTACGTCGAGGGCGCCCGGCACGTCGAGGTGCAGCTGCTGGCCGACGCGCACGGCACGGTGTGGGTCCTCGGCGAGCGGGACTGCTCCTTGCAGCGGCGGCACCAGAAGGTGATCGAGGAGACCCCGGCACCAGGCCTGGCGGCAGCGCTGCGCACGGAGTTGCACGAGGCGGCGGTGCGCGCGGCCCGCACGATCGGCTACCGGGGCGCGGGCACCGCGGAGTTCCTGGTCTCGGCGGACGGCCGGCCGTACTTCCTGGAGATGAACACCCGGCTGCAGGTGGAGCACCCGGTCACCGAGTGCGTCACCGGGCTCGACCTGGTGGCCTGGCAGATCAGGATCGCCGAGGGCGCGGCGCTGCCGCCCGGGCCGCCGGTCCCGCGCGGGCACGCGGTGGAGGCCCGGCTGTGCGCGGAGGACCCGGCGCGCGCCTGGCAGCCGCAGCCAGGCGACCTGCGCCTGCTCGACATCCCGGGTGTGGACGCCGAGTTCGCGGTGCCGCCGGGGCGCGAGGCGGGGCTGCGACTGGACTCGGGGGTGACCGGCGGCGAGCGGATCGGGGTGCACTACGACCCGATGCTGGCCAAGCTGGTCGCCTGGGCGCCGACCCGGGCCGAGGCCGTACGCCGGCTGGCGCACGCCCTGGAACGGGCGCGGCTGCACGGCCCGGTCACCAACCGGGACCTGCTGGTGCGCGCCCTGCGCCACCCGGACTTCGGCGCGGCCCGGCTGGACACCGGCTTTTTCGCGCGGCATGCGGCCGACCTGGGCCTCGTGGCGTCCGCGGGCGGCGGGGACGCGGACGACGAGCGCCTTGCCGCGCTCGCCGCGGCCCTCGCGGACGCGGCGGCGCGTACGGGGGCGCCCGGCGCACCCGTTCCCGTGCAGCTCGGCGGGTGGCGCAACGTCCCCTCGCAGCCGCAGCTCAAGACCTTCCGGGCCGAGCCGGACGGCCGCACGTACGCCGTCGGCTACCGGCTGGACCGGGACGGCGGCCTGACCGCCGAGGGCCACGACGGCGTACGCCTGGTGAGCGCCGCCGCCGACCGGGTCGTGCTGGAGGCCGCCGGGGTGCGGCGGACCTACCGGGTGGCCGCCTACCCCGAACGCACCTTCGTGGACTGGCCGTCGGGCTCGGCGGCCTTCACGGTGCTGCCGCGCTTCCCCGACCCCGAGCAGTCCGCGGCGCCCGGTTCGCTGCGGGCGCCGATGCCCGGCACGGTCGTGCGGACCGCCGGTTTCGCCGCCGGCGACCGGGTCGAGGCGGGGCAGCCGCTGCTGTGGCTGGAGGCGATGAAGATGGAGCACGTCATCGCCGCCCCCGCCGCGGGCACCCTGCTCGAACTCACCGCCGAGGTGGGCCGCCAGGTCGAACTCGGCGCCGTACTGGCCGTCGTCAAGGAGGAAAGGGAGGGGACAGCACCATGACCACCACCGGCAGCACCTTCGACAGCGCCCTGCTGGAGACCGAGGAGCGGCGCGCCCTGCGCAAGGCCGTCGGCGCGCTCGGCCGCCGCTACGGCCGCGACTACTTCACCGCGGCCGTCAGGGAAGGACGGCAGACCGACGAGCTGTGGCAGGAGGCCGCGAGCCTGGGCTACCTCGGTGTGAACCTGCCCGAGGAGTACGGCGGCGGGGGCGGGGGCCTGGCGGAACTGTCCATCGTGCTGGAGGAGTTGGGCGCCGCCGGCTGCCCGCTGCTGCTGCTCGTGGTCTCCCCCGCGATCTGCGGCACGGTCCTCGCCAGGTTCGGTACCGACGCGCAGCGGCAGCGCTGGCTGCCAGGGCTCGCGGACGGCTCGCTGCGTATCGCGTTCGGCATCACCGAGCCCGACGCCGGCTCCAACTCGCACCGCATCACCACCACCGCCCGCCGCGACCCCGCCACCGGCGGCTGGCTGCTGACCGGCCGCAAGGTCTTCGTCTCCGGCGTCGACATCGCCGACGCGACCCTGATCGTGGGCCGCACGGAGGACGCCCGCACGGGCAAGCTCAAGCCGTGCCTCTTCCTGGTCGAAAGGGACACCCCCGGCTTCGACTTCCGGCAGATCGACATGGAACTGTCCGCGCCCGAGAAGCAGTTCCAGCTCTTCCTCGACGATGTGGCGCTGCCCGCCGACGCGTTGGTCGGCGACGAGGACGCCGGGCTGCTGCAGCTCTTCGCCGGGCTCAACCCCGAGCGGGTGATGACCGCCGCCTTCTCCGTCGGCATGGGCCGCTACGCCGTCGGCCGCGCCGTGGACTACGCCCGCACCCGGCAGGTGTGGTCCGCCCCGATCGGCGGCCACCAGGCCATCGCCCACCCGCTGGCGCAGGCCCACATCGAACTCGAACTCGCCCGGCTGATGACGCAGAAGGCCGCGTATCTCTACGACGCCGGCGACGACATGGGCGCCGGCGAGGCCGCGAACATGGCCAAGTACGCTGCCGCCGAGGCCTGCGCGAAGGCCGTCGACCAGGCGGTGCACACCCTCGGCGGCAACGGGCTGACCGCCGAGTACGGCCTCGCCTCGCTGCTGACGGCCTCCCGGGTGGGCCGGATAGCCCCCGTCAGCCGCGAGATGATCCTCAACTTCGTCTCGCACCACAGCCTGGGACTGCCCAAGTCGTACTGACCCCCGCTGCCCGAGTGCTTTTCGCCCCCGACCGGACGCGAAGGAAGACCGCAGTGACAGATGCGCCGCTGGTGCGCCGGCACACCGACCTTGCCGTCGCCGTCCTCACCCTGGACTCCCCGCACAACCGCAACGCGCTGTCGGCCGCGCTGATCGCCCAGCTGACCGAGGCGCTCGACGCCGCCGACGCCGACCCGCAGGTGCGGGCGGTGCTGCTCACCCACACCGGCAGCACCTTCTGCGCGGGAGCCGACCTCAAGGCCGGCGGGATACGCAGCGGGCCGCGGCTGCTGGTCGAGCTGATCACCAGGATCGCCACCCTGACCAAGCCGGTCGTGGCACGGGCCGACGGGCACGTGCGGGCCGGCGGCCTCGGGCTGCTCGCGGCCTGCGACATCCCGCTGGCCGGCAGCGCCGCCACCTTCGCCTTCACCGAAGTACGCCTCGGGCTCGCCGCCGCCGTGGCGTCCCTGCCGGTGCTGGTGCGGGCCGACCCGCGGGCCGCGGCCCGCTACCTGCTCACCGGGGAGGCCTTCGACACCGCGGAGGCCGTCAGGATCGGCCTGGTCACCGCCCACGCCGAGGCCCTGGACGGCATCCTGGCCGGCCTGCGCGCCTCCTCCCCGCAGGGGCTCGCTGCGACCAAGGAGATCACCACCGCGCAGCTCAGGGAGCGCATCGCCGCCACCTCGGCCGGCCTTGAGCAGCAGAGCATCGCCCTCTTCGAGTCCGCGGACGCCGCCGAGGGCATCAAGGCCGCACTGGAACGCCGGGACCCGCCGTGGGCGATCTGAGCACCGGCCCCGCGGCCGCCGCCGACCGCTTCCCCAAGCAGGACCGCAGCCGCGCCACCCGGCTGCGCATCCTGGAGGCGGCGGTCTCCTGCCTGGCGGAACACGGCTGGTCCGGCAGTACGGTCGCGGTCGTCTGCGCCCGCGCCGGCGTCTCGCGGGGCGCCGCCCAGCACCACTTCCCCACCCGCGAGGAACTCTTCACCGCGGCCATCGCCCACATGGCGGAGCAGTGGCTCACCGCGGTACGCGAACGCGCCCTCGCGCTGCCCCACGAGGGACCCGACCGCACGTACGCGGTCGTGGACATGCTCGTCGCCGTCCACACAGGCCCGCTCTTCCGCGCCGCCCTGCACCTGTGGACCGCCGCCACCGCGGAGGAGCAGCTGCGGCCCGGGGTGACCGCCCTCGAAGCCCGCATCGGCCGCGAGGCGCACCGGCTGGCCGTCGACTTCCTCGGCGCCGACGAGTCGCGCCCCGGGGTGCGCGAGACCGTACAGGCCACCCTCGACATGGCCCGCGGCCTGGGCCTCGCCAACCTGCTCAGCGACGACTCCGCCCGCCGCGGCCGTATCGTCCGCCAGTGGGCGGCGGTGCTGGACCAGGTCCTTTCCGACTGACCCCGTCGAGGGTGGATGCTGGAGGGGAGGGGAGCCGCTCCATGCGCAGAACCGGATACGAACCGACCCAGGCCCGCAGCCCGCTGCGGCTGCGGCTCGGCCTCGCCGTGTGCGGCCTGGTCTGGGGAATCGCCGCGGCCGTCGGCTTCGCGATCTTCGACCAGCCCGGCTGGGCCGGATTCTGCGCGGCGATCGCCGCGCTCGCGGCGGCCGACTGCGTGATCGTGGTGCGCCACATGCGCCAAGGCCCGCACTACCAGCCCGGCCGCTCCATCCCGCCTTACCGCCCGGCGGACGAGCCCCGCAGAAGGCACCGCTGAAGCCATGCGCCCCATGCGCCCGCGAACAGCGCGAAGGCCCGGTGCCTGAGCACCGGGCCTTCGCGTTCAGTAGCGGGGACAGGATTTGAACCTGCGACCTCTGGGTTATGAGCCCAGCGAGCTACCGAGCTGCTCCACCCCGCGTCGGTGAACATCACACTACGCGTTAGGCGCGCTCACGCCAAATCCATTCCCGCCCCGACGCTCCCGGCGACCGGACTCCGTGCGCCGGGAGCGCCGCGGCTCCATGCCCATGTGGTCGAGTGCGAAGGCCAGAAGCTTGCGGTGCCGGACACCGTCCTCCAGCGCGCGGGCACGGAACAGCTCGGCCCTCAGGCTCTCGGCGTCGCAGCAGCTCCCCCGGTCATTGCTCGCGGATTCTCTTCCGCCACCACGCTGCCGCATGCCACGAACTGACGGATGCGGCCCGAGGATCGGGCAGGGTTCGGCGGAGGAACTCCTCGTCCAGTCGGGCAACGACTCTGCCGAGCTCCGCCCGTGCTGCGGGGGGCAACCGGCGGAGTGCGTCTTCGAGGATGTCCCGGGCGTCCGTCGTGTCGCAGCAAGGGCATTCGGTCCAAGGCAGACGGAGGTATCTCCCGGGTTGGCGGAGGAAGCGCTCGTATCGGTGCAGGGCATCGGCGACCGCACCACGCCCGAGATGCCGGGCTTCGATCCGGTGGACGGCCGACTGGACTCGGGGGGAAACGCCGGGGATCCGGCGGACTGGACGAGTGGCGCTGCGGTCCGGCCACCGCTGAGAGCGGATGGCGCCGGGGGGCCTACGCGCCATCGGCCTTTCGGGTCTGCGTCATGGTGCCCATCATGCCAGGCTCCACGGACAAGCGGACCTGCAAGGGCGCTCCATGGCACGCCCGCAGGAGGTTTGGGCGGTGGTGCGCAGTGCCAGGTAGAGGGGGTGGACAGACATGGTGAGGTGGTGACCTCGGCCGAGGTCGGGGATGCGCTCAGGCGGCGGGAGCCGGTGGTCGCGCTGGAGTCGACGATCATCGCGCACGGGCTGCCGCGGCCGCGCAACCTGCTGGTGGCCCGCGAGCTGGAGGCCGTCGTCAGGAAAGCCGGGGCCGTACCGGCGACCGTCGCGGTGATCGACGGGGTGCCCCGGGTGGGGCTGACCGAAGGGGAGGTCGAGCGGGTCGCCACCGACCCGGACATGCGCAAGCTCGGCTTCCGGGACCTGGCTCCGGCGATGGCCGCGGGGGTGAGCGGGGCGACGACCGTGTCGGGTACCGCCTTCCTTGCGGCCCGGGCGGGGATCCGGGTGTTCGGCACCGGGGGCCTGGGCGGGGTGCACCGCGGCTGGACGGACGTGCAGGACGAGTCCGCCGACCTCGCGCTGCTGGCCCGCACCCGGATCACCGTGGTGTGCGCGGGCGTGAAGTCGATCCTGGACGTGCCGGCGACGTTGCAGCGGCTGGAGACGCTGGGCGTCGGCGTCCTGGGCTTCGGGACCGACCGATTCCCCGGGTTCTATCTGACGGACTCGGGCGAGCCGGTTGACTGGACGGTGCGGGACGCGCGGGAGGTGGCCGCGGTGATGCGCGGCCAGGACACGCTCGGCGGCCACGACTCGGCCCTGATCGTCGCCAATCCGGTGCCGCCCGAGCACGAGCTGGACCGCGCCCTGCACGACCGGGTGCTGGCCGAGGCCCTGGCGGCGGTGGAACGCGAGGGCGTGACCGGGCAGGCGATCACGCCGTATCTGCTGGCGTATCTGACCGAGCACACGCAGGGCGCCTCGCTGGAGGCGAATCTCGCCGCGGTGCGCGGCAACGTGGCGCTGGCCGGGGACATCGCCGTCGCGTGGTCGCAGCAGCGGTGAGCGGGGCGGGCCGCGGCGGCGGGCTGCTGGTCGTGGGGGACGTGGTCACCGACGTGGTGGCGCGGCACACGGAGCCGCTGGCGGCGGACACCGACACGGCGGCCCGTATCGCGGTGCTTCCCGGGGGCGCGGGGGCCAATGCTGCGTGCTGGGCGGCGCGCGCGGGCGCCAGGAATGTGCGGCTGCTGGCCAGGGCGGGTACGGACTCGGCGCAGTGGCACCGGGCCGCTCTGGTGGCGGCGGGCGTGGAGCCGGTGCTGCGGGTCGACGCGGAGCAGCCGACCGCCGTGGTGATCGCGCTGGTGGACGCGGCAGCAGAACGCACCCTGGTGACCGACAGCGGCGCGGCCTTCCGGCTCGGCCCCGCCGACTGGGACGAGGCGCTGCTGGACGGCGTCGGCCATGTCCATCTGTCGGGCTACCTCTTCTTCTGCGAGCCGGGGCGGGAACTGGCGGCCGTGGCCGGCAAGGCGGCCCGGGCGAGGGGGCTGCCGGTGAGCGTGGATCCGGCGTCGGCGGGATTCCTGCGCGGGCTGGGGGCGCAGCGCTTCCTCGACCTGGTGTCGGACACCGACCTGCTGCTGCCCAACGCGGCCGAGGCGGCGCTGCTGTCGGGTGCGGACGACCCGGCCGCCGCCGCGGCCGCGCTGAGCCGCGGCGGCGGCACGGTGGTGGTGACGCTGGGTGCGGCGGGCGCGCTGGCCGCCCGGGAGGGCCGGATCGTGGCCCGCGCGCCGGCCGCCCCGGCCACCGCGGTGGACAGCACGGGCGCGGGCGACGCCTTCACCGGCGGCCTGCTGGCGGCCCGGCTGTCCGGCGCGGACCTGCCGGCGGCGCTGGCCGCCGGCTGCCGGACGGCCGCGGAGGCCGTGGCCCTGGTCGGCGGTCGGCCGCCGGCCGCCTGACCTGGGCCGCTGCCGAACGGCCTTCCACCGGCGGCGATATGCTGATGCGCACAACGGGACGGGGTGGTCGCACGTGGACAATTTGTGGTGGATTATTCCGGTCCTGCTGTTCGGCAGCGGCTTCGTCGGCGACAAGATCAGTGCCGCGACGAAGCTCCGGCACAAGCGCAAGCTCGAACTGATCAAGGCCGAGGAGCGCCGGCAGCACGCCCTGGCGACGGCGAACCGCCCGCCCGAGCCGGTCTGCGGCTGCACCCACCACCTGGCGATGCACGGCAAGGACGACGGCAAGTGCCACGCGGTGGTGGAGGCACCCTCCCTCTGGGACGCCGACCGCAAACCCGTCCAGTACGAGCCCCAGCAGTGCAACTGCCAGCAGTACGTGGGTCCCGAGCCCCTGGGCACGGTCTTCGCCCCCGAGATCACCGACCTGCGCTGACCCCGCGGTGGCAAGCGGCAAAAAGGACCCCCGGCACCTGCCGGGGGTCCTTCGTGATGTGTCCGAGGGGGGACTTGAACCCCCACGCCCGATAAAGGGCACTAGCACCTCAAGCTAGCGCGTCTGCCATTCCGCCACCCGGACCGGGTGTGCCGCCGCGACCGGTCGGGTCGTGGTGACAAGGTCCACGATACCAAGGATCGGCAGTGCTTCTCACCTGCGATTCCCGCCGCCCTGCTGGGGGCGGGCGGCGATCGCGCGGTGGTGGCGGACGACCTCCTCGATGATGAAGTTCAGGAACTTCTCGGCGAAGGCCGGGTCGAGCCTGGCGTCCTCGGCCAGGCGGCGGAGGCGGGCGATCTGGTCGGCCTCGCGGGCCGGGTCGGCCGGAGGGAGGTCGTGGGCGGCCTTGAGTTCGCCGACCTGCTGGGTGCACTTGAAGCGCTCCGCCAGCAGGTGGACCAGGGCGGCGTCCAGGTTGTCGATGCTGCCGCGCAGCTCCCTGAGGCGCTGCAGGGCCTGCTCGTCACCCACCAGGGTGTGCTCGGCGGTCGGCTGGTCGCTCATCTCGGTCTGCCATCCTGGTAGGTCCGTGGTGCATGGCTGCACGGTCCGGATCACCCTATGACACCCTCGCCGGGTGCAGGGCCGGGGTCGGGACGGCGACGGAGGGAGTGAGGGCGGATGGGACGGGTCACCGAGAGGCGCCGGGTGCTGCGGATCCGCGGTGGGGCCGCCGACCACAGGGCCGACACCCTGGTCGCCGAGGAGCCGCTGGAGATCCGGCTGAACGGCCGCCCGCTCGCGGTCACCATGCGCACACCGGGTGACGACTTCGCCCTGGCCACGGGTTTCCTGGTCAGTGAGGGCGTGCTGGCCGCCGCGGACGAGGTCGCGAACGTCGTGTACTGCGCGGGTGCGACGGCGGACGGCGCGAACACGTACAACGTGGTCGACGTGACGCTGGCCCGCGGGGCGCAGGTGCCGGACATCAGCCTGGAGCGCAACGTCTACACGTCCTCCTCGTGCGGGGTGTGCGGCAAGGCCAGCCTCGACGCGGTGCGCACCACCTCGCGGCTGCCGATAGCCGGGGACGCGCTGCCGCGGCTGACCCCGGGTCTGCTGGCCGGACTGCCGGAGCGGCTGCGGGAAGGGCAGGCGGTCTTCGACCGCACGGGCGGGCTGCACGCGGCCGGGCTGTTCTCTGCGGATGGCGAGTTGCTCGACCTGCGCGAGGACGTCGGGCGGCACAATGCGGTGGACAAGCTGGTGGGGCGGGCGCTGCGGGAGGGGCGGCTGCCGCTGGCCGACCGGATACTGATGGTGTCGGGCCGCGCGTCCTTCGAGCTGGCGCAGAAGGCGGTGATGGCCGGCATCCCGGTACTCGCGGCCGTGTCGGCGCCGTCGTCGCTGGCGGTGGACCTGGCAAGGGAGAGCGGGCTGACGCTGGTGGGCTTCCTGCGCGGCGACTCGATGAACGTCTACGCGGGCGAGGAGCGTGTCGCGCTGGCGCCCCATGGGGCGCACTGAGGCCCGTCCTGCGACGGCGGGCCGCGCTGCGGCTGTGACGGCCGGCCGCGCAAGGGGTGCGATCAGGTTGGCCGGTTACCGCCCTGACTGCCATCACGCCCGGCGATAACGTGCCGCCATGTTCGAGCCGGCCCAGTTGCGTACGTTCCTCGCCGTCGCGCAGACGCTGAGCTTCACACAGGCCGCGCACCGGCTCGGGCTGCGGCAGTCCACCGTCAGCCAGCATGTGCGGCGACTGGAGGAGGCCGCGGGCTGCCGGCTCTTCCTGCGGGACACCCACGGGGTGGAGCTGACCGAGGACGGCGAGGCGATGCTCGGCTTCGCCCGGCCGATCCTGGAGGCCAACGAGCGGGCCGCGTCCTTCTTCGCCGGGACCCGGCTGCGCGGGCGGCTGCGTTTCGGGGTGTCGGAGGACTTCGCGCCGACCAGGCTGCCGGAGATCCTGGCGGCCTTCCGGCAGGCGCACCCCGAGGTGGACCTGGAGCTGACCTTCGAGCTGTCGGGGACCCTGCACGAGCGGCTGGAGGCGGGCGGGCTCGACCTGTGCCTGGCCAAGCGGCACAGCCCGGAGGGTCCCGGCCGGCTGATGTGGCGGGACAAGCTGGTGTGGATCGGCGGGGAGCGGCTGCGGCTGGACCCGCGGCGCCCGGTGCCGCTGATCGCCTTCCCCCCGCCGGGGATCACCAGGGCCAGGGTGCTCGACGTGCTGGAGCGGCACGGCAGAGCGTGGCGGGTGGCGGGCACCAGCGGGTCGCTGAGCGGGCTGGTCGCGGCGGCGAAGGCCGGGCTCGGGGTGATGGCGCATGCGCAAGGGCTGATTCCGGCCGGTCTGGTACGGGTGCCGGCCCGCGCCTGCGGGCTGCCCGATCTCGGCGGGGTGGACTTCGTGCTGCTGCACGGGCGGCGGGATTCTGGTGCACAGGAGGCGGCGGACGCGCTCGCCGATGCCATTCTGGCAGGTGGCGGCCTGCTCCACCGGCCGCTGCCGTGACCTGCTCGTCGGTCCGCTGACCTGCCGGTCGGCGGTGCTGTTCCGGCTGGGGCGCGGGGGACGGACGGGAGCCGAGAGGGTGGAGCGACCGTGACCGGCGCGGGCAGATTTCGTGGAGATCCGGGCCCGGGGCGGCGCCGCGGCTGAACCCGGGATTCCACCGCGGACCTTGTCACACCCGGGGAGTGCCGTCCGACCAGCACAAACGTCCGAATCACCGAGAATTTCCGGCCCCTCCCGCAGGCCTTGCGGATCGGGTAACTTACGGCCCCGCACTGAGCGGTCCTAGGAGAGCACCCGTTGCGTCAGTTCACCGTCCCCGCGCTGGCCACCGCACCCCAGGCCGGCGGTCTGGCGGATGCCGTGTTCGGCAACGCACGGCAGGCCCCGGACCAGGTGGTGCTGTCCCGCGCCGACGACCGGGGCACATGGCACGATGTCACCGCCGCCGAGTTCCGCGACCAGGTGGTCGCGGTCGCCAAGGGCATGCTCGCGGAGGGCGTACGCTTCGGCGACCGCGTCGCGATCATGAGCCGCACCCGCTACGAGTGGACGCTGTTCGACTTCGCGCTGTGGGCGATCGGAGCCCAGTCGGTGCCGGTCTACCCGACCTCGTCCTCGGAGCAGGTCCGCTGGATGCTGCACGACTCGGGCGCGGTCGCGGCGGTGGTGGAGCACGAGGACCACGCGATGACGGTGGGCGCCGCGGTCGACGAGCTGCCGCGGCTGAACCGGCTGTGGCAGCTGGACGCGGGCTGCGTCGAGGAGCTGTCGCAGGCCGGCCGGGACATCGGCGACGACGTGGTGGAGCGGCACCGGCTGGCGGTGACGCCGGAGGCGGTCGCCACCGTCATCTACACCTCGGGCACCACGGGCCGCCCCAAGGGCTGCATCCTCACGCACGCCAACTTCATGGCCGAGACCGACAACGTGGTGGCGCGCTGGGAACCGGTCTTCTCCAACAAGCCGGGCGAGGAGCCGTCGACACTGCTCTTCCTGCCGCTCGCGCACGTCTTCGGCCGGATGGTGGAGGTGGCCTGCGTCCGGCACCGGATCAGGCTCGGCCACCAGCCCAGCATGACCGCGTCCGACCTGATCCCGTCGCTTGCGGGTTTCCGGCCGACGTTCGTGCTCGCGGTGCCGTACGTCTTCGAGAAGGTCTTCCAGGCCGCGCGGCGCAAGGCCGAGGTGGGCGGGCGGCTCGGGCCGTTCGACAAGGCGGTGGAGGTGGCCGTCCGGCACGCGGAGGCGATGGAGGCCAGGGCCTTCGGTACCGGCCCCGGTCCCAGCGCGGGCCTGCGCATGCAGCACCAGCTCTACGAGAAGCTGGTCTACAGCAAGGTACGCGGCGCCCTCGGCGGCCGGGTGCGGCACGCGATCTCCGGCGGCTCGGCGATGGAGCGGCGGATCGGGCTGTTCTTCTCCGGCGCGGGCGTCACGATCTACGAGGGCTACGGCCTGACCGAGACCACCGCGGCGGCGACCGCGAACCCGCCGGAGCAGACCCGTTTCGGCACCGTGGGGCTGCCGGTGCCGGGGACGACGGTGCTGATCGCGGAGGACGGCGAGATCTGGCTGCGCGGCGGGCAGGTCTTCACCGGCTACCTCAACAACGTCAAGGCCACCGACGAGGTGCTGCGGGACGGCTGGCTGGCCACCGGGGACATCGGGGCGCTCGACGAGGACGGCTATCTGACCATCACCGGGCGCAAGAAGGAGATCCTGGTGACCAGCGGCGGCAAGAGCGTGTCGCCGATCGCGCTGGAGGACCGGGTGCGGGCGCACCCGCTGGTGGCGCAGTGCGTGGTCGTCGGCAACGACCGGCCGTTCGTCGCGGCCCTGGTGACCCTCGACCCGGAGGCCGTCACGCACTGGCTGACGATGCGCGGCAAGCCGCGGCTGCTGCAGGCGGAGCTGCTGCACGACCCGGACCTGGAGACGGAGATCCGGCGGGCGGTGGTCGCCGCCAACACGCTGGTCTCGCAGGCCGAGTCGATCAGGACCTTCCGGATACTGGGCGGGCAGTTCAGCGAGGAGCGCGGCACCCTGACGCCGTCGCTGAAGTTGAAGCGGCGGGCCATCGAGGCGGCCTACGCGGCGGAGATCGAGGCCCTCTACCGGGCGTGAGGGGCTCCCGCCCGGGTGAGACCCTCTCACGGGCGGCCGTCCGCGCACAGCTCGGCGAGGTCGCGCTCGTCGGCCGCGCCCGGGCGGAAGGCGAACACCTCGCCCGGCGTCCACTGCCCCCCGTCGAGCCGGACGGTGCGCACCGCGAGGGTGTGGGCGCCGCCCTCCCGGGACACGAACAGCTCGTTGTAGCCGTTGCGCTCCTCGGTCTCCCGGCTGGCCAGCGCCGGCGCCCCGGCGATCCGCACCGTCCACGCCGGCCCCGAGCCGAGCAGCCGTTCGGCGGCCGCGAAGCCCAGGTGGGTGTGGCCGTGCAGGACCAGCGACGTCCTGGCGGCGGCGAGCGCCCGCTTGGCCTGCCCGGCGTTCACGACGCCCGAGTAGGGCGCGACCTCGACGGCGGGGACCGGGGACAGCGGGTGGTGCAGCGCCGCGACGGTGACGTAGCCGCGCTCGGGTGCCAGCCGGTCGAGGACGCCGCGGGCGATGACGCCGGGGTCGTGGCGTTCGAAGTCCCGGACGACGGCGGCCACATCGGCGCCGCCCGCACCGCCCGGGCCCGAGTCCGAGCCCGCCGCCGTACCGGTATCCGCGGCCGTACCGCCGCCGGTACCCGTGTCCGTACCCGTGTCCGCGCCCGGCCCGGCCTCCCGCGTGCCGCCCGCCGCCGCGAGATAGCGCTCGCGGAAGCCCCGCAGCAGCTCGCGGTCCTCGTCGCGGGCCGCCTCGCCGCCGGACTCGGCGCTGCCCAGCAGCGCGAAGCGCAGGCCGACGCCCCGGTAGCCGACGTAGAGGCGGCGCGCCCGCGGGTCGGCGAGCTGCAGGTCGGGGTGCGGGAGCCCGGCGAAGTTCGACGCGAACCAGCGGTGCCTGGCCTGCGGCGACGGGTCGAGCGCCAGGTCCCACGACACGTCGTGGTTGCCGCCGACCAGCAGCACGCGCGGGTCGTCAGGACGCAGGTCGCGGTGCGGGGCCAGCAGCCCCGCGAGCGTGTCGAGCCATCCGCGGGCGATCGCACCGTGGGTGTCGGAGGGCCGGTCCACGACGTCGCCGGTGACGACGACCAGGTGCGGGGCGCGGCCCTGCGCGGCGAGCTGGCGCACATGGTCCAGGTAGCTGTCGAGCGCGGTGCCCGCCCCTGCCACGGTGGCGATACGGTGGCCGGCCTGCGTCGGATCCTTGGAGTCGACCAGCGAGGACAGCCGTCCGCCGTGGTGCAGGTCGGAGATGTGGTGCACGCGCAGCACCTCGGGCAGGTGCCGGGCCAGCACCGGGTCGTCGGCCAGCGGCGCACCCCCGCGCACCTCGTCCTGGCGGTCCTCGGCACCGGGCGCGGGGCCGTACCGCCGGGCGCCGGGCGCGGGCTGATCCGCCGCGGGCAGGGCGACCGGCAGGCCCGCCGCCCGCCAGCGGCCGGCGCGCAGGGCGGCGCGGTGCTGCTCGCCGAGGCCGTTGTGGAACCACTGCTGTATGTACTCGTGGCGGTCCTCGGCCACCTCGACGGCGGCCCGCAGCAGCGCCTCGGGCTCGTCGCGCAGCGCGGGACGCTCCTCGGCGGTGTGCAGGACCAGTTCGAGCAGGAAGGGGGTGTGCAGCCAGCCGGGCTCCGCCTGGCGCAGCCACTCCACCAGCGCGGGCGCCCACTGCGGCGCCCTGGCCGCCATCCGCTCGCTCTCACCGGCGTCGAGCACCGGCGGGCGCAGGATGTCCTTGCGCGCGTCGGGGCCGAGGTGCGGGGCCAGCAGTGCGCTCTCCGCGGGGGTGGCCAGCACCATGGCCGTCGCCCCGGTCTCGCCGACCCGCTGCAGGCCCTCGGCGAGCACCTCGGGCGGCACCCCGGGGCCGCCGGGCCGGGCGAGCGCGGGTTCGTCGACGATGACCAGCCGGCCCTCCCTCACCGGCGGCTGCGCGTCGGCGCCGGTCAGGCAGCCGAGCCCGGTCCTGCGGACCGACGCCGACGACCGCAGGTCGACCCGTACGGTGCCGCCGGCCGGAACGATGCCGCCGGCGGCGCGCAGGTCGGCGACACCCTGCGCCAGCCACGTCTTGCCCGCCCTGCGCGGCATGACGACCAGCCAGGCCGCGCTGTTGGGCGCCGCGCCTTCCGCGGGCGGCCGGATCCAGCTGGGCAGCCGTCCTGCGCCGAGCCTGATGTCGAGGTCGGCGCGGTAGGCCTGGCTCGGCCGGAAGACACTCATGCGGATAACTCCCCTGACTCCCCGTCACGCAAAGAGATTTCGTTCCTGGCGATCCAGTCCAGCAGCGGCGGGTCCGACAGCCACTCCTCGCCGGGCCGCAGCAGCCCCACCTCGCGCAGGTCCTCGCGCTGCGCGGGGCTCGCGTCGAGCGGCATGGTGCCGGGCGCGGTGAGCAGTGCGGCCCGCCCGGCGGGGCCGATCTCGGCCCAGCGGGACTGGAAGTGCAGCGTCCACTCGTCCAGCAGCCGCCGTTCGGTCAGCGCCCGCACCGCGCCGGGTCCCGACAGCGGGCTCAGGTCGTTGCCCTGGACGGCGCGGACGACGGCGTCGCCGGCGACCTGGAGGTAGAACGGCCAGCTGCCGACGGTCGCGACGATGTCGGACGCGGTGGTGTCGCGGCCGAGTGCGACCCCGAGGTTGGCGGCGGTGCCGGACAGGAAGTCCAGTGCGGCGTCCCGGTCGAGCGGGCCGAGCAGCCGGGCGTTGACGTCGTTGCCGAAGCTGGAGCCCGGCGCGGTCAGCGCCCAGCGCACCACGGTCCGCCAGTCCTTCTCGGTGCCGGTGTAGAGCAGCCAGGCGCCGGCCTGCCCGAGGTCGCGCAGCCAGGAGACGGCGGCCGGGCCGTAGTCGGCGAGCCGGCCGACCTCGTCGAGCAGGTAGGCGGGTCCTGCGCCCGCGGCGGACGAGGCGGCCTTGTCGAGCAGCGCCTCGGCGGGGCCGGCGGCCTCGCGCACCCCGCGGTCGAGTATCCCGGCCAGCACGTCCGGGTCGTCCACCGGGGACTGCGCGGGCGGTACGACCAGGCGGTGCACCTCACGGTGGCCGCCTTCCGCGGCGAGCCGCCGCGACAGCTCTTCGAGCACCCAGGTCTTGCCCGCCCTGCGCGGCCCGAGCAGTGCCGCGGACGCACCGGTGGCGTGCCGGTCGCGCAGCCAGGCGAGGACGTCCTCGCGGCCGACCGGGCGGCCCTTGCCGGGTCCGACGTGGAAGCTCTCGGCGGCCCGTGGGGCGTCGTCGATGGTGAAGGGCCGCTGCGGGTGCGGTATGTGCGCGTCGCGCGTGCGCAGCTCCTGCGCCAGCCGGTCCAGGGCGTCGCTCTGGCCGCGGCTGGTGGGCTCGCCGTCGAGCAGCGCGATCTGCAGCTCGACGGAGCTGAACGCGCGCAGGGCGCGGCCGGGTTCGAGCCTGCCGTGCGGTGCCTCGACACCCAGGTCGCGGTAGGCCGCCGCGCTCCGCTGGTCCAGGACGAGCAGGTCGGGGTCGACGGTGCCCGTCGGCCGGAAGGACCCAGGCTCGTCACCGGTCATGACGACCCGGATACCGGCCCTGGCGCCCTCGGCCATCAGCAGGCCCAGGTCGTCGCGCATACGTCCGCCGTCCCGCTCGGCGAAGTCCCCGAATGCCTCCCACTGGTCGAGCAGCAGCACCAGGTACGGCAGCCTGCGCTCCTGCGGCACGGCCTGCCGCTGGGCGGCGATGTCACCGAAGCCGCCCTCGGCGAACAGCTGCTGGCGGCTGTAGAGGGCCGCGGTGAGCCGGCTGACCAGCCGCGCCATGTGGTCGGGGCGGCCCCGGGTGACCACGGCGCCGCAGTGCGGCAGCCGGCTGAGCGCCTGCAGGGCGCCGGTGCCGCAGTCGATGCAGAAGAGGTGGACGTCGGCGGAGCTGTGGCGTACGGCGAGGGCCGCCGCCAGGGTGCGCAGGAACTGCGACCTGCCGCTGCGGGGGGCGCCGACCGCGGCCAGCGGCCCACCGGCGAGCGGGTCGAAGAGCACGGGCAGCCTGCCGGGCTCGTCGGCCAGTTCCGCGACGCCGTACGCCACCGGGGCCAGGTCCCGTACCTCCCCTGCCGGCGGGGGCAGTTCTGACAGCGTGACCACCATCGGCAGCTGCTCGGGCAGCGGCCCCGGCACGGTGGGCACCTGGGCGATCTGTGCGGCGCTGCGGACCGCGGACACCAGCAGGCCGAGGTCGCTCTGCCCGGAGATGGCGACCAGCGGCCCGGCTGCGGGGGCCGCCGGGAGGAAGGTCTGGTCGTCCAGGTCGGTGGTCGTGACCGTGCGGTCCGCGGGGCGGTGCCGGCCGGTGCCGACCGGCATCGCGGCCTGGAACTCCCGCAGTTCCTCGGCGCCGGTGCGCAGGAAGGCCCGCCCGGGGTTCGACCCGGGGATCGCCGCAGCGTCGGGCGCGTCGATGACGGCAGCGCTCTCCTCGGCGCTGCCGACCCGCAGGGCGACCCGCAGGTTGGTGGCCGAGCGGATGTCGGCGGTCAGCGGACCCACGGGCCGCTGGGTGGCCAGCACCAGGTGCACGCCGAGCGAGCGGCCCCGCTGTGCGAGGTTGATCAGCCCGGCGACCAGGGCGGGTATCTCGAGGGCCAGGGCGGCGTACTCGGCGATCACGAAGACCAGCCGCGGCAGCGGCGGCAGGTCGCGGCCGCGGTCCCGCATGTCCTGGTATTCGTCGATGTCCCGGGCCTTGTACGTGCCGATCTGGGCCTCCCGGGAGCGCAGGGCGGCCTGCAGCCTGCCGAGGATGCGCTCGGCCTGGCGGGTGTCGAGGTCCACGACCAGGCTGGTGACGTGCGGCAGGTCGGCGACCGGGTCGAATAGGGCGCCGCCTTTGTAGTCGACCAGGACGAAGAGCATCTCGTCCGGCCGGTTGGCGACGGCGAGCGAGGCGATCCAGCTGCACAGGAACTCCCTGCGCCCCGACCCCGCGGCGCCCGCGACCAGGGCGTGCGGGCCGTGCGTGCGCAGGTCCAGCTCGAAGGGGAGGGCGTCGGCCTGCCCCACGACGGCGGTGGTCGACCGGGGCACCGCGGCCCAGCGGGCGGCGATCGGCAGCGCGTCGTCGGGCCGCTCCAGCCCGAGCAGTTCGGCCAGCGGCCGGTCGGCGAGGTCCAGGGCGCGCTGTACGGTGTCGGCGTCCCGCAGCGGGGCCAGCGCCCTGGCCGGCTCCTCGAAGAAGTCCTTGTCCGGCAGGTCGGGGACGAGCGGGTAGGGGACGCCGTCCTCCACGACCCGGGGGCCGCCCTCGGCGCCGGTGTCGAGCAGCCAGTCGCAGCCCGCCGGCAGGTGTCGGACCTCCTCGCCCAGGCAGACGACGTACACCCCGACGGCGGGACCCTCCTGGAGCAGCCGTCCGACGCCGGGCAGGGTGCGCAGCCGCCGGACGCCGTCCAGGACCAGCACGACGGCGGGCACGTGCGGGGTCCTGTCCGCGACCTCGACGAGCAGGGCGTCCACGAGGCGCATGTCCGTCAGCACCCCGGCCAGCGGGCTCGCCGCCGCCTTGGCCTCCACGGCGCTGCGCCGGTCGGCCAGCAGTTGGAGCAGGGCGCCGATCTGCCGGGCCACCGACGTCGGGTCGGCGTAGACCCGGGGTGCTCCGCCGTCGTCCAGTGCGGAGGAGGAGCGCGGCAGCCAGCGCAGCCACCGCCAGTCCGCCGCGCCGGCCGCGTCGGTCAGCACCCGCAGCACGACGTCCTGCGGGCTGTGGTGGACGGCGGCCTGCAGCGCGAGCCATCCCGCGAGCCGCCGCGGGCGGTGGCCGGCGCCGACGACGCCGACGACGCCGCGCGTCGGCAGGCTGACGACGGCGGGGCAGGAGTCCGCGCCCAGTTCGACGGAGTCGCCCCGGTCGTCGGCCGAGGTGCGCAGCCCGCAGCGCAGCGCGAGGAAGTCCTGGTCGGTGCGGCGGCGTTCCCACAGCCGGTCGTCGCGCAGGAGGGCGATGTCGCGCACCTCGGGGGCCGCGGGATAGGCGCGGGCCAGCTCCTGGGCGACGTTGTGGACCGTCTTGCCCGCCAGCTCGGCGTCGGCCACCTGCCGCCCCCACCAGGCGGACGGCACGGTGGCGGCGATCTCGGTCGCGATCCTGCCGCGGCGGGTGACGCGGGCCTTGCGGGCGCGTTCGTTCATCGCGGCGGTCCCGTACCACCAGCGCACCGGCGCCGCGTAGCCGAACCCGGCCGACAGGGGTGCCGGTGTGTGGCGGGGCGGCCGGGCGAAGAGCAGCGTGCCGCCCTCCCCTTCCGGCAGCTGGGCCGGCACGGCCTGGCTCCTGGGCCGCCACCGCAGGCATCTGCCGCCCGCCTCAAGCAGCGCGCCCGCCGGCCACCCGTCGTCGCGCCGGGCGGGGAAGCCGTCGAGCCGGAAGCTCCAGTGGGGGTAGCCGGTCCGCGTGTCCAGCAGCTCGGCGAGGGCCACGTCGTCGAAGGCCACCCGGGGGCTGGGGGGCAGGTTCGCGGGCTGCCGGCGCCCCGCGCCCTCCCCCGCGACGATCTCCACCACGGCGTTCCCGCCGGCGGCCGGCTCGTCCAGCCCCCCTCCGAGGCCGACGCGTACGCCGTCGCGTAACGGCGACTCCCCCAGCGTCATCAGGGCGGGCAGGGCGTCCTCGCCCGCGAAGAGCATCGGGGCCGTGGAGCCGGGGTAGTGGAGCAGGACGCCGAAACGGCGGAAGCCGGTGTCCTCGCCGGTGTCCGCTTCCGCGTCCTGTTGGGGTACGCCCCACCTGTCCGCGAAGTGCGCGGCGAGCCCCACCATCAGCTCGGACTCCGGCGCGGCCAGCTCGACGTCGTGCTCCGCCCCGTCCGGCATGACCACGGTCAGCAGTCTGCGCATCGGCATCACGCCCCCGATCCCCGTCCCCGTCCCCTGCTCCGGCCCCGGCTGCCGCGGCTCAGCGCTCTGCCGCGGGCAGCCCGCCCTGGCCCTGCAGCTGCCGGGTGCTGGAGCTGAACTCGGCCTGCCACTCGGCCGTCTCGCCGTCGACGTGGCTGCGTACCGCGGCGGCCAGCCGGTGCACGAGCGCCAGCTGCCGTTCGACGTCGGCGGGCTCCAGCAGCAGCCCGGGCGGGTCCGTTCGGGGTCCCGCCCGCAGCACGTCGGCGGCCCACTCCAGGCGTACGGCGTTCAGCTCGGTGCGCAGGGCGTGCGCGACGGTGATGTCCCGCATCCAGGCGGCCGACACCCCGAAGAAGTGGTCGAAGGCCTTGCAGCCCGCGGCGACCGCGAGCAGCACGTATCCCCAGCCCTGCCCGGAACCGCCGTACGCGGCGGTGCCGAGCGGCACCGCGGTGCCGGCCACCGCGAAGGCGATCGCGAAGCCCTGCAGCAGCCGGGAGCCGACGCGCTTGAGCCGCTTGTCACGCAGGTACCAGTCGATGGCGGCCTCGGCGTCCTGCTCGGCCCAGGCGCGCAGCCGGGCCAGCGTCTCGCGCTGCACCGCGGGGTCGGCCGCCGCGGCCTGCGGCACCTCGGGGAAGGGCGGCGCCTCCAGGTCCCCGCGCCGCCATGTGCTGCCCTGCCGCGCGGCGGTCGCCGCCTGCGCCGTACCCGCCGGTCCTTCGTGGCCCGCCATCGGTCCCGCTCCCCTCCGCTGCCCGGGCCTGAGAGCCTGGTTCCCGCGCGTGATCCCCGCGCGTGAGGTTATCGGCTCGGCTTCCCGCGGGGCGCGGGAATGCGCCGATCGGTCCGCCGGGTTGTACGCCACAGCCGCCACCTCGCCCTCCGCGGCGGGTGACCGGCCGCGCGACGACCCGGCACACCCGGGTGCGCCGGACAACTCCCCACGTAAGGATCGACCGCCCGTGAGCAAGGTCCCCACCATCACCCTCAACAACGGCGTGGAAATGCCCCGGCTGGGCTTCGGCGTCTGGCAGGTGCCCGACGACGAGGCCACCGCCGCCGTCGCCACCGCTCTGGAGGCGGGCTACCGCAGCATCGACACCGCCGCGCTGTACGCCAACGAGGAGGGTACGGGCCGGGCGCTGGCCGCCTCGGGGCTGCCGCGCGGGGAACTGTTCGTCACCACCAAGCTGTGGAACTCCGACCAGGGCTACGACCCGGCGCTGCGGGCCTTCGACCGCTCGCTGGACAAGCTGGGCCTCGACTACGTGGACCTCTACCTGATCCACTGGCCGCAGCCGCGGCGCGACGCGTATACGGAGACCTGGCGCGCGCTGGAGCGGATCGCCGCCGACGGGCGGGCGCGGGCGGTCGGCGTGTCCAACTTCCAGCCCGGGCATCTGCGCCGGCTGGTGGACGGCTCCGAGCTGGTGCCCGCGGTGAACCAGATCGAGGTGCACCCGCAGCTGGCCCAGGCCGAACTGCGCGCCCTGCACGCCGAGCTGGGCATCGCGACCGAGGCGTGGTCGCCGCTGGGCCAGGGCAAGGGCCTGCTGGACAACCCGGTGATCGCGAAGGTCGCGGCACGCCACGGGCGCACCCCGGCGCAGGTCGTGCTGCGCTGGCACCTGCAGCTGGGCAATGTCGTCATCCCCAAGTCGGTGACGCCGTCCAGGATCCGGGAGAACATCGACGTCTTCGGCTTCGAGCTGACCACCGACGACCTCGCGGACCTCGCGGCGCTCGACGACGGCACCCGGCTCGGCCCGGACCCGGACCACTTCGGCTGATCCACTCCCGTAACAGCGGCGCAAGCTACCTGACAGGCTGCTGTTCACCGGGCCCGTCTACCATCGCCCACATGCTGGACTACGACGTGGAGGCGGCGCGCTACGACGCGACGCGCGGGGGCGTGCCGCGGGCGGTGGCGGCCGCGCGTGCCGTGCTGGCGCTCATACCCGACAGGTGCCGCACCCTGCTCGACGTGGGGTGCGGCACCGGTCTCGTCACCGAGCGGCTGGTCCGGCCGGGCCTGCAGGTCTTCGGGGTGGACGCGGCGACCGGGATGGTGCGCACCGCGGCCGACCGGGTCGGCGGCCGGGTGGTGAAGGGGAACTGCCACCGGCTGCCCTTCGCCGACGAGTCGCTCGACGCGGTGAGCGCGGTGTGGCTGCTGCACCTGCTGCCCGACGCGCTCACCGTGGTCGCCGAGTGCGCGCGGGTGCTGCGGCCCGGCGGGGTCTTCGTGACCACCGTCGACAAGGACGCCGGCCACGACGTGAACAGCGACGTCGACCAGCTGATGGCCCCCTACCGGGTGCGACGGCCGTACGACGGCGCACTGCGGGTCACCGCGGCGGCCAGCGAGCACGGGCTGCGCCGGGTCGGCGAGGCGCGCTTCACCGGCCACGGGCAGGGCCGCTCGCCGAACCGCACGGCAGGGGATGTCAGCCGCGGCTACTTCGCCTCCGCGCTGGCTCTGGACGAGGCGCAGACCGCGGCGCTCGCCGGCCGGCTGTCCGGGCTGCCCGACCCCGACGTGCCGCGCGGCGACCCGGTGTACCGGCTGCTGGCACTCGGCAAGACGGGGTGAGGAACCGGCCGGGGTCCGCGGAGCCGCGGGTCAGGGCTTGAGTTCCGCCAGCGCGGCGACGAGCCACTCCTCGACGCCCTGGTGGGTGACGCCGAGCGCGGTCAGGGCCTGCGCGGAGGCGTCCTGGTCGTCGCTGAGCACACCGAGCAGGATGTGCTCGGTGCCGATGTAGTTGTGGCCGAGCCGCAGTGCCTCGCGGAAGACCATCTGCAGGGTCTTCTTGGCGGCCGGGCTGATCGGCAGGTGGCCCTTGAGCGGCCGCTTCTCCGCGCCCGGGGTGGCGACCGCGGCACGTACCGCGTCGGGTGCGGTGCCAAGGGCTTCCAGCGCGCGGGTGGCGAAGGTGTCCTGCTGGCCGAGCAGTCCGAGGACCAGGTGCTCGGGCTCGATGGCGCCGTGCCGTGAGCTGCGGGCCTCTTCCTGCGCGTCGGCGACGGCCTTGCGGGCGCGCGGGGTGAAGCGGCTGAAGTTGGCCTCGACGTTGAGCCCGAGGTCCTCGGGGATCTTGGGCACGAACCGCTGCTGCGCGGCCTGCTTGCTGACCCCCATGTGCTGTCCGATGTCGGTCCAGGACGCGCCGGCCCTGCGGGCCTGGTCGACGAAGTGGCCGATGAGGTGGTCGGCGACGTCGTCGAGGTAGGCGGCGATGGTCACCGCGTGTTCGAGGTCGGCGAGGGGGTCGCTGTCGGGGTGCTGCTGCTTGACGTAGTCGATGAGGTCGCTGAGGCGGACCGGGTGCTGAGTCATGCGTCAACCGTAAGTTGACGGCAGGTCGTCGTCAATCTATCCTTGACGATCGTTTTTTCTTGACCGGTCGTTCTGCTCTGACCTAGGGTCGCCACCATGGCCAGGACCAAGGAATTCGACCCGGACGCGGCGCTCCAGGCGGCACTTGAGCTGTTCTGGGAGCGGGGCTACGAGGCGACCTCGATGGCCGCCCTGGTCGAGCGGCTCGGCGTGGCCAGGGCGGGCATCTACGCCACCTTCGGCAGCAAGCACGAGCTGTACCTGCGCGCCCTGCGCCGCTACGGCGAGCTGTGCGACCCGCTGCTGCTGACCGAGCTGTCCCAGCCCGGACCGGCGCTGCCCGCGGTCAGGGCACTGGTGACCCGCTTCGCCGAGGAGTCGGCGGGCGACGAACTGCGGCGCGGCTGCTTCATGACCAACACGGCGGTCGAACGCGCCCCGCACGACCGCGACGCCGCCCGGCGCGTCGAGGCCAGCTGGGACGTGCTGGAGACCGCGCTGACCTCGGCCCTGCTGCGCGCCCGCGCGCAGGGCGAACTCCCCGCCGAACGCGACCCGCGGGCACTGGCCCGGATGCTGCTGGTGCTGCTGCAGGGCATGCGGGTGGTCGGCAAGGCGGGCGGAGACCAGGAGCGGGCGCGGGACGCGGCGCGCCAGGTGCTCGCACTCATCGGCTGAACCCGGCCCGCGGGGTCCTCCGGGGCGTCCGCGAACCCTTCTGCACCCTCATTAAAGAACGTTCGTTCTCACCAGGAGACTCCCATGCCCGACAGGTTCACCGGCAAGGCCGTACTCGTCACCGGCGGCGGCAGCGGCATCGGGCGGGCCGTCGCGCTCGCCTTCGCCCGCGAGGGCGCACGGGTCGCGGTCGCCGGCCGCACACCCGCCGCGCTCGACGCGACCGTCGGCCTCGTCGCGGCGGGCGGCGGTACGGCGGTGGCGCTCACCGCCGACATCACCCGCGGCCCCGACGCCGAGCGCATGGTTGCCGAGGCCGTGGCCCGGCTCGGCGGACTCGACGTCGCCGTCAACGGCGTCGGCGTCCTCCTCGCGCCGGGACCGGTCGGCGACATGGCCGAGGACGCCTGGCGGCACACCGTCGACACCAACCTCACCGGGCTGTGGCTGTCGATGAAGTACGAGATCGCCCACATGCGCGGACACGGCGGCGGCGCGATCGTCAACATCGCCTCCACCATCGGCGCCCACCGGCGGGCCGCCGGCCTGGGCGCCTACGCGGCGACCAAGGCGGCGGTCAGCGCCCTCACCAGGAACGCGGCACTCGACCACATCGCCGACGGCGTCCGCATCAACGCGGTCAGCCCGGGACCCGTCGACACCCCCATGTCCACCCGCCCCGGCGAGACCCCGGCCGCCAAGGCCGCCAGGCTGCGCGAGCAGATCCCGCTCGGCCGCGCCGCCAGCACCGCCGAGGTCGCCGCCGCCGTCCTGCACCTGGCCGCGCCCGAGGCCGCGGCGACGGTCGGCACCGATCTGGTGCTCGACGGCGGCGCCACCGCCTGACCGACCCGCCTGACCGACCCTGCCGCGGCAGGGTCAGGGGCGCGGGGACGTACGCGACAGGCCGCGGCGCGGGCGTGGGGCCGCCTCCTGGGGCCGGGCCGGGCCGGGATCGCGGGCGGGGGCGAGCCAGGAGCAGAAGACCCTGTACAGCGACTCGGCCCCGACGATCTCCTGCCCCGGCAGCGGCAGTTCCGCGGGTGCCAGCAGGAAGGGCCGGGACTGCGGGCCGCCGAGGCCGCCGTGCGAGCCCGCCTGCTCCTCGAAGGCGTGCACGGCCCCCGTGGCCGGGTCGACCGCCGAGTTCACCATCAGGTCGGCGGTGTGCGGGAAGGCGTCCGCCCGCAGCACCGCGGCCGCCGCGCCCGCGCCGAAGCGGGCCAGCGGGTCGGGGCCGCCGGTCACCCGCCCTGTGGCCAGCTCCCGTTCGCCGCCGCCGGGGCCGAGCACCAGCGGGCCGCGCTGCTCGCTGCGTACGAGCACGAAGCCGATCCCCGGGTGCCCGGTGAGCGCGGGCAGCAGGCCGGGGCAGCGCCTGGCGATCTCCTCCAGCGTGGCCCGCCCCGCGATGTCGGGGAAGGAGACCAGGCCGAGGTTGCCCGACGCCAGCACGATCGGGTCGGACGGCGGCCCCTCGCAGGCCGCCTCCTCCGCGGCCCGCCGGCCCTTCTCCGGCCGGCGCAGCGCACTGCGTGCCGCGGCCCGCGCCTCCACCCCGGTGCGCCGCCTGGCCCGCCGCCCCGGTTCCCGCCCGGCAGGCGGCAGCCCGCACCCGGTGCGCACCAGCTCGCGCAGGCCCGTGCCGTACGCGTCCTCGAACGTCTCGCCGCCGCTCTGCCCGTGGTCGGAGAGCAGCACGATGCGGTACGGGCGCGGGGCGTAGCGCGCCGCGTCGGCGATCAGCCGGACCGAGCGGTCGAGCCGGCTGAGGACCTTGCGGGCGTCCCGGCTGCCGGGTCCCGAGTGGTGGGCCACCTCGTCGTAGGCGACCAGGTCGGCGTAGACCGCGGTGCGCCCGGCGAGCATGTCGCCGACGACCGCGGCCACCGCCACGTCCCGCTCCACGACGGTGGCGAAGGCGCGCAGCACCGGGTAGAGGCCGCCGCGCTTGATCCGCGGGCGGTCCCTGCGCAACCGCGACGCGCTGGACTCCGCGACCTCCCGGCCGACCTCGGCGACGAAGGACCAGGCGGTGCGCACCGCGTTGGCCGGGTCGGAGAAGTAGGCGAAGTAACCGGACCTGGACCGGCTGAACTTGCCGCGCTGCGCCGCCACCGACATCACCAGCGCCGACTGGTCCGCGCCCCCGGTGAACAGGTTGCCGCGGCTGGCGCCGTCCGCGGCGAGCAGGCCGCGCGAACCGGTGCGGGCGACCGCCCTGCGCTCCAGCTCCGCCGCACTCGACGGCCGGTTGCAGACCATCACCTGCCCGGTCTCCTTCTCGAACCAGCGGAAGGCGGGCACGTCGTGGTTGCTGCCGTGCAGGATCGCCAGCTGGCTCGCGCCGGTCTGGCTGCTCCAGTCGGTGCGCCACGCGGTGAGCCGGTGGGTGCTGCCGAGCCAGCCCGCGAGGGTGGGCATCGCGGGCGGTCTGCCGGTCAGCGCGGACCGCAGCACGTCGTGGCCGACACCGTCGAGCTGCAGGAAGACCGTGCCAGGCGCCGTGGGCAGCGGCGGGTCGCCCGCGTGCCTGCGGCGCCGACCGGCGAGCCGGGCCAGCCGCCGCCCGTAGGCGGCGTCGTCGCGTACGGCCAGCGCGGTGCTGGTCGCCGACGACGCGGCCGACATCACCGCGGCGATCACCACGGCCGTCGCCGGCGCGACCTCTCCCCTGCCGTTCGGGGTGAAGCTCAGCGCGACCAGCAGCAGCGAACCGTTCAGGAAGAACACCAGCGCGCCCAGCACCAGAGCGGGCACCAGCAGCAGCGCCCTGACCAGCAGCGGCCACACCAGCGCGCTCAGCACACCGAAGGCGCCCGCGCCGATAGCCGCGGTCACCGCTATCTGCGTCGGGCTGTCGCCGTCGGGCGACTCGATACGGAAGTCCGGCAGCAGCCACGCCAGCAGCGCCAGGGTGGCCGTCGCCACCATCCACACCGCGAGCACCCGTCCGACGGCCCGCAGCGCACTGCGCCTCGCGGCCCGTCTCCGACTCTCTCCCGGCTGAGGCACCCCCCCACCCTGCCACACCCGTACGGCCGGACCTGCAACGAAAGGAATACGCTCGGGGTCGGCGGGCGCGGGCTGACCCGCGTGAGCGAGGGTGTGCGCGGGCGGGAATCGGCGGAGGGACGGGCACGGTGGCGGTGGAGATCACGTGGTGGGGCCATGCCACGGTGACCGTGCGGGACTCCGGGATGCGGGTGCTGACCGACCCGCTGTTCGCCAGGCGCCTCGCCCACCTGCGGCGGCGCCGCGGCCCCGTGCCGCCGCCTGCCGCTGCCGCCGCCGACCTCGTCCTCGTCTCCCACCTGCACGCCGACCACCTGCACGTCGGCTCGCTCGCCGGACTCGCCCCCGGCACCCCCGTCCTGCTGCCGCGCGGCGCCCAGGCCGCCGTCCCCGGACTGCGCAGGGTGCGCGACCGGCTGCGGCTGACCGAGGTCGAGGCGGGCCAGACCCTGGACTTCGGCGCGCTGACCGTACGCGTCGTACCCGCCGCACACGACGGCCGGCGGCTGCCGTACGGGCCGCAGCGCGCGCCCGCGCTCGGCTACGTCGTGGAGGGCGCCGCCCGCACCTACTTCGCCGGCGACACCGGGCTCTTCGACGGCATGGCGGACGCGGTCGACGCCTGCGACATCGCGCTGCTGCCGGTGGGCGGATGGGGACCCTTCCTCGGCCACGGCCACCTCGACGCGGCACGTGCGGCCCAGGCCGTGGCGCAGCTCGCCCCGCGGGTCGCGGTCCCCGTGCACTACGGCACCTTCTGGCCGATCGGGATGGACGCGGTCCGGCCGCACGAATTCCACACCCCGGGTGCGGAGTTCGCCCGGCTCGCCGCCGACACCGCACCCGGCGTCACCGTGCACCGGCTCGACCACGGCCAGAGCGTCACCGTCGCGGACGCAGATGCCGCGGGGCGGGGGACGACCGGGTGATCGCCTTCCTCGCGTCGGCCGCCGCCAACCCGCCGCCCTCCGAGAGCACCCAGCAGGCCGTCGGCTACCCCTCGCTCTTCCTGCTGGTGTCCCTCGGCGCCCTGGTGCCGGTCGTACCCACCGGGGCGATCGTCTCCAGCGCCGCCGTCGTCGCCTTCCACCAGACCGACCCCTTCGCACTGCTCGGCGTCTTCTGCGTGGCCGCGTTCGCCGCGCTGCTCGGCGACGTCGGGCTGTATCTGCTGGGCCTGCGCGGCGTACGGTCGCGCGGCGGCTCTCGCTGGCTGCGGCGACTGCAGGACCGGGTCGACGAGCACACGCTGGACACGGCCCAGCGGCGCCTCGACGAGCACGGGGCCGCCGTTCTCGTGCTCTCCCGGCTGCTGCCCGGCGGACGCATCCCGGTGATGGTCGCGTGCCTGATGTCGGAGATGCCACTGCGGCGGTTCGTGCGCGGGGATGTCGCCGCATGCCTGGCGTGGGCCGCGACGTACCAGTTGATCGGGATCCTGGGCGGCTCCCTCTTCCCCGAGCCCTGGCAGGGCGTCGCCCTCGCGGTCGCCCTCACCTTCACGATCGCCTCTGCCCCCGCCGTCCTCAAGCGCCTCCGCCACTCCTGATCCCCCGGGTGCACATGCGCTGGGCGCTCGCCTTTCCCCCGGGCGGGTGGCCAGGAGGGTGCCACTTGCTGTGGCGTCGCCTTCCCCCTGGGGGGTGCTCTCTTTCCGCAGGGCCGGCGCAGGCAGGCGGCGCCGTCCGCCTGGGAGGGTGAGCGTCTTCAAGGGGCGCGGGGAACTGCGCGCCCAGCCCGGCGAGCGGGAAAGAAGCAACGCCACAGCAAGTGGCAATCACCGACGCACCCACCACCGGGGAAAGCCGACCACCCACCGCAGGGGGCAGTCGCCTACGGCAGCGGCGGCACGACGTGGGACGCCCCGATCGGGAGGGCGCACAGGGACTCCGCCGGAAGGCCCACCGCGGCCCAGGCCGCGTGCAGCCTGGTGAGAGGCTCCAGCGGCGGTTCGCTCGACAGCAGAAACGTCGCCCAGTGCATGGGCGCCATGACCGCGGCCCCGAGGTCCATGAAGGCCTGGACCGCCTCCTCCGGATCCATGTGCACAGCCTTGAGCAGCCGCCGCGGCGCATACGCCCCGATCGGCAGCAGCGCCAGGTCGATCCCCGGGTGCGCCCGCCCGATCTCGGTGAAGCAGTCGCCGTAACCGGTGTCGCCGGCGAAGTAGACGCGGTGGCCGCCGGCCCGGTCGGTGAGGACCCAGCCGCCCCACAGCGACCGGCAGGAGTCGGTGAGGGTACGCCGGCTCCAGTGGTGCGCGGGCACGAAGTCGAAGCGGACGCCGCCGATCTCGGCGGCCTCCCACCAGTCCAGCTCGGTCACCCGGGTGAATCCGCGGCGCCGGCACCAGGCGCCGAGCCCGGCCGGGACCAGGAGCGCGGTGCCGCGGGGCAGCCGCCGCAGCGTCGGGGCGTCGAGGTGGTCGTAGTGGTTGTGGCTGATGACGACCGCGTCGACCGGCGGCAGGTTCTCCCAGGGCACGCCCACCGGCGTGATCCTGGCGGGGGTGGCGGGGATGCGGCGCGACCACACGGGGTCGGTCAGCACGGTGAGCCCGCCGACGCGGATCACCCAGCTGGCGTGTCCCGCCCAGGTGACGGAGACGGCGCCGGGTCCCGGTTCCGGCAGCGGCCCGGGCGCGAAGGGCAGCAGCGGCACCTGGCGCAGGGTGTGGGCGGGCGGGCGGATGACGCACTCCCGCACGGCCCGCACCAGGGTGCGCAGGCCCGGGAGCGGTTCGGTGAGCCGGTCGGCGAAGGACCTGGGCCAGACCCGGTGCTCACCGGGCGGGCGTGGCGCGGCCAGGGTCCGTTCGCTCTGATCGGTCATCGGGACTCCGTCCGTGCGGTCCGGGGGCGACGCCTCGAACGTAAGTCAGCCCGCCGCGCCCCGCGATCGCACATCGGCCGAACCGCTGACCACGTCCGGGCCGGTCAGCGCGGCGAACGCGGCGGTGAGCGCGTCGAGGGCCGCCGCCACATGGGGGACGGCGAGCGGGTCGGCGGCGGCCAGCGTCGTACGCCGTTCGCTCTCGGTACGGCCGTGCAGCGCGCCGGTGTCGATACGCACCCGGGGCTCCGCCGGGTCGTCGCCGAAACGGTGGCCGCCGGGCACGGACCTGCCCAGCGCGGCGCTCAGGCGCTCTTCGAGGGCGGCGGCGTCCAGGTCGGGGCTGCGCAGCGTCGGGTACAGCTGGAAGCCGGCCTGCGGCGGCCGGCACACCGCACCGGTCCCGGTCACGGCCCGGTAGGCGGCGGCAGCGGTCCTGGCGTGCAGCCGGTTCGCGGCGGCGACCCGCTCGACGACCTCCGACGGCTCGGTGAGGACGTACGCGGTGGCCGCGGCGACAGGCGCGGGCAGCACGGCCCGTACCGCGGCGAGCGCCGCCGCGGTGCGCTGCCGCCAGGCCGTGCCGTGCGCGGTCGCGGGGAAGCGGGCAATGGCGACCGGCACGGCCGCCGGGACGAGCGTGGCGCCCAGGTCGGCGAGCACGACGGTGTGGTCGGGGAGCATCTCGGCGGGGCTGAGCAGCACGGTGTCGCGGTGGTGCAGTGTGTCGGAGTACGTCTCGTCCGAGACGATCTGCAGACCCCCCTCCGCCGCGGCCTCGCAGGTCTCGTGCAGCAGTTCCGGTGCGGTCACCGTGCCCGTCGGGTCGTCCGCGGCCGACAGCACGAGCAGCCGCGGGTCGGCGCCCGCCGCCCTGGCCCTGCGGACCGTTTCGAGCAGCGCGAACGGGTCGGGCACCCCGCCGCCCTCCGGCGCGCTGCGCACCGCGTGCACGGGCCGGCCCACCAGCTCCGCGACCGGCGCCTGCCAGGCCGGGGCCGGGCGGGCGAGCACCGGGTCGCCGCCCGCGGCGGCGAGCAGCGCCAGCAGCAGCGGTTCCGCGCCGGGCGCGGCGAGGACCTGGCCGGGGCCGCTCCACATGCCGCGCCGTGTGAAGTAGCCGCACGCGGCGTCCAGCAGGCGCGGCCCGCCGCCCGCCTCCTCCGTGCCGGGCGAGGCCGCGGACAGGTGGGCATGCCAGTAGGGGGGAACCGGGAGGCCGGGTTCCGGCCTCACGCCGTGCGGCAGGCTGATCGGCATTGCGCACCTCCGCCACAACCTTCCCCCTCCCCGCCCTTTCCCGCACCTTGCCAAGTCCCTGGCCGGGGGCTGCCCAGGTGGGTGCCCCTTGCTGTGAGCTTGCACCTTTCGGTGGGTGGGTGGCTTGTCGCGCAGTTCCCCGCGCCCCTGGTGGCTGCCCTCTGCGCGCAGAGCGGGCGCTTTCAGGCGGCGCCCTCCGCGCAGGAGGGGGAGCGTTTTCAGGGGCGCGGGGAACTGCGCGCCCAATCACGATGCAGCCGCAGGCAAGCAACGCACGGCAAGGGGCAATCACCCAGGGGCGCGGGGAACTGCGAGACCGTCCCACCGCCAGGGGAAAGGTGCAGGCCCACCGCAAGGGGCAGGGCCTGAAGGCGCGCTGCAAGCGCTGGGCGTGCGCGGCGCCGCGCAGGGTAATCGGGTGGCATGAGCTACCCATGGAAGCGCTGGGACGTGGCACTGTTCGCCGAGGTCGCGGGCCGGCACTGGCCCGGCGCGGAACCCGTGCTGCCGCGGCTGAGCCGCGCGGCGAACCACGGCCGGCTGTGGTGCGCGGTCGCGGCCGGCATGGCGGTGGCGGGCGGCAGGGACGGCCGCCGGGCGGCGCTGCGCGGCCTCGGCTCACTGGCACTGGCGTCGCTGACGGTGAACACCGTGGGCAAGGGAGCGGTGCGCCGGGCCAGGCCGCTGCTGGACACCGTGCCGCTGATACGGCAGCTGCACCGGCAGCCGGTGACCTCCTCCTTCCCCTCGGGGCACTCCGCCTCGGCCGCCGCCTTCGCGGTCGGCGCCGGGATGGAGTCGGCCGGCTGGGGCGCGGCGGTGGCGCCGCTGGCGGCGAGCGTGGCCTTCTCCCGGATCTACACCGGGGTGCACTACCCGAGCGATGTGCTGGTGGGCTGCGCGCTGGGCGCGGGCGCCGCGCTGACCGTACGGGCGCTGCTGCCGCCGGCGCCTGGCGTTCCGCGTCCGGGACCGGCGGCTCGGGCGCCGGCGCTGCCGGGCGGGCGCGGGCTCCAGGTGGTGGTCAACGCGGCGTCGGGGCCGCCGCCGCTGCTGACCCCGCCCGAGGTGCGGATCGCGGCGGCGCTGCCGCAGGCCGACGTCACCGAGTGCACCGAGGACGACGACCTGGCGGAGCTGCTGGAGAAGGCGGCGCGCACCGCGGTCGAGCGGGGCGGCGCCCTGGGGGTGTGCGGCGGCGACGGCACCGTACGGCTGGCTGCGGCCGTCGCGCTGCGGTACGGGCTGCCGCTCGCGGTCTTCCCCGGCGGCACGCGCAACCACTTCGCGCTCGACCTGGGCCTGAGCACGGTCGAGGACACGGCGACGGCGGTGCTGGACGGCACCGCGGCCCGGGTGGACGTGGCCCGCACCACCGGGCTCGACGCCCCCGGCGCGGCCGCTGAACCCTTTCTGAACACCTTCAGCATCGGCTCCTACCCGGACCTGGTACGGGTCAGGGAGCGCTGGTCGCGGCGGGTCGGTTCGTGGCCGGCGAGCGTTCTGGCGGCGGTGCACGTACTGCGGACCTGCACGCCGGTGGACATCGAGATCAACGGCAGGCCGCGTTCCGTGTGGCTGCTCTTCGCCGGGAACTGCCGCTATTCGAGCGTGGGCCTGGCGCCGGTGCGGCGCCGCGACCTGGCGGACGGGCGGCTCGACGTGCGGATCGTGGACGGCGGCCCCTTCGCCAGGACCCGGCTGCTGGGGGCGGCGCTGACCGGGGTGCTGACCAGGTCGCCGGTGTACGAGGCGGCGTCGGTGCCGCGGCTGCGGGTGCGCGTGCCCGGCGCGGGCGTCCACCTGGCCTGCGACGGCGAGGTGGCGCCCGCGCCCGGGGAACTGCTGCTCGACAAGGCCGCCGGCGCTCTGGTGGTCTACCGCGGGCGGCGCTGAGCGGGGTTCTGCCGCAGGGCCGGGTGGCCGGCGGTCAGTTGCTGCCGCCGACCAGCCCGGCCAGGGCGCGCACGCCTTCGCCCGAGATGCTCAGCGAATCCTCGTTGCCGGTGTCGATCGACAGGATCAGCTCGTCGGAGGGCCAGGCGCCGCTGAGCGCCGCCAGCTGCACCAGCCGGTAGCTGCGGGTCGTCGGCAGCGCCTCGGCCATGCGCGTCTCGGAGGTGAAGACCGGCACCAGCTGCCTGCCGTCCTCCTGCTCGTAGACCGGCAGTTGGATCTCCCGGGGCAGTTCCGAGCCGTCCACCCCTTCCGGGTACTCGTCGACGGCGGGCACCGGCAGCAGCACCTCGCTGACCGCGAGGGTACTGAGCGCGATGACGTTCTCGCTGCCGTGCGCGATCTCGTGCAGCGCGCGCTGCGCCGGAGGCAGGGCGCCGTTGGGACTGATGTCGTCGGTCATCGGTTGTGTGTCCTCTCCAGGGCCGGTCGTACGGATCTCGGGTCGGGGGTCTCCGCTCGCTGAACCCCGCGCGTACCCATGGATCGGCAGACCATGCCGTCCACCCGGTGAAATGGCGTTGACCAGGCATGCGGTCGGCCGGTTAGCGTGCGCGCATGGTTGCGAAGAGCCCCGTGCACACAGTCCTGGAAGGCCGCCACGTCCGGCTGGAACCGCTGGATCCGGCCGCGCACAGCGCCGCGCTGTTCGCCGCGGGCGGCGGTGACGAGGAGGTGTGGCGCTGGCTGCCGGTGGAGCCGCCGCGCAGCGAGGAGGAGATACGCCAGCTGGCCGGCCGGGTCGTGGCCGGCTCCGAGGAGTCCGGCGGGCTGGCCTTCGCGGTGGTCGAGCGGGCCGGCGGCCGGGCGGTCGGCTGGACGACGTACTGCGACGTGAGCACCGTCGACGAGCGGCTGGAGATCGGCTGGACCTGGTACGGGCGCGACCACTGGCGCACCGCGGTCAACACAGAGGCGAAGCTGCTGCTGATGGGCCATGCCTTCGACGACCTGGGCTACGGCCGGATCTGCTGGAAGACCGATCGGCTCAACACCCGCTCGCAGCAGGCCATCGCGCGGCTCGGCGCGGTGCGGGAGGGGGTGTGGCGGCGGCACCGGCTGCGCTCGGACGGGGTGACGTGGCGGGACAGCGTCTTCTTCTCGATGCTGGCCGACGAGTGGCCGGACGCGCGGCAGCGGCTGCGCGCCCGGCTGGTGGACTGACCTCCCGCGGGTCTGCCGCCGTCACTCGTACTCGGTGCCGCCCTTGCGGGTCAGATAGGCGTCGCTGACCACCTTGGCAATGGCCCGGCCGCCGACGACGGGGCTGTAGGTGCCGTCGGCGGTGCGGACGACGACGCCCTCGCGTATGTGGGCGCCGCGGCCTGAGACGGTCTCCCGGCCCTGGGCCAGGCCGAGCACCTGGTCCAGGTCGAAGGGGCCGTGGTGGAGGCGGGGCACCAGCGGCAGTTCGCCGACCGGGAGGTCGGCCGGGTCCAGCCAGGTCAGCTGCCCGCCGATGTCCGCGCACACGTCGAAGGCGGCGTATCCGGGCAGTTCGCGGCGGGCGTCGATCCCGTAGCCGAGGTCCTGCACACCGCCGCCGTAGACCTCGCCGTAGATGCCGACGCGGCTCGCGCCGAGCGTACGGGCCAGGTCCGCGGCGAGCTGCGGCAGGCCGTAGCCGCGCACGGCACGCCAGTAGAGGTTGCCGGGCGCCTCGATCAGGGCCAGCCGCTGGGCGCCCAGGCCCTTGGAGGTGACGTCGAGCGCGCCGGTTCCGGCGTGGTAGGTCAGGCAGCAGGCGGTGCCGTGCAGCTTCTCGGTGACGGTGACCAGGTCGCCGGGCGCGAAGATGTCCGGGTGGCGTTTGAGGTTCTCGATGTCGGTCCAGGGCAGCAGGTCGGGCGCGGCCGCCACATCGCCGCTCATCGAGACCGGGACCGGCGGCACCCATTTGGTGATGCCGAGGCGTTCGGCGAAGTCCTCGCCGCCCGCGGCGGCCCGCTCCAGGTCGGTGCCGTCGAGTGCGGCCGGGCGGCACACGATGCCCTGGGACAGCTCGCCGCGCAGCCGCACCGCCTTGACCCGGTTGGCCGCGCCCCCGGTGAGTCGGCCGGTCAGGCCGAGTTCGGCGATCAGCGGGTCGGGCAGCACCGCCTGCTCGGGGATGTACACCGCGAACTCCCCCGTGCGGTAGGCGCCCTTGGCGACCACCGCACGGTACAGGCCGACCTGGGCCAGCTCCAGGGCATCCGCGTTCGGGTGCTCCACGATGGTCAACTGCTCGGCGGTCACCCGCAGTGTGGACATGGCTGTCCCCTTCCCCCCGACTCCCCCGTCGGTGTGGCGATCACCCCGCTGACCCGGGGCGCAGCGACCACTGTGGCGGGCGGGCGCGGCCCGGGCCACCGGTTTACGCGGGGCCGGCGGGTGCGGGGCCGGTGTCGTCGGGGCGCATCAGGAAGTCGTAGCGGGCGGGCAGCGGGTGCGCGGCTCTGGCCGCGGCCCGCACCGCGTCGGTGATCTCGCCGTCGCCCGCGACCAGCCGCTCTGCGACGGCGTGCCAGGTGTCGCTCAGCTCCTCGGCGCCCTCGCGGAGGTCGGCGACGACGATCCCGGCGTCCAGCAGGGCGCGGGCGGCGGCCGTGTCCCCCAGCGCCAGTGCCGTACGTGCCCGCAGCAGCCGGATGCGTCCGTCGTCGAAGGGTGCGCCGCCGCCGGCCGCGGGCTCGGCCAGTATCGCTTCGGCGTCGGCGGCACGGCCGGCGTCGAGCAGGGCGGGCACCGCCTCGACCAGCAGCGCGCGCTGGGCGGTGCCTGCCCCGGGTCCGTACTGCTCCGCGGTGGCCAGCAGGCTTTCCCAGGCCGCGGCATACCGTTCCGCGGCCTGGCCGGTCCTGCCCTCTGCGGCGTCGGCGACCGCCAGTGCGCGATGGCACCAGGGCGAGGGGTGGGCGGCCAGCGAGCGCTCCCAGCTGCGGACGGCCTGCGCCCGGTCGCCGGCGGCCCACTGGGCGAGGCCGAGGTAGTAGTCGCGGAACCACTCGTTGCCCGGGTAGGTGTCGGCGGACTCCAGCAGTTCGCGCCACTGCGGCGAGACCAGGGCGGGGCCGGGCGGGGCGCCGACCGGCGGCCGGGGGAAGACGCCGGCCAGCAGCAGTTCCAGCCAGGGCTTCTGCGGGTCGCCGAGGGTGGTCGCCTCGAAGGGGGTGCCGGGCAGCCGGAAGTGGCTGCGCTCGGCCTCCAGGGCGCCCCAGCCGGAACCGGTGGCCAGGATCTCCTTGGGCTCGGCGTCGGCCTGCGCGAGCCAGTCGGCGTAGGCGGTGTCGACGGCCGCGCGGGGCAGCACCGCCTCCAGGCGGGCGGCCGCCTCGGCGCGGGCGGTGTCCCAGTCCGCCCCGTGCACCAGGTCCGGGTCGGCGCTGAGCGGGCCGTAGGCCTCCAGCCAGGACAGGTCGGTGTCGGCGGGCATCGGGATGTGCTCGAACTGGGTGCGCGCCAGCCCGGCCTGGATCTCCAGATAGCCGCCGGTACCGGGCTCGGTGAGCCACTCCTGCCAGCGCCGTCCGCCGCTGCCGCGTCCCCACCAGAAGATCTTCCTGCCGCGCAGCAGGTCGGTGGACGTCTGGACCAGGCCGTGCCCGTCGCCGTCCAGTGCGGTGATCCAGCGCCGGTCGTCACCGCGGACGTCCAGGAAGTAGTCGGCGGGATGCTGCGAGCCGCCCGGGTAGCTGACGTCGGGTCCCGCGGTGTGGTCGGCGCCCCCCGGGGCGGGCAGCCCGACCTGGCGCAGCCGGCGCTGGTGCCCGAAGTGCCAGGCGGCCTCCGCGGGGGCGATCACCCGGGTGCGGTCGGTCTCGGGCACCGCGGTGTTGGACCACCAGTAGGCGGGGACGGTGCGGTCGTGCGGGTTGCGCACCCGGATGCCGACATAGAGGAAGTCGGAGCCCTCAGGGAGCCACAGGTCGACCTGGAAGGCCAGGTCGCGCAGCCGCTCCCACTCCCACAGCCGCAGCATCTCGCCGCCGTCGGGCGCCGGTACCCGGCCCGCGTGCAGCGGGGCGCAGGTGTGCGCGGCATGCCCGGTGGCGCCGAGATTCCACTCGACCCCGCCGGAGAACCACGCACCGGCCAGCCCGAAGTCGACCGGCTGGAACACCGGGTTGCGGTAGAGCAGTTCCCGCCCGGTCGGCTTGTGGAACAGCGAGTGCAGCCGCCCGCCGAGCCCCGGCAGCACCGTCGCGCGCAGCCTGCTGTTCTCGATCACCAGCGCGTCGAGCTGCGCGGGCTCGCGCTCCCGCCCGTAGCCGTCGAGCAGGCGGACCGGGAGCACCGTCCGCAGGGGTGCGTAGCCGATCTGCCGCAGCATGTCGGCCGGCAGCCCTTCGAGGTCGGCGGGGTCCAGCCGGTGTACTTCGCTCTGCGGGCGCAGCGCGGGCAGCGGGTTCTCCGGTCCGAGCGGGGCGGCCGGAAGCGTCACCTTCGTACTGCGCACGGTCGTAGCCAAGGCCACCTCATCCGGTTCGTCGGGGCTGACGGGACAGACAGGACTGACGATCACCATGGAACAGCCTTCGCCGCGCCCTGAACAGGCCCCGCCTCCGTCAGGGTTGGGCAAAACTGCCGCAAACGGTCAGCTCGGGCGCCCACGTGGCGGACTCGCCCGCGCGCGGGTTGCTTGTCGGTGTTCGCTGCTACAACGGAGCCCATGACGATTTCGCCGGCTCCGCGGTTCGATGAATGGCTCGACCAGATAGCCGAGCGGTCCGCCGCACTGCGTTCCGCGGCCCGGGACGCGCCGTCCGACGCCAGGATCCCGGCCTGCCCCGACTGGACGGTGCCTGACCTGCTGGCCCATGTCGGCGCCAACCAGCGCTTCTGGGCCGCCGCCGTCAGCGCGGGTCCCGCGCCGCGCCCGCCGTCCGACGACCAGGTGCCGGGTCGGCTGCCGACCGGCGACCTGCTGGAGTGGTCGGCCGGCTCGACGGCTGCCCTGCTCGACGCGCTGCGCGGCGCGGGCGCCGACGGGCGGTGCTGGACCTGGTGGGCGGACTCGGGTGTTTCCGCCACCGCAGGCGCCGTCGCCCGGCACCAGGTGCGGGAGATCGCGGTCCACGTCAGGGACGCCCAGGACGCCGCGGGTGCGCCCGAGCCGCTGCCGCCCGACCTTGCTGTCGATGCTGTCGATGACTTCCTCCATGTGGGTTTCGGTTCGATGGACGGCTGGCCGCACTCCCCCGCCCGGGTCGCGCTGGTCGCGGACGAGGGCCGGGCCTGGACGCTGATCCTGGACGAGACCGGCGCCTCGGCGGTCCGCAGCTCCGCGGGCGAGGGCCGCCCGGAGGCCGACGCGACGGTGTCGGCCCCGGCCGGCGACCTCCTGCTGGCCCTCTACCGCCGTGCCCCCTGGGACGAGGGGACCCTGCGGCTGACCGGCGACGCCGCCCTCGTACGGCAGTTGGTGGTCTGGCCGCCGCTGGACTGAGGACGTACCGTCCTGATGAAGGGGTGATGCCCATGTCAGGTCGAGCGTGGCACGCGGCCGGTGTGACGGTTGGGGCACTGCTGTTAGCCGTCGGCTGCACCTTCGGCGGCGGCCCCAAGGATCCGCCCCGCGCAGCCGAACCCACCGAAGCCCCCGGCCCTCCGGTCGGCAGCGTCGAGCACCCCCGCCCCGTCGACTGCCTCGACGGCGCCACCACGGCGCCCGGCCACCCGGGCGACTCCACCGCCACCGCCGGCCGCCCCTGGTCGCCACCCGGTTCCTCCTCCCCCCGCGCGCGAGGCGACGACGTCACGGTCGGTCCGCTGACCCTGGAAGGCCTGCACGGGCTGGTCCGCGGCGACCAGGAGGCCCACGGTGTGCACAACTCCGACGGCTGGCACTATCTGGTCGGCGCCTCCGTCCGGCTCGGCGGGTCGGCGACCGTCACGATCGGAGCCGAGCAGCGCGCCCGCGCGGGCCTGGAGTTCGGCGGAGGCGACCACATGGGGCCTGCGCCCGCGGTGACCTTCTCCGCCTGTGCCGATGCGGCGACCTCCTTCCTCGGTGCCTTCTTCGTCGCCGGTGACGGCAAGGCGTGCGTCCCGCTGGACATCCGGGTGGGTGACAGCGCACCCCGGCGGGTGGTGATCTCCTTCTTCGACGGCGAGTGCGCTGCATAGGGTGGGTCCATGACCGAGCCGACACCTGGGCAGAGCCACGAGCCCGACACCGAGCACGAGCCCGCCCACGACCCCGAGGTCCTGCAACTGGCCGCGCAGGTCTTCGATCTGGCCCGGCAGGGCGACACCGACAAGCTCGCCGCCTACATCGACGCCGGTGTCCCGGCGAACCTGACCAACGACCGCGGCGACACCCTGCTGATGCTCGCCGCCTACCACGGCCACGCGGACACCGTCGGTGCGCTGCTGGAGCGGGGCGCCGAGGCCGACCGGGCCAACGACCGCGGCCAGACCCCGCTGGCGGGCGCGGTCTTCAAGGGTGAGCGCGAGGTGATCGCCGCCCTCGTCGCGGGCGGCGCCGACCCTGCGGCCGGCACCCCCTCGGCCGTCGAGACCGCCCGGCTCTTCGGCAAGGACGACCTGCTCGCCCTCTTCGGCGCCGCCTGACCCCGCCCGGTCAGCCGAGCGCCGCGGTGCGGCGGACGAGCCGGTCGGTGCCCTGCGCGGTCAGCGAGCCGTGCAGCCGCAGCCGGGCTATCCCCCCGTCGGGGAATATGTCGACTCTGGCGTGCGTGGCCGCCTGGGGCTCGACCAGGAAGCGGTGCACGGTGTCGGGTTGCAGCCGCGTCCGGTCCAGCAGCCGGATCCACTCGGCTGCCTCGCCGTCCCTGACCCACAGTTCGGCCCAGCCGGCCGCATTGCCCTTGAGATACCCGGTGTCGATCTCGACGGCGCGGATCTCACCCTGTTCCGCCAGCCGGTAGCTGATCCAGTCGTGTCCGGTGTCGCGGCGCCGCCTGGTCTCCCAGCCGTCGTCCATCTTCTGCGACCGGCCCGGCAGGATGGTGTGCTCGGGGGGCGAGTAGAAGCGGTCGGAGGCGTCCTCCACGACCCCGCCGTTCTCCAGCGCCACCAGGTCGAAGGTGCCCAGGCCCGCCAGCCACTCCGGGTCGGGCGCCACCTCCCCCAGGACCCGCAGCCGCGCTATGCCGCCGTCGGGATGCTGGCGCAGCCTCAGATGGGTGAAGCGGCGCTCCAGATGGACCGCGAAGGCGTTCTCCGCGTGGCCGCCCACCGCGCTCCGGGTGATCACCTCGGTCCAGCGCAGCTCCGGGTCGAGCAGCTCGTCCGGCGACGCCGAAGGGGCGGCAGCCACCGCCTCCACCGACACCGCCTGCGGGTAGTTGCCCCGGAAGTGGGCGGTGTCGACCACGATCGCGCGGATCACCCCGGGCGCCCCCAGCCGGATCAGCGCCCAGTCGTGGTCGGCCGGGTCCGGGTGCGGGACGTCGGCCGAGGCGCCGCGCCGCCGCCTGGTCTCCCAGCCGTCCATGATCTTGCCCTTGTGCCCGAAGCGCTCGGGGTCGAAGACCGCGGGGCCGCGCACCAGCAGATTCTCCCGCTCGGCGAAGAACTCGTCGTTGGCGACGACCACCCCTGCCCCCAGCCGGCGGTCGGCCAGGTCCGCGAGCGAGCCGAGCCCCGCCCGGGTCAGGTCCGCACGCCGGTAGTCCGCGAACGGATTGCCCCCCGCGTAGGGGAGTGCGTCCCCCGTGTAGGACGTCAGCGGCGTGCAGGCCTTACCGCCCTCTGCCCCCGCGCCGCCTCCCGCACTCGCATCCGCGTGCGCTCCCACAGCTGCACCCGCACTCGTGCTCGTCATCGTCTGTCAGCCCCTCTCGTGTGCTCCGATCCCCTGTGCCTCCACTCTCCGCCTCCCCACCGTTCACGTCCATCGAAACTTACTGAACAGAACTTTCAGTTGAGCTGTACAGTGGATCCAGGTCCGCCGCCTGCCGCAGCGCGTCCAGCGTCCTGCGCAGCAGCGGCGCGTCCTGCCCCCCGCCGCGCACCGCCCCGACGATCCGGCGCCGCGGCCGGTCGGCGTCGAGTGCCCGCACCACCACCTCCTGCCGCAGGCCGCCCGCGGTCGCCATCCGCGGCACCAGCGCGATCCCCATCCCTGCCGCGACCAGCGAGAAGATGGCCGGCCAGTCGGCCGCCGCGTGCGCCTGCTCCGGCACGAAACCGGCGTCGGCGCAGGCCGCGAGCGTCAGGTCGCGCCACGGTCCCCGGCTGCCGAAGATCCACGGCTCCTCGGCCAGCTGCGCGAGCCGCAGCCCGGGCGCCGCAGCCAGCTGGTGGCCGGGCGGCAGCGCGATGTCGAGCGGGTCGGTGAGCAGCGGGAAGAGGACGAAGCGCGGGTCCCCGGCGGTCGGCGCGTCGACGGCGAGGGACAGCGCCAGGTCGACGTCTCCCGCCGCCAGCCGCTCGTATGCCTCCGCGGCCTCGGCCTCCCGCACCGACACCGTGATGCCCGGGGCGCTGCGCCGCAGCAGCGCGGCGGCCGGCACCACGAGCCGGGTGATGGCGGTGGCGATGGTCCCGATCCGCACCACACCCGCCTCGCCCTGCGCCCAGCCGTCGATCTCGGCGCCTGCGCGTTCGAGCTGTGCGAAGACGATCTCGGAGTGCCGCAGCAGCACATGGGCGGCACCCGTGAGCCGGACGCCGCGGCCGCGCGCCTCGATGACAGGTGTGCCGACCTGCTTTGACAGTGCGGCCAGTTGCTGCGACACCGCCGAAGGGGTCATCCGCAGCGCCGCTGCCGCCGCGGTGACGGTTCCCGTGTCGTGCAGGGCGCGCAGAATCTGCAGTTTGCGGAGATCCCAGTCCTTCATGCAGCCAGCCTAAACATTCCACGCCGGAATGTTCTGCCAGATGCAGCGAACACCCCTGCCGGACGGAGCGCGCCTACGAAGCCGCGGCAGTACGCTCCCTGTGCTGCTGCGGGCTGACACCGCGGACGCGTTTGAAGGCCGCGCTGAGCGCGAAGGGGCTGCCGTAGCCGACCCTGCGGGCGACGGAGGCGATGGTGGCGTCCGGTTCGCGCAGCAGGTCGGCGGCCAGGGCGAGCCGCCAGCCGGTCAGGTACGCCATCGGCGGCTCACCGACCAGGTCGGTGAAGCGGCGGCCGAGCGCCGCGCGCGACACACCGGTCCTGGCGGCGAGATCCGCGACGGTCCAGGGGTGGGCGGGGTCGTTGTGCAGCAACCGCAGCGCGGGTCCCACGACCGGGTCGCTCTGTGCGGCGTACCAGGCGGGGGCGCCGGCCTCGGGCCGGGCGAACCAGGTCCGCAGCACCGCGATGAGCAGCAGGTCGAGAAGCCGGTCGAGCACCACTTCCTGGCCCGGCTCGTCGCGGACGATCTCCTCCCCCAGCAGCGCGGGCAGCGGGCTGGACCATTCGTCCCCCGCCATCACCAGCACCTGCGGCAGCGCCGACAGCAGCCGGCTGCTGATCTCGCCGCGCATCTGGTAGGTGCCGCTGATCATCACCGCGGACTGCGGCGGCTCCCCCGCCGCCGGGCTCCCGGCACCGTCCGACCCGCCCGAGCCGTCGACACCGCCAGGGTCGTCACCCCAGGTCCGCACGCCCAGGTCCATCTGCTCGCACAGCTCGTTGCCTTCGGTGTCGGTCGAGACCTGGCCGGGCCTGATGACGATCTGCGGTTCCGTCTGCGGGTCGCCTGCGACGACGTACGGCTCGGGGCCGCGGATCACCGCGATGTCGCCGGGCCGCAGGTGGCGCGCCTGCCCGTCGTCGGTCCTGATCCAGGCGTCGCCCCTGACCATGTGCACCAAGGTGAGCGGCGCGAGGTCGGCGATCCTGACCGACCAGGGCGGGGTGAGGACGGACCGCAGCAGGAAGGCGCCGCGCGCCCGCGGGCCGTCGAGGAGGGTGGCCAGTGCGTCCATGGCCACAGCCTAGGTCTGGACGCCCGCGTATGGGGATGAGCTTCTCGGCGATGGCCGGGGCATGGGACGCGCGGATTCACTGAGGTCATGACGCAGAACACGCCGCTCGCCCCGTTCGCACCGGCCCCCGCCCCGTCCCGCCGCCCGACCCGAGGAGTTGCCATGAACGGCGACCTCCGCAGCCTGGTGCTGCTTGCCGCCACTCTCACCACCGGCCTGACGGCGGGGATCTACTTCGCCTTCTCCGTCGCCGTGATGCCCGGTCTGGCCAAGGCGGGCGACCGCACCTTCGTCGAGACCATGCAGCGGGTCAACGTGGCGATACTCAACGGGTGGTTCACGCTGGCCTTCGGCGGCGCCCTCGTGCTCGGCGTGGTCGCCGCGGTGCTGCACCGCGGCGGTGAGGGCAGGCCCGCGCTGCCGTGGATCATTGCGGGCGTCGTGCTCTACGTGACCTCGCTCGTGGTCACGATGGGCTTCAACGTGCCGCTCAACAACCGTCTGGCGGACGCGGGGGCGCCGTCCCGTATCCACGATCCCGCTGCGGTGCGGGCGCAGTTCGAGTCCGCGTGGGTGCACTGGAACATCGTGCGGACCCTGGTCGCGACCGGCGCGCTCGGCTGCCTGGCATGGGCGATGCGGGTGGCGGGCAGTACCGGCCGCATATGACGCCCGGTTGCCGGCCGGCTCCGCTAGAGTCGGTCGCGGTCGCGACTGGCGAGGGTGGGACACCACCGGGGAGCGGCCGACTGCATCCGTGAGCGTCGACCGCCTGGGCGCCTCTCGTCACCGCAGCCCGTCGACTCCGCCGTGCGGGGTCGCGGGCTCTGACCGAGGAGGCCAGGACGTGCAATTGCGCTACGGGACCAATCCCCAGCAGCACGTGGCAAGTGCCACGCCTGTGCAGGCGGGTGCATGGCCGCTCAAGGTGCTGGGCGGCGAACCGTCGTACATCAACCTGCTGGACGCGCTCAGCGGCTGGCAGTTGGTCAGAGACGCCGCGGAAGCGCTGGGGAGGCCCGCGGCGGCGTCCTTCAAGCATGTGTCGCCCGCCGGGGCCGCGCTCGCAGGACCGCTCGACCCCGCCACTGCCGCCCTCTACCGCGCCGACCCCCACGCCGGCCCGCTGACCAGCGCCTACGTACGCGCCAGGGACGCCGATCCGAAGTCGTCCTACGGGGACATCGCCGCCGTGTCGCACCCGGTGGACGAGGAGTTGGCGGCGCTGCTGGCGCATGTGGTGTGCGACGGCATCGTCGCCCCGGGCTATGCGCCCGGGACGGTCGCGGCGCTCACCCGGAAGAAGAAGGGCCGTTTCCTGGTCCTGGAGGCGGATCCCGGGTTCGTGCCGCCGCCCCAGGAGGACCGCGAGGTGCACGGGCTGCGCCTGACCCAGCAGCGCGACGACGTACCGCTGCACGCGTCGCTGCTGGAGGACGTGGTGTGCGGCGGGCCGCTGCCGCACGACGCCGTGGAGGACCTGCTGCTGGGGCTCGCCGTGGTGCGCTACACGCAGTCCAACTCGGTGTGCTACGTACGGGACGGGGTCACGCTCGGCATCGGCGCCGGGCAGCAGTCGCGGGTGGACTGCACACGGCTGGCGGGTGCCAAGGCCGACAGCTGGTGGCTGCGGCGGCATCCGGCGGTGGCGGCGCTGGACTTCGTACCGGGGACACGCCGTCAGGACCGCGTCAACTGGCAGGTCCGCTTCGTCGAGGGCGACATGACCGACGACGAGCGCAGGCGTTTCGGCCGCGCATTGGCCACGCCCGCCGACGTGCTGGGCCACGGGCAGCGCCAGGAGTGGGCCGCCGCTCTGACAGGCGTCGCCTTCGCCTCCGACGGCGCCCTGCCCTTCCGGGACAACGTGGACCACGCGGCCCGCCACGGTGTGCGCTGGATCGCCGAGCCGGGCGGCTCCATCCGCTCGGCTGACGTGGCGGAGGCCTGCCGCGAGTACGGCATCGCCCTGGCGCACACCAGGCTGCGGCTCTTCCGGCACTGAACGGGGTGGCGGGCGGGGCCGCGGTCAGCCGCCGAAGGCTCCGTGCCGTCCCTCGCCCGCGGCGAAGCGGGCGGCGCCCTGGGCCGCCTGGGCCAGCGAGATCCGGCCATGGGCCAACTCCACGGCCAAAGCCGCGTCTTCCGGCAGTCCCTGCTGTTCGAGCAGGGCGAGCCGGTCGTGCCGCAGGCAGGTCTGCGGGAAGGCGGCGATCTGCGCGGCCAGTTCCTCGGCGGCTGCGCGTGCGGTGCCGTCGGGCACGACCCGGTCGGCCAGGCCGATGGCCAGCGCCTCGGCCGCGCCGACCGGGCGGCCGGTGAGGACCAGGTCCATGGCGCGGCCCGCGCCGATCAGCCGCGGCAGCCGTACGGTGCCGCCGTCGATCAGCGGGACGCCCCAGCGGCGGCAGAAGACGCCGAGGACGGCGGACTCCTCCACGACCCGCAGGTCGCACCACAGGGCCAGTTCGAGACCGCCCGCCACGGCGTGGCCGGACACGGCCGCGACGACCGGTTTGCCGAGCCGCATCCTGGTCGGCCCCATGGGGCCGTCGCCATGGCTCGCGTTCGCGATGTCGGCGACGCGGTTGCCGCGCTCGGTGCCGATCGCCTTGAGGTCCGCGCCCGCGCAGAAGGTGCCGCCCTCGCCCCACAGGACCGCCACCGACGCCTCGTCGTCGGCGTCGAAGGCGCGGAAGGCGTCGGCGAGCGCCTGCGCGGTGGGGCCGTCCACGGCGTTGCGGGCCGCGGGGCGGGAGAGCACGACGGTGGTCACCGCGCCCTTGCGCTCGGTCCGCACGGACGGCCCGTGCCCTTCCGCAGGTCGGGGTGGTTGCGGCACGGCGGTGGCTCCTTCCGGTCGGCCGGTCGGCGGTGTTCTGATCAGCGGGTCAGCGGTGTTCTGAGACGAGGACCGCGAGGGTGTCCGGTTCGAGCGCCCTGAAGACATGGGAGACGTCGCCGGGATAGGTGACGTAGTCGCCGGGGGCGAGTTCGACCGGGTCCTCCGCGATGCCGACGAGCGCCCGCCCCGTGCTGAGCACGACGTGCTCGACGACCCCGGGCATGTGCGGGTCCGACTCGCGGGCGGCGCCGGGCTGCGCGGACACCAGGTAGATGTCGCGCCGGGTGTTGGGCGGGGACGAGGCGAGCAGCGTGGTCACGTAGTCGGCGCGCTCGGCGGCGAGGGCGGGGCCCTCGCCGGCCCTGATGACCTGCACCCGGGGGCGCGGTGGCTCCACGAGTTGGGCGAAGGGCACGTCGAGGGTGACGCTCAGCGCCCACAGCGTCTCCACGCTCGGGTTGCCCGTGCCGGACTCCAGCTGCGACAGCGTCGACTTGGCTATTCCCGCCCGCCGGGCGACCTCGGCCAGCGACAGGCCCGCACGGCGCCGTTCGCGCTGCAGCGAGGCGGCTATGACCGCGAGCGGCGGACCGCCGGGAGGGTTCTCGTCGTGTGCCACACCCGCTCCTTCGTTCGCTGGAGAAGTCCATGTGTTCGCCTTGACGAACGACTTCCTCGGTGTTCAGTATAGGCGGCGATGCGTTCGATATGGCGAACAGAGAAGCTCCCAACACGCAGTCTGTCGCGGGACATTGCGCTGGTGTGCGCGGCCGACGCCGTGGTCGGCGCCTCCTTCGGTGCGATCACGGTCGGACTCGGACTGCCGGTCTGGCTGCCGATGCTGATGTCGGCGGTGGTCTTCGCCGGGGCCGCGCAGTTCCTCTTCGTCGGCCTGGTCGCGGCCGGCGGCAACCCGATCGCCGCGGTCGCCGCCGGGCTGCTGGTGAACGCCCGTCATGTGCCCTTCGGGTTCGCGGTGGGCGACGCCCTCGGCACGGGGTGGCTGCGGCGGATCGCCGGCAGCCACCTGATGGTGGACGAGACGGTCGCCTTCGCGCTGGCGCAGACCGGGCCGGCGCGCCGGCACAAGGCCTACTGGCTGTGCGGAACGAGCCTCTTCCTCAGCTGGAACGCCGGTGTGGTGCTGGGCACCTACGGCGGGCGGGCGGTGGGCGACACCGACGCCCTCGGTCTCGACGCCGCCTTCCCCGCCGTGCTGCTCGCGCTGGTGCTGCCCAACCTGCGGCTCCCGCGGACCCGCTGGGCGGCCCTGGCAGGGACGGCGGTCGCACTGGCCACCACGCCCTTCCTGCCCGCGGGCCTGCCGGTGCTGCTCGCACTCGCCGGGGTCGCCGCAGCCGGCACCGGTAGTGCGGGCGCCGCCGCCGCCGACCCCGCACCCGACGACCGCGAAGGACACCCACGATCCGCCATGAGCAGCAAGGACTCCCGATGAGCAGCGGAACACAACTGCTGGCCGCCACCGCGGTGCTGGGCGCCGGCACCTACGCCTTCCGCCTCGCGGGACCCGTCCTGCGCTCCCGGGTGACCTTGCCGGCGCGGGCCGAACACCTGCTCACCGTCGCGGTGGTGGTGCTGCTGGCCGCGCTGGTGGCGACCTCGGCGCTGACCCAGGGCCACGGCTTCGCAGGACCGGCGCGGCCCGCGGGGGTCGCCGTCGGCGCGCTGTGCGCCTGGCGCAGGGCGCCCTTCCTCGTGGTGGTGCTCGCCGCCGCGGCGACCACCGCGGTCCTCCGGCTGCTCGGCGCCTCCTGAGCCCCGTCCGCCGGCCGGACGCGCGGCAATGTGGCCGAACTCGGAGGTGACAGCAGGAATGCAGGCCGTGTTACGTGTCATGTCTCCGTCGATTCACACGTGGACGTCACCGTCCTGACGGAGAGCCACCCCCACAGGAGGACACACGTGACCGGTCCGCTGACCCGCCGCCTTACGCTCCGCCCGCGCGCCACCGCGCGCACCGCTCTGCTCGGCGCGCTCGCCGCCTGCCTCGCCTTCACCGCCGCAGGCCCCGACGGCAGCGCCGCTGCCGCGGACACCGATGCGCTGCCGTTGTCCGGCACCACCATGTCCGGACTGCACAACACCTACGACCCCGCCGCGTTCAGCTACCTGGCGCAGGCGCTCGACTCGGGCACCTCGATGATCGAACTCGACGTGTGGGACGACTTCTTCACCCAGGAATGGAAGGTCAGCCACTCCAACCCGACCGGGAACGGCAACAACTGCGTCAACGCCTCCTCCCCCGACCAGCTCTACACCGGCGGGGCCAACAAGGACCTGGAGAGCTGCCTGGACGACGTCCGGGTCTGGCTCGGGGCGCGCCCCGGCCACGGTCCGCTGATCATCAAGCTGGAGATGAAGGCGGGCTTCCAGGCCAGCTTCGGGATGAGTCCGGCCAAGCTCGACCAGTCCATCAGCGCCCACCTGGGAAGCCTGGTGTTCAAGCCGAACGACCTGCTGAACAAGCCGGGCGGCGGGCAGTACGTCACCCTGGACGAGGCGGCGAACGCCGGCAACTGGCCGACGCGCGCACAGCTCGCGGGCAAGGTGCTGCTCGAGGTCATCCCCGGCACGGTCGAGGAGTCCAACCCCACCGACTCGCTGTGGACCGACCGCGAGTACGCGGGCTACCTGCGGGACCTGCACAGCCAGGGCAAGACCGCACAGGCCAACGTCTTCCCCTCGGTCCACAACGCGCAGGCGGGCGACCCCAGGACGCGTTACTCCGACACCTCGCTGCGGCCGTGGTTCGTGGCCTTCGACGGTGACGCCGCCACGTATCTGAACGGCAGCATCGACACGAGCTGGTACGACACCCACCACTACCTGCTCTTCATGACCGACTCGCAGAACGTGGCCCCCGCGCTGGACGACGTGAACCCCGCGCCCGCCGACGCCCAGGCCAGGGTCGCCCAGCTCGCCAAGGCGCACGCCACCGTGGCCTCCAACGACTGGAAGGGCCTGCCCCAGGTCCAGTCGATGGTGCTGCCGCGCGGCTGAGCCCGCACCCCGGCGGTCCGCCGCCCCCTGACAGCGCCCCGCGGTGGTCGGTCCGCCGCGGGGCGCACCGGCGGACCGCAGGCCCTGACCGACCACTGCCCTGGCGCCGCCGCTACGCCTCCGGGCCGGCCTGCCGGACACCCGTCGGGCTCAGGTGCACGGCGGCGAGCTTCCAGTCCGCCCCGTCCGCGACGATCATCTGGGTGACCCGGAAGTACCCGTCGGCGTCCCGCCCGTCGTAGATGCTCTGCTGGCCCTGCACGCCCACCGCGACCGCCGCCCGCCCGTGCCTGCGGACCGTGACCTCTTCCCAGGTGAAGGCATCGTGTATGAGCGCACCGGAGGCGTAGCGGTCGATCCACTGCTTCTTGTCCAGGACGAAGCCGTGCGGACCGACAGCCGTGAAGTCCTCGGTCAGCAGCGCGTCCAGCGCGGCGACGTCGCCCAGCCGCTCGGCCTCGGTCCAGCGCCGCCCGAAGTCGGCCAGTTCCTGGTCGTGGTCCATGCCGTTACCTCCGTTGCACCCCGGGAGTTGGCAACCCCTCCTGCCATCTAGACTCCCGGAACTGCCCGGATGTGACATCGACCTGCAGTAGGGCTTGTGTCTACTCCCGCGGTGAGCGCCGCCACCGGGACGGCGTACTCCCCCGGGAGTAACCGCCGCAGGGGCAAACTCGGTCACTGCACCTAGGCCGTGTTTTGGAAGTCCCGCCTGCCCCGCGACGCCTGGCACGCACGCTCGCTGCGTTGTCGGAGTCGTCCGAGTAGGCCCACTACGAGGACGACCCTCCGCCTTGCGATCGCACGCACCAGACGCCGCGGGGCCCGCCCTGTGGGCGGACGGCGCTACTTCCAAAACACGGCCTAGGCCGCCAGCGAGCCGCGGTCGCCCATGACGATCACCGGGTGGTCGGCGGGCTGCAGGGTGTGCAGCAGGTCGACCATGTGGGCCGCCGAGATGCTGACGCAGCCGTGGGTCGGGCCGCCGTGGTCCACATGCACCCAGATGCCGCCGCCGCGGCTCGCGCCCATCGGCTGCGTGCCGTCCAGCGGGGACGTGCCGGGCACCCGGTTGTAGTTGATCGCGATGACGTAGTCGAAGGCCTGGTCGAGGGGTTCGCCGTTGAAGCCGACGCCGCCCGCCCGGAATTTGGCGGAGTGGTGGTAGGGCAGCTTCGAGCCCGGGTCCGGGTCGAAGCCGCCGGCGTCGCTGAGCGTGAACACCCCGATCGGGCTGTGCAGATCGCCCACGCGGTGGCCGCCGGTCCAGCCGCGCAGGGCGTTGTGGGCCGGCCAGGCCGCGCCCGGCTGCCAGCTGCCGCTGCCGGTCCTGGTCCACAGGGTGACGACGGTGTCCGAGGAGTTCTTCGCCTTGCCCGAGGCGACCAGCACCTGCCGGGTGGCGGCGGGGATCTCGGAACGGGTCTTCGGGCCGAGACCGGCGATCGCCGCGACCGGGCCGCCGGGAGCCGTGGTCGGGCTCGCGCTCGCCGCTGCCGCACCGGGCACGGCGGCGGCCGACGCCCTCGGCGCGCCGTCCTTGCCGCGGTCGGCGGCGTCCGCGGTCGCGGCGTCGGAGTGCCGGGTCGCCACCGTGTAGCCGGCGCCCACCACCGCGAGCCCGGCCACGCCGACCACCGCCAGGACCTTCGCGCGCCGTCTGCGGCGGGGCCTGCGGTGCCGGTTGCCGCCCCGCGCGTCGGCGTCACGGCCGCCCAGGCCGTCGGCGTCGGAGCGAGGTGCGGGGACCGGTTGGCGGTCTGCGTATGCGTCGGACGGTGTGGCAGTCATCGCCACGATCCTCGCAAACCCCCGGTTCCCATCCGTCACCCAGCCCCCGCGGGCGCCCGTTTCATCCCGCACGTCCGCATTTCGTGTCGCCCGATGGGATGTCACGCGGCCCGCGCGGCGGCGTCACGCTTCCTTGAGCAGTTCCGCGGCCAGTTCGCGCGGGCGGCTCAGCGCCACCAGGTGCCCGCCCGGCACCGTCTCGACGTCGATACCGAGCCGTTCACGCACGACGTCCCGCTGGAACTCCAGCGGGAAGAAGCGGTCGTCGCGGCCCTGGAGGAAGCGGGTCGGCACCCTCGGCCAGGCCGCGAGCGGCCAGGGCTGGGCGAAGACCGCAGCCGGCGGCCCTGTCCGGGGGGCCGCCATCGCCTCCTTCGCCACCTCGGGCGGTACGTCGTGGAAGAAGTCGGTGAGGATGTCGAACTCGGCGCCGGCGGCGCGCCCCGTCGCCTCGGCATAGGCCGACCTGCCCGCGGCCTGCCCGGTGTTGTCCCACCACTCCCCCGCGGTCTCGCCGGGGAGCGGCACCATCGCGTTGACCAGGACGATGCTGTCGACCGGGACGCGGTCGCAGATCAGGGGGGCGGAGAAGCCGCCGAGCGACTGGGCGACCAGGACGATGCGCGCATCGGGCAGCGGCGCCGCCTGGTGCACGGCGGCGACGATCGCGTCGGCGAAGGCGTCGAGCCCGGCGGAGTCCTCGCCCGGCAGGTCCACGGTGACCACCGTGTGGCCGCGCTCGCGCAGCTCCGGTACGACCAGGTGCCAATACCAGGCGGAGCCGTCGGCGCCCGGCACGAGGATGTAGGTCGCCACGGCGTCAGCCCCCGGTGCGCGCAGCGCGCGTGCGCGCGGACTCAGGGCCGCCGGGCCGCCGGAGGGTGCCGGGCCTTCCCGGGACGCCCCGGGAAGGCCCGTGCGGGACGTGTGCGGACATACGTGCTCCCAACTCTCGGTGCCAATCTACGGGACGTGGCACGGTCGGAGCCGCAGGCCGCCGGGGGCGCCGGCAGGTCAGGCGTAGACCTTGCCGAGCCACGCGGTCCAGTCGGCGCCGATACGCTCCCCGTCCGCGCCCGCGGCGAAGTCGTGGACGGCCACGCCGACGGTCGCACCCCAGTGGTTTCGGCCGAAGAAGCGGTACATCGCGTCGCCGGTGCGCAGGCCGAAGAAGTACTCGTCGCGGTAGTCGACCACGGCCTGGACCCGTCCCGCGCCCGGCAGTTCGACGTCGACCGCGGCGCCCTCGGCCGCGCCTGCGGGCAGCCCGAGCGCCTGCCAGGACCGCTCCAGGGCGTCGGGGGTGCCGGAGGCGGCAGGCCCGATCACCGACGCGTAGGCGGCGGGGCGGCCGTTGAAGTGCTTCAGGTACTGGCCGAGGGTGTGCAGGTAGAAGTCGGTGTGGTGGTTGGCGCCGTCGTACTGGTTCTCCCAGTCGTCGACGAAGATCCCGCTGTGCACGTAGCGCACCCACGATCCGCCGCCCTCGCGGGACTCGATGAGGTGGTCGAGCTGGTTGAGGGTCTGGCCGTGCACTCCGTCGGGCATCTCGGCGCGCGCGGTCAGCCGGTGCGGCGGGTCCCACGCGGTGATGGTCGCACCGAAGGGCGCGGCACCGCCCTCCTTGGGCTCGTACTCGGAGGGCCACAGCCAGCCGGCGGTGCCGGAGGTGATGGCGGCGAAGACCTCCTCGGGGGTGGACTCGACCTCGAACTCGCGGACGATCTCGAACGGCTTCGGCATGGTGGGCCACTTCTCTCGGGATTCAGGGGTCTGGCAGGGGTTCAGGAACACGTGCGCGTATATACGTCGTGGTTCACGCCGGATCCTCGTCCGCGGGGGCGGCGGAGACCTCGGGGCGGGCCTGCGCCGCCTCGGCCGTCGTCTGCTTGACCGTGGGGTGCAGGGCGACGACGACCCGGTGCGGCCGACCGCCGACCGCGTCCTCGTCGTGGTATTTGGCGATCAGGGCGCTGACGCCGCGGGTCAGCTCCTCGACGAAGGCGGCGCGCTGCGCCGCCGAGGCGAAGCGCACCTCGCCGTCCAGCGCATAGGTGGCGATCCGCTTCCCTGCCCGGTCGGCGCCGGTGATCAGCGCACCGGTGTCCCGGACGAGCCGGGCGGCGAGTGCCAGCAGCCAGCGCGCGGACAGCTGGTCGCGGAAGCGGGCCGGGTCGGGCTGCACGGCGGCCAGCGCCAGCGGCGAGATGACGTACGACGCGGCTGTGGCGCGCATCAGCCGCTCGGTGACGTTGCCCTTGCGCCGCTCGCCGGCCAGCTCGACCAGGCCGTGCTTCTCCAGTGCCTTGAGGTGGTAGTTGACCTTCTGCCGGGGCAGGTCCACCCGTCCGGCCAGCATCGCCGCCGAGGCCGGCCCCGCGGCCAGCTCGGCGAGCAGCCTGGCCCGGATCGGGTCCAGCGACACGGCTGCCGCCTCGGCGTCCTCGATCACGCTCACGTCCAACATGTCTCCACCGTCTCACCGAAAACTTTTTTTGTCCAGCACAAAACTCTTTTCGGTGAACGCCGGCGGCGGCTCGGCGCCGGCGGCAAAGGGTGCGGGTCAGCCGCCGTCCGGCAGGCGGCGCTCCCCGTGGTCGCGCAGCGCCTGCTCCACCATCGCGGCAAGGCGGGTGTGGTGGGCGCCACGCCAGTACACGCGCCCGCAGCCGGTGCACTCGGCGAAGACGTCGTAGGTCCTGCGGGTCCCGTCGGCGAGCCGGTCCCTGACCGACTCCTTGTCCGCGTCCCTGAGCGGGCTGTTGCAGGCCACGCAGCGGGTCCAGGGCGCAAGCGCCGGCTCGAAGCGGCCCAGCACGTCCTGCAGTTGCTCCTCGGGGCGGTCGCTGTAGACGTAGCCGCCCGCCCACAGTTCGCGACGGCGCAGCAGGCCGCGGTCGCGGGAGAGCAGCACCCGGCGCTCCTTCGCCGAGAGCGCGGCCAGCGCCGGGTCGCCGATGTCCTCGCTCTCGTAGGCCGCGTCCACGCCGAGCAGCCGCAGCCGCCGCGCGAGCGTGCCCAGGTGCACGTCGAGCAGGAAGCGCAGCGGGGCGCCGGGCATCTGCTGCGGGCGCGTCACCGCGCGGACCTCCACGACCTCGCCCGCCGCCGGCACGTGCCCCGCGGGCACTTCGCGGCCGTCGACAACCAGACCGCCGACCTCGGTCAGCGGGATGCCGAGCGACTCGACGACATGGCCGAGCGAGGACGAGCCGTCGGTGGTCAGCGTGGTGGTGGCGGCACGGCGGTCGGCGGGGACGAACAGGCGCAGTTCCGCGGGGATCTTGACGGTTACTTCTGGTCGGGTCACGGCGTCACAATGCCAGGCGCGGGCGCGGCACGTATGCCGTTTTTTTCCGCTGCCATGCCGAGTCGCGAAGCGCGGGCTCCTGCTGCGTGCGACGCGCCGTCAGATGGTGTAGGTCACCGTGACCGGGGCGTGGTCGGACCAGCGCTCTGCATATGTGGCGGCGCGCTCCACCGCGGCGGTGGCCGCCGCGGCGCCGAGCTTGGGCGTGGCCATGTGGTAGTCGATCCGCCAGCCCGTGTCGTTGTCGAAGGCCTTGCCGCGGAAGGACCACCACGAGTACGGGCCCTCGACGCCCGGGTGCAGGCTGCGGACGACGTCGGTCCAGCCGGTGGCGGGGTCCAGGAGGTCGGTGAGCCAGGCGCGCTCCTCGGGCAGGAAGCCGGAGGACTTGCGGTTGCCGCGCCAGTTGCGCAGGTCGGCCTCCTGGTGGGCGATGTTCCAGTCGCCGCAGACCAGGGCGTGGCCGCCGGTGCGGGCGGCGCGTTCGTGCAGGGCGTCGAGGTGGGCGCGGAATTCCGCCATGAAGCGGTACTTGGCGTCCTGGCGCTCGGTCTCGGCTTCGCCGGTGGGCAGGTAGAGGCTGCCGACGGTGAGCCCGGCCGCGGTGCCCCCGACCGGCAGGTCGACCTCTATGTAGCGGCCTGAGGCGTCGTACTCCGCGGAGCCGAAGCCGACACGAACGGCGGTGGGCGCCGTCCTGGAGTAGATGGAGACGCCGGCGCGGCCCTTGGTGGCGGCGGGGGCGTGGTAGGCATGCCAGCCCTGGGGGTCGCGCAGTTCGTCGGGGAGTTGGTCGGGCTCCGCGCGGACTTCCTGCAGGCACACCACGTCGGCCGCGGTCGCCGCCAGCCAGGGCAGGAAGCCCTTCCTCCCGGCAGCCCGCAGTCCGTTCACGTTCACAGAGGTCACGGTCAGCACCCGGCGGACGATACCCGCAGCGGCACGGCGGCAGAAAGTCGTATCGCACATATGTGCGACATTTGGGGCCTGGGACCACGTAAGATGGCCGTGTGGAGATCAGAAGGACGCGCTACAACGAACCGGCCGCGGTCCGGCTCAACGACCTGGTGCAGATGGAGTACGTCGAGCGGTACGGCGACGGGGACGCCACCCCGATGGCCGCCGACAACTTCGACCCGCCGCACGGGCTGTACCTGGTGGCCTACGACGCCGACGGCCAGCCGGTCGCCAGCGGCGGGTGGCGGGCGCAGGACGCCTCGGACGAGGGGCACGAGGACGGGGACGCCGAGATCAAGCGGATGTTCGTCGTCAAGGAGGCCCGCGGCCGGGGCCTGGCCCGGGCGATCCTGGCGGAGCTGGAGGCCAGTGCTGCGGCTGCCGGGCGGACCCGCATGGTGCTGGAGACCGGCTCGCGGCAGCCCGAGGCGATCGCACTGTACGAGTCGTGCGGCTATGCGCCGGTGAAGAAGTTCGGCTACTACCGCCACGAGGAGCTGAGCATCTGCATGGGCAAGTCGCTGGTGGCCGTCCCGCAGCCCTGAGTTCCGCCGGGTTCTGCGCCTCCGCCCCTACCCCGACGCCCTCACCGCCTGCGGGAGCCGCGCAGGAAGCGCCCGCACAGCCAGCCGACGACGAAGGTGGCGAGCAGCGCGAGCCACAGCGGCATGGTGACCTCGGGCACCAGCAGCCGGATGCGGACGTCCTGGGTGTTCTCGAAGACGAAGACCAGTGCGAGCGCGCCGAGCACCAGGACGACGATCCTGCCCGGTGTCAGGCGTTCGCGCAGGCCGCTGCCGGCTGCTTTGTCGGAAGTCATGGCGCCCTCCAGCTGTCGGCTGCCGGTCCCCGTGCCGTTCATGATCCCCGGGAAGTGCCCGGGGCGCGTCTTGCTGCTGCTCCGCCCGGGTGAACGTGGAGGGCGCGGGGGCGGTCAGGCGTGCAGTTCCTCGTAGACGGCCATCACGCTGCGGGCCTGCTGCTCGACCTGGTCGGTGACCGGCACCCAGCGCGGGCGGTAGGCGCGCTCGTACGCCTCGCACCACCTGTCGACCAGCCGGGAGACCAGGGGGACGTCGGCGACCTGGCGGAGCATCGCGGCCGCGCGCAGTGGGATGCGCTGGGCGTAGACCTCGATGCTGTTCACCAGGGCGGTGGTCATGTCCGGCAGCGGCGCGGCCCCGGGCGCGCGGACGGCCGGGTCCCAGTCGGCGGTCAGTGCGGGGCCGAGCCCCACCAGTTCGCGTACGGTGCGCAGCAGAGCGCCGCCGTCCGTGCCCCTGATCTGCGGGCGTACGGCGTCCAGCAGCCGCGCCACGGTGGGCAGGTCGCGGCGCAGGGCGGCGCCCGCGGTGCGCAGCGCCCGGTCGGGGTCGGGGTGGGGTGTGGTGTCGGCGCTGCGGTCGCAGGCCCACATCGGGACCTCGACGACCGCGGTCACCCCGTGGTAACGCCTGGCGTGCACCCAGGTGGAGTGGGCGCCGTCGCCGGCCGCCGGGTCGCCGCAGGGTGGCATCACATAGACGCCGGGGCCGGGGCTCGGCCACTGGAAGGCGTCGGACGAGCCGCTCTCCAGTGGTATGTCCAGCTCCGCGGCGGACTTGCCGATGCGTTCCGGCACCCCCGGCACGTCACTGGTGAGCTGGACGAAGCTGCCGCCGATGTCGATGCCGTGCAGCGAGCACTGGAGCACCGGCCGCAGCACGTCAAGCACGCCGACCAGGGCGCGGGTCTCGGGCAGTGCGGGGCAGCGGGTGTCGCCTTCGTGCGGCAGCCACTCGGGCTGCTCCGCGGTGCAGGGCCGGAAGAAGTGCTCGTAGTGGTCCCGCAGGGTGTAGGGGCCGGACAGCCAGGGCTCGTTGAGGGCGGCGCCGTCCGGGTCGATACACAGCAGGAAGTGCCAGCTGCTGCCGTCGTCCTCGCCGCGCGCCCGCTGCCGGGCGATGCCGCGGGCCAGCCGCAGCGCCGTGGCGCCGCCCACGGCGGCCTCGTTGGCGTGCGGACCGGCCACCACCAGGACGTTGCGGGAGCCCTGGCCCACCGTCAGCATCAGCAGCGGGCGGCCCGCCCGCGATCTGCCCACCCTCCCCAGCCGGCAGATCTCCGGATAACTCAGGGTTAAAGCACGTGCACTCGCAGTAATCTCGTCGGTCGTCGGGTAGATCATCCCCGCCATCCTCGCCACCGCAATCCCCCCAGGAGCCCGGGCGCGGAAGGCCGGGCCGCATTACGACATCGAGTTCGATCCCGTTAGTACGACACGGCCGCCGCGGGGGTGTCAACGGTGCTACCGCGGCTTTTCCGCGGGCCGTTGCCGGCGCGGCGGCGGAGCCCCGCACCGCAGATCACACACGTCGCCGCGGCCCCGTGAGCGACCTCCTGGAGGGTGGCGCCGCGGACGCCCCACGGGCAGCGCGGGTCGCCGCGCAGCAGTACGTACACCGCCGTCGCAAGGATCAGGGCGGCTGCGACAGGCTCCGCCGCATCGTCGGCAGCACCAGCAGCAACTGGGCGAAGCGGCATACGCCGCCCAGCTCGTAGCCCTCCTCGTGCTGGTAGCCGGGAAGGTACCCCAGCACTCCGCCGCCCGAGGCGAGCACGTACGCCAGATGGGCGAGGGCGGTCTCCGCCAGGGCGGGCACGACGGCCCGCAGCGCCTCGCGCGGGCAGCGACGGAAAGCGCCCCGGGGCACCCGGGGCGGCGCACCGGCCCTCGATTTCTCATGGAAAGACAGCCATCTATCCGTTAGTCTCGGTAGTGGCGGCAACGAGCCGCGCTCTGCACCCGGGAGGCGTACGCGATCATGCCCGCACTGCAACTGCCGCGAGTGGCACACCGTTTCGTCGAGGTCGACGGGCTGCGGATCTTCTACCGCGAGGCGGGTCCCGACAGGGCGGACGCGCCCGTCCTGCTCCTGCTGCACGGCTTCCCGTCGGCCTCCCACCAATACCGCCGGCTCATCGACGCGCTCGGCGGCCACTACCGGGTCGTCGCACCCGACTACCCCGGTTTCGGGCACAGCGAGCTGCCCGCCGACGACGGCTGGACCTTCGACCGGCTCGCCGGCACCGTCGAGGGCTTCTGCCGGGTGCTCGGACTGGACCGCTTCACGCTCTACGCCTTCGACTTCGGCGCACCCGTCGGCTTCCGGCTGGCCACCAGGCACCCGGAGTGGATCGCGGGCCTGGTCGTGCAGAACGGCAACGCCTACGAGGAGGGGCTGAGTGAGATGGCCCGCGGCCTGGTCGCAGAGAACCCCGAGGACGAGACGTCACGGAAGCGGGTGGGCGCACTGCTGACCCTGGAGACGACCCGCGGACAGTACGAGGGCGGCACCGCGGACCCGGCCGCCGTCGCACCCGAAGGCTGGACGCTCGACCAGCACTTCCTCGACCTGCCGGGGCGGCACGGCATCCAGCTCGACCTGCTCTTCGACTACCGGAGCAATGTGGCGCTCTACCCGCAGTGGCAGGAGTGGCTGCGGCAGCACCGGCCGCCGCTGCTCGTGGTGTGGGGCACCGGGGACGCGTTCTTCACCGAGGCCGGCGCCAGGGCCTACGCCCGCGACGTGCCCGGCACCGAACTCCACCTCTTCGACACCGGGCACTTCGCACTGGAGGAGAAGGTCGGCGAGATCGCGCCGCTCATCGCTGACTTCCTCGACCGTACGTGGCAGGGGACGGCAGCAGCTGCCGGCCGCTGACCCGGCCCGCGGCGGCGCTCCCCAGTGCGAGGAAGCGCCGCCCGGCGGCCGACCACTCCTCCTCGACCACCCACCCCGTCGCGGCCGCCGCGGCGGCCAGCGCACCCGCCCCGAGCCTGGCCCACGGGAAGTCACCGCCGCGGCGCCCGTGCGCGTCCTCCACCCGTACGGTCAGCCGCTCGTCCACGTCGTAAGGCGCCGCCTCTGCGAGCAGCCGGCCACCCGGTGCCACGAGCCGGCGGACCCGGTGCAGAAGGGCGCACGGGTCGCCGCCGATGCCGATGTTGCCGTCGGCCAGCAGGGCCGTCCCCCACCTGCCCTCCGCGGGCAGCGGCTCGAACACGGACCGGCACAGCACGGGGCCGCCGGAACGCTGGGTGTGGGCGACGGCGGCAGGACTCACGTCGAGCCCCAGCACCGGCACGCCGTCCGCGGCCAGTTCCGCCACCAGCCGCCCGGGGCCGCACCCGATGTCCAGGACGGGACCGCGGCAGCGGTGCAGCAGCGTGCGGTCCGCCGCGTCCGGTGGCGCGCACCAGCGCTCCACGTCGAGCGGCAGCAGCCAGCCGTCCGTGCGGCGCAGGAACAGCGGTCCGCTACCGCGGGCGATTGCCCAGGCGTACGGGTCGGCGCTCCACCCGGTTTCCGCTGCGAGGGCAGCCGTCACCGCGGTCACCTGGCCTCCACGGCGAGGGCGGTGGGCGCCGGGACGGGCGCCCGCAACGTGCGGAAGGCGCGGGCGAAACGGGTGTGCGGGGCCAGACCGGCGACCTCCGCGGCGTCCGCGGGTGTGTCCACGTCCCGCAGCACGGGCAGGTCGCGCACCCGAAGGCCCGCTTCGGCCAGCCGCGCGCGCTGAACGGCGCCCGTGCGGTCCGTGCACATGGGCACGCCCCGCAGCAGCCCCGCGTGGGCCGGGTCGGCCAGGCCCAGCGCCCAGAAGCCGCCGTCCGCGGCCGGGCCGAACCACGCGTCGCAGCCGTCCCAGCCACCCGGGCCGAACGGGGCCGCCAGCAGCTCTGCGGTCACCTGCGGGGTGTCCATGCCCACCAGCAGCGCAGGACCCGCGCACCCCTCGAAGGCCGCGGCGAGCCGCACGTCGAGACCGCCCGCGACCTGCGGCACGACCTCGTAGCCCGGCGGAAGCCACGCCCCCGGCGCCCCGTCCAGCACGACCACGCGGCGCCCAGCGCCGACCGCGAGCCCCGCCGCCAGCGTGTCCCCCAGCGCCGCCTCGGCCAGCGCGGCCGCCTGCTCCGCCGAGAAAAGCGGCGTCAGCCGCGTCTTCACCCGCCCGGCGACCGGCGCCTTGGCGACGACGAGCAACACCGTTCCCCCGCTCATCGCGCCCCCTCCCCGCGTGTACCGGCAAGGGGTGCCCCTTGCCGCGGGGCCGTACGGGCCCGGTCGGACGCCGGGGGCGGGGATTCGGGCGGGTCCATGGGCGCCTGCGGCCCGGCGGGGCGGGGGGTGAGGAGGGGGGACATGTCGCGGACTGCCTGCCAGGTGCCGCGCCAGGTGCCGGTGACCTTGGAGCGGCCCAGGCGGGGGGCGTAGGGGACGTCGGTCTCCTGGACCCGCCAGCCGGCGTCAGCGGCGCGGACGACCATCTCCAGGGGGTAGCCGGAGCGGCGGTCGGTGAGGGCCAGGGACAGCAGGGCGGTGCGGCGGGCGGCACGCAGGGGGCCGAGGTCGTGCAGGGGGAGGCCGGTGCGGCGGCGGATGCGGCGGGCCAGTTCGAGGTTGGCGAGCCGGGCGTGCAGCGGCCAGGCGCCACGGGCGGTGGGTCTGCGGCGGCCCAGCACCAGGTCGGCGTCCCCCGCGAGCACCGGCGCCGCGAGCGACGGCAGCAGCGCGGGGTCGAGGGAGCCGTCGCAGTCGCAGAAGCAGACCAGGTCCGCGGTCGCGGCCAGCAACCCTGCGTGACAAGCGGCCCCGAAGCCCCGCCGCGGCTCGTGGACGACATGCGCGCCGAGGCCGGCGGCGATCCGCGCGGAACCGTCCGTCGAGCCGTTGTCCACCACCACCGCACGCCACCCCGGCGGGATGCGTGCCAGCACGCCGGGGAGTGCCGCGGCCTCGTCGAGGCAGGGCAGGACGACATCGGCGACAGCGGGGGGTGTCATGGTCACCCGCCTCACCCTACGAATCCAGGAGCGGCTGAGAAGGCGGCGGAACCTTACGAAACAGGGACGGCGGCCGCTGCGGGCCGCCGGTCCATGGTCACTGTCAGTGGTGGGTGCCAGACTCTCTTCCATGAGCACCGCATCCGTTTCCGTACCGCCGCCGCGCCGGCGGATCCTCGTCGTGGACGACGATCCGACCGTCGCCGAGGTCGTGGCGGGCTACCTCGACCGGGCAGGCTTCGCCGTCGACCGGGCCGCCGACGGCCCGACCGCCGTCGCCCGCGCGGCCGCCGCACGCCCCGATCTGGTCGTCCTCGACCTGATGCTGCCGGGCATGGACGGGCTGGAGGTGTGCCGCGCGATACGGGAGGACGGCCCGCTTCCCGTGGTGATGCTCACCGCACGCGGTGACGAGGACGACCGCATCCTCGGCCTGGAGGTCGGCGCGGACGACTACGTGACCAAGCCGTTCTCGCCGCGCGAGCTGGTGCTGCGGGTCGAGTCGGTGCTGCGCCGCGCCGGCGCCGCGCCCGCGCCCGGGCCGTGGCTGCGGTCGGGCACGCTCGCCCTCGACCCTGCCGCCCGCAGGGCGCTGCGGGACGGGACGGAAGTGCCGCTGACGATCCGCGAGTTCGACCTGCTGGCCTTCTTCCTGCGCCATCCCGGGCGGGTGCTGGGCCGCGAGGAGCTGATGCGGCGGGTGTGGGGCTGGGAGTTCGGCGACCTGTCGACGGTGACCGTCCACGTGCGGCGGCTGCGCGAGAAGATCGAGGACGACCCGGCAAGGCCCCGGCTGATCAGCACGGTGTGGGGTGTCGGTTACCGCTTCGACCCGGCGCCGGAGGGAGGTGCGGCCGATGAGTGACCTGCTGGTCATCGCCGCGTATGCCGCGGCCGGTGCGGCCGTCGTCGGACTGCTCGGCGCCGCCGCCCTGCGTCTGCTGCGCAACCGCTCGCTCGCGCTCTCCCTCGCCGTGGTCGTCGCCGTCGCCGTGTGCGCGATGCTCGCCGGGACACTGTCCGTGGCCTGGGCGATGTTCCTGTCGGAACACGACCTTGGCGTCGTCACCACCGTGTGCGCGATAGCGGCGGCCGTCTCCCTCGGGGTGGCGCTGCTGCTCGGCCGCACCGTGGTCGCCGGCAGCCGGGCGCTCACCGCCGCGGCCCGCGCGTTCGGCGACGGTGACGCCTTCGCCGCGCCCGCCGGCGCCCCGACGGCCGAACTGGCCGAGCTGGGACGGGAACTGGCCGCCACCAGTGCGAAGTTGGAGGCCTCCAGGGAGCGGGAGCGGGCGCTTGAGACATCCCGGCGCGAACTGGTCGCCTGGATCTCCCACGACCTGCGCACCCCGCTGGCCGGTCTGCGCGCCATGACCGAGGCGCTGGAGGACGGCATAGCGGAGGACCCCGGCCGCTACCACCGGCAGATCCGCGCCGAGGTCGACCGGCTCAGCGGGATGGTCGGCGACCTCTTCGAACTGTCCCGCATCCAGGCGGGGGTGCTGCCACTCAGCCCGTCCAGGATGTCGGTGTACGACCTGGTCGGCGACGCGATAGCCGGGGCGGATCCGCTCGCCGCCGAGCACGGGGTGCGGCTGGTCGGCGAACGGGTCGAGCGGATACCCGTCGAGGTCGACGGGCGGGAGATGACGCGGGTGCTGGCGAATCTGCTGACCAACGCGATTCACCGGACGCCGGCGGACGGCACGGTCGCGGTGTCCGCGCTGCGGGACACCGCGTCGGGGGCGGTCGTGGTGTCCGTCACCGACGGGTGCGGGGGGATTCCGGCGGCGGATCTTCCCCGTGTCTTCGACACGGGGTGGCGGGGAAGCGGGGCGCGGACGCCGCCGGCCGGGGCGGGGCTCGGGCTTGCGATCGTCCGCGGCATCGTCGAGGCGCACCACGGCCGGGCGGACGTTCGCAACGTCCCCGGCGGCTGCCGCTTCGAGGTCGTCCTCCCCCCGGCCACTCCCTTGCCTGGGGGGCTTTAGGGGGCCGCTCCCGCCCCCGGCCCGGCCTCCTCGGCCCCCGGCCACTCCCCACCTGCGGTGGGCTTGCCGCCCCGGCGCCACGTGAGGTCCTGCCCCTTGCGGTGGGCGATCGCCTCTCCCGCCGCGTGGGCTGGTCGCGCCGTTCTCCGCGCCCCTCTGTGATTGCCACTTGCGCTTGGCTCGCACCTTTCGGTGCGTCGTGACGGGGCGCGCAGTTCCCCGCGCCCCTGAAAAACGCTCACCCTCCCAGCCAGACGGCGCCGCCAGAAAACGCTCACCCTGCGGGAAGGGGGCACCCCTCAGCGGGCGCTGGGGGTACCCCCAGGCGAAGCTCTGGGGGCGGAACTGCGCGCCCAGCCCGAGGAGCGAAAGCAACGCCACGGCACGTGGCACCCACCTGGGGGCGCGGGGAACGGCGCGACCAATCACCCACCCACCGAAAGGTGCAAGCTCACCGCAGGTGGCAGGACCTGAAGGGGCGCGGGGAACGGCGCGACCAGCTCCCGCGGCGGGCACGGCGGGCGCCCGCCGCAAGGGGCAGGGGCGGGGGGCGCCGGCACGAGCGGGCGGGGTGGATGCGCCGCCACCGGAGGTGGCGGGAGGCCCCCCGCAGGGGTGGGTTAGAGGAGGAGGGGGATGCCGGTGTGGAAGGGGGTGAGAGGGGTCCAGGGGAAATCCGTGTGGATGCGCGCCGCGGAAGCGGTGATGTGGCGGACGTCGCCGAGCCGGTACGCGCCGGTGATGCGGGGGGCGGGGCCGCCGCAGGCGGCGGCGAGGAGGGTGGCGAGTTCGCCCACCGTGTGGGCGGCACCGGTGGCGACGTTGTAGGGCCGCATCGTGCCGGGCGCGATGTCGGGCAGCGCGTCGAGCGCGGCGACGTTGGCCGCGGCGACGTCGGTGACGTGGATGAAGTCCCGGCGCTGGCCGCCGTCCTCGTAGACGGTGGGGGCCTGGCCGCGGGCGAGGGCGGAGCGGAAGAGGGCGGCGACGCCCGCGTAGGGCGTGTCGCGTGGCATGCCGGGGCCGTAGACGTTGTGGTAACGCAGGGCGATGGCGCGGCCCCCGGTGTCGCGCGCCCAGGCGGCGGCCAGGTGCTCCTGGGCGAGCTTGGTGGTGGCGTAGACGTTGCGCGGGTCGGTGGGCGCGTCCTCGTCGACGAGCCCGGGGGTGAGGGGGCGGCCGCAGCGGGGGCAGGGCGGTTCGAAGCGGCCGGCGTCGAGGTCGGCCGCGAGCCGCGGCCCGGGGCGTACGACGCCGTGCCGCGCGCAGTCGTAGCGGCCTTCGCCGTAGACGACCATGGACCCGGCGAGCAGCAGTGACGGGACGCCGGCCGCGGCCATGGCGGCGAGGAGGACGGCGGTGCCGTGGACGTTGCAGCTGGTGTAGTGCGGCGCGTCGGCGAAGTCCTTGCCGAGGCCGACCATCGCGGCCTGGTGGCATACGGCGCCGACGCCGGCCAGCGCCTCGTCCACGGCGGCCCGGTCGCGGACGTCGGCGTGCCGCCATTCGACGCCGTCGGGCAGTGCGGGCGGTGCCGGGTCGGTCCCGTGGGCTGCGGGCAGGAGTGCGTCGAGGACCCGGACGCGGTGCCCCGCGGCGTGCAGGGCGGTGACGATGTGGGAGCCGATGAAGCCGGCGCCGCCGGTGACGAGGATCAGCATGCGGCCGACCGTACGGCGGCAGGCGCCCGAACGGCGGTCGGGCCGCCGTCCCGTCAGGGGTCGGTAAGAATCAGCTCAGGGCGGGGACTTGCACGGTCAGCGTGCCGGCGTCGGCGTCGAGGACGGCGGGCACCCCCAGCGGAACGGTCAGCGCGGGCAGGCAGTGCCCGAAGCCGAGGCCGTCCAGGACCGGCACGCCGAGCGGTGCGAGCCGGTCGAGGAGGAGGGCGCGCACTTCGTCTGCCGGGCCGCAGTCCTCCCAGGAGCCGAGGGCGACGCCGGCGACCCCGTCGAGCCGGCCGCTGCGCAGGAGTTGGGTGAGGAAGCGGTCCAGCCGGTAGGCCTCCTCGCCGGTGTCCTCCAGCAGCAGGATGCCGCCCGCGGCCGACGGCCGGCCGGTGGGCGTACCGATGTCGGAGGCGAGCAGGCTGAGGCAGCCGCCGAGGGTGACGCCCGCGGCACTGCCGGGCACCAGTGCGCGGGGGGCGGGTGCGTGCAGGACCTGGACCTCCTCGGGGGCGAAGAGGGTGCGGCGCAGGTGGTCGCGGCCTGCGGTGTCGGCGAGGAAGGCGGGGGTGCCGGGCATGGGCCCGTGCAGGGTCGCGACGCCCAGGCGGGTGGCGAAGGCCTCGTGCAGCACGGTGATGTCGCTGTAGCCGAGGAAGGCCTTGGGGGCGGCCTGCCGCATGGCGTCCCAGTCCAGCAGGTCGGCCATGCGCTGTGTGCCGTAGCCGCCGCGGGCGCACACCACGGCGGCAAGTGCGGGGTCGCACCAGGCGTCCCGCAGGTCGTCGGCCCTGGCCTGGTCGGCGCCCGCGAGGTAGCCGGAGGGGTGGTCGTCCACAACGTGCCGCCCGACGACGGGGTCGAGGCCCCAGTCGCGCAGCACGTCGAGCCCGGCGTCCAGCATCGCCCGCGGGACAGGCCCCGCGGGTGCGACGACCCCGACCCGGTCCCCGGCGGCGAGCCGCCGGGGTCTGAAGAGCCCGGCCGCGGGTGGCGTCACGGGGCCAGGTCGAGGACGGGCACCCCTGGCGGGGTGAAGCCGAAGACCTGGGCGTAGAGCGACAGTTCGGCCTCCAGACAGGTCACCAGGGTGTCGAGGCGGCGGAAGCCGTGGCTTTCGCCGGGGAAGGCGAGGTAGGCGTGCGGGAGGTCGCGTCCGGCCAGCTGGGCGAGGAAGCGTTCGCACTGGGCGGGCGGGCAGATCACGTCGTCCAGGCCCTGCATCAGCAGGAAGGGGACGGTGACCTGGTCGGCGTGGTGGACCGGGGAGCGGTCGTGGTAGCGCTGCGGCACTTCCAGGTGCGGGCCGATGAGCGACTCCAGGTACCAGGACTCGAAGTCGTGGGTCTCGCCGCCGGCCGGCGACCAGCCGGCCAGGTCGAGGATGGGGTAGCTGATGGCGCCGCAGGCGAAGGTGGAGGTGGTGGTCAGGGCGGCTGCCGTGGTCCAGCCGCCGGCGCTGCCGCCGCGGATGGCGAGCCGCTGCGGGTCGGCGGCGCCTTCCGCGACCAGGCCCTCGGCGACGGCGACGCTGTCCTCGACGTCGACGACGCCCCACTGTTCGCGCAGCCGGTTGCGGTAGGCGCGGCCGTAGCCGGTGGAGCCGCCGTAGTTGACCTCGGCGACGCCGATGCCGCGCGAGGTGAAGTAGGCGATCTCCAGGTCGAGGACCATGGAGGTGCGGCTCGTGGGGCCGCCGTGCACCCACATGACGTAGGGGGCGGGTCCGCTCGCGGGGTGGCCGGGGTGGCGCGGCGGGTAGACGTGGGCGTGCACCTCGCGCCCGCCGGGGCCGGTGAAGACGCGGTCCTGCGCCTGCGGGACGTAGGCGGGGTCGACGGGGTCGTGGTGCGGGTTGCCGATGACGCGGGTGCGGCCCGTGGCGGCGTCGAGTTCGACGATCTCGTGCGAGCTGCGGGCGCTCGCGGCGAGGCCGATGACGCGGCTGCCGGTGGCGGCGAGGGTGCCGCTCCACTCGGTCCAGTGCCCGGGGGCGTCGGTGAGCTGCCCGGTGGCGGGGTCGAGCAGGCCGAGCCTGGCGGCGCCCGCCCCGTGCAGGACGGCGACCAGGCCGTGGTCGAGCGGCGCGAACCAGCGCTGCCCGAGCTTCCACAGCGGTCCGGCGAACTCCTCCTCGCGCGGGCACAGGTTGACGGCCTCGCCGGTGGCGGGGTCGACGCGGTGCAGATTCCACCAGCCGGTGCGGTCGGTGGCGGCCAGCAGGGTGCCGTCCGCGGTCCACTCGGCCTGGCTGACGGACTCCTCGGGGCCGCCGATCAGGGTGCGGGCGGGGCCGAGGGTGCCGTCGGCGCGGAGGTCTGCGCACAGCAGCTCGGTGCCGTCCCAGGGCATCCGCGGGTGGTCCCAGGCCAGCCAGACGGCCTGCGACCCGTCAGGCGAGGGCCGCAGGGCGGTGACGAAGCGGTGCGCGGAGGGCGCCATGTCGCGGATGCGGGAGCGGTCGCCGGCGGCGCTGCCGTCGAGCGGCACGGCGGCGTGGACGCGGCGCAGGTCGCCCGGCCCCTCGCCGGTGAACTCCTCCAGTACGGCCCATGCTTCGCCGCGGTCGGCGTGCAGGGACGGCTGCGCCCAGCGCAGCCCGCCGCCGACGGCGGAGACCGGGGTGAGCGGGTAGGGCTGTTCCTGCGGGCGGTCCGGGCGGAAGGCGTAGAGCCGCTGGTCGAGGTGGTGGGTGAAGACGATCAGCGGGGTGCCGTCGACGAGCGCGCCGGCCCATGGGGTGCCGCCGTACTCCATGACGCGGTTGCGGACGTTCCAGGGCGCGGGCAGCGGGCATTCCTCGGTGCCGTCGGGGCGGCGCCTGACCAGGGCGCGCCGGCCGCCTTCCGCGGGTCGCGGGGCGGTCCACCACACGTCGTCGCCGACGATGCCGATGCTGTCGGGGCTGCCGTCGTGGGCGGCGGCGGTGGCGGCGTCGATGGGCGAGGCCCAGCTGCCGTATCCGGTGTCCCGCTGTGCGGTGGCGGTCATGCGGTCTCCTCCCCTGCGGCTCCGCGCAGGAAGCGGTCCAGTACGCGGACGCCGAAGTGCAGGGCGTCGACGGGGACGTGCTCGTCCACGCCGTGGAAGAGCGCCTGGTAGTCGAAGCCCGGCGGCAGGCGCAGCGGCGAGAAGCCGTAGCCGGTGATGCCGAGCCGGGAGAACTGCTTGGCGTCGGTGCCGCCGGACATGCAGAAGGGCACCACGTGCGCGCCCGGGTCGAAGTGCTCGACGGCCTCGCGCATCGCGGCGAAGGAGGCCGAGTCGACGGGGGCTTCCAGCGGCACCTCGCGGTGGTGGTAGTCCCAGCGCACGTGCGGCCCGGTGAGCCGGTCCATGGTGGCGGTGAACTCGTCCTGGCCGCCGGGCAGGATGCGCCCGTCGACGTATCCGGTGGCGGTGCCGGGGATGACGTTGACCTTGTAGCCGGCCTGCAGCATCGTCGGGTTGGCGCTGTTGCGGACGGTGGGCCGCACGAACGCGGCGGCGGTGCCGAGCCGGTCGAGCAGCGCGTCGGCGTCGTCGAGGTCGGCGGATACGCCGTAGAGCGCGGCCAGTTCGGTCAGGGCGGCCCTGACGGTCGCGGTCAGGCGCAGCGGCCAGCGGTGCTCGCCGATCCTGGCGACGGCGGCGGCCAGGTGGACGACGGCGTTCTCGTTGTTGATCTTGGAGCCGTGTCCTGCCCTGCCCTCGGCGGTCAGCTCGAGCCACGCGGTGCCGCGCTCGCCCGCGGCGACCGGGTAGAGCCGCAGCCCGTTGTCGGTGTGGATGGTGTAGGCGCCGGACTCGCTGATGCCTTCGGTGCAGCCCTCGAAGAGGGCGGCGTGCTCGGCGGCGAGGAAGCCGGAGCCGTAGGCGGCGCTGTCCTCCTCGTCGGCGGTGAAGGCGAGCACGATGTCGCGCGGGGGGCGCTGCCCGGAGCGGGCCCAGGCGCGGACGCAGGCGAGCACCATCGCGTCCATGTTCTTCATGTCGATGGCGCCGCGGCCCCACACGACGCCGTCGCGGACCTCGCCGGAGAAGGGGTGCACGGTCCAGTCGTCGGCCTGCGCGGGCACCACGTCGAGGTGGCCGTGCACGAGCAGCGCGTCGGCCGCGGGGTCGGTGCCGGGGATCCTGGCCACCACGTTGGTGCGGCCCGGCGCCTTCTCCAGGACGGCGGGTTCGATCCCCGCCTCGGCGAGGCGCTCGGCGACGTATTCGGCGGCGGCCCGCTCGTTGCCGTCGCCGCTGCCGCGGTTGGTGGTGTCGATCCTGATCAGGTCGGAGGTGAAGCGCACCACCTCGTCGAGCGCCTGCCCGTCGACGACCGCTCCGCCCTGTGCCGCCGCGGTCCGCTCAGCCATACTGCTCCTCCACCGCCTGGGAAACGAGCGTGGTCACGGCCTTGAAAGCGCGCAGGGCCGCGTACATCGTCGGCAGCGTATACGCCACCCGCCGCTCGCCCGTCCGCTCCACCCCGGGGACCACGGTGGCAGCGCCGACCAGGTGCCAGGCGTCGAACTCGACCTCGACGGTGAACGGCCCCGCCTGCACCGGTTCGTGCCGTACGGCCAGCGGTGCGGCCTGCTGGGCGGCGGCCCGGATGTCGGCGGCGGTCCTTGCGGGCGGGCGGCACACGGCGGCGTAGCGGGACACGTAGTCCTTGACGGCGACGGTGACGGCCTGCGGGGCGTAGCCGCGGGCGTCGACGCCGGTGCGGTCGTCACCGGTCACCAGGACGACGGGGACGCCGTACTCGGCGACGACCAGGGCGTTGAGCCGGCCTTCGCTGGCGGGTTCGCCGTTGACCCACACGCCGGTGATGGAGTTGGCGAGGTAGGTGTGTGCCAGGACGCCCTCGGTGCCTGCGCCGGTGTGGTAGCCGACGAAGGCGATGCCGTCGACGTCGCCGTGCTGGACGCCTTCGACCATGGACAGTTCCTTGTGCCGCCCGGTGAGCATCTGGGCGCGCTCGTCCAGTTGCTCAAGGAGCAGGTTGCGCATCGTCCAGTGCGCCTCGTTGATGAGCACCTGGTCGGCGCCGCCGTCGAGGAAGCCCGCGACGGCGGCGTTGACGTCAGAGGTGAACATGTGGCGGCAGCGCTGCCACTGCTCGGTTCCGGGCAGCACATCGGCCGGCCAGGTCACACCGGTGGCGCCCTCCATGTCGGCCGAGATGAGGATCTTCCGCATGCGAGATCACATTACGCGGCCAGCCCCGCCACCAGCCAGCGTGAGGGCACCTCTATCCGGGCCCCGTCCGGCCGGAACTCGGTGGTCCTCAGCGGTTCCTCGCCCTCGGCGAGCACCTCCAGGCCCGCGGAGGTGAAGTACCCGGGCACGGCCGCGTCGTGGACCTCGCCGGGGGCGATGCCGTGCGCGAAGATCGCGCCGAGCTTGGGCGGCGGCCCCGCGGGACCCTGGGCCAGGCCCATGAGCACGCCCTTGGCGGCCTCGGCCAGCTCCACGGCGAAGGCCCGGCCGCGCTGCCCGGTGAGGGTGGCGATGCCGTCGACCAGCCGGCTGCGGTCGGCGGGCTCGCACTGGTGCAGGACCCCGCGCATGTAGACGTTGGCGTCGCCCAGCTCCTCGTGCAGCGCGCGCACCGCGTCGGTGTCGACGGCGTCCAGCTGCTGGTAGCCGGCCAGCCCGTGCGGGTCGTCGCGCCTGGCCCGCTCTATGGCCGCGTGCGCCAGGTCGATCCCGACGACCCGCGGGTAGCGGCCGGCCAGGAAGCGGGTCTGGGTGCCGTTGCCGCAGCCGAGGTCCACCAGCGGCAGCCCGGGGTCGAAGTGCTTCTCGAAGTACGCCAGGTGCTGCTGCGCCGTCATGGCCGGTTCCGCGTCCCAGAAGACGCCGCCCGGCTCGTACGGTGCGTCCTCCCAGAAGCTCTCCCACGCATGCGCGTACCCGCTGGAGACGTTCACACGTACTCACCACTCCCCACGTCGTGATCGTACGGAAAGGCCGGCGGCCGCAGGGACGGCCCGCCGGGGGTGCCCGGTCTCAGCGCCTGCGGCGCGGCGGCAGGGCCTGCTCGAACCACACGGTCTTGCCCTGCGCGGAGCGGCTGGTGCCCCATTCGCGCGCCAGCCGGCTCACGATCCGCATGCCGCGCCCGCCCTCGTCCTCGGGGCCCGCGCTGAGCAGCACCGGCACGCCGTGGTCGTCGTCGGAGACCTCGACCAGCAGCGCGTCGGCGCGCACCAGGCGCAGCTCCACCGGCCGGTCGTGCGCGTGGCGCACCGCGTTGGTGACGACCTCGCCGACCAGCAGCTCCGCGGTCTCGGCGACGTCGTCCAGCTGCCAGGCCCGCAGCGTGTCGCGGACCAGGGACCTGGCCCTGCCCACCTCGGCGGGCTCCGCGGCCAGCTCCCAGACCGCGACGTCCTCGCGCGGGATGCCGTTGAGCCGGGCCATCAGCAGGGCCACGTCGTCCTTGCGGCCGCCGCGCGGGTTGAGGGCGCGGATGATCGTGTCGCACGCGTCGTCCATGGACGCGGCCGGGTGCGCGGCGCTCTCGCACAGCGCGGCAAGGCCCGCTCCGATGTCCTGGCCGCGGACCTCGACCAGGCCGTCGGTGCACAGCACCAGCCGGTCGCCGGGGTTCACCGGGACCCTGACGGTCTCGAAGGGCACGCCGCCGACGCCGAGCGGCGCCCCGGTCGGCACGTCGAGCAGTTCGCTGCGGCCGTCGGCGCGCACCAGGACCGGCGGGATGTGCCCGGCGTTGGCGATCAGCACCTCGGACCCGACCGGGTCGTAGACCGCGTAGAGGCAGGTGGCCAGGTACTGCTCGCCGAGCCGCTGCGCCAGGTCGTCGAGGTTGCGCAGCAGTTGCGCCGGCGGGAGGCCGAGCTGCGCCATGGTCTGCACGGCGGTGCGGAACTGCCCCATCATCGCCGCCGAGTTCAGCCCGTGGCCCATGACGTCGCCGACGACCAGGGCGAGCCGCGAGCCGGGCAGCTTGATGCTGTCGAACCAGTCGCCGCCGACCCGCCCGAGCCGGGTGCCCGGCAGGTAGCGGGTCGCCACGTCGCAGCCGGGCATGCGGGGCGCGATGTGCGGCAGCATGCTGTCCTGGAGAGTGTCGGCGACGTTCTCCTGGTACGTGTACATGCGCGCGTTGTCGAGCACGAGACCGGCGCGGGCGGCCAGTTCCGCCCCGGTGACGCGGTCCATGTCGTTGAAGGCCGGGCGCTCGCGGTGCCGCAGCAGGATCATGAAGCCCAGCACCACGTTGCGGGCCTTGAGCGGCACCACCAGCATCGAGCGGTTGTTGATCAGCGGGCTGATGTCGCGCTTGGGGAACTGCGCGGCGATGGCGTTGCCCATCTGCTCGCTGATCCGCGGCACCATGACCGGCTCGCCCGTGGTCATGCACTGGAAGAACGGGGTCTGCGCGGGAAAGGGCATCGACTCGCCCACCGGCACGACGTCGTCCCAGCGGCCCGGCTCGTCGGTGTGCTCGACAGCGACGCGATACCACATGGTGGTGACGTCCGGCGGCCCGTCGGGGAAACCCTCGCCCGCGAGCACCTGCTCGCGCAGATAGGTGCCGGCGACGTCGGTGAAGCGGGGCACGACCGCCGCGCTGACCTCCTCGATGGTGCGGGCCAGGTCCAGGGAGGTGCCGATGCGGCCGCTGACCTCGTTGAGGAACTCCAGGTGCTCGCGCACCGCCGCGTATTCGAGGTCGGGCGCCAGCTCCTCGGCCGGCACGGACTCCGGGTCGAGCGCCGCGGCCTGCTCGGCGGCCCGCCGCCTGGCCTGCCGCTCGGTCCTGCGCGGCACACCCCAGTCGGGTGTGACGGGGACGCGGTCGTGCTGGCTGATCTCCAGCACGGGGTAGCCGAGGTCCAGGACCTGCGCCACGATCCGCGCGCTCTCCAGCGGATTCATGCTGGGCAGGATCTCCGGGAGCTGCTTGGCCAGGCCCTCGGCGCCGGCGAACTCGGTGTGCAGCGCGAAGCCCGGGGCGATCCGCTCGAAGGCCTCGGCCGGCGCGTCAGGCCCGCCGGGCTGCAGCCGGCCCGCGTCGGCGGCCAGCACCAGCAGCCGCTCGGGTCCAGGACCGACCAGCGGGTAGGCCCACCACAGGACGTCCAGGGCGTCGTCCGCACCGGCCTGCGGCCCGACCCCCTCGGCGTCTCCCCCGGCGGGTTCGAAGAGCCGGGCGCGGCCCGCTGTGGGGTAGGAGCTGGCACCGGCCAGCGAGGCCTCCAGGCCGCGGCCGTAGTCGTCCTCCGCCGGGTACGCCGCTCCGCCCGCCGCGGGGAATCCGCCGTCATGTCCCGCCGCACCCTCCAGGGCGCCGACCACCGGCAGCAGGTCGACCGCGGGCCGCCCCACCGCGTCCTGCCGGGAGCGGCCGAACAGCCGCCGTGCGCCCGTACTCCAGTGCGACACCAGTCCCGCGGCGTCCACGACGATCACCGCGAGCGGGATCCGGCCGGAAAGCCCTGTCGGATTACGCCGGTCCATGGTTCGTTGGGCTCCTTCCCCCGGCGCCGCGTAGGCTGTTCCGGCGGGTGTGGGCGCACCCGTCCGGCGCAGGGTCTGCGATGCCGATACCACGGTACGACCCGTGCGGGGTCCGCGGGGCGGCAAAGCGGGAATCCGGGCGTACGCCCGCGCGCGAGCAACCGCACGAGCCGTGCTAGCGTCCAAACTCTGTGTTCGAACTCTGATCCGAGCCGGTCACGGGTGGGAGTTCGGAACCCCGCCGGGTGTCAGCCGGCCGGCAACATCCGCACCGCACCGCCACCGGAAGAGGCACCGTGACGACCTGGCAGCCTGCGCGTGTTTCCTCACCCAGGAAACCGAGGGACCTGCTGCGACGGGTGAACGTACGCCACCCGGTCGTCGTGGCGACCGCCGTGGCCGCGGTGCTGCACCTGCTGTGGGCGCTCTACCTGGCCAAGGACTCCGGCGACATGGCCGCGCAGTACGCGTGGACCGACTTCATACGGGCACACCCCTCGGCGTCGTACAACCTGTCCTGGTACGGCGGTATGCACCCCGCTTCCTACAGCATCCTGTCGCCCTACATCATGGCCGCACTGGGGGTGCGGACCACCGCGGTGATCGCCGGCACCCTGTCCGGGACGGTCGGCGCGGCACTGCTCATGCGGGGCGGCATCCGCCGGCCGATGGTGCCCGCACTGTGGACGACGTTCGCCCTTTGGTGTGACGTCGTTTCCGGCCGTGTCACGTTCGCGCTCGGCATGCTCTTCGCGATGGTCGCCGTCCTGGTGCTCTTCCCCGACACCCCCACCCCGCGCGGCCGCTCCCCCCGGCTGGCCACCGCCGCGATGATGACAGGGCTCGCCACCATGTGCAGCCCCGTCGCGGGCCTGTTCATGCTCGTGGTGGCCGCCGCGCTGTTCCTGACCGGGCGCAGGGCCGACAGCTACGTGCTGACCGCGGTGCCGCCCCTGGTGGTCGGCGCGACCTCGCTGCTCTTCCCCTTCTACGGGGTGCAGCCCTTCGCCTGGTACTTCGCGATCATCCCCTTCGCCGTGGCCGTCGTCACCGCCCTGGTGGTGCCGAAGACCTGGCGGGTGATGCGCACCGGATCCTGGGTGTACGCCCTCGGTGTCGCGCTCACCTGGGTGATCCCCTCGCCGATCGGCAGCAACGTGGAACGCCTCGCGCTGCTCTTCGGCGGCACCGTGCTGCTGCTGGTCGCCCGCGGCAGCAACTGGACCGGCAAGCGCCTGCTGGCCCTGTGGCTGGCCTTCGCCGGAGTGGCCGCCTGGCAGATCACCAAGCCCATCGTCGACCAGGTCAACACCTCAGCGGTCAGCTCGACCGTACGGCACGCGCCGCCGCTGATCGCCGAGCTCCAGAAGGTGCGGGCCGACAAGGGCCGCGTCGAGGTCGTACCGCTGCGCTCGCACTGGGAGGCGTCGGGCCTGTCCCCCTACGTCAACCTGGCCCGCGGCTGGAACCGGCAGGCCGACGTCGAACGCAACCCGCTCTTCTACGACGGCACGCTCACCGCAGACAGCTACCGGCAGTGGCTGCAGCACTGGAGCGTCTACTACGTGGTGCTGCCCTCCGACGAGCCGGACGGGGCCGCCGTGGCCGAGGCCAAGCTCGTACGCTCCGCGCCGGACTGGCTGCAGCCGGTGTGGCACGACGCGAACTGGCAGATCTTCAGGGTCGCCGGGGCCGTCGACCCGCTGGCCGACCCGCCCGCGACGGTGGAGGAGGCCGGGCCCGCCTCGCTGACCGTCTCCATGCCGGCGCCCGGCACGGTGCTCCTGCGCATCCCCTGGTCGCCGGTGCTCGGCATCGAAGGGGCCAAGGACAACCATCACGGGTGCCTTATGCCTGACGGCGAGTGGACGCGGTTGTACGTACCTACGGCAGGTAGGTACCAGATCGGTGGTACGTACGCCGACATCCGGGGCACTCAGTGCCCCAAAACCCCCTAGCCCGCCGCCTTTCCCCCGCCCGCGGGGGCACCTCTTCGGCGGGGCCGAGCCCCCGGGGGGAACTGCGCGGCCAGCCCCCACCGGGGGCGCGGGTCGTCACCGGCCCGAAGGGGCTGTTTCTGTCGGAGACGGGCCACCGGCCGGTGGGGAGCTGGGCGCGCAGTTCCCCGCACCCCTGAAAACGCTCGCCGCCAGGCGAAAGGACACCCCCAGCCACCGCGGCCGGCGGGAAGCTCGCCACCTGCGGAAGGGCACCCGCAAGCCACCGCAGCCGGGGGATGCTCGCCCCCTGCGTGAAGGGGGAGGTTAGTCGGGGTGGCCGAGTTGGAGGTCGCGTTCGGTGCGGCCGCCGCCGGCGATCTGGAGAACGGTCGCGACGGGCGGATAACCCGCCGCGACGACGGTGTACTCACCGGCCGCGAGGTCGACGAAGCGGAAGTGGCCGTCGGCCCCGGTGGTGACCGAGTCGACGACGTTGCCTGCGGCGTCGAGGAGGGTGACCCTGGCGTCCTCGACGAGGCGGCCGCCGGGGGCGCGGACGGTGCCGCGCAGGACGGCGCCGCCGGCCAGTTCGACGTCCTGGCGGGTCTCCCGGGAGGCCTGGACGGTGACGGGCAGGGCGGCGGGCCGGTAGGCGGGGGCGCTGGCGGCCAGGGTGTACTCGCCGGCGACGAGTTCCGCCAGGACGTACGCGCCCTCGCGCCCGCTGCGTGAGGTGGCGACGACGTCGCCGCGCACATCGGTGAGGGTCACGATGGCGTCCCGCACCGGTGTGCCGTCGGCGGTGCGCACCGCGCCGGCCAGCCGCCCGGCGCCGCCGAGGACCACGTCGAGGTCGACGGGGTGGTCGCCGACGGTGACGCTGACCGCCTGCGGCTGGTGGCCGCCTGCCGCGGCGATCAGGACGTAGCTTCCGGCGCCCGGCGTGCTGAGTGCGTAGCGGCCGTCCTCGCCGGTGGCGCCGCGGCCGATCTGCCGCCCGGTGACGTCGATGAGGGTGAGCGCGGCCCGGCCGACGCTGCTGCCGTCGGAGTGCTGGACGGTGCCGCAGACGGCGACGCCGCCGTGCGGCGGGGTGGACAGCCGGCGGGCGCCCGGCAGCGGCGTCTCGGCGGCGGTGCCGTCGATGTGGTCCGCGGTGGGGGCGTCGTAGGCGGTGGTGGCCGCCGTCGCGGGGGCCGGGCCGTGCTGGGTGACCAAGGGTTTCTCCTTGAGCAGGAAGGCGAAGAGGAAGCCGAGGACGAGCACCGGCACCAGGTAGAGGAAGATCCGCGGCATGGCGTCGGCGTACGCCTGCACATAGCCGTCGCGTACCGCTGCGGGCAGGGTGCGGACGAGTTGCGGGGTGACCGACTGCGGGTCGGGCAGGTGGGCGCCGTGCGGCAGTTCGACGGCGAGCCGCTTGCCGAGCCGGTCGGCGAAGAGCGTGCCGAAGACGGCGGCGCCGACCGATCCGCCGATCTGCCGGAAGTAGTTGTTGGCGCTGGTGGCGGCGCCGATGTCGGCCGGGCGCACCGAGTTCTGGACGGCGAGCACCAGCACGGGCAGCACCAGGCCGATGCCGAGGCCGAGCACCGCCATGTAGACGCTGTAGGTGAGCTGTGAGGTGTGCGCGTCCATCAGGGACAGCAGCCACATGCCGGCCGCGGACAGGGCGCCGCCGACGACGGGGAAGATCTTGTAGCGCCCGGTGCGGCTGATCAGCTGGCCGCCGAGGATGGACGCGGCGACGACGCCGAGCATCATGGGCAGCATCAGCAGGCCGGAGCCGGTGGCGCTGGCGCCGTCCACCATCTGCAGGAAGGTGGGCAGGTAGCTGGCGGCGCCGAAGAGGGCGATGCCGACGACGCAGCCGACCACCGCGGTGACGTTGAAGACCCCGTCGCGGAAGAGCCGCAGGGGGATGACCGGCTCGGCGGCGAAGCGCTCGACCAGGACGAAGAGCAGGGCGCAGGCGAGGGCTCCCGCGGCCAGGCCGAGGATCTGCCGGGACTGCCAGTCGTACTTCGAGCCGCCCCAGGTGGTGATGAGCACCAGGCAGGTGGACCCGGCGGCCAGCAGCAGTGCGCCGAGGACGTCGAGCCGGGGGCGTGCGGTGGGTTTGGGCAGCTTGAGGACCAGGGTGATGACGACCAGGGTGACGACGCCGAAGGGGATGTTGATGGCGAAGCACCAGCGCCAGGAGGCGTGGTCGGTGAAGAAGCCGCCGAGCAGCGGCCCGGCGACCGAGGCGAGGCCGTAGGCGGCGCCGATCAGGCCCATGTAGCGGCCGCGTTCGCGGGGCGGGACGATGTCCGCCATGATCGCCTGCACGCCGATCATCAGCCCGCCGCCGCCGATGCCCTGGATCGCACGGAAGGCGATCAGCTCGTTCATGGAGCGCGACCAGGCGGCCAGCGCGGAGCCGACGACGAAGGTCAGGATCGCGAACTGGAAGACGCCCTTGCGGCCGAAGAGGTCGCCGAGCTTGCCGTAGATGGGCAGGCCGATGGTGGAGGCCAGCAGATACGCGGTGACGACCCAGGACATCTGGTCGAGGCCGTGCAGCTCGCCGACGATCTTCGGCAGGGCGGTGGCCACGATCATCTGGTCGAGGGCGGCCAGCAGCAGCGCCAGCATGAGGCCGACGAAGACCAGCCGCACCCGGCGGGGCGTCAGGTCGGCCGCCGCCTCGGGTCCCCCGGTGCCCGGCGGTGCCTCGCCGGCGAGGGCGGCGCCCTTGCCGCCGCCTCCGCCCCCGCCTCCGTCCTCGGTCAGTGCCGCCGTCCGGTCGGTCAGCGTGCTGCCAGCCACCCTTCACTCCCCTCGTCACACCTGTTGCGCCAGCGTCTCCCGCAGTAGGCGACAACGAAGAAGGGGCGCGGCGATTCTCAGGAAGTAGGCAAAACCACCCGTATCAGTGAAAGATCACGAAACCAACCGGGTGACGGCGCCGGGTGCTACGCCTGCGGGGCGCCGCCCTCGACCTGGGCGGCGAGCGAGGCCAGGATCGCGTCGTAGATCCGGCCGAGGCCCTTGGGGGCGAAGGTGCGCTCGAAGAAGCCGCCGACGCCGGTCGCACCCTGCCACCGGGTGGTGGCGACCACCTTGCTGCCGCCCGCGCCGGACGGGGTGACCGTCCAGGTGGTGACGAGGGTGGAGTTGCGGTCGGTCTCGACCAGCTGCAGCGCGGCGGGCGCGGTGACGTCGAGCAGGCAGTCGCGCACGCGCTTGCTGGTGGCCTGCAGCCGCCAGTGCACGACGGTGCCGGCGCCCTTGCCGCCCTCGCGCACCTCGTACTCGCTGAACTGCTCAGGCAGCACCCGGCCGCGGGTGCCCGCGTAGTCGGCGAGGGCGTCGTACACCCGCTCCGGCTCCGCCGCGACGATCCGCTCCGTGGTGGCCTCGACCTGCGCCATGACTTCTCCTCGGTCCGTGTCCGTGCACGTTCTTCACGCGCCGCACAAGCCAACCACACCCGCTTTTCGAATCTGTGTTCTATTGTGGGAGCAGGACGCACACCGGACGACCGAAGGAGGGCGCGATGCGCTGGGACCAGCTGGGGCGGGACGACGCCACGGCCGCGCTCTTCGGCACCGACGCGGTCACCCGCCGCTTCGACACTCCGGAGTTCCGCGGCATCACCTTCCACGAGGTGCGCGCCCGGTCGATCCTGAACCGGGTGCCGGGAGCGTCGCGGATGCCCTTCGAGTGGACGGTCAACCCCTACCGGGGGTGCAGCCACGCGTGCGTCTACTGCTTCGCGCGCAGGACGCACAGCTATCTGGACCTGGACACCGGGCACGACTTCGACACCCAGATCGTGGTGAAGACCAATGCCGCGGAGCTGCTGCGCCGGGAGCTGGCGGCGCCGCGCTGGCAGGGCGAGCACGTCGCGATGGGCACCAACGTCGACTGCTACCAGCGGGCGGAGGGCCGCTACCAGCTGATGCCCGGCATCCTGGCGGCGCTGCGGGACCGGGCCAACCCCTTCTCGATCCTCACCAAGGGCTCGCTGATCCTGCGCGACCTCGAACTGGTGCGGCAGGCCGCGCGCGTCACCGAGGTGTCCATCGCGCTGTCCGTCGGCTTCCTGGACGGCGAGCTGTGGCGCAGCGTGGAGCCGGGCACGCCTTCCCCCCAGACGCGCCTCGCGGTCTGCCGCACCCTCAGCGAGAACGGGATACCGTCCGCGGTCCTGATGGCGCCGGTGCTGCCCTTCCTCAGCGACTCGCCCGAGCAGCTGCGGGCGACGGTGCGGGCCATCGCCGCGGCCGGCGCCGGGTCGATCACCCCGCTGGTGCTGCATCTGCGCCCGGGCGCCCGGGAGTGGTACATGGCGTGGCTGGCCCGCAACCACCCGCATCTCGTGCGGCGTTACGAGGCGATGTACGCGGGCGGCTCGTATGCGCCGACGTGGTATCAGCGCCGGATCACCCGCCAGGTGCACGAGTTCGCGGCGGAGTTCGGCTGCGGCCCGGCCCGCAGGACCGGCTTCCGGCAGCCCGAGCAGCCCCCGGCCCAGCCCGCTGGCCCTCCGCAGCAGGAGCGGGTGCCGGCGCCGCGACCGCCGTCGGAGCCGGGCGGCACCCAGCTGACCCTGCTCTGACACCGCCCGGACCCGCACCGGCCGCTCCGGATCGCTCTGGGCCGCATCCGGCCCGCACCCGGGCCGCCACGACTGCTGCCGGCCGTACGCCACGGGGGCGCGCGGCCGGCAGTTCCCGGCCCGCGCACCCACCCGTCAGGCTCACCCATCCGGAGTACCCACCGCGCTCATCTGTCGGCGGTGCAGATCACATGCGCGCAGGGGTGGCGCTCAAGTTACCCGCCAGTTACGCTCGAAAGCACCGTGAACGGCGGGCTGGTGACGCAGCCGCCGAGCACCGCACCACCACGTCGGTACGGCATCATCGCGGCGCGGCCCCGGGACAGGGCCGGCCGGCAGTCGACGCGGGCGCCGGGCGCGCACACCTCTGCGGCCCGCCCGCGACTCCACCTCACCACCACACTCCTCAGCCGTGCGCGCACCGCCGCGCCCGGTCTCCTCAGCGTCTGGAGTCACGCGATGGACCGTCCCTCAGCAGCCTCGCAGGCCGCAGCACCGACGACCGCACCCGCAGCAGCCCACGACAGCGCCGCCACTCCCCCGTCCGTGATCGCCGTGGTCGGCCTGGGCACCATGGGCACCGGCATCGCCGAGATCATGGCCAGGGCCGGCCACGAGGTGGTCGGCATCGACCTCGACCCGGCCGCCGCCCGCCGCGCGGTCGCCGCCCTGGAGAAGTCCACCGCACGTGCCGTGGAGCGCGGGCGATGCACCGAGGCCGAGCGCGGCGACGTGCTGGCCCGCTTCCGCACCTTCCCCGACCTGCAGGCGGCGGCCGCCGCCGACCTGGTGATCGAGGTGGTCGACGAGCGCTACGACACCAAGCGCGAGGTCATCACCGCGCTGGACCGCATCGTCAAGCCGACGGCGATCCTGGCCACCGGCACCAACGCCCTGTCGGTGACCCGGCTCGCCGCCGAGACAGGCCGCCCGGACCGGGTGCTCGGGCTGCACTTCTTCGCACCCGCGCAGGCCATGAAGCTGGTCGAGGTGGTGTCCACCGTGCTGACCTCGCCGGAGACCACCGCGGCGGTCACGGCGCTGGTGCGCAGCCTGGACAAGGAACCGGTGCCGGTCGGCGACCGGCCGGGCTTCATCGCCGACGGCCTGCTCTTCGGCTACCTGAACCAGGCCGCGGCCATGTACGAGGCCCGCTACGCCACCAGGGAGGACATCGACGCGGCGATGCGGCTGGGCTGCGGCCTGCCGATGGGGCCGCTGGCGCTGCTCGACCTGATCGGCGTGGACACCGCGACGACCGTCCTGGACGCGATGTACGAGGCGAGCAGGGACCGGCTGCACGCGCCCGCGCCGGTGCTGCGGCAGCTGACCGCGGCCGGGCTGCTGGGCCGCAAGTCCGGGCGCGGCTTCTACAGCTACGAGGCGCCGGGCGGTTCCGTGGTGGTGCCGGACGCGGAGACCCCGGCGGCGGGGCGCGGGCAGGCCGCGGGCCGTACCGTCCGCAGCGTCGGGGTGGCGGGCTCGGGGACCATGGCGACAGGTATCGCGGAGGTCTTCGCGAAGGCCGGCTTCCCGGTGCAACTGGCCGCGCGCAGCCCGGAGAAGGCGGAGCAGGCGGTGGCGCGGCTGGCGAAGTCGCTGGACCGCTCGGTGGCCAAGGGCCGGCTGACCGCCGAGCAGCGCGATGCGGCCGTGGCCCTGGTGACGCCCGCGGCCTCCTACGACGCGCTCGGGCAGGCCGACCTGGTGGTCGAGGCGGTCGCCGAGGACCTCTTCGTCAAGCAGCAGCTCTTCCGGGTGCTGGACAAGGTGTGCAGGCCCGGCGCGGTGCTGGCGACCACGACGTCGTCGCTGCCGGTGGTCGCGATCGCCCGGGCCACCTCGCGCCCGCAGGACGTCGTCGGGATGCACTTCTTCAACCCGGCGCCGGCGATGAAGCTGGTCGAGGTGGTGCACACGGTGCTCACCGCGGACGACGTGCGGGCCACCGTCCACCAGCTGTGCGGGCAGCTGCGCAAGCACCCGGTGGACTGCGGCGACCGGGCGGGCTTCATCGTCAACGCGCTGCTTTTCCCGTACCTGAACAACGCGGTGAAGATGGTGCAGGACCACTACGCGAGCGTGGACGCGATCGACGCGGCGATGAAGCTCGGCGGCGGATACCCGATGGGTCCCTTCGAACTGCTCGACGTGGTGGGCCTGGACGTGTCGCTGGCGATCGAGCAGGTGCTGCACGAGGAGTTCCGCGACCCGGGCCTGGCGCCCGCGCCGCTGCTGGAGCACCTGGTGTCCGCGGGCTGCCTCGGCCGCAAGACCGGCCGCGGCTTCCGCGAGTATGCCCGCCGCTGACCGGCCCGCCGGCCGCGGAAACCGTACGGCGAGCTGGGGCGTTTTCCCCCCGGCCGCCGGACGGGGCGGTCCGCCGTGTTACGTTCCCCACATGTCCCAGCCCGCGAAGTCCGGTGCCCCCGAGACCGCGACCGTCCGCCGAGCCGCCGCCCAGCGCCACCGGGTGCGGCAGGATCTCGCGTCGGCGGCGATGCACCTGTTCGCGACGCAGGGCTACGAGGCGACCACGGTCGACGAGATCGCGGCCACCGCGGGGGTGGCGCGGCGGACCTTCTTCCGGCACTTCAGGTCCAAGGAAGAGGCGATCTTCCCCGACCACGACGACACGCTGGTGCGGGTGCAGGCCGTCCTGGACTGCGCGGACCCGCACGAGCACCCGCTGGACACCGTGTGCCGCGGCATCACCGAGGTGCTGCGGATGTACGCGCAGGTGCCCGAGGTGTCGGTGGAGCGCTACCGGCTGACCCGCGAGGTGCCGACGCTGCGGGAGCGCGAGATCGCCTCGGTGGCCCGTTACGAGCGGCTCTTCACCCGCTACCTGCTGGGCCACTTCGACGAGGGCGCGCAGGGCTACGGCGACGACGACCCGCTGCTGGCCGAGGTCGCCGCCTCCGCGGTGGTCGCCGCGCACAACCACGTGCTGCGCCGCTGGCTGCGGGCGGACGGCAAGGGCGACGTCGAGGCGCAGCTCGACCACGCCTTCGACGTCATCAAGGCGACCTTCGGCACCGGCATCGGCGCGGGGCGGATACCGTCGAGGGCTGCTTCCACGACCCCCGCGACCGTCTCCCGGCACGGCGAGGTGGTGGTCGCCGTGGCGCGCACCGACGCCTCGCCCGCGCAGATCCTGCACAGCATCGAGGAGGCGCTGCGCAAGGCCTGAGAAGGCGTGGAAACCCCCTCACCAGCGGCTGTCCGGCTTTCCGGGCGGCCGCTGTTGCCCGTTGGGGGCACCGGGTCCACACTGAGAAGAAAAAATGGCACGCAGTGTCTTTACGACTGGCACGCGGTGCCATACGGTATCCCCAGTCCGGGCGGACGGCATGCGGTGATCCCTCGCAGGCCGACTGTCCCCCAGGCCCGGACGCCTGCGTCACCAGGCACCCCGCGCCACCGCGCGGCTCCTTCGCACCACCGCCACACCTCCGCCGGACCGACGACGGCACCTCCATCCCCACCCGACCCCAGCGTTCCCGTACGCTCCGCCACGCGGAACGCATCGCCGGAGGCGAGTCATATGAAGGAAATCCTGGACGCCGTCCTCGCACCGGACAGTACGGCCGCGGACTTCGCGGCGCTGAAGCTGCCGGCGTCGTACCGCGCGGTCACCGTGCACAAGGACGAGGCCGAGATGTTCGCCGGCCTCGAAACCCGCGACAAGGACCCTCGCACCTCGCTGCACCTGGACGAGGTGCCGGTGCCGGAGATCGGCCCCGGCGAGGCGCTGATCGCTGTCATGGCCAGCTCGGTGAACTACAACTCCGTCTGGACCTCGATCTTCGAGCCCGTGTCGACCTTCGCCTTCCTGGAGCGGTACGGCCGCCAGTCGCCGCTGGGCCGGCGGCACGACCTGCCGTACCACGTGATCGGCTCGGACCTGTCGGGCGTCGTACTGCGCACCGGCCCCGGGGTGAACAAGTGGCAGCCCGGCGACCGGGTCGTCGCTCACTGCCTGTCGGTGGAGT
>NZ_JAFFIX010000023.1 GCF_016916835.1 Actinacidiphila bryophytorum | reverse complement strand
CGGAGTCAGGGTGGGGGTGCCCCCGACGGAGTCAGGGGGAGGGTCCGGCCGCCCTTCGGGCCGACCTGGGACCCGCTGGCTGCGGGTCTGACCAAGGCCGTTGTCTACTGGGCGTCCGGACCCTTCCCGGGTCACACCTGCCGATCGGGCGGCACTCACCCTCCTGCCCTCACGGGCGGAGAGGCCCACTGGCGAGCCGCGTTCCGTGCCGTGCACGCTGGGTCTGGCTGCCAGTGGCGGCGTGCACGTGCGGCGCGACACCCCATGGCCCAGCGGCGGTCGACACAACCGCGGAGAAACCCCCGGTTCGACGTCCTGTGGTGGACTTCGCCGAACCTACTCGCCTCCGACCGGCCACTGTCAACAGCCCTTTGACCTGCGGGGTTTCACCAAATCAGCAGGTCAGTGCGGACTGCGCCAACAGCATGCGACACGCCGCTGCGCGCCGAGGGCGCACCGTTCGGCCGCATCGGGCGCCGCCACCGGTCACCCGTTCGGCCGCTCGTACACCGTACGGCCGCCGACGACCGTACGCAGCGCGGTCGGCAGCTCACCGCCCGGGGTCAGATCGGGCAGGCCAGGGGTGCCGGAGCGCGGGTCGGTCGACCAGTTGGCGACCCGCTCGTCGGGTGCCTGGACGACCAGGTCCCCGACTTCCCACACCGCGTAGTCGGCCGGTGCGCCGGGCACCAGGACGCCCGCGTCGTCCCTGCCGACCGCACGCCACCCGCCGCGGGTGTGCCCGGTGAAGGCTGCACGGGCGGAGATCCGGTGCTCCGGGGTGCGGTGGAAGGCGGCGGCCCGCACCGCGCCCCACGGGTCCAGCGGGGTGACCGGGCTGTCCGAGCCGAGCGCGAGCGGCACACCGGCTCGGGTCAGTGCCGCGTACGGGTTGAGTGCCGCGGCCCGCTCGGCGCCGAGCCGTGCCGCGTACATGCCGTCGGGGCCGCCCCAGGCCGCGTCGAAGGCCGGCTGCACGGACGCGACAAGGCCGAACTCCGCGAAGCCCGCGACGGCCTGCCCGCTGAGCATCTCCGCGTGCTCGACGCGGTGCCGCAACGCCCGCACCCGGTCCAGGCCGGCCGCCTCGGCCGTGGCCCGGACCCCCGCCACGACGGCGTCGACGGCCGCGTCGCCGATGGCGTGGAAGCCGGCCTGCACACCGCCTTGCGTGCACAGCAGCAGGTGCCGGGCGATGGTCTCGCCGTCCAGGTACGACACGCCCGTGACGGCGGCCTCGTCGGCGTAGGGGGCGTGCAGGCAGGCGGTGTGCGAGCCGAGGGAGCCGTCCACGAACAGGTCGCCGCCCGCGCCCACCGCGCCGAGGTCGCGCAGGCGGTCCAGGTCCGCGGGGTCGTGGACCGGCTCGGCCCAGTAGCCCAGCACCCGCGGGCCGTCGCCCGCCGCGGCCAGCGCCAGCAGGCCCGTCAGGTCGTCCTGCGAGGAGATGTCGGGACCCGCGCACTCGTGCAGCGAGCCGATGCCCTGCGCTGCCGCGTGCCGCAGCGCGGCCCGCTGGGCCGCCTCCCGCTGGGCGGGCGTCACGGCGGCGTACGCGGCCCTGCGCACCGCGTGGTGCGCGTCCCGGGTGAGCGGCGCCTGCGGGTCGTGGCCCGCGAGCCCCGCCAGGTCCGGTACGAGGGCGGCCAGGCCGCTGGTGACGGCCGCGCTGTGCACGTCGGTACGCGACAGGTACAGGGGGCGGCCGCCCGTCACCCGGTCCAGCTCCGCCCGGGTCGGCGCCCGCCGCTCCGGCCAGCGGCTCTCGTCCCAGCCGTGCCCGAGCATGACGCGGTCCGCGGGGTGCGCCGCCGCGTACGCCGCCACCTGCTCCAGCGCCTGCGCCAGGTCCGTTGCCCCTGCCAGGTCCAGGCCCGTCAGGGCCAGCCCCGTCGCCGTGACGTGCACGTGGGCGTCCGTGAACGCCGGGGTGACCAGGGCGCCGTCGAGGTCGACGACCTCATCCGCGCCGGCGGCGAAGGAGTCCGCGGCGGACTCCTCGCCGACCCAGGCCACGGTGTCGCCGTCCAGCAGGATCGCTGTCGCGAACGGGTCGGTCGGGGTGTAGACGAAGCCACCGCGCAGCAAGACGGTTGCTTTCGGCGGTTCGCCGTTCGTACGTGAACTCTGGTGCATCCGCCCAGTCTCCCCTACCCCCCGCCGAGCCCTTCCCGGCCGGCCCCGGGACCTCCCCCCGGCGGTGGGCTGGTCGCGCAGTTCCCCGCGCCCCTGAAAAACGCTCACCCTCTGTGCGCAGAGGGCGCCGCCTGAAAACGCCGGCTCTGCGCACAGAGGGCAACGACCAGGGGCGCGGGGAACTGCGCGCCCAGCCCGCCACCGGCGGAAAGGCGAGCGCCCACCGCAGGTGGCAGGCACCCCCGAGGCCGACGGCGGTCAGAGGCGGGGGGGTCGGGACTCGTACGGGGTCGAGAGGACGACGGTGGTGCGGGTGGAGACGCCCGCCAGGGTCCGGACCCTGGCGAGAAGGTGTTCGAGCTCGATCGGCGTGGACACCCGCACCTTGAGGATGTAGTTCTCGTCCCCGGCCACGGAATGGCACGCCTCGATCTCGGGCACGTCGGCGAGCCGCTCGGGAATGTCGTCGGGCGCGCTCGGATCGAACGGCTTGACCGAGATGAACGCGGTCAGCGAGAGCCCGACGGCCTCGGCGTCGACGATCGCGGCGTACCCGCGGATGACTCCGCGCTGTTCGAGCCGCCGCACCCGCTGGTGCACCGCGGAGGTGGAAAGGCCCGTGGCCTTGCCCAGGTCCGTGTAGCTCATGCGCCCGTCGGCCATGAGCAGGTCCACGATCTGACGATCCAGCTCTTCCACAGCCGACGACCTTACCGGCCCGCCGCCGCTTTCGGTCATGCGTGGAGCATCCGGTCGAGGAAGCCGTTGGAGAATGTGCGGGCCGGGTCGGTGGCGGAGGCCAGTGCCAGGAAGTCGGGCATCCGGGGGTAGCGGGCGCGGACGTCGGCGGGTGCGGTGGTGAAGAGCTTGCCCCAGTGCGGGCGGGGCTCGTAGGGCGCGAGTGCGGCTTCGAGGACGGCGAGCACGGGCAGGACGGCGGCGGTGTCCTTGACCCAGGTGAAGTGCAGGGCGACGGTGTCGCGGCCGTAGGCGGGGCTGAGCCAGAGCCGGTCGGCGGCGACGGTGCGGACCTCGCAGATCTGCAGGACGGGGGCGACGGTGTCGCGGACCGCGTCGACTGCGGTGAGGGCGGCGACGGCGTGGCCGCGGGGCACCAGGTACTCGGTCTGCAGCTCCTCGCCGTTGCTGGGCGTGAAGCCGGGACGAAAGTGCGGCAGCCGCTCGTGCCACGGCCCTGGTACGTCGAACTGCTCGGTGCAGTGCACCGGGTCGACGCCGGGCACGGGGTGCATCTTGGTCTCGGCGGGCTTGGCCCACGGGAAGTCGGCGTCGGGGGCGTCGGCGAGCTGTTTGAGCCAGACCTGGGTGAAGCGCGGGCCCCGCCAGTCGGTGAAGAGGCTGACGCTGTACGCGGCCGACGTGATCGCGTCGAAGTTCTCCGCGGCGTCGGTGAGTTCGAGGCCGGTGAGGACGCGCTGGCGTATGTCGTAGGCGGGCCGCAGGTCGAGGGTGAGGTGGGTGGCGATGCCGAGGGCGCCGAGGGCGACGACGGAGCCGTCGAAGGTGTCGCGGTCGGCGGCGCGGCTGATGGTGTGGATGCCGCCGTCCGCGGTGACCAGGTCGACGGCGGAGACGGCGGTGGCCAGGCCGCCGTTGGCGTCGCCTGAGCCGTGCGTGCCGGTGGCGACGGAGCCGCCGACGGAGATGTGCGGCAGGGACGCCATGTTGGGCAGGGCGAAGCCGCGGGCGTGCAGATGTGCCGCGAGTTCCGCGTAGCGCACGCCGGCGGCGACCCGGACGGTGCGGGCCGCGGTGTCGATGTCGATCTCGGGCGGCAGCGCGGACAGCGCGATGAGGGTGCCGTCGGTGTCGGCGATGTCGCTGAAGGAGTGGGCGCTGCCGAGTGCCTTGGCGCGGCGGCTCTTGGCGACCAGTGAGCGCAGTTCCGCGACGGTGGCGGGTCGGTGTACTTCGGCCGCGGAGAAGGTCAGGTTCCCCGCCCAGTTGCTCTGCATGGCTGTCACGCTTCCGGCTTCCGGCGGACCGTCCTGGCCTCGCCCGCTGGCACCTTATCCGGATGCGCGGCAAGGCGCCGCGCGGGGGCGCAGGGGGGTGCGCGGGCGCACGCCGGGGGCGCATGAATCAGCCAAACGGGTGGGTGTGACGAAGGCCACATCCGGTGCACCGCTCCGTCCACTTTGGCGCGGTTACCCGCGTAGCGTGGCGGGAAGTGCTCGCTATGGCCCCGGGCGTGACGCCGGGCCGACCCGATGAAGGGCATCCCACCCGAGGGGGAGACGCAGCATGCGTAACCATGTGCGCCGCAGCCGCAGCGAGCGGATCAGGCCCGCTTTCGAGGAGGACCACGAACGCGACGACGCGTTCGCCTTCCCCGCCGGTGAGCCGGCGGGCTCCGACGCCGAGGCGTCGGACGACCTCATGGACATGGACGGCGTGGACGCCGACGAGGCGTTCGAGGAGGACTTCGGCGACGCCGTCCGGGTGTCCTGCCCCGACTGCGGCCGGCCCATCGCGGTCTTCGCGGACGAGGAGCGGCTGCCGCAGCACGCGCTGTGCCCGACGCCGTGGAATCCGTTCGGCCTGACCGTGTGCGACGGTTCCGGGCGCCCGGTCGCCGACGCCCGCCCTGCGGACGGCGCAGCCGGCGACGGCGAGCGGCAGGACCTCGCGGCGCTGCTGGCGCTGCCCGCGGGCCTGGACTGGCGTACGCAGCCCTTCTCGCACGTCGGCGGACCCGAGTCGCGGCCGATCCCCATGCCCGAGCAGCGGCTCGCGGCCTGACGTTCCCGCGGTGGCCCGGCCGGCGTGCACGACGCCGGCCCGGCGTTCCTCCGCGTTCTGCAACCCGCGCGCTCAGCCCCGGGACTCGGGGCCCGCGAGGTGGCGGGCGACGACCATCCGCTGGATCTGGTTGGTGCCCTCCACGATCTGCAGCACCTTCGCCTCCCGCATGTAACGCTCGACGGGGAAGTCCGCGGTGTAGCCGTAGCCGCCGAGCAGCTGGACGGCGTCGGTGGTCACCTGCATCGCGGTGTCGGTGCAGAAGAGCTTGGCCATGGCGGCCCGCGCCGAGAAGGGCTGGCCGGAGTCGCGCAGCCGGGCGGCGGCGAGGTAGAGCGCCCGGCCCGCCTCGATCCTGGTGGCCATGTCGGCGAGCATGAAGCGCAGGCCCTGGAAGTCGGCGACCGGCCGGTCGAACTGCCGCCGCTCCAGGACGTAGCCGAGGGCCGCGTCCAGGGCGGCCTGTGCCACGCCGGTGGCGCATGCGGCGATGCCCAGCCGCCCGGAGTCCAGGGCGCCCAGCGCGATGGCGAAGCCCTGGCCCGGCTCGCCGATCCTGCGGGTGTCGGGCACCCGGACCCCGTCGAAGTGCACCTGTGCGGTCGGTGAGCCCTTCAGGCCCATCTTCCGCTCGGGCGGGGCCGCGGACAGGCCGGGTGCGTCGCCGGGTACGAGGTACGCCGAGATGCCGTGCGCGCCCTCGCCGCCGCTGCGGGCCAGGACCGTGTAGAAGTCGGCGGCGCCGCCGTGGGTGATCCAGGCCTTGGTGCCGTCGATGGTCCAGTCGTCGCCGTCGCGGGCCGCCCGGGTGCGCAGGGCCGCGGCGTCCGAGCCGGAGGTCGGCTCCGACAGGCAGTAGGCGCCGAGCTGGGTGCCGCCGAGCATGCCGGGCAGGTGCTCGGCGCGCTGCTCCTTGCTGCCGTAGTGGGCGACGGCGTGGCAGGCCAGGGTGTGGACGCTGACGCCGAGACCGACGGTCAGCCGGGCCGCCGCCAGCTCTTCGAGCACCTGGAGGTAGACCTCGTACGGCTGGCCTCCGCCGCCGTACTCCTCCGGATAGGGCAGGCCGAGCAGTCCTGCCTCGCCGATCAGGGTGAACGTCTCGCGCGGGAAGCGTCCGGCCTCCTCCTCGGCGGCGGCGCCGGGAGCGATCTCCCGCTGGGCGAGGTCCCGGGTGAGCGCGAGCAGGTCCCGCGCCTCCTCGGTGGGCAGTTGGCGGGACACCGGCTGCGGACCGTAACTCTGCATGGCGGCGCACTCCTCCCTCTCGGGGGCGACGGCGGCAAACACCGTGGGTGGGCGGTGCCGTCCGATGGGCATACCCGGACAAGAAGGTCCCGTACCGGGTCACGGCACGGGCTGATCAACGCGTCCGGCGGGTTGGAGTATGCCCGATCGGGCGACGCCCCGTCACCGGCGCGGCGGAGCACCGCGGGCCGCCGCGGGGTGCGGGCCGCGGTTTCCGCGAAGCGGCGGGGCCGGGCGGGCGTGCCGTCGTACGCTTCGCGCATCGAGAGCTTGGGGGCCGGCGACCCGCGGTCGATCGGCGGGTACCCGCTGTTCGCGCGGCTCGGTGCGGGTGGCATGGGGCAGGTGTTCCTGGGCGTACTCCTGCGGGCCGGGCGCTCGCGGTGAAGACCGTACGGCCGCAGTTCGCCCTCGACCCCGGCTTCGGCGCCCGCTTCGCGCGGGAGATCAGGAACGCCGACCGGGCGCGCTCGCCGTGGACGGTCGCGGTGGTGGACTTCAGCCCGCCAGGCGCCGCCCCGCAGTGGCTGGCGACCGAGTACGTCCCCGCGCCGTCGCTGACGCGCTGGGCGCGGGCCCTGCCCCGGACTTCGGGCCTTCCCCGTACGGCCCCGGCGGTACGCCCTACGGCCCGGGCGGCGGTACGTCCTACCTGCCGCCGACCGCACCCGTGCCCGCGCCCGGGCCGAAGCGCCCGTACGCCCCTTACGGCGGCCCGCCGGCGGGGCGTGCCAGGCGGCGCGGCACCGGTGTGGCCTTCGGGGTGGCCGGGGTCGCGCTGGTCGGCGTACTGGTGGCGGTGCTGATCGACCAGCACGGCGGCTCCGGCGGCGGAGGCGGCAGCAGCGGCTCCGGCGGGAAGAGTCCGTCGACGTCCGCGCCGGCCGACACGCTGCCCGACGCCTGGCTCGGCACCTGGTACGGCGAGGGGCCGGGCAGCGCCCTCGAAGGCAGCGACGGCATCGAGGTCACCCTCGCCCTGACCGGCGGCAAGCGGGGCAGCACCGTGGGGCGGCAGGTCAGCAACGTCCGGGTGGCGGGCACGACCGCGGACGCGGGCTGCACGGAGGACCTGCAGCTGTCCGAGATGCAGGGCGACACGATGGCCTTCGTCGCGGTCACCAGCACGCCCACCGACACGTCGCTGCACCTGCAGTGCACCAAGGGGAGGCACTACGTGCTGTCCATGTCCGACGCGACGCATCTGCGGCTGGACGCCGGGTCGCAGGCCCTGGGCTCGCCCACCGCCCTGGAGAAGAAGAGTGGCTGACCCGGGCGGGTGTCAGGTGCCGGTGAGCCGCAGGCCCACCCACAGCGCGGCGGTGGACGCCACCAGTGTCGGCGGCACGGTCAGCAGGCCGAGCCGGGTGAACGTGCCCAGTTTCGCGTCGGTGCCGTGGTCGTGCAGCACCCGCCGCCACAGCAGGGTCGCGAGCGACCCCGCGTAGCTGAGGTTGGGGCCGAGGTTGACGCCGATCAGCACGGCGAGCACGGGTCCCGGACCGCCGGTCTCGGCCAGCGGGAGCAGCGCGAGCACGGCGGGCAGGTTGTTGATGAGGTTGGCCAGCAGGGCGGCGAAGGCGGCGGTGCCGAGCAGCGCGGGCAGGCTGCTGCCGTCCGGCAGGATCGCGTCGGCCGCGTCGGACAGGCCGTTGCGCACGACCGCCTCGACGACCACGCCGAGCGCGAGCACGAAAAGGCAGAACAGCGGCCCGGCCGCGGCCACCAGGCCGCGCACCGTGGCCCGGCGGCGGTACAGCGCCCTGACGCCCAGCACCAGGGCGCCGGCCAGCGCCGCCCAGGCCGGGTTGATCCCGGCGAGCGAGGTGACGGCGAAGCCGGCCAGGGTCAGGCCGAGCACGACCAGGGTGAGGACGGGTACCGCGGGTGGTTCGCCGCGCTCGGGCTGGTGCTCGACCACGGCGAGGTCGGCGGCGAAGAAGCGGCGGAAGACGACGTACTCGATGCCGACGGCCAGCACCCACGGCAGCGCCATCAGGGCGGCGAACCGGGTGAAGGTCACGTCGGCGGCGGTGAAGGCCAGCAGGTTGGTGAGGTTGGAGACCGGCAGCAGCAGCGACGCGGAGTTCGCCAGGTGGGCGCACGCGTAGACGGGGGGCCTGGGCCGGGCGCCGGCCCGGCTCGCGGTCGCGATGACCACCGGGGTGAGCAGGACGACGGTGGCGTCCAGGCTCAGTACCGCGGTCACCACGGCGGCGACCGCGAAGACCCCGGCGAGCAGCCGCTGCGGCTCGCCGTGGCAGGCCTGCGCGATGGCGTCGCCCGCCGCGGTGAACAGCCCGTCGTCCGCACACAGTTCGGCCAGCACCAGCACGGCGGCCAGGAAGCCGACGACCGGCGCAAGCTCCGTGATCTGGTGCCAGGCCGCCGACGGCGGGACCGCACCGACCGCGGTGAGCAGCGCGGCGGCGGGCACCGCCGCGGCGGCCTCGGGCCAGCCCCGCGGCCGCAGCACGGCGAAGGCGAGGACGACCAGCAGCACGGCCACGGACAGCGTCTCTGCGGCTGCGGTACTCAGCTGGAACCCCCGGATCCGGATGCGGTCTACCCGGGGATTCCATCACAGCCGCAAGGAGCAGCCGTGCAGCAGCACCGCGTCAGCCGGCGTCGGCCAGCGTCAGCCTGTGCAGTTGCTCGGCCGGCCCCGCCTTGCCGTAGTACCAGCCCTGTGCGGTGTCGCAGCCCAGCGCACGCAGGTGCTCGGCCTGGGTGCGGGTCTCGACGCCCTCGACGGTCACGGTGAGGTTCAGGGTGTGGGCGAGCGAGACGATGCCCTCGACGATCTTCATCTCGACCGGGTCTGCGGGGTGCTGGCGCATGCCGCGGGTGAAGGACCGGTCGAGCTTGAGCACACTGACCGGAAGCCAGCGCAGCGAGGACAGGTTGGAGTAGCCGGTGCCGAAGTCGTCGAGCGCTATGGCGACCCCGAGGTCGGCGATCCTGCGCAGCGGCTTGAGCGCGTCCTCGTCGGCGCCGATCAGGGCGCTCTCGGTGACCTCCAGGCACAGCGCGCTGGGCTGCAGGCCCGTCTCGTCCAGCACCGCGGCGACCTCGGCCACCAGGTCGGGGTGGGTCAGCTGCACCGGTGAGAGGTTGACGTTGATCCGCGGCGCCGGGCCGGTGAACTTGCGGTCGTGCCAGTCCCTGGCCTGCTGGGCGGCCTGCTCCAGCACCCAGCGGCCCAGCGGCACGATCTGCCCGGTGCTCTCGGCGAGCGGGATGAACTGGTCGGGGCCGAGCACCCCGTGCACCGGGTGGGACCAGCGCACCAGCGCCTCGGCGCCGAGCACCGCACCGTCCTCCAGGCCGATCAGCGGCTGGTACTCGACGAAGAACTCGCCGTGCCGCAGCGCGCTGGGCAGCTGGTTGGTCAGCCCGTGCCGGGTGATGGCGCGCGCGTCGGCGTCGGGGTCGGCGACCTCGTAGCGGTTGCCGCCGCGCTCCTTGGCGCGGTACATCGTGATGTCGGCGCTGCGCAGCACGTCGGCGGCGCCGCGGCCGCCGACCTGGCCGTGCACGATGCCGATGCTGCCGTGCACCGGCAGCGGGCGGTCGTCCAGCAGCACGGGCGTGGACAGCGCCTCGAGTATGCGCCCTGCCAGGTCCGTGACGGCGGCCAGGTCCGGCGGGTCGGCGTACAGGGCGACGAACTCGTCGCCGCCGATCCTGGCGACCAACTGGTCGGGCGAGGTCACGCAGTCGCGCAGCCGGTCGGCGACGGCGACCAGCAGGCGGTCGCCGACGGCGTGGCCGAGGCTGTCGTTGACCGCCTTGAAGCCGTCCAGGTCGAGGTAGCAGACGCCGATCCTGCGGTCGGCGCCAGGCTCTTCCGCGGTGCTCAGCGCGCGGTCGAGGCGCTCGAAGAACAGGGCGCGGTTGGGCAGCCCGGTGAGCGCGTCGTGGGTGGCCTGGTGGCGCAGCCGCTCGACCAGCCGGCGGCGCTCGGTGATGTCTTCGAGCAGCGCCAGCTGGTACTTCGGGCGGCCGGCTGCGTCGCGCAGCAGCGAGACCTGGACGTTGGCCCACAGCACCGAGCCGTCGGAGCGGGGGTAGGCCTTCTCGATGTGGTAGTGGTCGCGTTCGCCGCGGGCGAGTTCGCGGTTGAGGGTGTCGTCGGTGCCGGGGCCGTTGTCCGGGTGCGTCCAGTCGCCGGCCTTGCGGTGCCTGATGTAGGCCTCGCTGCCGAGCATCCGGGTGAGCGCCTCGTTGACCTCCAGCACGTTGCCTTCGAGGTCGGCGATGCCGATGCCGACGGCGGCGGTCTCGAAGACCGCGCGAAAGCGGGCCTCGCTCGCGGCCAGGGCGCTCTCGGCCTCGGTCTTGGCGTTCAGCGCGGCCCGGGAGATCGACTCCTGCTCGTGCAGGGTCCGTTCGCGCAGCGCGTGCGAGAAGCCGACGGCGACCGCGTGCTGCAGCCGTGAGCAGCGCACCCGGCACTCCTCCGCGGGCAGGCCGAGGCCGGGGCCGCAGTAGAGCACCAGGTAGGCGTCGATGATGCCGAGGATGCTGGGCAGCGCCTCGGGGTCGGTGCAGTGCGCGGCCACCAGTCCCTCGCCCACGGGTACGGCGTCGCGCGGGTCGAAGCGCTCGGCGTGCAGGGTGTCCCTGAGGGTGCGGGCCAGCGGGAGCAGGTGCTGCTCGAACTCGGCCCTGGTCATCGAGGTGGCGGTGACGGGGTAGATGGCCCGGCCCCAGATCGCGGCGAACCGCGCGAGGCTGTCGGCACCGGCCTCCTGACCGCTGGTCAGCCGGTCGGCCGCCATGGGTGCGCCCGTGACCCTGCACCGGGGGACGGGCGGTCCCGCGGTCACGCTTTCAACCCCACGCCGGCGAGTCCGGTGAGCAGGACGGGGTCGTCCTCGTCGCTCGGCGGGGTGTCGGGGCGCCAGTGCGTCAGCGGGACGACACCGGGGTCGAGCAGCTCGAACCCGGTGAAGAAGCGTTCCACCTCGGGCACCGTCCGCATCAGCAGCGGGGTGCTGGTGCGCCGGTAGACCTCCTGGACCCGGCGCTGGTCCTCGCTGATCGGGCCGGCCTGCGGGGTGGCGTGCGTGATGACCAGGACGCTGCCGGGGGCGAGCGCGTCGCGCAGTTCGCCGACCACGCCGTACACGTTGTCGGAGTCGCGTAGGAAGTGCAGCACCGCCACCAGCAGCAGGGCGACCGGCCGGTCGAGGTCGAGCATCCTGCGGGTCTCGGGGTGGTCGAGCACCGAGCGCGGGTCGCGCAGGTCGGCGGCGGCGATCGTGGCGTGTTCGTTGCCCTCCAGCACGGCCTTGCTGTGGGCGACGGCGACCGGGTCGTTGTCGACGTAGACGACGTTCGCGGCCGGGTTCAGCGTGTGGACGACCTCGTGGACGTTGCCGAAGGTCGGTATGCCGGAGCCGATGTCCAGGAACTGGTCGATACCGCGGCCGACCGCGTGCCGTACCGCCCGGCGCATGACCGCCCGGTTGGCCTGCCCGACCTTGGGGATCGCGGGGATGGCCTTGAGGGCGACCCTGGCCGCTTCCCTGTCCACCTCGAAGTTGTGCGAACCGCCGAGGAAGTAGTCGTACACCCGGGACACGCTGGGCACGGTGATGTCGATGCCGGGCGGTGCCCAGGAAGGACGGTCGGTCACGGTGGGGATCTCCAGGTCGTGGGGCCGGGTGGACGCGTCCGGAGTCAACTGCCGCGGACGGTGGGCCGCTTACTCTGCGAGGCTACTGATCACGTGTTCGGAGCGAAACACGCATCCGGAGATGTGACGTCCGTTTTCGGTCAACAACAACCGGCATGTACAGCTGCGAAAACGCGCCACGGCGAATTTGCGCACACGGTGCAGGGCAAGCACAGAAACGATGGTGGACCCGTGGCCGCTCCCGCCACGGGTCCACCATCGATTTCCGGCCAGTCGCCGGCCGTGTCAGCAGGCGCCCTCGTCCTGCCATACGCCCCACTCACCGGTGGTGCCGGGCTCCTCGTTGGTGGTCCACCACTTGGCCTTCCACTTGTGGCTGTTGTGGGCCACCTCGTTGCCTCCCACGTACACCGCGGACGCGCTCCACTCGGCGACCGTGCAGGTGCCGCCGCCGGTGCTGCCGCCCGTGGTCGGCGGGGTGGTGGGCGGCGGGGTGCTGGGCGGGGTGGCGCCGGCGAACTTCACCGAGTACTTGGCGAAGTCCCAGTTGCCCTGCGGCACACTGCTGCACACACCGGATGTCGTGCCGTTGTCCGGCGGGCTGCACTGGCGGTCCCGGTTGAGCGACCAGAAGGTGAATCGGCCCATGCCGTGGCTGGTCGCGTAGTCCAGCACGGTCTGGAAGTCCGCCTGGTAGAAGTACTCGCCCGAGTCGCTGCGGCCGTTCATGCCGGAGAAGCCCTCGTGGGCGTACGCGGTGGCGGTGTCCCAGCCGAAGGTGGTCTTGAGCAGGCCGTTGAAGGCGGTCAGCGCGGCGGTCTGCGAGGCGGCGCCGTTGAAGCCGCCGTCGAAGGGCATGATGGAGAAGTTGTTGGGCGTGAAGCCCTGCGACTTCGCCTCGTTGAGCATCTGCTGGCCGAACCAGCCGGTGCCGGCCGCGGTGCCCGCGGTGGTCACCGACACGAACAGGCCCGGGTTGTTCTGCTGCAGGATCTTGGCCGCGCCGATCTCGTGCGCGACGGCCGCGGTGTTCTCGTACTCCGGCTCCTCCAGGTCGAAGTCGATCGCGTGCAGCTGGTACTTGGTGATCACCTGCTGGTAGGCGGCCGCCGTGGAGGCCGCGTCGGCACAGGCCTGGCCGAGTTTGGTGCCGCCGTAGCCGCCGATGGAGACCGAGACGTCGCCGCCCTTGGCCCGGATCGCGGAGATCACCCCGGCGACCGCGGTGTCGGAGGACACCGCACTGGTACCGCCCCATGTCGGGCTGCAGCCGCCGCCGTTGGGGGCCAGGATGAAGGCCAGCTGGAAGGCCTTGAGTCCGGTGGCGTCCATGATCGCGGTCGCGTCCGGCGGGTTGTTGTCGGTCGGCATCAGATAGGGGGCGGCGGCGTACCACTGGTTGCTCAGGGCGTTCGCCGACGCGGTGGCACCGCTCGCCTGTCCCGCGCCGAGCGCGGTGGCGACACCGAGCCCGGCGAAGGCGAGGGCGGCGGCGGCCACGCCGGAACCCAGTGCATGGAGACGCTTCACGTCTGGACCTCCTGTGGGGGAACGTGCCAGCAGAATCCTGCGCTGACACGGACCCGTCAATGACTTGGTCCAGACCTTTAGAGCAACCCACAAAATTGGTCTCTACCAATCGGGGTCTCCGGCGGGCCGCCGCACGTCAAGGGCGCCCGGAGCGCCCCGTTTTCACACCACACCGACCGCCGCGAGCGCCCGCCGCTGCCCCGGGCTCGGCTGGGCAGGGAAGTACAGGTAGCAGACCCCGCCGGTGCCGCCGCTGACCCCGCCGGAGGCGTTGATCCGCTTGGTGCGCAGCCAGATCGTCTCGAACTGGGCGCGCTTGTAGACGTTGCGCACCACCGCGTCGCTGTCGCTGGCCGGGTCGTTGGCGACCACGTCGCCCTCGGCGGTGAAGCCCACCAGGGCCATCAGATGGCCCGAGGTACCGTAGCCGGCGCCGTCCAGCTCGGAGGCCAGGAAGGACTGGGACGTTATCACCGGGATTCCGGCCTTGATCAGCTTCTCGACGTCGTTCAGCGAGTGCAGCCGGGTGATGACGCCCTGCATGTCCTTGTACGTCGCCGCGTAGGCCGCGTTGAAGGGCCAGTTGCCGCAGCCCTCGTACTGGTAGTCGTAGGTGTAGCGGGCGCCCTGGTCGACCTGCGGGTCCGCGTACGACGGGTCGACCCAGGCCAGCTGCTCGGCGGTCGGGCCGCGGCCCCAGTACTCGATGACCATCGTGGACGACGTCGGGCTGCACCAGGCCTCGCCGCCGTTGTCGTACTCCGGGTACTGCCCCTTGTGGATGTTCTGCGAGTACGCCGGCACCGGCAGCTCCACACCCGCGCCCTCGCCCGGCACGGAGGCCGGCACGGTGAAGCGGTCCGGGATGTTCGACGCCATCGCTCCCAGCCGCCACACGGTCGGCGTCAGCTTGCTGCCGGGCCTGCGGAAAAGCGTCAGCCGCAGCTGGTACGAGGCGAGCAGCGGACCGGCCGTCGTGTCGTCGATGGAGAAGGTGTCGGTCCAGATGCTGCTCTTGCCGTCGGTCTGGTCGTCCACCGAGGTGCGGCGGATGTCCTCGTCGCCGTCGCCCGCCGTCCAGCGGCCCATCACATACGCCGGGGTCGCGGTGCCGTCGGTGTACGTGCCCAGCAGCTCCACCTGGATCCAGGTGCCGGCCGGGGTGTGTGCGTTCCACGACGAGATCAGCTCGCTCGCCGGGTGCGGGACCTTGCGCACCGGCGACGTCCAGGAGGCCGACTCCCAGGTGGCGGTGATACCGGTGTGCGGGTCGGTGTAGTCCAGGCTGCCGGTCGCCCGGTCGAACTCCAGCCCTGGGCGCGGCCCGGGCACCGGGCGGGTGCCCGCGTGCGCGCCGAACAGCCAGTCGGCGAAGGACGTCCAGCCGTGGTAGTCGACCGGAGCGGTGTCGGGCTCGCCGTCGCGGCCGTGCCGCTGCGGCGCCGCGCCGGGAACGGCGGCGCCGGACGGCGCGGCCGACGCGGACTGCGCGGCCGCGGTGCTCGCCGCGGCCGCCGCGGCGGCCAGTGCTGCGGCGATCACGGCACGGCGGGGGGCGTTACTTGTCATGGCTGAATCCCCTCGTTTTCCCTCGACGGGTACGGGACACCCCTGCGCGCCGCCCGGGCGGCAGGTCGCACCACCATTGCAGCCCAGACGCCCTTTCCACCAGGTTTTCCGACCGCGTGGCGGGACCAACATTGGTCTGCTCCTGTGGCGCTCAGCCCGGCAGGACCACCAGGTCACGCCCGGTCAGATTCAGCCGCTCGCCGCCGTCTTGCGTGCACACCGCGATGTCCTCGATGCGGGCGCCGAAGGTGCCGGGCAGATAGATGCCCGGCTCGATCGAGAAGGCCATGCCCGGCGCCAGCGCCCGGCTGCTGCCCGCCACGATGTACGGCTCCTCGTGCGACTCCATGCCGATGCCGTGGCCCGTACGGTGGATGAAGTGCTCGCCGTAGCCCGCCGCGGTGATGATGTCCCGCCCCACCGCGTCCAGTTGCTCGGCGGTGATGCCCGGGCGCACCGCGTCGGTCTGCGCGGTCTGCGCGCGCAGCAGCACCTCGTACAGCTCGCGGAAGGCCGCGGGCGGCTCGCCCACCGCGTAGGTGCGGGTGGAGTCCGAGCAGTAGCCGTCGGCGGTGGTGCCGCCGATGTCGACCACCACCGGGTCGCCGGTGCGGATCACCCGGTCCGACACCTCGTGGTGCGGGCTCGCGCTGTTCGGCCCCGAGCCGACGATGACGAAGTCCACCGTCGCGTGGCCCGCCGCCACGATCGCGTCCGCGATGTCCCTGGCGACCTCTCGCTCGGTACGCCCGGCCAGCAGCCACTCCCCCATCCTGCGGTGCACCCGGTCGATGGCGCCGCCCGCCCGGCGCAGCGCCGCCACCTCCGCGGGCGTCTTGCGCAGGCGAAGCTCCGTCAGGACGTCGCCGGCCAGGCACGCCTGGGCGTCGGGCAGCGCGGCCTGGAAGGCCAGCAGCTTCTCCGCCCACATGTGGTTGTCCACCGCGAAACGCCGCACACCGGCCGGCAGCCGGCGGGCGATCAGCGCGTACGCGTCGTCCGTCTCGGCGAAACCGGTGATCTCCAGGCCGAGCCCGCCCGCCGGGGACGCCTGCGCCGCCGCGACCTCAAGGGCCGGCGCCACCAGGAAGGGCTCCCCCTCGGCCGGCACCACCAGGCACGTCAGCCGCTCCAGCGGCAGCGCCTGATAGCCGGTCAGATAACGCAGGTCGGCGCCCGGCGAGACCAGCAGCGCGTCCACCCCCGCGTCGGCGGTGGCCCTCCTGGCGAGTTCGAGGCGGTCGGCGGGATGGAGGGCGGTGGAGTCCTGGATATCGGTCACCCGACCACGGTAATCGGGACCACGGCCCGACACGGAACCTTTTAGCGGCGTGCGCGCGCCGGGCCGCCGCAAGGTCGCGGCATAGGCTCGCCCTTCATGGACAACCACGGCCCCGCCGGGCTCACGCTGCGCGGCCTCGCCGGCACCCTCCACCTGCTCGCACCGTCCTGCGGGCCGGTACGCCTGGTGGCCGTCGACGGCCACGCGGGCGCCGGCAAGAGCACACTCGCCCAGCGGCTCGCCGCGGAGGCCGGCGGAGTGCCGGTGGTGCACACCGACGACTTCGCGACGCACGAGGAGCCGTTCGGGTGGGCCGAACGGCTCACGGCCGAGCTGCTCGTCCCCTTCGCGGCGGGCCGCGGCGCCACGCACCGGGTCTACGACTGGGCCGCGCGGCGGTTCGACGGCGAGAAGACCGTACCCGCGGCGCCGGTGGTGCTGCTTGAAGGCGTCGCCAGCGGGCGGCGGGCGCTGCGGCCCTCGCTGGCGCTCACCCTGTGGCTTGAGGTGGACCCCGGGACCGCCAGGCGGCGCGGCATCCGGCGGGACGGGCCGTCCCTGGCGCACTTCTGGACCGGGTGGTCCGCGGCGGAGGACGAGCACTTCGCGGAGGATCCGACGCGGCCGTTCGCGGACCTTCTGGTCCACCAGACGGAGGACGGATATCGCGCCGCTCGCGGTCCGTTCGGTCACGGGCGGTGACGCACTTGACCGCTTGGCGCGGAGCAATTACGTTTTCAACCAAGCGGCCCCGGAAGGCCGCCACGTAGCACGAAGCCCCCGGTTGTTCCCCCGTGACCGGGGGCTTCGTCTTTCCCACCCACCCGCCCTTTCCGCGCCCGGGTGCGCCCCCGAGCCCCCTCCCGCCACGCTCATCCCTCACGTTCCGTCGCGGCGCCGGGTGATTGCCACTTGCTGTGGCGTTGCGTCCTTCCCGCCCGTCCGGGCTGGGCGCGCAGTTCCCACGGCGCTGAGGCCGAGAGCCCACCGCGAGGGGCAGGGCATTGGTCGCCGCCCACGGCGGGGAAGGAGCAAGGCCAGCGCGCAAGGGGCACCCAGCTACCGAAGCCCCGCAGGGAGACGCACTCTACGGAGTTGACCTCTTCGCGGGTACGATGCCCGAGGGTGGGACCGGGGGCGCAGTGGCTGGGGCGGGGACCAACTCCGGTGCGCCGAGGGGTGGTTGGCGGGGGAATGATGGGTGGGGACTCGATGGACTTCGGCACCGACCGCACGGCCGCCCCGGCCGACCTCGCCTGGCTGCGCGGCATCGACGCGTACACGATGGGCGCCTACGTCCAGGCCGAGGAGGAGTTCAAGACCGCGGTCCGCATCGACCCGGGGATGGCCGACGCCTGGCTGGGGCTGCACGCGCTGCGGGCGGACACCGCGACCGCGCTGCTGCAGATGTACCGGCACCGGGACCGTTTCGGGGAGCAGCGCGCGGCGCACCGCCGCACCCTGAACTCCTGGTACTGGCTCGGCTGGTGGGTGCAGCCGGTGCTGGAGACCAGCAGGGACCTGCTGCTGGCGCACGCCTCGCACTGGCTGGACGGCCGCCATGTCGCCGAGCTGGACCGCGCGCTGGCGGACTGCCCGCCGGTCGACACCGATCCGCAGGTGCGCTTCCTGCACGCCTGCCGGGCGTATCTGGTCAAGGACTGGGAGCACCTCGTCCGGCATACGGAACCGCTGCTCGGCGACCCGCTGCTGGGCATCGAGGCGGGGCTTTTCGGCGGCATGGCCCGGGTGCGCCTCGAAATGTGCGGCCAGGCGGAACCGCTGCTCGCCGCGGCCCTGATGCGGTGCCGCAGCGAGCAGCCGCAGCGCAAGGAGCTGCGGTACTGGCTGGCGCGGGCGTACGAGGGGACGGGGCGGACGGCCGCCGCCGTACCGCTCTACCGCGCGGTGCACCGGGTGGACCCGGCGTTCATGGACACCGCGGCGCGGCTGGCCGCGATCCACGAGACCGACGACGGCCTCGACGAGGGTGCGGGGCTGGCGACCGCGGTGTCGCTGGCGGGCGGCGGGCAGGCGGTCCCCGAGGGCGCGGCCGACATGGACGCGGCGATGTACGCGGACCCCGGCGAGGGCCGGCCGCCGGGCAACCCGGAGCTGGACGACGCACTGCTGGCGTCCGCGGGCACCCTGGACGACGACATACGCGACCGGGCCGCCGCGCCGCTGACCGGCGCGCTGCCCGCCCAACTGCCGCTCGGCGGCTCCGATCCGGTGCTGCTGGCCCAGGCGCTCGCGGAGCTGGACGGCATGGTGGGCCTGGAACCGGTCAAGCGGCAGGTCAAGGCGCTGTCGGCACAGCTGCGGATGGCGCGGCTGCGGGCGGGCCAGGGCCTGCCGGTGCAGCCGCCGAAGCGGCACTTCGTCTTCTCCGGCCCCTCCGGCACCGGCAAGACCACGGTGGCCCGCATATTGGGCCGGGTGTTCTACGCGCTGGGACTGCTGGGCGGGGACCACCTGGTGGAGGCCCAGCGCTCCGACCTGGTCGGCGAGTTCCTGGGGCAGACCGCGGTGAAGGCCAACGAGCTGATCGACTCTGCGCTCGGCGGTGTGCTGTTCGTGGACGAGGCCTATGCGCTGTCCAACTCCGGGTACAGCAAGGGCGACGCGTACGGCGACGAGGCCCTGCAGGTGCTGCTCAAGCGCGCCGAGGACAACCGGGACCGGCTGGTGGTCATCCTGGCCGGGTATCCCGAGGGCATGGACCGGCTGCTGGCCGCGAACCCCGGCCTCAGCTCGCGCTTCACCACCCGGGTGGACTTCCCCAGCTACCGCCCGCTGGAGCTGACCAGGATCGGCCAGGTGCTGGCCGCCGAGAACGGCGACCACTGGGACGACGAGGCGCTGGACGAGCTGCGGGCGATCAGCGGCCATGTCGTGGACCAGGGCTGGATCGACGAGCTGGGCAACGGGCGGCTGCTGCGCACGCTGTACGAGAAGAGCTGCGCCTACCGCGACCTGCGGCTGTCGGAGTATCCGGCGACGCCGAGCCGCGAGGAGCTGTCGACGCTGCGACTGCCGGACCTGATGCAGGCGTACGGCGAGGTGCTCTCGGGCCGCGGCCCCGGCATCCCGCCGCCCGACCCGGCCGAGTAGCCGAGGCGGGCGGCGGGGCCGTCAGCCGACGAGTTCGCCGGGCGCCGAGCGGTGCGAGGGGTCGCGGACCTCGCCGACCAGCATCTCCAGCACGTCCTCCAGGGCGACCAGGCCGAGTACCCGCCCGGTGGGGTCCGCGACCGCCGCGAGGTGGGAGGCGGCCCGCCGCATCGAGGTCAGCGCGTCGTCCAGCGGGAGGTCGGCGCGCAGCGTGGTGATGGGCCGCCACAGCCGCTGCGGCACCGGGCGGTCCTGGTCCTCCAGGTCCAGCACGTCCTTGACGTGCAGGTAGCCCAGGTACCCGGCTCCGGCCCCGGCCGCCACGGGGAAGCGGGAGTAGCCGGTGCGTACGGTCAGCTCCTCGACCTCGCGGGCGGTCGCCGTGGGCGCCAGGGTGATCAGCTGGTCCGGGGTGAGCAGCACCTCGGTGACCGGGCGGGTGCCCAGCTCCAGCGCGTCCTCCAGGCGCTCCTGCTCGTCGGAGTCCAGCAGCCCGGCCCGCCTGGCGTCCTCCACCAGCACGGTCAGCTCGGCGCTGGTGAAGACCGCGTCGACCTCGTCCTTCGGCTCGACGCCGCAGGCCCGCAGGATGACCCGGGCGCACGCGCCGAGCACCACGATGACCGGGCGGAAGACCCGGGCGAAGCCGACCAGGCCGGGGCTGAGCCACAGCGCGGTCTTCTCCGGGTCGGCCATCGCCAGGTTCTTCGGGACGAGTTCGCCGATGACCAGGTGCAGGAAGACCACCAGGGCCAGCGCGAGGGCGTACCCGATGGCGTGCACCAGGTCGTCGGGCACGTGGGCGGCGGCGAAGACCGGTTCCAGCAGGTGCGCGACGGTGGGTTCGGCGACCGCGCCCAGGGTCAGCGAGCAGACAGTGACGCCGAACTGGGCGGCGGCCATCATCTGCGGCAGGTGCTCCAGGCCGTACAGCACGGTGCGCGCCCTGCGGTGTGCGGCGGCCAGCGGTTCGATCTGGCTGCGGCGGACCGAGACCAGCGCGAACTCCGCGCCGACGAAGAAGCCGTTGCCGAGCACCAGGAGCAGCGCGAACAGCAGTTGCAGCACGCTCATCGCTCACCCTCCTCGGCCGCGTCCTGGTCCTGCGCCGTCCGCACGATCCTGACGCGCTCGGCCCGGTGGTGGCCGACCTCGGCGACCCGCAGCCGCCACCCGGGCAGCTCCGCGGTGTCGCCGACCTCGGGGATGCGCCCCAGCAGGTCGGCGACCAGGCCCGCGACGGTCTCGTACGGGCCTTCCGGCGCCTCAAGGCCGATACGGGCCAGGGTGTCGATACGGCAGCCGCCGTCGGCGTCCCAGGCGGGGTGGCCGTTCTCCGGCGGTGCCTGGGCGAGGTCGGGCAGGTCCACGGCGTCGTGCTCGTCGCGCACCTCGCCGACCAGCTCCTCGACGATGTCCTCCAGGGTGACCACGCCCGCGGTGCCGCCGTACTCGTCGACGACGACCGCGATGGGCTGCTGGCTGCGGAGCAGTTCCAGCAGCGGCTGCGCGGCCAGCGTCTCGGGGACCAGCAGCGGGACGACCGCGATCCTGCCGACCGCGGTGCGGTCGCGCAGCTGCGCGGGGACGGCCAGGGCGTCCTTGAGGTGGACCATGCCCACGATGTCGTCCAGGCGGCTGCGGTAGACCGGGAACCGGGAGAGACCGGTGGCCCGGGTGAGGTTCAGGACGTCGGCCGCGGTGGCGGTGTCCTCCAGGGCGCTGACCCTGACCCGGGGGGTCATCACGTTCTCCGCGGTGAGGTCGCCGAGCGAGAGGGTGCGCACGAACAGGTCGGCGGTGTCCTGCTCCAGCGCCCCGGCCAGGGCCGAGTGCCGGGCGAGCGAGACCAGCTCGGTGGGGGTGCGGGCGGAGGCCAGCTCGTCCGCGGGCTCCACGCCGAGCATCCGCACCAGGCGGTTGGCCGCGGTGTTGAGCAGTTCGATGACCGGGCCGAAGGCGCGGGAGAAGGCCCGCTGCGGGCCTGCGACCATCCGGGCGACGGCGAGCGGCCTGGACACCGCCCAGTTCTTGGGGACCAGCTCGCCGATCACCATCTGGACGGCGGACGCGGCCATCATGCCGACCACGACGGCGACGCCGGGGGCGGCGCCGTCCGGTATGCCGGCGGCGCTGATCGGGCCGGTCAGCAGGTCGGCGAGCGCGGGTTCGGCGAGCATGCCGACGACCAGCGAGGTGATGGTGATGCCGAGCTGGGTGCCGGACAGCTGGAAGGACAGCCGGCGCAAGGCGGCGACGACGCCGGCCGCCCGGCGGTCGCCCTCGGCGGCGGCGCGTTCCGCGGCCGGGCGTTCCACCGTCACCAGGCCGAACTCGGCGGCGACGAAGAAACCGTTGGCGATGATCAGGACAAGGGCTGCCGCGAGCAGCAGCAGTGACGTGCTCATGAGGCCGCCGCTCCATGGGACTGGTCGGGAGGGGCGGCGCAGGTACTACCGGACGGTTCGTCCATCGGGGTGTGAGTGTCACTCCTCGGTCGGTCGGGCGGTTCCGCGGGCGGCGCCGTCACGGCACCGCCCGGATCCAGAGTAGTCATTGGGGTGGCGGCCGCGAAGAACGGCGGGCGCCCCTTTCACCGCGGGGCGTCACTTTCGCCGGGGCCGTCGCCGCGGGCCTCGCCGAGCGCCTCGACCAGGGTCCGCAAGCGCCGGGCGTCGCCGATGGCCTGCCGCCTGGCGATGCCGGGCTGGATGCCCATCACCGCGAGCGTGGTGCCGTCCGCGAGGTCCAGATGGACCCAGGCGTCGCCCGGCCGCAGCCGCACGGCCAGCACTTCCGCCCAGGCCAGCCGCCTTCTGACGGTCAGGTTGACCACGGTCAGGCCGTCGGCGTCCGCGACCGCCTTGGGGCGGCTGAGCAGCGCCAGCAGGGCCAGCGCCAGCACCCCGACGACGACCAGGGTGACCCGGTCGCCGGTGCTCCACGGGGACACGCCCTCGTACGGCATGACCACGGCCAGGGTGCTGAGCACCGCGAGCAGCAGCGTCCCCATGGTGATCAGCACCACACGGGTGACCAGCGGCCGGAAGGTGACGGGCAGCTGCGCGACGGCGGCCCTGGCGCGGTCGTCGTCGGCGGCGGTCACAGCCGGGCGGCGTGGATGCCGGTGGTGAGGATGGCGCGGGCGCCCAGGTCGTACAGCTCGTCCATGATGCGCTGCGCGTCGCTGGTGGGGACCATGGCGCGGACCGCGACCCAGCCCTCGTGGTGCAGCGGGGAGACCGTCGGCGACTCCAGGCCCGGGGTGAGGGCGACGGCCTGGTCGACGTGCTCGGCGCGGATGTCGTAGTCCATCATCACGTAGCGCCGCGCGACCAGGACGCCCTGCAGGCGGCGCAGGAACTTCTGCACCTCGGGCTCGTCCGTGGGGGCGCCGGTCGGCCGTACGACGACCGCCTCGGAGGCCATGATCGGCTCGCCGAAGGTCTCCAGGCCCGCGTTGCGCAGCGAGGTGCCGGTCTCGACCACGTCGGCGATGACCTGGGCCACGCCCAGCTGGATGGCGGTCTCGACGGCTCCGTCGAGGTGGACGACGGTGGCGGCCACGCCGTTGTCGGCGAGGTGCTTCTCGACGACGCCCTCGTAGGAGGTGGCGACCGTCATGCCGCCGAGGTCGGCGACACCTGAGGCGGTGCCGGGCCGGGCGGCGTAGTGGAAGGTGGAGCGGGCGAAGCCGAGCTGCAGGATCTCCTCGGCGCCTGCGCCCGAGTCCAGCAGCAGGTCACGCCCGGTGATGCCGATGTCCAGGCGGCCGGAGCTGACGTAGATGGCGATGTCGCGCGGGCGCAGGTAGAAGAACTCCACGTCGTTGGCGCGGTCGAACAGCACCAGCTCCTTGGACTCCTTGCGCTGGCGGTATCCGGCCTCATGGAGCATGGCCGCCGCGGGTCCGGACAGTGAGCCCTTGTTCGGGACGGCGATGCGCAGCATGGGGTCGGGTTCCTTCGCTGTCGGTGCGTGGGTGCTGTGGGGTGGTGCTCGGCGGTACGGGGTCGGTGCGGGGGCGTGGGTGTACGGCCCGTGCGGTTGCGGCGCGCGGGCCGTACGTCTCACAGATGGGCGTAGACGTCGTCCAGGGAGATGCCCCGGGCGACCATCATCACCTGAACGTGGTAGAGCAGTTGGGAGATCTCCTCGGCGGTGGCGTCGGCGCCCTCGTACTCGGCTGCCATCCACACCTCGGCGGCCTCCTCGACCACCTTCTTGCCGATCGCATGCACGCCCTTGCCGACCAGTTCCGCGGTGCGTGACGTGCCGGGGTCGCCGGTGGCGGCCTTGTGCTGCAGCTCGGTGAAGAGCTGCTCGAATGTCTTGTTGGCCATGGTGGTCCTAGCCTACGGGGAACCGCCCGCGGATCATCGCCACGGTTCGGATAGTGAGCGGATGACCGCCGCGGTCGCCACCGCGGCGGTGACCGCTTCATGGCCCTTGTCCTCGTTCGACCCCGGCAGTCCCGCCCGGTCCAGCGCCTGCTCCTCGGTGTCGCAGGTGAGCACACCGAAGCCGACCGGGACACCGCTGTCCACGGTGACCTGCGTCAGGCCGGCGGTGACGCCCTGCGAGACGTACTCGAAGTGCGGTGTGCCGCCGCGGATGATCACCCCGAGCGCGACGACCGCGTCGTAGCCGCGGCCGGCCACCGCCCGGGCGACGACCGGCAGTTCGAAACTGCCCGGCACCCGCAGCAGCGTCGGCTCCTCGATCCCCAGGTCGTGCAGGGCGCGCATCGCGCCGTCGACGAGACCGTCCATCACCTGCTGGTGCCACTGGGCCGCGATCACCGCGACCCGCAGGTCGCCGCAGTTCTTGACGGTCAGCTCGGGGGCGCCCTTACCGCTCACTTCTCTCCTCGTTGCTCTGTCACCGTGGTGCTGCCGCCGGCGGTGCCGACGGCGCTGTGGGTACGGCCCGCGGTCTCCAGCCAGGGCAGGTCGTGCCCCATCCGGTCGCGCTTGGTCCGCAGATACCGCAGATTGTGCTCCCCCGCGCCGACCGGCATCGGCTCGCGTCCCAGCACGTCGAGGCCGTGCCGGACCAGCGCGCCGGTCTTGGCGGGGTTGTTGGTGATCAGCCGCAGCGAACGCACCCCGAGGTCGGCGAGGATGCGGGCGGCGGCACCGTAGTCGCGGGCGTCGGCGGGCAGGCCGAGTTCGAGGTTGGCGTCCAGGGTGTCCCGGCCGCGCTCCTGCAGCTCGTACGCGCGCAGCTTCGGCAGCAGGCCGATGCCGCGCCCCTCGTGGCCGCGCAGGTACAGCACCACCCCGCGGCCCTCCTCCGCCACCCGGCGCAGCGCGCCCTGCAGCTGCGGACCGCAGTCGCAGCGCTGCGAGCCGAAGACGTCGCCGGTCAGGCACTCGGAGTGCACCCGCACCAGCACGTCGGTGCCGTCGCCCATGTCGCCCGCGACCAGCGCGATGTGCTCCACGCCGTCGGCGGTGCTGCGGTAGCCGTAGGCGCGGAAGTCGCCGAAGGCGGTCGGCAGCGTCGTCGCCGCCTCCCGGCGGACGGCCGGCTCCGCCTGCTCCGCCTGCTCCGACGCGCGGCGGTAGGCGATCAGGTCCGCGATGGAGATGATGACCAGGCCGTGCTTGCGCGCGAAGGGCACCAGCTCGGGCAGCCGGGCCATCGTGCCGTCCTCGCGGGCGATCTCCACGATGGCCGCCGCGGGCCGCAGCCCGGCGAGCCTGGCCAGGTCCACACCCGCCTCGGTGTGCCCCGGCCGGGTCAGCACCCCGCCGCTCCTGGCCCGCAGCGGGAAGACGTGGCCCGGGCGTACGAAGTCGGCGGCCACGGACGTCCGCTCGGCCAGCAGCCGGATCGTGGCGGCGCGGTCGGCCGCGGAGATCCCGGTGGTCACCCCGTACTGCGGGGCGGCGTCGACCGACACGGTGAAGGCGGTGCGCATCGACTCGGTGTTGGCCGCCACCATCTGCGGCAGGTCGAGCCGGTCCAGGTCGTGCGGCTCCATCGGCACGCAGATCAGCCCGCGGCACTCGCTCATCATGAACGCCACGGTCTCCGGGGTGATCTTCTCCGCCGCGACGATCAGGTCGCCCTCGTTCTCCCGGTCCTCGTCGTCCACGACCACGACCGGGCGGCCCGCGGCGATCTCGGCGACGGCGCGCTCCACCGGGTCGAGGCCGAGGTCGGCCTCGTCGTACCAGTCGTCCTGCAGTGCGGTCACGGCGCTCATGCCGTCACTCCTTCCGCGACGGTGCTGCTCGGCTTCGCCCGGCCGGGCAGGTCCGCGGCGCTGCGGGTCTGCTGCCACCAGGCGTACATCCCGGCGATCACCAGGACGAAGTAGACGATGTAGACCAGGCCGGAGAAGGGCAGGCCGCTGTGGAAGTTCAGCGGCACCCCGACCAGGTCGACGGCCAGCCAGGCGAACCAGAACTCGACCCAGCCGCGGGCCTGCGCGTACATCGCGGCCAGCGTCCCGACGAAGATGTACGCGTCCGGCCACGGGTTCCACGACAGCTTCGGGTAGGCCAGGAAGAGCGCGGCGACCGCGACGGTGCCGGCCGCGGTGGCCGCCACCAGCACCGCGCGCTCGCGCCACGTCGCGAACCTGATCGCCAGCTGCCCGCTGCCTGCCCGGCCGCGCCGCCACTGGTACCAGCCCCACACCGCGACGGTGATCACCACAAACTGCTTGCCGACACCGCCGCCCAGGTGCGCCGACCAGAAGGCCGCCACGAGCACGACACCCGACAGCAGCTGGACCGGCCAGGTCAGCATCGCCCGCCGCCAGCCCAGCGCCAGCGCGCCCAGGCCCAGCAGGTTGCCGATCATGTCCGACCACATGACGTGCTGGTCGAAGGCGGTGAAGGCCTCGCTGTTCAGCCAGTGCAGTGCGCTCATCGCGCATCCCCCGGCGTCATCATCCGCTCGACGTACTTGGCGATCACGTCGACTTCCAGGTTCACCGGGTCGCCCGGCTGCTTGATGCCCAGGGTCGTCAGCGCCAGCGTCGTCGGGATCAGGCTGACGGTGAAGTAGTCGGCCGCGGCCTCCACGACGGTCAGGCTGATGCCGTCGACGGTGATCGAGCCCTTCTCCACCACGTACCGGGACAGTTCGGGCGGCAGCGAGACCTTCACGATCTCCCAGTGCTGGGCGGGCGTGCGGTCCAGGACCGTGCCCGTGCCGTCGACGTGCCCCTGCACCAGGTGCCCGCCGAGCCGCCCGCCCAGCGCCATCGGGCGCTCCAGGTTGACCCGCGACCCGGGGCGCAGCGCCCCGAGGCTGGACCGCTTGAGCGTCTCGGCCATCACGTCGGCGGTGAAGGTGCCGCCGCCGAACTCCACGACCGTCAGGCACACGCCGTTCACCGCGATCGAGTCGCCGTGCTTGGCGCCCTCGGTCACGACCGGGCCGCGCACGGTGAAACGCGAGGCCTCGGACTGCTCCTCGACGGCGGTGATCTCACCCAGTTCTTCGACGATTCCGGTGAACACGTCACTTCTCCTGTGCAGCAGTGGGAACGGCGGTGACCCGCAGGTCGGGACCGAAGCGGGCGACGTCTGTCACGTCGAGCCGCAACGCCTGCGCGATGGTGCTGATTCCTGCGTCGCCGAGCGCGGAAGCGCCGGCGCCCAGCAGGGCGGGGGCCAGGTAGCCGACGACGCAGTCGACGGCACCCGCGGCCACGAAGGCCCCCGCGAGGGTCGGCCCGCCCTCCAGCAGAACGGAACGGATGCCGCGGGCGTGCAGCTCGGCCAGGAGGGTGTGGACGTCAAGGCCCACGCCCTCGGGGCGGAAGGCGGCGGCACGGGCCGACCCGACCGGTTCCGCCGGGGCGGGGGGCGCGGTTTGTGAGGCTCCGGGTGCCGTGGGCTCCGCCGGCTCCGCTGCCGCGGGGGGCGTGGTTCGTGCGGCTCCGGGTGCCGCGGGTGCGGTGGGTTCCGTGCTTCCGGCGGCCACGGGTGCGGTGGGCTCGGCGGGTTCCGCCGGCGCGGGGGGCGCGGGCTCCGCAGTTCCGGGTGCCGCGGGTCGGCGGGGGGCGTAGGGGATGCGGACGACCTCCACGTCGTCCGGGAGGTGGCTCGTGTCGGCGTCCTTCGACACCGCGATCAGCGTCGGGGCCGCGTCGTCCAGCACCCGCGCGCCCCTCGGGGTCCGCGCGCGGGAGTCCACGACCACCCGCAGCGGCTGGACCGCGTCCGGGATGCCGCGCACCGCCAGGTGCGGGTCGTCGGCCAGCAGCGTGCCGGAGCCCGCCACCACCGCGTCCGCCTCCGCCCGCAGCCGGTGCACGTCCGCGCGGGACTCCGCCGAGCTGATCCAGCGGCTGCTGCCGTCCGCCGCGGCGATGCGGCCGTCGAGGGTGGCCGCGTACTTCCAGCGCACGAAGGGGCGCCCGCGGCGCACCGACGTCAGCCACGCGACGTTGACCGCCTCGGCCTCGGCCGCCAGCAGGCCGCCCTCGACGTCCACGCCCGCCGCACGCAGCGTTGCCGCGCCGCCGGACGCGGCCGGACTCGGGTCCGACACCGCGTGCACCACCCGGGCCACCCCGGCCTCGATCAGCGCCTGCGCGCACGGGCCGGTCCTGCCGGTGTGGTTGCACGGCTCCAGCGTCACCACGGCGGTGCCGCCGCGGGCTGCCGCGCCCGCGGCGCGCAGCGCGTGCACCTCGGCGTGCGGGCCGCCGGCCTTGCGGTGCCAGCCCTCGCCGACGACGGTGCCGGCCGTGTCGAGGATCACACAGCCGACGACCGGATTCGGGGCGGTGGCGCCGAGGGCGCGGGCGGACAACGCGATCGCTCGGCGCATCGCGTCGGTCTCTGTGGTGGTGGCCACCGGGTCCTCCTGCCGCATCGGGCACGGACTCCGGGGCGAGCGGACGTCTGGTCACGGCCGGGGCACCGCGGTTGCGCGGGCCTGAGCGGCCCGCGGCACGGCGGCGCACCGTTGTGAACGTCCGCCGCGCACTGCCTCCCATCCGGACTTTCACCGTCGGTCCAGGAATTTCACCTGGTCAACCGGCCGCTGGATGCGGACGGGTCGCGGACTATAACCGCCGGTTCGGAATTACACCGACCCCGGAGTGCGCAAACGTCACTGGTACGGGGTCCAGTCTGCCACGCCTCCCCGGCCGGACTCCAGGGGGTTCCCTTCCGGCACCCTCCCGGGGTGCGGTGGGTCGGTGCCGCGCGGTGCGGTGTCCCCGGGGGTGCGCCTGCTCTGTGCGGTGGGTCGGTGCCGCTTCGGGGGTATCTCCTCGGCCTGCGCGCCTCGGCCCTTTCCGAACGAGGCGGCGGGAGTCGCGCGCACGCCTGCGGGGACACCCCCGAACCGTCCCCCTGCGTTCGTTGGCGGCTTGCGGTTCGCCGGTGTGCACGAGCCTGCAGTCGCCGACGGTGGGGCACCGGCCACCGGGAGACCGTTCGACGAACTGCAACACGCACGGGTCTGGGGGCACCCCCACGCGGAGCTGTGGGGGAGGGTGGGAAACAGACCCGCGCCGGCAGGCGCGGGTCAGGGGGTTGGGGGGAAGAGGGCGTTCTGGGCGGTGTCCATGGCCGTGATGACGGCGCCGCGGAGGATGGGGCCCGAGGGGACGGCGGTGGGGCGGACTTCGGTGCGGAGGGGGGAGAGGGTGGCCAGGGTGGACGCCACCCGGGCGGCGAGGTCGGGGCCGCCCGCGGCGCCGACCTCGCCGGCCAGAATGATCTGGCCGGGGTCGAGCACGGCGCAGACCGCGGCCGCCCCGAGGGCGATCCGCCCGGCGAGTTCGTCGAGGAAGCCGGGCGTCCCGGCGAGCACGGCAGAGGCGGCGGCGGCCGCGTCGGAGCCGTGGAGGGCAAGACCGTGGGCGCGGGCCAGGTCGCAGACGGCTCGGCTCCCGGCGAGCCCGTGGAATCCGTCGTCGCAGTTGGTGGAGGTGGGAAGCCGCCCGGATGAGGAGATCGGCAGGAAGCCGACCTCACCGGCACCGCCGGAGTTGCCGCGCCGCAGGCGCCCTTCGAGGACGAGTGCGGCGCCGACGCCGCCGCCGATCCACAGCAGGACGAAGGTGTCGGCGCCGGCCCCGCGGACCCGCTGCTCGGCGACGGCGGCGAGGTTGACCTCGTTCTCCAGCAGCACGGGCACGCCGAGCCTGCCGCGTACCTCGTCGACGAAGTCGCCGTGCCAGGCGGGCAGTTCCCCGGTGGTGCTGAGCCGACCGGTGACCGGGTTGACCAGGCCCGGCGCACCGAAGGCGACGGTGTGCAGGGGTTTGCCGCCGGCGGCGCCGAGCAGCAGGTCGACGCCGCCGGCGATGGTGCGGGCGGGGTCGGCGTCGTAGGGGACGGTGAGGTCGGCGCGGGCGACGGTGCGGCCGAGGAGGTCGGCGATCTCGACGCCGATGCTTTCGACGCGGACATCGAGCCCGGCGACGTACGCCCGGTCGGCGACGATGCCGTAGACCCGGGCGTTGGGGCCGCGCCTGGCGGCGCCGGACTCGCCGACGACCTCGATGAGGCCGGAGTCCTGGAGGCGTTCGACGAGGTCGGCGACGCTGGGCCGGGACATGCCGGTGAGTTCCTTCAACTGCGCGGCGGTGAGCGGCCCTTCCTCCTGGAGCAGCCGCAGGGCGAGCCGGTCGTTGATGGCCCTGGCCGTACGCGGTGACGCGTTCCGGCCGGGCTGCGCGCGGGTAGCGGTCATGCGGGCGATCCTCCCAGAAGCCGGTGGCTTCATACGCCTTAACTTTCAGGCAGGCTTCCTGATAGTTTACGCACCATGACGACGAACGCTCCCAGGGCCGGGTGGTCTCCCGCCAGGGTACGTACCGCCCATCTGGCCATTGCCACGATCTTTGCCGTGCACGGCGCGGTCCAGGGCACGTTCGCCACCCGCATCCCGTGGATCAAGGACCATCTCGGGCTGAGCGCGGGCGCGTTGGGCATCGCGCTGGTGTGCCCCGCGATCGGCTCGATGCTGACGATGCCGCTGGCGGGGCGGCTGATGCACAAGCTCGGGTCGCGGACCGCGCTGCGGCTGCTGCTGGGCCTGTGGTGCGCGGCCCTGTCGCTGCCCGCGCTGGCGCCGGGCCTGCCGTGGCTGTGCCTGTCGCTGCTGGTCTTCGGCGGCAGCGCCGGCATGGCCGACGTGGTGATGAACGCCATCGGCGTGGACGTCGAGGAGCACAAGGGCAAGTCGATCATGTCGGGCCTGCACGGCATGTGGAGCGTGGGCACCCTGACCGGTGCCGCGATCGGCGTGCCGGCCGCGCACGCCGGGCTCGACGGGCGGATCCACCTCGGCGTGGTGTCCGGCGCCCTGGTGGTCGTCGGCTTCCTGGTGTGCGCGAAGGTGCCCGACCTGCACCCGGCGCCGGAGGAGGACGCGCCGCCGCGCTTCGCGCTGCCGCCGCGTGCCGCGCTGGTGATCGGCGCGATCGGCTTCTGCGGGGTGTTCGCCGAGGGCGGCACCGCGGACTGGTGCGCGGTCTATCTGCGGGACATCGCGAACGCCTCGCCCGCGGTGGCGGCGCTGGCGTACACCGCCTTCTCCTGCACGATGGCGACGGCCCGGCTGCTGGGCGACTTCGCGGTGCGCCGGCTGGGCGCGGTGACCGCGATCAGGGCCGGCGGGGTGGTCGCGACCGCCGGCGGGCTGCTGGTGGTGCTGGCGCACGCACCGGTTCCTGCCATCGCCGGCTTCGCGCTGATCGGCGTGGGTATATCCGTGGTGGTGCCGCTGTGCTTCGCGGCGGCCGGGCGCAGCGGGCCGAACCCGAGCCAGGCCATCGCGGGTGTCGCGACCGTCACGTACACCTCGGGGCTCGTCGCGCCTGCGGCGATCGGCGGGATCGCCGGAGCGAGTTCGCTCACGGTGTCCTTCGGCCTGGTCACCGTGCTGACGCTGGGTCTCGTGGTGGGTGCGGGCGTGGTCAGGCCGGCCCCCGTGAAGGTGGCGGGTTCGCCGGCGCCGGCCGGCGTCGCCGCCGAGTAGCCCGCCGGGCGGCGGGCGGCCCCGACCGGAGTGGGAGCCGGTCCGGTGTCACCCGCCGCCCGGCGCCTCCCTTTCGCGCAGGTGGGCGGGCGCGGCCAGGCGCAGCGCGTGGTAGCCGGCCAGGACCAGGATGGTGCCGAGCGCGATGCCGCTGAGCGAGAAGGTGTCGGTGATCCGCAGGGTCACGTTGCCGATGCCGGCGACGACACCGCCGGCGATGGGCACCAGGTTGAGCGGGTTGCCGAGGTCGACCCGGTTGTCCACCCAGATCCTGGCGCCGAGCAGCCCGATCATGCCGTAGAGGATGACGGTGATGCCGCCGGGGACCGCGGCGATGACGGCGCCGAACTTGGGGCACAGGCCGAAGAGGATCGCGAAGCCGGCGGCTGCCCAGTAAGCGGCGGCGGAGCAGATCCGGGTGGCGGCCATCACGCCGATGTTCTCCGCGTAGGTGGTGGTGGCGGGGCCGCCGAGCGCGGTGGCCAGGACCGTCGTGCCGCCGTCGGCGGCGATCGCGGTGCCCAGGACCGAGTCGAGGCGGTCGCCGGTCATCTCCCCCACCGCCTTGACGTGACCGACGTTCTCGGCGATGAGCACGATGACCACCGGCAGCGCGACAAGGACCGCGGAGCCGTCGAAGGCGGGCGCGTGGGTGCTGGGCCAGCCGAACCAGGGGGCGTCGCCCACCCGATGCAGGTCGAGCCGCCAGTGGCCGCCCGTGTGGCCCGCGGGGGTGTGCTTGACGCCGATGCGGCCGAAGACCCGGTCGAAGAGCCAGGAGACGCCGTAGCCGAAGAGCAGGCCCAGGAAGATCGCCACGCGGCCCCAGAAGCCGCGCAGCGCCACCAGGGCGAAGCCGGTGAACAGCAGTGTGAGCAGCGCCGTCCACTGGTCCTGCGGCCAGTACGTGCCGGCGGCGACCGGCGCGAGGTTGAACCCGATCAGCAGCACCACCGCCCCGGTGACCGCGGGCGGCAGGACGGCGTGCACGACGCCAAGGCCGACGGTGCGGCCCCAGCTGAGCCGCTCGTCGGGGCGGACCACCGCCCCGGGCAGTGGGCTGCGGCCGTCGCCGTGCACTGTCCAGCCCGCACCGCGCACCCTGTGCCTCGCCTCCCGCCGCCCGCAGACCCGTGGGGTCTCACCGTAGGCGGGGGTGTGCGGCGGGGCCCCGGCGCGCGCCCTGCGGGTCACGCGGTCGGCTCAGGGGGGTGGGGTGGCCGCATCGCGGCTGGTGGGAAGAGTTCGGCGGACGCGCACGGGGGAATCGCGCCCGCCGAACCGAGAACCACGTTACCGGCGCGTCGGCCCGGAGCGGGAGCCCGGAAGGGGCAATTCCTTCCGCGGGATTACGCCATGGCATACGTTCGCCGCCATCTCGGTTGCCCCGGAGGGGAGTTGACCGTATTTCGGCGGGCGGCGCGGGGTCAGCCGACGGTCAGGTCCTGGAGGCCGACCACCCGCAGGAGTTGCAGCCGCTCGTACGCCTCGGTGCCGGGCCGTGCGGTGTAGACGATCAGCCGCTGGTCGTGCCCGGTGCTGAGCAGCACCTCGCAGTCCAGTTCCATGTCGCCGACGACCGGGTGCCGGAAGCGTTTGGTGTCCGAGCGCCGGACGGCCACCTGGTGCTCGGTCCACAGCCGTTCGAAGTGGTCGCTGGCCGCCCGCAGTTCTGCGACCAGGCTCGCGGCAGCCGGGTCGTCGGGGCGGGCGGCGAGCACGGCCCGCAGGTGCGCGACATGGGTGCGCAGCAGCGTCTCGTGGTCCTCCGGCGGGAAGATGTCCATCGCCGAGGGCTCGGTGAAGGCGCGGCGCACGGTGTTGCGCATCCGCGGCGGGCGCCCTGACACGTCGCCGAGCAGCGCGGAGGCCATCGTGTTCTGCACCAGGACGTCGCCGATGTCGCTGACGACCTGGGCGGGTGTGTCGTGCAGCCGGTCCAGGACCAGCAGCAGCCCGGGGCGTACGTGGCTGCTGCCGCCGGTCTCCCGCGGCGGCTCCTCTCCCGCCAGGTGGAAGACGTGGTCGCGCTCGTCGCAGGTCAGCCGCAGCGCGCGGGCGAGCGCGCCGAGCATCTGCCGGGAGGGGCGGGGGCCGCGGGCCTGTTCGAGGCGGGTGTAGTAGTCGACGGACATGCCGGCCAGCTGGGCCACCTCCTCGCGGCGCAGTCCCGGGGTGCGGCGCCGGGCGCCGCCGCCCAGCCCCACGTCGGCGGGGTTGAGCCGGTCGCGGCTGCGGCGGAGGAAATCGGCGAGTTCTGCTCTGTCCACCCCTCCAGCATGGGGCCGGTGCGGCCGGCTATCCAGGGAGTGCCACTCCCCCGATAAGGCGGCACCCGCCGCGCCGGTGCGCTGCGGGCCCGGTCCGGCGTGCCGGGTGGCGCACCGGCCGCGGGTGCGGACACTGGGGCGCATGGTGATGGATGTGGCCGGTGTGCTGGACCGGATGCGGGGTGTGCAGACGGGTCTGCCGGACGGCGACGGGGTCGCGGTCTTCAACCGGGTCTATGCCGCGGTGACCGAGGAGGTGCGGCGGCGGCTCGCCGCCGGGGACTTCGCGGACCGGGCGGCGGCGGGCGAGCTGGCGGTACGGTTCGCGGGGCGGTATCTGGCGGCGGTGGCCGACGACGCGGCGGGCCGGCGCCCGCCGGCCTGCTGGCGCCCGCTGTTCGCGATGCGCGCCCACCCGGGTGTCAGGCCGCTGCAGTTCGCATTGGCGGGGATCAACGCGCACGTGGGCCACGACCTGGCGCTCGCGGTGGTGGACACCTGCACCGCGACCGGGCGGGCGCCGGCCGGCCTGGAGGCGGACTTCGACCGGGTCGGCGAGGCGCTGACCGCGATCGAGGAGGAGGTGCGGGAGCTGCTGATGCCGGGTCCTGACCTGCTGGAGGCCGCGGACCCGCTGACGCACCTGGTCGGCTCGTGGTCGCTGGCCAGGGCCAGGGACGCGGCCTGGGCCGCGGCCCGGCTGCTGTGGGCGCTGCGCGGCACCGGCGACGCCCGCGACGAGTGCGTGAGCCGGCTCGACGCGGGCGTGGGGCTGATCGGGCGGCTGCTGCTGACGCCGGTGGGCGGCGGGCGTCAGTCCTCGGGCAGCATGACGGGCGAGATGTCCTCGTAGACGTCGCCGGGTCCGGGGTTGAGCGGGTCGGTGCTGCCGCCGAGGTGGTGCATGACACCCCACACCGCGTTGAGCGCGGTCTGCACCGCGCCCTCCGCCCACCCCGCGGTCCAGGAGATGTCGTCGCCCGCGAGGAACAGCCCGCGCCGGTCGGCGGGCAGCGCGTCCTGCATGAAGTGGGTGAACAGCCGCCGCTGGTAGCGGTAGTGGCCGGGCAGGTTGGCCTTGAAGGCGCCCATGAACCACGGCTCGTTCTCCCAGGAGACGGTCACCGGGTTGCCGATGAGGTGCTTCCTGATGTCGACGCCCGGGTAGATCTCGCCGAGCGACTTGAGCATGACCTCCATCCGCTCGTGCGCGCTCAGCGGCAGCCATTTCAGGCTGTCGTCGCACCAGGTGTAGGACAGGCAGATCGCGGCGGGCCGGTCGGGGCCGTCGTCGAGCAGGTAGGTGCCGCGGGTCATCCGGTCGGTGAGCGTCATCGACATCACGTCCCGGCCGGTGCGCGGGTCCTTGTCGAGCCAGAAGGGCCGGTCGACGGGCACGAAGAGCTTGCTGGACTCCATGTAGTGGGTGCGCTCCATCGCCGTCCAGTGGTCGATGGGGAAGAGCGCGTCGTCGCAGGCGATCTTCGACAGCAGCAGCCAGGACTGGGCGGTGAAGACCGCCGCCTTGTAGGTGCGGATGTCGCCGGTCGCGTCGGTGACGGTGATCCGGTTGCCCGCGGTACGGTGCAGCCCGGTGACGGCGGGGCGCGGCTGCCCGCCGTGCAGCGAGGCGAGCGAGGTGCCGCGCGGCCAGTGCACCGCCTTGTCCGGCTCCCGCTCCCACAGCCGCTGCGGGAGCTGCTGGCTGCCGCCGTCGATGCCGCGGTGGTCGTCGTCGGCGCCGGTCATGACGACCCGCAGGATCTCCAGGATGGAGTTGGGGAAGTCGGTGTCCCAGCCGCCGGTGCCGAAGCCGACCTGGCCGAATATCTCCCGGTGCCGGAAGGACCTGAAGGCGGGCGAGTCGCACAGGAAGCCGTAGAAGGTCTGGTTGTCCAGCTTCTCCACCAGCGCCGACCAGATCGCCCGGATGGCCGGCACGTCCCGCTCGCGGAGCGCGCGCTGCATGGCGGAGAAGTCGGCGCCGTCCTCCAGGCAGGCGTTCCAGGCGTGCATGACCTGGTGGTAGACCTCGGGGAGGTCGTCGAGGGAGGTGGCGTAGTGCGACTCGCCCTTGAGGTCGACGACCGTCGAAGGGGTGCAGGGCGCCAGCGGGTTGGGGAAGGGCGTGCTGTGCAGGCCCACCAGGTCGGCGTAGTGCCAGAAGGCGGTGGAGGACGGCGGGAAGCGCATCGCGCCCATCTCGGCGGTCAGTGCCCGGTCGCAGCCGTCGAACCCGACGGTACGCAGCCGGCCGCCGATCCGGTCGGCCTCGTAGACGACCGGGCGCAGGCCCATCTTGAGCAGCTCGTACGCCGTCACGATGCCGGACAGGCCGCCGCCGATCACCGCGACCTCGGTGCCGTGCTCCGCGGGCGGCACCGAGCCGAGGCCCGCGGGGTGGGCGAGGAAGTCGTCGTAGGCGTAGGGGAAGTCCGGGCCGAACATGGTGATGGGCGGTTCGGTCTGGGCCTCGATGTGCTGCTCGTCGTGGACGGCGGTGGGCACGGACGTCATGGGCGGGGGCTCCTGGCGAGGGTGCGGTAGAGGTCGGGGCGGCGGTCGGTCAGGTACGGGGAGTCCTTGCGGGCCGCGGCGGCCGTCTGCGGGTCGACGTCGGCGAGCAGCAGCCCGGGGGCCGCGCCGGCCCGGGCGCGGACCTCGCCGTCGGGTCCTGCCAGGCAGCTCAGCCCGGCGAAGTCGAGGTCGCCCTCACGGCCGCAGCGGTTGGCGTAGGCGATGTGCAGGCCGTTCTCGTACGCCCTGGCCGGCACCAGGAGCCTGGGGACGGTCTCGTAGGGCCGCATCAGGGCGGTGGGCACGGCCAGCAGGTCGGTGCCGGCCAGCGCGTGCGCCCTCGCGGTCTCGGGGAACTCGATGTCGTAGCAGATCAGCAGCCCGATCCTGAGGCCGTCGAGGTCGGCCTGCACGACCTGCTCGCTGCCGGGGGTGAAGGCCGCGCGCTCCTGGTCGCCGTACAGGTGGGTCTTGCGGTAGGTGGCCAGCAGGGCGCCGTCGGGGCCGACGAGGCTCGCGCAGTTGTGAACGGCGGAGCCGGCCCGCTCCAGGTGGCCGAAGACGACGGCGACACCGTGGCGGGCGGCGGCCTGCCGGACCTGGCGTACGGCAGGGCCGCCGGGGTCCTCGGCCAGCGCCGCGGCCTGCGGGCCGAGCACATAGCCGGTCAGCGACAGCTCGGGGGCGACCAGCAGCCGGGCGCCGCGCTGCGCGGCCTGTGCGGCGGCGGCGTCGAGCGCGGCGGTTCCGGGTGGGCAGCCCTGGGCGAGAGCGATCCGCAAGGAGGCCTCTTTCACCTGGTCAGCGGGGGCAGGAGGGGACTACCTCGACGCTAACCGGCGCCGCGGACCGGCGGAAGAGCCGAACATTGCGCCCACAGGTGCGATCCGTTGCGTCTTGCCCGCTCCTCCCGGCGATCCGTTGCGCCGCCGGGCGCGGACACGGTTCGGTCGGACCGTCCCGCCCGGTGGCGGCCGCGGCGGGCACACCGGCGCCCGGCGCTCCCGCTGCCGGGAGGTGCCGGGCGTCGTACGGCGTGCGTCTCAGCGTTCGGGGCGGCCGCCGCGGGAGGGTTTGTCACCGGGAAGGGTGTCGGTGGGGCCTTCCATGTCGGCCTCGATCCGCTCCTTGCGGACCCGCCCGTGCACCTTCTTCTGCTCGACGTGCTCCTCGACGCGCATCCGGACCCGCTCCTTGGCGACGACCTCGGTCTCCACCACGGGGCTCTCCTCGTGCAGCGTCACGAAGCGCTCGGCCTCGCTGATCTCCGCTCCGGAGCGCAGCGCCTCACGGTCGGACGCGCTCAGCGGCTCGCGTTCGAGCTTGACCTCCTCGTGCCGCAGCGGCACGGTCTGCTCGACCTCCTCGACCTCGACGTACTTGTGCAGCCTGGCCTTCCCCGAGGCGTGGCGTTCGACCTTGACGTGCATCTCCTCCTCGGAGCGCGTCATCATCTCGGCCTCGGCGTCGCCCGCGCCCGCGCGTTCGGGGGCTCCGCTGCGGCCGGACGCGAAGGCGGCACCCGATCCTGCACCGGCGGACTGCGCGGCGGTGGTGTCCATGCCGCTGCCGCCGGCGGAGCGCCCGCGGCTGATGTCGGTGCCGATGTCACCGCTGGACTTGGTGGCCGCTGCGCCACCGGCTCCGGCAGCCCCCGCGGCTCCTGCCGCGCCCATGGACTTGTCGGGCGACATGCCCTTGCCGCCGGTCCGTTCGATGCCGTAGTAGCGGTAGAGGTGCTGCTCCTCCTCGACCGACAGGTGGCCGCCGGAGTCGACGTCGACGTTGGGCGCGCCCTTGATCTTCTCCTTGGGGTAGGGCACCTCCAGATGGTCCTGGACCAACCGCGCGGAACGGGTGGGCACGAAGGTCTCGTTGCTGCCGAAGAACCCGGTCTTGACCGTCACCCACTCGGGGTTTCCGGACTTGTCGTCCAGGTACATGTGCTTGGCGTCGCCGACCTTCTTGCCTTCGGCGTCATGGACCGGATGGCCCACCACCTGGGGTATCTGTTCGCGCGTGATCATGTCGCCTCCTCGGGGCTGCCGTGACCTGGGAACGGTCAATGAACGGATTACCCGGGAGATTCCGGCAAAACCTAGGAATCCGGACAAAATCCGTAAATCATCGCCCGGTCCGGTAAAGCCGCAGGTCGGATCAGCCGGGGCTGCCCGCCCCGTACCGGCGCAGCAGCGGCGAGAGCACCAGCACCGACTTCGTACGGGTCACGAACGGCTCGCCCGCGATACGTTCCAGCACCTGCTCGAAGTGCCGCACGTCGGCGGCGAAGACCTGCACCACCGCGTCCGCCTCACCGGTCACCGTGGAGGCGGACGCCACCTCGGGGTAGCGGGACAGGCCGCGCCTGATGTCGGCGGGCGAGGTGTTGTGGCGGCAGTACAGCTCCACCAGCGCCTCGGTCTGCCAGCCGAGCGCGGCCGGGTCGACCCGTACGGTGAAGCCGGTGATCGCGCCCGCCGCCAGCAGCCGGTCGACCCGGCGTTTGACGGCAGGCGCGGACAGGCCCACCTCGGCGCCGATGTCGGCGTAGGAGCGGCGGGCGTCGGCGGCCAGGGCGTGGACGATGCGTTCGTCGAGTTCGTTCAGCGGCACGAGCCCCGACGCTACCTCCGGCTACTGCCAGCTGGCGTGCAAGGGCTTGCCCTCGGCGTATCCCGCGGCGCTCTGGATGCCGACGATCGCGTTGCGCTCGAACTCGGCGAGCGAACCGGCACCCGCGTAGGTGCACGAGCTGCGCACCCCCGCGATGATCGCGTCGATCAGGTCCTCCACACCGGGCCGCGCCGGGTCCAGGAACATCCGCGAGGTGGAGATGCCCTCCTCGAACAGCGCCTTGCGCGCCCTGTCGTACGCCGACTCGTCGCTGGTGCGGTTGCGGACCGCGCGGGCCGAGGCCATCCCGAAGGACTCCTTGTACAGCCGCCCGTCGGCGGTCTGCTGCAGGTCGCCGGGCGACTCGTACGTGCCGGCGAACCACGAGCCGATCATCACGTTGGACGCGCCGGCCGCCAGTGCCATCGCCACGTCCCGCGGGTGGCGCACCCCGCCGTCGGCCCACACGTGCTTGCCGTACCTGCGGGCCTCGGCCGCGCACTCCAGGACCGCGGAGAACTGCGGCCTGCCCACCCCGGTCATCATCCGGGTGGTGCACATCGCGCCGGGTCCGACCCCGACCTTGACGATGTCGGCGCCCGCCTCGACCAGGTCGCGCACCCCTTCGGCGGCGACCACGTTTCCCGCGACCAGCGGCACCGCCGGGTCCAGGGCGCGCACGGCACGCACCGCGGCGATCATCGACTCCTGGTGGCCGTGCGCGGTGTCCACCACGAGGGTGTCCACCCCCGCCTTGAGCAGCTGCTCGGCCTTGCCCGCCACGTCGCCGTTGATGCCGACCGCGGCGGCGATCCGCAGCCGCCCCTCGGCGTCGACGGCCGGCTCGTAGAGCGTGGCGCGCAGCGCGGCCGTACGGGTGAGGATGCCGGCCAGCCGCCCGTCCGCGTCGACCGCGGGGGCCAGCTTGCGGTGGGCGTCGACCAGCCGGTTGAAGGCGTCCCGCGGGTCGATGCCGGCGTCCAGCACCAGCAGGTCGGTGGACATCACCTCGGAGACCTGCGTGAAGCGGTCCACCCCGGTCAGGTCGGACTCCACGACCACACCGACCGGGCGGCCGTCCTCGACCACCACGGCGGCGCCGTGCGCCCGCTTGGGCAGCAGCGCCAGCGCGTCGGCGACGGTCTGGCCGGGGGCCAGCGTGATGGGGGTGTCGAGCACCAGATGGCGCTGCTTGACATAGCCGACGACGTCGGCGACGACGTCGATCGGAATGTCCTGCGGGATGACGACCAGGCCGCCGCGGCGGGCCACGGTCTCGGCCATCCGGCGGCCGGCGATGGCGGTCATGTTGGCGACCACCAGCGGAATGGTGGTGCCCGTCCCGTCGGGGGACCTGAGGTCCACCCCCTGGCGGGAGCCCACCGCGCTGCGGCTCGGCACCATGAAGACGTCGTCGTACGTCAGGTCGTACGGAGGCTGAACATCGTTGAGGAAACGCACGTACTTCATATTTGCACGGGCGGGCCCGCGCTGCCTACGGACGAACCTCCGGCAGTTGCCGCCGGCCGCTGTTGCTTCCTCCAGTCATTCCTCCAGGACCACCCGCAGCTCGGTGTCGGTGTCCCGCCAGAACAGCTCGGCGTCCCGCAGGATGTCCTTCACGATCCGCCACTCCCGGGGCAGCACCGACGCGAAGCCGTGCCAACCGCGCACGTGCAGCCGGCGCCCGCCGGGCTCCGCCGGCCACCAGGACAGGTCGGTCAGGCAGTCGGCGAGGGCGTCCCAGTTGCGGCCGAACCAGTCGGGCAGGCCCAGGTCGGCGGTGCACCGATCCATGAACGCCTGCCGGTCGCCGACGCCGGTCAGGTCGAGCACGAGCATGCGCCGATGCTGCCACAGCAGGTCACGCCCGGCGCGGCAGCGCGCCCGCGCCGCGCCGGGCGCCGTCCGCGCAGGTGCCGGGCCGGCGCTCAGGCGCCGTCCGGGTCGGCGCGGTCCAGGGCCGGGCGGCGGACCGCCCCGGTGGAGCGCAGCAGCTGGTCGGCCGCCGCGGTGTCGGTGACCAGGCTCGTCACCAGCCCCGAGCGCAGCACCGCGTCGATCGCGGCGGCCTTGCGCGTACCGCCCGCGATGGCCAGCACCTCGGGGATGCGGCGCAGCCGGTCCGCCTCGATGGTGATGCAGCGCTCGCCCAGGTCGCGGCCGACCCTGCGGCCCTGCGAGTCGAACAGGTGCGAGGACATCTCGGCGGCCACCCCGAGCCCGGCGTAGTGCTCCCGCTCGGCGTCGGTCAGCGCGTCGTGGACGGTGGACACGCCCGCCTCCCACGAACCGACCGACACCACCGCGACCGTCACCTTGTCGAAGTAGCCCATGGCCGCCGCGATACCGCTCTGGGCGCGCAGCGCCGCCGCCGTCGCCGGGTCGGCGAGCACCATCGGCGCGTACAGCGGGTGCGCCTCGCCGCCGGAGACGGCAGCCGCCGTGCGCACCGCCTCGACCGAGCCGCGCTCGGTGGTGCCGACGTCGTAGACGCCGGTGAGCTGCACGACCGTGCAGGGCGCGAGCCGGTCCAGCGCGTTGGCCATGGTGATGATGGACCGGCCCCAGGCCAGGCCCAGCACGTCGCCGTCCGAGACCAGCTCGCCGAGCAGGCCCGCGGCGACCGCGCCCAGGTTCTCCGGGTCGGGCGCGTCGGCCTGGTCCGGCGGGGTCTGCACCACGACCGCGTGCCGCAGCCCGTAGTGCACGCGCAGGGCGTCGGAGCGCTCGGCGTCCAGCTCCGCGGGCACCCGGATCTCGATCCTGACCAGGTCGCGCTCCAGCGCCGTCTCCAGCACCCGGGCCACCTTGAAACGGCTGACCCCGAACTCCTCGGCGATCTGGATCTTGGACTTGCCCTCCAGGTAGAAGCGGCGTGCCATCGCCGCAGCCTGAACCATCTCTCCGGGGCCCATGCGCACGTGCGTGCGACCTGTGCTCACGTCGGTTCTCCCCAGTTGCCCTGCTGATCGGCTCCGCGTTCATCCTCGCAGACGCCGGGGGTTACGGGCGCGTAGCCCGGGGCCCGGTCAGTGCCGGTGGACCGCGGCGGCCTGCTCCCGCAGCGCGCGCACTGCCGCCGCCGGGTCGTCGGCGCCGTAGACCGCGGTGCCCGCGACGAAGTTGTCCGCGCCCGCCTCCGCGCACCGCTCGATGGTCTCCGCCGAGACCCCGCCGTCCACCTGCAGCCACAGCTCCAGGCCGTGCTTGTCGATCAGCGCCCGGGTGCGGCGGATCTTGGGCAGCATGATGTCCAGGAAGGGCTGGCCGCCGAAGCCCGGCTCGATCGTCATGATCAGCAGCATGTCCAGCTCGGGCAGCAGGTCCTCGTACGGCTCGATCGGCGTCGCGGGCCGCAGCGCCATCGACGCGCGTGCCCCCTTGTGGCGGATCTCCCGGGCGATACGGACCGGGGCCCGCGCCGCCTCCGCGTGGAAGGTCACCGAGGACGCACCCGCCTCGACGTACGCCGGCGCCCACCGGTCCGGGTCCTCGATCATCAGATGGCAGTCGAGCGGCGTGCCGGTCGCCTTGCGCAGCGACTCCACCACGGGCAGACCCAGCGTCAGGTTCGGTACGAAGTGGTTGTCCATCACGTCGACATGGAGCCAGTCGGCGCCCTCGACGGCCTTCGCCTCGTCGGCGAGCCGCGCGAAGTCCGCGGACAGGATGCTGGGGCTGATCTGCACGCTCATGCGCCCAGCAAACCAGATCCCCGACCACCGGGGAAAACCCGTCCCGCCCCCCGATCGCACTGCGTGACAAGCCCCTCGCACTACACGGAACCACCGAGCGGAAACGGAACACCGGTGCGATGCTGATGCCTGGCCGCTCTCCCGGCTCCCACGGGAGAGCACGGGGGCCACCACCGAGCGGACCATGGGGGATCACGCGGATGGCGGGCGAAGCGGGACGGTTGGCGCACCTGGTGTGCGGGCGGCGCAGCAAATGGGTCGTGCTCGTACTGTGGCTGGTCGTGCTGGTGGCGCTCGCGCCGCTGGCGACCAAGCTGATGGATGCCGAGAAGAACGACGCGGCCAGCTGGCTGCCGGGCCAGGCGGAGTCCACCAAGGTCCTGGAACTCCAGAAGAAGTTCGTGCCCGAGTCCGCACCCGCGGTCGTCGTCTACACCCGCCCCGGCGGCCTCACCCCCGCCGACGTCGCCACCATCGGCCGCAACACCGCCGCCATGCGCACCACCACCGCCCACGGCATCATCGGCTCCCGCACCGTCGGCCCCCTGCTCGACCGCAGGCAGTCCCCGCGCGCCGCCCAGGTCATCGTGCCCATCACCGTCGAGGAGAGCGGCTGGAACTCCGTCGAGGACGCGGTCAACCAACTGCGCTCCATCGCCGGGCAGAACGCCGACGGGCTCCAGGTCCACATCACAGGACCCGGCGGTTACGCCGCCGACTCCAACAAGGCCTTCGCCGGCATCGACGGCACCCTGCTGTACGCGGCGCTCGCCGTCGTCATCGTCATCCTGCTGATCACCTATCGCAGCCTCAGCCTGCTCCTGCTGCCCGTACTCTCCGTCGTCGCCGCGCTGTTCACCGCAGAAGCACTCATCTACCTGCTCGCCCGGCACGCGGGCCTGGTCGTCAACGCGCAGAGCGCCGGCATCCTCACCGTCCTCGTCTTCGGCGCCGGCACGGACTACGCCCTGCTGCTCGTCGCCCGCTACCGCGAGGAGCTGCGCAACCACGAGGACCGGCACGAGGCCATGGCGCTCGCCCTGCACCGGGCGGGACCCGCCGTCATCGCCAGCGCCGCCACCGTCGCGCTCAGCATGCTGTGCCTGCTCGCCGCCGACATGAACTCCACCTCCGGCCTCGGCCCGGTCGCCGCCATCGGCGTCGCCGTCGCCCTCATCTCCATGGTCACCCTCTTCCCCGCACTGCTGGTCATCGTCGGCCGCTGGGTCTTCTGGCCGGTCGTCCCGCACGTCGGCACCCCCGAGCCGACCAGGACCGGCGTGTGGGCGGGCATCGGCCGCCGGATCAGCCGCCGGCCCCGCGCCGTGTGGGTCACCACGACGGCCGCGCTCGGCGTGCTCTGCTTCGGCCTGCTGTCCGTCAAGGCCGTCGGCCTCGCCCAGGCCGACACCTTCACCAACACCCCCGACTCGGTCGTCGGCCAGCGCATCCAGGACCGCTACTTCCCCGCGGGCGGCGGCCAGCCCATGGTCGTCATCGCCGACGCCGGCTCCGCGGCCCAGGTCACCTCGGCCCTGCGGGCCATCCCCGGCGTCGTCCCCGGCTCCGTCGGCACACCGCCCGGGGTGACCCCGCAGAAGGACGGCCTGGTCTACCTCGAAGCCACCCTCACCGACCGCCCCGACAGCAGCGCCGCCCGCACCACCGTGGACCGTGCCCGCACCACCCTGCACCGGATCCCCGGGGCCGACGCCAAGGTCGGCGGCGGGTCCGCCGTCCTCAAGGACACCGCGCAGGCGTCCGCGCGTGACAACAAGCTCCTGATCCCGGTGATCCTGCTGGTCGTGATGCTCATCCTGGCGGTGCTGCTGCGCGCCCTGGTCGCACCGCTGGTGCTCATCGCGACCGTCGTCCTGTCCTTCGCCGCGGCCCTCGGCGTCAGCTCCGTCGTCTTCCGCCACGTCTTCGGCTACGCCGGCGAGGACACGGCCTTCCCGCTGTTCGTGTTCGTCTTCCTGGTCGCCCTCGGCATCGACTACAACATCTTCCTGATGACCCGCATCCGGGAGGAGAGCGCCGCGCTGGGAACGCGGGAGGGGGTGCGCACCGGGCTTGCCGCCACGGGCGGCGTCATCACATCGGCGGGCCTCGTGCTCGCCGGCACGTTCGCCGTGCTGGGCACGCTGCCCGTCGTCGCCTTCGCCGAGATCGGCTTCGCCGTGGCTTTCGGGGTGCTCCTCGACACGTTCGTCGTCCGGTCGGTGCTTGTCTCTGCGATCGCCTTGGACCTCGGCGACCGCATCTGGCTCCCCTCCCGCCTCTCCCCGAGGGAGACCCCGCGCAGTTCCCCGCGCCCCTGAGGCCCTGCCCCTTGCGGTGGGCTTGTCTCGCAGTTCCCCGAGCCCCTGGGTGATTGCCACTTGCGGTGGCGTTGCTTTCCTTCCGCCCGTTCGGGCGGGGCGCGCAGTTCCCCGCGCCCCTGAAAAACGCTCCCCCTCGCAGACCAAGGGACGCCCACCCTGCGGGAAGCGGGCAACAACCAGGGGCGCGAGGAACGGCGCGACCAGCCACAACCCCGCAGGCAGGCAACGCACCGCAAGAGGCAGGACCTCAAGGTGCGCGGGGAACTGCGCGACAAGTCACAACCCAGCCGCAGGCAGGCAACGCACCGCAAGAGGCAGGACCTCAAGGGGCGCGGGGAGCTGCGCGACCAGCCCACCGCCGGGTGGAGGCCGGACGACCGGGGCTGGGCCGGGGGGAAGGGGGCACCCTCTGGGAGGACCCGGCGTCAGGCGGTGCGGCGCAGGAGCGCCAAAAACATGGCGTCGGTGCCGTGGAGGTGCGGCCAGAGCTGGACGTCGGGGCCGGGGCCGAGCCTCGGGACGTCAGGGAAGAAGGGCCGGGCGTCGAGCAAGTCGACGCCAGGCGTACGGGCGAGGACGTCGTCCACGACCGCCCGGGTCTCGGCGGGGTGCGGCGAGCACGTGGCGTACCCGACGACTCCCCCGACCCGCACCGCCCGCAGCGCCTCGGCCAGCAGCCCCCGCTGCAAGGGCGCGAAGCCCTTGACGTCCTCCTCGCGCCGCCGCCACCGCGCCTCGGGCCGCCGGCGCAGGGCGCCGAGCCCGGTGCAGGGCACGTCGACGAGCACCCGGTCGAAGGACCCCGGCGCCCACGCCGGGTGCGTGCCGTCGGCGACGACGACCTGGTAGGGGCCGGGATTCCCGGCAAGGGCGCGGGCGACGAGCCGCGCCCGGTGCGGCTGCTTCTCCGCGGCGACGAGCGTGGCGCCGCGCCCGGCGGCGAGGCCGGCGAGAAGGGCGGCCTTGCCGCCGGGCCCCGCGCACCCGTCGAGCCACCGCTCGTCGCGGCCTTCCACGGGCACCGCGGCGAGGGCCGCGGCGACGAGCTGGCTGCCCTCGTCCTGGACGCCGGCCCGGCCTTCGCGTACCGCGTCGACCGCGGCGGGGTCGCCGCCCTCGGCGAGGCGGACGGCGTAGGGGGACCAGCGGCCCGGCTCGGTGGCGCCTTCCGGCAGCGACGCGGCGACCTCGGCGGCGGTGGACCGGCCGGGCCGGGCCACCAGGGTGACCTCGGGGCGTTCGTTGTCGGCGGCCAGCAGGTCCTCGATGCCGGCCCGCCCGCCGCCGAGGGCGTCCCACAGCGCGGAGACGATCCACCGCGGGTGCGAGTGCACGACGGCAAGGTGCTGCTCGGCGTCCTCGTCGTAGGGCGGCGCGACCTGGTCGAGCCAGCCGTCGAGGTCCTGTGCGGCGACCCGCCGCAGCACCGCGTTGACGAAGCGCGCCCTGCCCTCGCCGAGCACGACCCGGGCGAGGTCGACGGTGGCGGAGACGGCCGCGTGCGGCGGGATCCTGGTGGCGAGCAACTGGTGCGCGCCCAGCGCGAGGACGTCGAGCACCGGCGGGTCGACCTCGCGCAGCGGCCGGTCGACGCACGCGGCGAGCACGGCGTCGTACGTCCCCTGGTGGCGCAGCGTCCCGTAGACCAGCTCCGTCGCCAGGGCGGCGTCGCGCCGGTCGAACTCCCGGCCCTTGCCCGCGGCTTCGCGCTCGGCGGCCCGCAGCAGCCCGGGCAGCACCAGGTTGGCGTACGCGTCGCGCTCGTCGACGGCACGCAGCGCTTCGAAGGCGAGCACCCGCACGGGGTCGCGCTGGGGGCGCCGGTAGGGGGTGCCCTGGGGGCGTCTCTGCTGGTCTTTCGCGTTCAAAGTGCTCCGCATCCTCGTCCTCGGCTCCCCGCCAGCGTACGTCCCACCCTGGACGGACCCGGCTCAGCGGCCCAGGGTGGTGCCCGCGGGCAGGTGGGTGCCGCGGGACCAGGCAGCCGCGGGCATCCGCTTCTTGCCCTGCGGCTGGACCTCGCCCAGCAGGACGGCGTGGCTGCCGGTGCCGACGTGCACGGAGTTCTTGCCGACGGCCAGCTCGCCGGGCGCCAGGTCCGTACGGTCCGGCACCAACGTGACGGGACCGAGCTTGAGGCGCTCGCCGCCGACGAGGGTCCACGCACCGGGAGCCGGGGTGCAGCCCCTGATCAGCCGGTCGACCCGCAGCGCGGGCGCGGACCAGTCCACGGCGGCGTCCTCGACGGTGATCTTCGGGGCGACGGTGACGCCCTCAGCGGGCTGCGGCCTGGCCGAGAGCCGGCCGTCCTCGATGCCGTCCATCGTGGCCACGAGCAGGCCCGCCCCGCTCACCGCCAGCCGGCCCAGCAGGTCGCCGCTGGTGTCCGTGCCGCGGATCTCCTCGGTCACCACGCCGTAGACCGGCCCGGAGTCCAGGCCCTGCTCGATCAGGAAGGTGGAGGCGCCGGTCACCTCGTCGCCGGCCATCACCGCGTGCTGCACGGGCGCGGCACCGCGCCAGGCGGGCAGCAGCGAGAAGTGCAGGTTGACCCACCCGCGGGCGGGCACGTCCAGTGCGACCTTCGGCAGCAGCGCACCATAGGCGACGACGGGGCAGCAGTCGGGGGCGATCTCCCGCAGCCGGTCGAGGAAGTCCTCGTCCCGCGGCCTGGCGGGCTTGAGCACCTCGATCCCGGCGGCCGCGGCCCGCTCGGCCACGGGGCTGGCCACGAGCTTGCGCCCGCGGCCGGCGGTGGCGTCGGGTCGGGTCACGACGGCGGCGACCTCGTGCCGTCCCGAGGCGATCAGGGCGTCGAGCGCGGGTACGGCGACCTCGGGGGTGCCGGCGAAGACGAGCTTCATCGTGCGGGGTGTGCCTCTCGGTTCGACGGTGTCACAGGGCACGGCCGGACGTACCGTGCGGGGAGATCCTGACCTGCGGCGCGGGCTCCCCCGCCCACTCGGCCTCCCGGATCGCCCGCATCGCCGCGGCCCGCTGTTCGGGATCGAGCCGGTCGACGAAGATGATGCCGTCCAGGTGGTCGGTCTCGTGCTGGATGCAGCGGGCCAGCCGCTGCGTGCCCTCCACGGTGACCGGATCGCCCCACATGTTCACGCCCCGCGCCACGACGCCGTACGCCCGCCGGCAGTCGTACGTCAGCCCGGGCAGCGACAGGCAGCCCTCGGGGCCGTCCTGCTCCTCCTCGGTCAACGTCAGGTCAGGGTTGATCAGATGGCCCAGCTCGCCGTCCACGAAGTACGTGAACACCCGCAGCGACACGCCCAGTTGCGGCGCGGCAAGGCCCGCACCGGGGGCGGCCTGCATCGTCTCGGTCAGGTCCTTGACCAGGGTGCGCAGTTCCGCGTCGAACGTCGTGACCGGCCGCGCCGTCATGCGCAGCACCGGGTCGCCGAACAGGCGGATGGGCTTGACGGTCACGGGGCGCTTCTCCTGCCGGACGGGGACGACTGCCGATTCTAGTTCGGCCAGCGAGAGGGGTGCACACCCGGCCGCGCGCCCCCGGGGCGTGACTCCGAGGGCTGGTGGCGCGTTGGTCAGGAGAGTTCGACCCATGTAACCGTCGGTTGGAGAGGCCTGTTGATGCCCGACCACGCAACCCCTGACGCCCAGGCGCGGGCAAGTCTGCACCTGCTGGTGAGGGACATCGAGAGGGTCCGCCGGCAGGTGGACGCGCTGCGGACCCTCACCGCTCAGCTGGGCAACGTCTACCGTCCGCGGCGCAGCGGCCCCACGGCCGGTTTCGTGGTCTACGGGCGGGCGCCCGCGCCAACGGTGCGGCTCGCGCAGGAGCTTCGGGACAGTGTCGAGACGCTGGTCACCGCAGCGGTCGAGTTCGACCGCTCGCTCGGCTTCTCCTGGGACGCGGTCGGCTCCGCACTCGGGGTCACCAAGCAGGCGGTGCACCGCCGCTACGGGGGCCGCCGCCCTGCGGCGCCCCCCTCCTCGCCCGAGGACCAGGCCCTCCCCACCGTGCCGGCGGCCCGCTCCATGCCCGCCGACCCCGTCTTCCCCAGCCCCCGCCCCCACGCCTGACGGCGTGGGACCGTTTTCCCACCCTCCCCCACAGCTCCGCGTGGGGGTGCCCCCAGACCCGTGCAGGTAGTGGGACAGGTGACAGGTCCCCAGTGGCCGGCACCGCACCATTGGCGCAGCAAAGCCCACCTCGCCGCCAACCACCCGCAGGGACGACGGGGGTGCCTGCGCAGGCTGACAGCTCACCGTCAGCCGCCGACGCGCCGGAGGGGACGATTCGGGGGTGTCCCCGCAGGCATGCGCGCGACTCCCGCCGCCTCGTTCGGGAAGAGCCAAGGCGCGCATGCCGAGGAGATACCCCCGAAGCGGCACCGCCCCCCGAACAGGGCAGGCGTACCCGGAAGCAGGGCCTAGGCCGTGTTTTGGAAGTCCCGCCTGCCCCGCGACGCCTGGCACGCACGCTCGCTGCGTTGTCGGAGTCGTCCGAGCAGGCCCACTACGAGGACGACCCTCCGCCTTGCGATCGCACGCACCAGACGCCGCGGGGCCCGCCCTGTGGGCGGACGGCGCTACTTCCAAAACACGGCCTAGCCGATGTCCGTCGGGTCGAGCCGGACCGCGACGGGCTCGCCGCCGCCCCGGGTCGCACGGGCGACCTGCGCCGACTTGAGCGCCGCGGCCAGCGCCGCGCCGCTCCCCGGCGGCACCCGCAGGAGCAGTCGCTCGCCGCCGGCAGGCCCCGCAGGAACCGGCCCGAGCTGATCCGTCCCCGGCGGCAACCGCGCGAGCGCCAGCAGCTCCGCCACCGCCGCGGCCGGCCCGCTCACCGACGCCATCCGCGACACGGGCGGAAACCTCAGTTCCGCCCGCTCCGCCAGCTCCCGCACCGCGTGCCCCGCCGGATCCCACCGCACAAGCGCCTGCACGGGCCGCAGCGTGGGCTCCGCGAGCACCAGCACGGTGCCCCCCTCCCCCGCCGGCCGCACCAGCGCCGCCGCAGCCGCCCACCGCCGCAGCGCCTCCTCCGCCGCCCGCAGGTCGGGCCGGTTCAGCAGCGCCCAGCCGTCGAGCAGCAGCGCGGCGGCGTAACCCGGCCCCTCCGCGACCGGCTCCGCACCCGGCGTGGCGATGACGAGCGCGGGCGCGGCACCGACCGAGGGGAGTACGGTGTCGCGCCCCGACGTCCGCACCGGCACCCGGGGAAAGGCGCGGCCCAGCTCCTCGGCGGTGCGCCGCGCACCGACGACCTGTGCCCGCAGCTTGAACCCCCCGCACTCCTGGCAGTGCCAGTCCGCCGCGGGCCGCCCGCACCACCCGCAGGACGGCGTACCGCCGCGCTCGCGCAGCTCCAGCGGCCCCGCGCAGGCCGCGCACCTGGCGGCGGCACGGCAGGTGTCGCAGGCCAGCCGGGGGACGTAGCCGCGCCGGGGCACCTGGACGAGGACCGGGCCGCGGGCGAGGGCGTCGCGGGTGACCTGCCAGGCAAGCGAGGGCAGCCGGGCGGCGCGGGCGGCGGCGTCCCTGGCCTGGTCGGCGTCGCCGACGGTACGGATCAGCGGCGCCGCGGCCCGTACCTGCTCGCGGGCGGCGGCCAGCGGCAGCGCCCAGCCGCTGTCGACGAGCTGCGCGCCCTCCACGGTGCCGGTGAGGCCGCCGAGCAGGAAGGCGGTGCGCTCCTCCGCGGCCCGCAGCAGCAGGACGTCCCTGGCGTGCGGCTGCGGCGCGTGCGGTTCGGCGTGGCTGGAGTCGCCGTCGTCCCAGAGGGCGACGAGGCCGAGGTCGGCGACGGGCGCGAACATCGCGGCGCGGGTGCCGACGACCGCGCGGACCGCGCCGCGGCTGACCGCGAGCCAGCGGCGGTACCGCTCCTCGGGGCCGGCGTCGGCGGTGAGCATGACGTGGCGGCCCTCGCCCAGCAGCTCGGTGAGGGCGGCGTCGGCGCGGGCGACGGAGCGCCCGTCGGGCAGGACGGCCAGGGCGCCGCGCCCGGAGGCGAGCGTCGCGGCGACGGCGCGGGCCAGCTCGGCGGGCCAGTGCGGCCCGGGGAGGGCGAGCCAGACCGCCCGCGGGGTGTCACCGCGGGCGAGGGCCTGCAGGTAGGCGGGGCCGGTGGCGTAACGGGACCAGGTGCCCGGCTCGGGCGGTGCGGGCGCGGGCAGCGGCTCAGGCGAGGCGTCCTTCTCGGCGCGGGCCATCCGCGGGGGGACGGCGAGCTGGACGACGTCGGCGAGCGCGCCGGCGTAGCGGTCGGCGACCTGGCGGCACAGGGTGAGCAGCGCCGGGGTCAGCACGACCTCGGGCGAGAGGACCTGGGCCAGCGGGGCGAGCGGGCCTGCGTAGTCGCTCTCGGTGCGGCGCTCGACGATGAAGCCGTCGTGGAGGGTGCCGCCCTCGCGGTGCCCCTTGACGACCCGGGCGCCGAAGCGGACGCGGACCCTGACGCCGGGCTGGGCGTCGGCGTCCATCGCCGCGGGTACGGCGTAGTCGAAGAACTGGTCGAGGTGCAGCAGCCCCTTGTCCACGAGGACGCGGGCGACGGGCAGCCCCTCGGCCAGTTGCGCTCCGCGCCAGGTGCGGGGTTTGGCTTTGCGCGCGGTGGTGCGGATCAGAGCGAGCTGCTCGGCCGCAGGGGGTTCTTCGGGGCTCACCCCACGAAGTCTTGCAGACGGCTCCGACAACGCACGTAGGTGCCACATACGGTGACAGAACGGCCTCAGCACCGCTGTGGTTGCGCGCGCAGTTCCCCGCGCCCCTTGTGGCTTGCCCTCTGGAAGAGGGTGAGCGATTTCAGGGGCGCGGGGAACTGCGCGACGAGCCACGACGGCGCGGTAGGCGACGGCCTACCGCAAGGGGCAGTGGGGCTAGAGGCCCGCGGCCGTGCGGAGGGCGTCGACGCGGTCGGTGCGCTCCCACGTGAAGTCGGGGACGTCACGGCCGAAGTGACCGTACGCGGCGGTCTGCGCGTAGATCGGGCGGAGCAGGTCGAGGTCGCGGATGATCGCGGCCGGGCGCAGGTCGAAGACCTGCGAGATGGCCTGCTCGATCTTCTCGACATCGACGTTCTCCGTACCGAAGGTCTCCACGAAGAGACCGACCGGCTCGGCCTTGCCGATGGCGTAGGCGACCTGGACCTCGCAGCGCGCGGCGAGACCGGCCGCGACCACGTTCTTGGCGACCCAGCGCATCGCGTAGGCGGCCGAGCGGTCGACCTTGGACGGGTCCTTGCCGGAGAAGGCCCCGCCGCCGTGGCGGGCCATACCGCCGTACGTGTCGATGATGATCTTCCGGCCGGTGAGGCCCGCGTCACCCATCGGGCCGCCGATCTCGAACCGCCCGGTGGGGTTGACCAGCAGCTTGTAGCCCTCGGTGTCGAGCTTGATGCCGTCGTCGAGGAGCGCCTTGAGCTCGACCTCGACGACGAACTCGCGGATGTCGGGGGCGAGCAGCGACTCCAGGTCGATGTCGGAGGCGTGCTGCGAGGACACCACGACGGTGTCGAGGCGTACGGCCTTGTCGCCGTCGTACTCGATGGTGACCTGGGTCTTGCCGTCGGGGCGCAGGTACGGGATGGTCCCGTTCTTGCGGACCTCGGTGAGGCGCTTGGAGAGCCGGTGGGCCAGCGTGATCGGCAGCGGCATCAGCTCGGGCGTCTCGTCGGAGGCGTACCCGAACATCAGGCCCTGGTCGCCGGCGCCCTGCTTGTCCAGGTCGTCGTCGGCGCCCTCGCCCGCGGCACCCTCGACCCGCTTCTCGTAGGCGGTGTCGACGCCCTGCGCGATGTCGGGGGACTGCGCGCCGATGGACACCGAGACACCGCACGAGGCGCCGTCGAAGCCCTTCTTGGACGAGTCGTACCCGATGTCGAGGATCTTGTTGCGCACCAGGGTGGCGATGTCCGCGTAGGCGGTCGTCGTCACCTCGCCCGCGATATGCACCTGGCCGGTCGTGATCATCGTCTCGACGGCCACCCGGGATGCGGGGTCGGCCGTCAGGAGTGCGTCGAGGATCGTGTCGCTGATCTGGTCAGCGATCTTGTCTGGGTGGCCCTCGGTGACGGACTCCGAGGTGAAGAGGCGGCGGGACACATCGCTCCCTGGGGTTGCAGCGGCTGCTGGCTGAATCTTGGCGGAGTGCACAGGGCTGCGCCCGGCACTCCGCGGCCAGTTTATCGGTCGCGCCGCTCGGACGGGCACGGCATCTCGTTCCTTGGATATGCCAACACCGGCTTCCCGGCGTCCTGCGGTACGACGATCAGCCCCGCACCGCCACCATAACGGATGATTTGTCCGTTTCGTTACGGCCGACCGGTGGATTTCCCGGCGGAGGTCCCCGTGGACTCCCCCGAGGGCTCCGCCGCGGCGGCTGCGGGCAGCCGGGCGGCGACCAGGTCCCACACCGTGTCGGCGAGCGCCTCCTTCGGGCCGAACGGCACCGGCGTCTGGCTGCCGTCCGCTCCGAGGACGACCGCCTCGTTGTCCTCCCGGCCGAAAGCCATGTGCTCCCCCACCTCGTTGACCACCAGCAGGTCGCAGCCCTTGCGGGCGAGCTTGGCGCGGCCGTGGGCGAGGACGTCGTCGGTCTCGGCGGCGAAGCCGACGACCAGCTGCCCGCCGCGCGGCCGGTCCGCGGACAGCTCGGCGAGGATGTCGGGGTTGCGGACCAGGGCGAGCGGCGGGGGCTCCTCCCCGTCCTTCTTCTTGATCTTGGCGGCGGCGTAGTCGGCGGGCCGGAAGTCGGCGACGGCGGCGGCCATGACCACGACGTCGGCGTCGCCCGCGGCCTTGAGCACCGCCTCCCGCAGCTGCGCGGCGGTGCCGACCCGGACCACGTCGGCGCCCGCCGGGTCGGCCAGCGCGGTGTTGGCGGCGACCAGGGTCACCCTGGCGCCGCGGGCGACCGCGGTACGGGCCAGCGCGTAGCCCTGCTTGCCCGAGGAGCGGTTGCCGAGGTAGCGGACGGGGTCCAGCGGCTCCCGGGTGCCGCCGGCGCTGACGACGACATGGCGCCCTGCCAGGTCGCGCGCCCCGGGGCCGCGGGCGATCACCCTGCGGCAGACCTCGTAGATCTCGGCGGGGTCGGGCAGCCGGCCCTTGCCGGTGTCGACGCCGGTGAGCCGGCCGACCGCGGGCTCGATGACGACGGCGCCGCGGCGGCGCAGGGTGGCGACGTTCTCCTGGGTGGCGGGGTGCTCCCACATCTCGGTGTGCATGGCGGGCGCGAAGACGACCGGGCAGCGGGCGGTGAGCAGGGTGTTGGTGAGCAGGTCGTCGGCCAGGCCGTGGGCGGCCCTGGCGAGCAGGTCGGCGGTGGCGGGGGCGACGACCACCAGGTCGGCGTGCTGGCCGATCCTGACGTGCGGCACCTCGTGGACGCCGTCCCAGACCCGGGTCGAGACGGGGTTGCCGGACAGCGCGGACCAGGTGGCCTCGCCGACGAAGTGCAGGGCGGAGTCGGTGGGCACGACCGTGACGTCGTGGCCCGACTCGGTGAGCCGGCGCAGCAGCTCGCAGGCCTTGTAGGCGGCGATGCCGCCGCTCACCCCGAGTACGACCCGTGGCCTGCCGCCCGCCGTGTGCCCGCCGTCAGCCTCGCGCGTCATCGTCTCTCCCGCAGGTGTCGAAGGAACCGCTCGTCCCATGACACACCACAGGCCCGGCGGTCGCGCCGCCGGGCCTGTGGTGTGCTGCCGTACGGATGCCGTACGTGCGCGAGCGCGTCAGTGCGCGGGGGCCTCGACGGCCTCCGAGGTCAGCAGACCCGCGTTGATCTCGCGCAGTGCGATCGAGAGCGGCTTCTCGTGGACGTGGGTGTCCACCAGCGGGCCGACGTACTCCAGCAGGCCCTCGCCGAGCTGCGAGTAGTACGCGTTGATCTGGCGCGCGCGCTTGGCCGCGTAGATCACCAGGCTGTACTTGGAGTCGGTGGCCTCGAGCAGCTCGTCGATCGGCGGGTTGATGATGCCCTCGGGCGTGGTGATGGAAGAGGACACGCTCTACCTACCCCTACTGATTGGATGGCGCCGGCCGCGAAAGCGGCAGGCGGGGAAACTCACGGCGTTCAGACAATCTCCATCAAGGCTAGCAGCTCACGCGCTACATCCTCGACGGAGGTGTTGACAAGGGTCTGGTCGAACTCGGACTCGGCGGCCAGTTCGATGCGGGCGGCGGCGAGCCGCCGCTCGATCACCTCGGGCGACTCGGTGCCGCGGCCGGTGAGCCGGCGGACCAGTTCGTCCCAGCTGGGCGGGGCGAGGAAGACCAGGTGGGCGTCCGGCATGGACTCGCGGACGAGCCGGGCGCCCTGGAGGTCGATCTCCAGCAGCACCGGCTCGCCCGCGCTGAGCTTGTCGAGCACCGCACGGCGGGGTGTGCCGTAGCGGTTGCCGGCGAATTCGGCCCATTCCAGCAGTTCGCCGTTCGCGACGAGTTTGTCGAACTCGTCGTCGTCGACGAAGAAGTACTGCACACCGTGCTGTTCGCCGGGGCGCGGCTTGCGGGTCGTGGCCGACACCGAGAGCCAGACCTCGGGATGCACCGTGCGCAGATGTGCGACGACCGTGCTCTTGCCGACCCCCGAGGGGCCGGAGAGCACGGTCAGCCGCGGACGTCTGACCGGGGGGGTCGGTGCGACCCCCTGCGAAGCGAGGGGGCGCGTTGCCCCCCGGGAGACTGCATTGCTCATGGAGCGATTATCCCTGGTTCCCGGAGGTGCCGGGACCTCAGGCGGCGGTACCGCCGAACTCGCGCTCCAGAGACGCGATCTGGTTCGAGCCAAGACCGCGCACTCGGCGGCTCTCGGAGATGCCGAGCCGTTCCATGATCTGCTTGGCGCGCACTTTCCCGACACCGGGGAGGGATTCGAGCAGGGCGGAGACCTTCATCTTGCCGATGACGTCGTTCTCCTGGCCTTGCTTGATGACCTCGTGAAGGGAGGCGCCGGAGTGCTTGAGTCGGTTCTTGACCTCGGCGCGCTCCCGGCGAGCCGCGGCGGCCTTTTCGAGCGCGGCAGCGCGCTGTTCAGGGGTAAGGGGCGGAAGAGCCACGCCTACGTCACCTCGGATGTAGAGCAATCGGATATGGACCGTGTGAAACACACTCGCCCCGCACCTGCGGGACGAAGAGCCGCGCGGGTGAACTGCGCGCTCCTGTCGGAGACTAGCGGTCCGGACGGCTCAAGTCAGCGAGAACCAACGAAAAGTCCTGGTCAGCCTCGATCCGAGGGGATATTTGGGACAAAGCGGAACACCTCGCGGCCCCAATCACGCCGGTGGTTGAAACCGGCCCTTTTTCGGTTCGATATTCGACCGCATTACCGGACGGTATTACCGCACTATTGCCCCGCTCCCAGCGGCCTTCCGTCGAACGGATCAGACCCCTTCGACGGCCTCGCGCACCTCGTCGGTGTAGCGCGCGGCTGCGGCACGCAGCGCGGCCGCGTCCGGGCCGTGCCTGAGCACCCCGCGGCTCACGCTCGGCAGCACATTCCCGAGTGCCGCGCCGAAGACACCCGGGAGGTCCGCGGGCGTCGCGCCCTGCGCGCCGACACCGGGGGCCAGCAGGGGGCCGTTCACCGCCAGGTCCACGCCCGCCTCGCCCAGCGTCGCACCCACCACCGCGCCGACCGAGCCGAGCGGTGCCGCGCCGGCGTTCTCCGCCCGGATGTCGTCCAGCATCAGCTGCGCGACCGACCGGCCGTCGCCCGCCGCGGCCCGCTGCACCTGCGCGCCCTCCGGGTTCGAGGTCAGCGCCAGCACGAAGACGCCGGAGCCGGAGATCCGCGCCGCGTCCAGGGCGGGCCGCAGCGAGCCGAAGCCCAGGTAGGGGCTCACCGTGAGCGCGTCGCTGAACAGCGGCGAGCCCTTGTCCAGATATGTGGCGGCGTACGCGGCCATCGTCGAGCCGATGTCGCCGCGCTTGGCGTCCATCAGCACCAGCGCGCCCGCCTCCCGGGCCTGGGCCACCGCGCGCTCCAGCACCGCGATGCCGCGCGAGCCGAAGCGCTCGAAGAACGCGGACTGCGGCTTGAAGACCGCGACCTGCTCGCCCAGCGCCTCCACCACGGTCATGGTGAAGCGCTCAAGTCCCGCGACACCGTCGTCGAGGCCCCAGTCGGCCAGCAGCGACGCGTGCGGGTCGATGCCCACGCACAGCTGCCCGCGGGTGTCCATGGCGCGGCGCAGCCGCGCGCCGAAGGCTTCCTGCCGCTCGGTCGTCATGAGGTGACCTTCCTGGTGTCGGCGCCGACCGCGTCGGCGAGGGTGGCGTACGGGCTCGCGGCAAGCCTGGCGGCCAGCCCCTTGTGGACCGCGCGCATCCAGAACGGCCCCTGGTAGACGAAGGCGCTGTACCCCTGTACGAGGGTGGCACCGGCGAGGATGCGCCGCCAGGCGTCCTCCGCGGTCTCGACACCGCCGACGCCGACCAGGGTGATCCGGTCGCCCACCCTCGCGTACAGCCGCCGCAGCACCTCCAGCGAGCGGTCGGCGAGCGGGGCGCCGGACAGCCCGCCGGTCTGCGCGACCACCGCGGGGTCCGAGGTCAGGCCGAGCCCCTCGCGGGCGATCGTGGTGTTCGTCGCGATGATGCCGTCGAGCCCCAGCTCCACCGCCAGGTCCGCGACCGCGTCCACGTCGGCGTCCGCCAGATCCGGCGCGATCTTCACCAGCAGCGGCACCCGCCGCCCGGTGACCGCACGGTCCGCGGCCTCCCGTACGCCCGCGAGCAGCGGCCGCAGCGCCTCGGTCGCCTGCAGGTTCCGCAGCCCAGGGGTGTTCGGCGAGGACACGTTGACGACCAGGTAGTCGGCGTACCGCGCCAGCCGCTCGGCCGAGGTGACGTAATCCTGTACGGCCTCACCCTCGGGGACGACCTTCGTCTTGCCGATGTTGACGCCGACGGTCGTCGGGAAGACCGTGCGCCGCCGGGCCAGCCGGGCGGCGACGGCGGCGGAGCCGTCGTTGTTGAAGCCCATCCGGTTGATCAGCGCCCGGTCCCCCACCAGCCGGAAGAGCCGCGGCGCCGGGTTGCCCGACTGCTGCTGCGCGGTGACCGTGCCGATCTCGACGTGGTCGAACCCCAGCATCGACATGCCGTCGATCGCGACGGCGTTCTTGTCGAACCCGGCCGCCAGGCCGAACGGCCCCCGCATCCGCTGCCCCAGCGCGGTCGTCGCCAGGCTCGCGTGCGACGGCGCCAGCACGGCGGCGATCGCCGCCCGCAGACCGGGGACGCGGGCGGCGGCCCTGATCCACCTGAACGCCAGGTGGTGCGCCTTCTCGGCGTCCATCCTGCGGAAGACCAGCCGAAAGAACAGGTGGTACATGGCCTCGCCTTGTCTCGTACGCTGCGCCCGTCCGGGCCTGGTTCTGTCCCCCGTGGGCGCGCACCCTTGCGCAGGACGGCGCCTGACAGGGGCGCGGGGAACTGCGCGCTCAGCCCTCCCCCAGGGCTTTGCCTGGGGGTGCCCCCATCTCGCTTCGCTCGCGGCCGGTGGTCCGGCACAGACCGAACAGCCCCTTCGGGCCGGTGACGACCCGCGCGTGGGTGGGAGCTGAGCGCGCAGTTCCCCGCGCCCCTGGGGGGCACCGCCGACCGCAGCGGCACCCCCCAGCCACCGCGGTCGGCGGGGGGCGTTATTCGCCCCGGCTCGCGGTGAGCCGAGCCGCATGCTCCTGCAAGGAGCACACCCCGATCCCACCGGAGGTCAGCGCATCGATGCCCTGGACCGCGGCGGCGAGTGCTTGGACGGTGGTCAGGCAGGGGATGCCGCGGGCGACGGCGGCGGTGCGGATGTCGTAGCCGTCCAGGCGGCCCCCGGTGCCGAAGGGGGTGTTGACGATGAGGTCGATCTCGCCTTCGTGGATCAGTGTCACCACGGTGGGCTCCCCGCCGGGCCCTGTGCCTTCGGACTGCTTGCGGACCACCCGCGCCGGGATCCCGTTGCGCCGAAGGACCTCCGCCGTCCCGGACGTGGCCAGCAGCTCGAAGCCGTGCTCGATCAGCGCCCGGGCCGGGAAGATCAACGCCCGCTTGTCCCGGTTGGCGACCGAGATGAAGGCCCGGCCCTTGGTCGGCAGCGCACCGTACGCACCGGCCTGCGACTTCGCATATGCCGTCCCGAAGACCGCGTCGATGCCCATGACCTCACCGGTCGAGCGCATCTCCGGACCGAGGATCGTATCGACCCCCCGCCCCTGCGGATCCCGGAAACGGGACCAGGGCAGCACCGCTTCCTTGACCGAGATCGGCGCGTCCAGCGGCAGCGTCCCCCCGTCCCCGCTCGCGGGCAGCATCCCCTCGGCCCGCAGCTGTTCGATGGTGGCGCCCAGGGAGATCCGGGCGGCGGCCTTCGCCAGCGGCACCGCGGTCGCCTTGGAGGTGAACGGCACGGTCCGCGACGCACGCGGGTTGGCTTCCAGGACGTAGAGGATGTCCCCGGCCAGCGCGAACTGGATGTTGATCAGCCCCCGCACCCCGACACCGGCCGCGATGGCCTCGGTCGACGCGCGCAGCCGTTTGATGTCGTGCCCGCCCAGCGTGATGGGGGGCAGGGCGCACGCGGAGTCGCCGGAGTGGATACCGGCTTCCTCGATGTGCTCCATCACCCCGCCCAGGTACAGCTCGTGGCCGTCGTAGAGGGCGTCGACGTCGATCTCGATCGCGTCGTCGAGGAACCGGTCGACCAGCACGGGCCGGTCCGCACCGATCTCGGTGGACTCCGCGATATACGAGGCCAGGCGGGCCTCGTCGTAGACGATCTCCATGCCCCGCCCGCCCAGCACGTAGGAGGGCCGGACCAGGACGGGGTAGCCGATCTCGTCCGCGATGGCCTTCGCCCCGGGGAACGAGGTGGCGGTGCCGTGCTTCGGCGCGGGCAGTCCGGCCTCGGCCAGCACCCGTCCGAACGCCCCCCGGTCCTCGGCCAGATGGATCGCCTCAGGAGACGTACCCACGACGGGCACCCCGTTGTCCTTGAGCGCCTGGGCCAGGCCCAGGGGTGTCTGGCCGCCGAGCTGGACGACCACACCCGCCACCGGCCCCGCGACGGTCTCGGCGTGGACGATCTCCAGGACGTCTTCCAGGGTCAGGGGTTCGAAGTAGAGGCGGTCGGAGGTGTCGTAGTCCGTGGAGACGGTCTCGGGGTTGCAGTTGACCATCACCGTCTCGAACCCCGCGTCGTGCAGCGCGAACGAGGCGTGGACGCAGGAGTAGTCGAACTCGATGCCCTGCCCGATCCGGTTCGGCCCCGACCCCAGGATGATCACCGCGGGTTTCGCCCGTGGCGCGACCTCGGTCTCCTGGTCGTAGGAGGAGTAGAAGTACGGGGTCGCAGCCGCGAACTCCGCCGCGCACGTGTCGACGGTCTTGTAGACCGGGCGGATGCCGAGCGCGTGCCGGACCTCGCGGACGACGTCCTCGCCCAGCGAGCGGATGCCGGCGATCTGGGCGTCGGAGAACCCGTGCCGCTTGGCCTCGGCCAAAAGCTCCGGATCCAACCGGTCGGCTGCGGCCAGCTCCACCGCGTACTCGTGGATCAGGAAGAGCTGGTCGACGAACCAGGGGTCGATCTTGGTGGCCGCGAAGACCTCCTCGGGGGTGGCGCCGGCGCGGATCGCGTCCATGACGGTGTTGATCCGCCCGTCGGTCGGCACCCCCGCCGACGCCAGCAGCTCCGCCTTGTCCCCCACGGGGGAGACGAAGTCGAACTGCGAGCCCTTCTTCTCCAGCGACCGCAGCGCCTTGTTCAGCGCCTCGGTGAAGTTCCGGCCGATCGCCATCGCCTCACCCACCGACTTCATCGTCGTGGTCAGCGTCGCATCGGCCGCGGGGAACTTCTCGAAGGCGAACCGCGGCACCTTGACGACGACGTAGTCCAGCGTCGGCTCGAACGACGCCGGCGTCTTCAACGTGATGTCGTTGGGGATCTCGTCCAGCGTGTAGCCCACCGCGAGCCGCGCGGCGATCTTCGCGATCGGGAAACCCGTCGCCTTCGACGCCAGCGCCGAGGAGCGCGACACCCGCGGGTTCATCTCGATCACGATGACCCGGCCGTCCTCGGGGTTCACCGCGAACTGGATGTTGCACCCGCCGGTGTCGACACCGACCTCACGGATCACCGCGATGCCGATGTCGCGCAGCACCTGGTACTCCCGGTCGGTCAGCGTCATCGCCGGCGCCACCGTGATCGAGTCGCCGGTGTGCACGCCCATCGGGTCGAAGTTCTCGATCGAGCACACCACCACCACGTTGTCATGCCGGTCCCGCATCAACTCCAGCTCGTACTCCTTCCACCCCAGGATGGACTCCTCAAGGAGCACCTCCGTGGTCGGAGACAGCGTCAGGCCCTGCCCGGCGATCCGCCGCAGCTCGTCCTCGTCGTGCGCGAAACCGGAACCGGCGCCGCCCATCGTGAACGACGGGCGCACCACCACCGGGTAACCGCCCAGGGTCTCCACCCCGGCCAGGACGTCGTCCATGGAGTGGCAGATCACCGAACGCGCCGACTCGCCGTGCCCGATCTTCGCGTTCACCGCCTCCACGACGCCCTTGAACAGCTCCCGGTCCTCGCCCTTGTTGATCGCCTCGACGTTCGCGCCGATCAACTCCACCCCGTACTCCGCCAGCGTCCCGTCCTCGTGCAACGAGATCGCCGTGTTCAACGCCGTCTGACCACCCAGCGTCGGCAGCAGCGCGTCCGGCCGCTCCTTCGCGATGATCTTCGCCACGTACTCCGGAGTGATCGGCTCGACATACGTCGCATCCGCGATCTCCGGATCCGTCATGATCGTCGCCGGGTTCGAATTGACCAGCACCACCCGCAGACCCTCGGACTTGAGCACCCGGCACGCCTGCGTACCCGAGTAGTCGAACTCCGCCGCCTGACCGATGACGATCGGACCCGAACCGATGACCAGAACGGACTGGATGTCGGTGCGCTTAGGCACGCTGGGCCTCCATGAGCTGAGTGAAGCGGTCGAACAGGTACGCGGCGTCGTGCGGGCCCGCGGCGGCCTCGGGGTGGTACTGCACGCTGAATGCCGGGCGGTCGAGCAGCCGGAGCCCCTCGACCACCTGGTCGTTGAGGCAGACGTGGCTGACCTCGGCGCGGCCGTAGGGGGTGTCGCTGACCTCGTCGAGCGGGGCGTCCACGGCGAAGCCGTGGTTGTGCGCGGTGACCTCGACCTTGCCGGTGGCGCGGTCCTGGACGGGCTGGTTGATGCCGCGGTGGCCGTACTTGAGCTTGTACGTGCCGAAGCCGAGCGCCCGGCCGAGGAGTTGGTTGCCGAAGCAGATGCCGAACAGCGGGGTCCCGCGTTCCAGGACCGCCTGGATGACGGTGAGGTCGGCGGTGGCGGGGTCGCCGGGGCCGTTGGACAGGAAGACGCCGTCGGGGGCGACGGCGTAGACGTCCTCGACGCTCGCGGTGGCGGGCAGCACGTGGACCTCGATGCCGCGCTCGGCCATCCGGTGCGGGGTCATGCCCTTGATGCCGAGGTCGAGTGCGGCGACGGTGAAGCGCCGTTCGCCGACGGCGGGGACGACGTACGGCTCGTCGGTGGCGACCTCGGCGGACAGGTCGGCGCCGGTCATCTCGGGGGCCTGCCGGACCCGGGCGAGCAGGGTGCCCTCGTCGGCGAGCGCGTTGCCGGAGAAGATGCCGACCCGCATAGCGCCGCGCTCGCGCAGGTGCCGGGTCAGGGCGCGGGTGTCGATGCCGCTGATGCCGACGACGCCCTGTGCGGCGAGTTCGTCGTCCAGGGAGCGGCGGGAGCGCCAGTTGGACGGGACGCGCGCGGGGTCGCGGACGACGTAGCCCGCCACCCAGATGCGCGACGACTCGGGGTCCTCGTCGTTGACGCCGGTGTTGCCGACGTGCGGGGCGGTCATGACGACCACCTGGCGATGGTAGGAGGGGTCGGTCAGGGTCTCCTGGTAGCCGGTCATGCCGGTGGAGAAGACCGCCTCGCCGAAGGTCTCGCCCACCGCCCCGTAGGCGCGGCCGCTGAAGGTGCGGCCGTCCTCCAGGACGAGTACGGCGGGCGTCGTGGCCGCCCGGGCGGAGGTCGTCATTGTGCGCCTTCCTTCTCGTGGTGCCTGGTGCCCGGCTTGGTGTCGGTGAAGACGACGACGCTGTCGCCACTGAGCCGGGTGATGTGCTCGACCCAGGCCGGGTGGTCCGCGGCCCGGTCGGAGCGGAAGCCGGAGTCGATGAGGGTGCCGCCGTGCTCCCAGGTGACGACCAGCAGGCCGCCCTCGGTGAGCACCTTGCCCGCGATGCCCTTGTCGAGCCGGGCGCCGCGCAGGGCGGCGGCGGGCACGAAGAAGCCGGGGGCGCCGGTGCGGTCCACGTCCAGGCCCTGTTCGGTGAGGGTGAGCGCGGCCCGGCTGCGGACGCCGAGGCCGTGGGCGACGATCCGGTCGAGCCACTGACCTGCGGTGGTGCTGCCGTGGTAGCGGCCCCCCATGGTCAGCAGGGGCTGCCCGGTCCGTGCCGCCTCGGGGGCCTGCGGCAGTGCGGGCAGGCCGCCCTGCAGGGTGCGGCGCCACTGCCAGCCCTGGCGCATCAGCCAGTAGACGAGGCCGACGAACAGGAGCAGGCCGACGATCCAGCCGATCCGGTCGGTCCAGTCGGTGACCTTCGCCGAGTGCTTCTCCTCGCCCTGTGCGGTGGCCAGTGCGATGGCGAGCTGTGTGGCAGGTGTCATGTGAGCTTCCCGTCCATGACCGTGGCGCGGCCCCGCAGGAAGGTGGCGACGACGCGGCCCGGCAGCTCGCGGCCCTCGTAGGGGGTGTTGCGGCTGCGGGAGGCGAAGCCCGCGGGATTGACCACACCACGGTATGCGGGATCGAGCAGCACCAGGTTCGCGGGCTCGCCGGTGGCGACCGGGCGGCCGTGCCCGGCGAGCCTGCCGACGGCGGCGGGGCGGGCGGACATGCGGTCGGCGACGCCGGCCCAGTCCAGCAGGCCGGTGTCGACCATGGTGTGCTGGACCACGGACAGCGCGGTCTCCAGGCCGACCATGCCCATGGCGGCGGCGGCCCACTCGCAGTCCTTGTCCTCGTGCGGGTGCGGGGCGTGGTCGGTGGCGACGCAGTCGATGGTGCCGTCGGCGAGGGCCTTGCGCAGCGCCATGACGTCGGCCTCGGTGCGCAGCGGCGGGTTGACCTTGTAGACCGGGTTGTAGGAGCGGACCAGTTCGTCGGTCAGCAGCAGGTGGTGCGGGGTGACCTCGGCGGTGACGTCCCAGCCCTTGGACTTGGCCCAGCGGACGATCTCGACGGAGCCCGCGGTCGACAGGTGGCAGATGTGCACCCGGGAGCCGACGTGGGCGGCCAGCAGGACGTCGCGGGCGATGACCGACTCCTCGGCGACCGCGGGCCAGCCGGTCAGGCCCAGCTCGCCGGAGACGGTGCCCTCGTTCATCTGGGCGCCCTCGGTCAGCCGCGGCTCCTGGGCGTGCTGGGCGACGACGCCGTCGAAGGCCTTCACGTACTCCAGCGCCCTGCGCATGATGACGGCGTCGTCCACGCACTTGCCGTCGTCGGAGAAGACCCGCACCTGGGCGGCGGAGTCGGCCATGGCGCCCAGTTCGGCGAGCTGCTTGCCCTCCAGGCCCACGGTGACGGCGCCGACCGGCTGGACGTCGCAGTAGCCGGACTCCTTGCCGAGCCGCCAGACCTGCTCGACGACGCCTGCGGTGTCGGCGACCGGGAAGGTGTTGGCCATGGCGTGGACCGCGGTGTAGCCGCCGGCCGCGGCGGCGCGGGTGCCGGTCAGCACGGTCTCGGAGTCCTCGCGGCCCGGTTCGCGCAAATGGGTGTGCAGGTCGACCAGGCCGGGCAGCAGGATGTGGCCCGCGGCCTCGACCACGGTGGCGCCGGGCGCTTCGAGGCCGGTGCCGATCTCGGTGACGGTGCCGCCGCTGATCAGGACGTCCTGGGCCGCGCCGCCGAGGATCCGCGCCCCGCGGATCAGGATGGTCTCGCTCATGGTCACTTGCTCTCCTCGGTGCGGGCGCTGTCGGATCGGTCGGTGCTGATGGCCGGTTCTGAGCCGCCGAGCAGCAGGTAGAGCACGGCCATGCGGGTGCTGACGCCGTTGGCGACCTGCTCGACCGCGGTGCAGCGGGGCGAGTCGGCGACCTCGGCGGTGATCTCCATGCCGCGGTTCATCGGGCCGGGGTGCATGACGATGGCGTGTTCGGGCAGTGCGGCCATCCGCTGGCCGTCCAGGCCGTAGCGGCGGGCGTACTCGCGCTCGGTGGGGAAGTAGGCGGCGTTCATCCGCTCGCGCTGCACCCGCAGCATCATGACGGCGTCGGACTTGGCCAGGACCGCGTCGAGGTCGTAGGAGACCTCGCAGGGCCACTGCTCGACGCCGATCGGCAGCAGGGTGGGCGGGGCGACCAGGGTGACCCTGGCGCCCAGCGTGGTGAGCAGCAGGACGTTGGAGCGGGCGACGCGGCTGTGCAGGATGTCGCCGACGACGGTGACCCGGCGGCCGTCCAGGTCGCGGCCGACGCCGGAGAGCCGGCGGCGCATGGTGAAGGCGTCGAGCAGGGCCTGGGTGGGGTGCTCGTGGGTGCCGTCGCCCGCGTTGACGACGGAGGCGTTGATCCAGTCGGAGGTGGCGAGCCGGTGCGGGGCGCCGGAGGAGTGGTGCCGGATGACGACGGCGTCGGCGCCCATCGCCTCCAGGGTCAGCGCGGTGTCCTTGAGGGATTCGCCCTTGGACACCGAGGAGCCCTTGGCGGAGAAGTTGATCACGTCGGCTGACAGCCGCTTGGCGGCGGCCTCGAAGGAGATGCGGGTCCGCGTCGAGTCCTCGAAGAAGAGGTTGACGACGGTGCGGCCGCGCAGGGTCGGCAGTTTCTTGATCGGCCGGTCGGCGACGCGGGCCATCTCCTCGGCGGTGTCGAGGATCAGCAGGGCGTCGTCACGGGTGAGGTCCGCGGCCGAGATCAGGTGGCGCTTCATCGGGGTCTCCGGGTGTGCTGGGGCCTGGCGGGGCGGGCGGAGCGGGCATGCGGCGGCGCAGGACCCCTGGGCGGGGTCCTGGCGTGGCGGCGCTACTCGTCCGCGGCTCTGCCGTTGCGTGCGCCGGGCTCGCGCTGGCCGAGCAGGACGCTGTCGCGCCCGTCGTGCTCGGCGAGCAGGACCCTGACGGTCTCGCGCTGCGAGGTCGGGAGGTTCTTGCCGACGTAGTCGGCCCTGATGGGCAGCTCGCGGTGGCCGCGGTCGACCAGGACGGCGAGCTGCACCGCGCGGGGGCGGCCGATGTCGTTGAGCGCGTCCAGGGCGGCGCGGATGGTGCGGCCGGAGAAGAGCACGTCGTCGACCAGGACGACGAGCCGGCCGTCGATGCCGTCGCCGGGGATGTCGGTGGTGGCCAGTGCCCGCGGCGGGTGCAGCCGCAGGTCGTCGCGGTACATGGTGGTGTCGAGCGAGCCCACCGCAGTCTCGCGGCCGGTGATCTCGGCGAGTTTGCCGGCCAGCCGGCGGGCCAGGAACACCCCTCGGGTGGGGATGCCCAGCAGCACCACGTCGTCCGCGCCCTTGGCGCGCTCGACGATCTCGTGGGCGATACGGGTCAGGACGCGGGCGATGTCGGGTGCTTCGAGCACCGGTCGGTCCTGCGGTCCTGCGGTGGTGCGGTCTTCGACCATGGGTCGGGGACCTCCTTCCCCGCCTCACGGGACGGGCATTAAAGGACGTCGGGGGTACGGCTTCACGGTATCAGGTGACACAGACCGCGCAGGTCAGGGACCGGTCGGACCCTTTCGGCTTGACGAGCACGGATTACGCTGCGTAACCTCACAGTGAGTCACCGAGTTTCCGTCCGGGGAGCCATATGTCCAGCGATTACGCCAAACAGCTCGGAGCGAAGCTCCGTGCCATCCGCACGCAGCAGGGCCTTTCTCTGCACGGTGTCGAGGAGAAGTCCCAGGGCCGCTGGAAGGCAGTGGTCGTGGGGTCGTACGAGCGCGGCGACCGTGCCGTGACCGTGCAGCGCCTCGCCGAACTGGCCGACTTCTACGGCGTGCCCGTCCAGGAGCTGCTGCCGGGCACGACGCCCGGCGGGGCCGCGGAGCCGCCGCCGAAGCTCGTGCTCGACCTGGAGCGCCTGTCGCAGGTGCCGCCGGAGAAGGCGGGGCCGCTGCAGCGCTACGCGGCCACGATCCAGAGCCAGCGCGGCGACTACAACGGCAAGGTGCTGTCGATCCGGCAGGACGACCTTCGGACGCTCGCCGTGATCTACGACCAGTCGCCGTCGGTCCTGACCGAGCAGCTCATCGGCTGGGGTGTGCTCGACGCCGACGCGCGGCGCGCGGTCCAGCACGAGGAGAACTAGCTCAAACCTGCAGAAACGTCCCGCCGCCTGTCCCGTGCGGCCCCCTCCCCCGGTCGGGGAAGGGGGCGCCGGACCCCGTCAGCGGGGTGGTGCGGGCGCGTAGCCCGCGGGCCGGGTGGTGAAGGAGCCGCGGCCCTGGGTGCGGCTGCGCAGTGCGCTCGCGTAGCCGAACAGCTCGGCGAGCGGCACCGTGGCCGTCACGACCTGGCTGCCCCCGGCGGCGGCGGAGCCGGAGACCCGGCCGCGGCGGGCCGCGAGATCGCCGAGCACCCCGCCGACGCAGTCGCCGGGCACCGTCGCGGTGACCTCGACCACCGGTTCGAGCAGTTGCATCGCACAGGCGGCAAGCGCCTCCCGGAGCGCGAAGCGGCCCGCCGTGCGGAAGGCCATCTCCGAGGAGTCCTTCGGGTGGGTCGCCCCGTCGGCGAGGGTGACCCGCAGCCCGGTCACGGGGTGGCCGCCGAGCGGGCCTTCCACGAGCGCGTCACGGCAGCCCTCCTCGACCGCCCGCACGTACTCGCGCGGCACCCGCCCGCCGGTCACGGCGGACGCGAACACGAACTCCTCCTCTCCCGGCTGCACGTCGATGACGACATGGGCGAACTGCCCGGCGCCGCCGTCCTGCTTGACGTGCCGGTGGACATGGCCGGTCACCCCGCGCAGCACGGTCTCCCGGTAGGCGACCTGCGGACGGCCGACGGCGACCTGCAGGCCGTGGGCGCGGCGGATCTTCTCCACCGCGACCTCCAGGTGGAGTTCGCCCATGCCGGCGAGCACCAGCTGACCGGTCTCCCGGTCGGTGCGCACCGCGAGCGACGGGTCCTCCTCGGCCAGCCGGGCCAGCGCGGCGACCAGCCGTTCGGTGTCGGCGTTGCGGCCCGCCTCGACGGCCATCGCGACGACCGGCGCGGCCACCGGCGGCGGCTCCAGCACCAGCGGGGCGCCGGGCGTGCAGAGCGTGGCACCGGCGCGGGCGGCCTTCGGTCCGACGACGGCGACGATGTCGCCGGCGACGGCCTTGTCCATCTCCGCGTGCCGGTCGGCCTGGACCCGCAGGATGCGGCCGATCCGCTCGTTCCTCCGCGTTCCCGCGTCCAGCACCGTGTCCCCCTTCCGCAGTGTTCCGGAGTAGATCCGCAGGTACGTCAGCCGCCCGGTGGCCGTGGCGCTGACCTTGAAGACCAGCCCCGCGAAGGGCGCCGCCGGGTCGGCGGGGCGCTCCGCGGGCAGGTCGCCGTCGGTGCCGCGCACCGCGGGGACGTCCAGCGGCGACGGCAGGTAGGCGGTGACGGCGTCGAGCAGCGGTTCGACACCGCGGTTGCGGTAGGCGGAGCCGCACAGCACCACGACGGCCTCACCGCTGCGGGTGAGGTCGCGCAGCGCCGCCGTCAGCGTCGCCGCACCGACCGGCGCGCCGGTGCAGAACTCCTCCAGCACCGCGGGGTGCAGCTCCGCCACCGCCTCCTCCAGCAGCCGGCGCCGTCGCCGCGCCTCGGCCAGCAGGTGGCCTGGCACGTCGCCTTCGGTGTACGTGTCGGCGCCGTCGGCCCAGACCAGCGCGCGCATCGCGACCAGGTCGACGACACCGGTGAAGCCGTCCTCGCGCCCGATCGGCAGCTGCACGGCCAGCGGTACGGTGTGCAGCCGCCGCCGGATGGAGTCGACCGCGGTGTCGAGGTCGGCGCCGGCCCGGTCGAGCTTGTTGACGAAGGCGATCCGCGGGACGCCGTACCGGTCGGCCTGGCGCCACACCGACTCGCTCTGCGGCTCCACGCCCGCCACGGCGTCGAAGACGGCGATGGCGCCGTCCAGGACCCGCAGCGAGCGTTCGACCTCGTCGGCGAAGTCGACGTGGCCCGGTGTGTCGATCAGGTTGATGCGGTGGCCGTCCCAGTCGCAGCTGACGGCCGCCGCGAAGATGGTGATGCCGCGGTCGCGCTCCTGCGGGTCGAAGTCGGTGACGGTCGTGCCGTCGTGGACCTCACCGCGCTTGTGGGTGGCGCCGGTGAGGTAGAGGACCCGCTCGGTGACGGTGGTCTTGCCCGCGTCCACGTGGGCGAGGATGCCGAGGTTGCGGACGGCGGTGAGCGGGTTGGCGGTCTGGCGGTCATGGGTGCTGCGCACGGCCCTGGGCCTTTCGGGTGTTTCAGGGAAGAGGGCGGGCGCGATTCCCCGGGCGCACGGTGCCCCGCCGTTGCGGGGCGCAGCGCCCCCACGTCCGGCCGGGGGTCCGGCAGACGGGCAGGCAGGCGATGCGAGGTGCGTCAGGGGGTCCGGGGCCGGCCGCGCAGCCGGCGCCGGAGGCGGGAAGACACCAGGATCACCCGGTGCCGCGACGCGGGGATGACGGCACTGCTGCGCGTACGCACGGCCGGTCTCCCCTCGCTCGTCAAAGGGCGCGCCACCCGACGCCGTCGGCGTGGTGGTCGGCGCGCGATTCCAGGCGTGAGCGTAGCCCGGCCCCGCTCCGCGGACATCCGGTTTTTCCGGCGACAGGCGGCCCGCACCGCCCTTCGGGTCGCGCGCTGCGCGTCAGCCGGCCCGCCCGGTGCCCGGGCCGCCGTGGCTCACGGCGTGTACAGCCGGGAGACCACCTCAGGCAGCAGCCGCTCGGTCAGCGGTGCGGGCAGCGCCTGGAGGACGGCGAGCACCGGCGCCATCCGCTGCGGGAGTGCGCCGTCGGCGCCGACCCCGGCGACCTCCAGGGCCAGCGCGACCTCCGCCGGGCCGATCGTGGCGGGGTCGAGGGCGGCGGCGACCTCCGCGACGCCCGGGTCGACGGTGGCGGGGCCGAGCGCGCGGGCGCGCGGGACGGCGGCGGCCAGTTCCGCGAGCAGTTCCGCGATACGGGCGGGGTCCGCGACGGCCGCGGTCACCGTCAGGTGCAGGTTCGCGGGGGAGCCGGCGTGGGCGGGCTGCGGCTGGAGGTACCAGCCGCGCAGCCGCATCTCGTCGGCGACCACGAAGGGGTCGGTGCCGGGGTCGTCGGCTGCGACCGCGACCAGGGAGGCGTCCGGTTCGCCGAGCACCCGCAGGCCGTCGACGGCCGCGATGCCGTCGACCAGCAGTGCGGTCGCCTCGTGCACCCGGCGGGCCAGCTCGACGTATCCGCCGGTTCCGACGTGCTGCAGCACCGCCCAGGCGGCGGCGAGCGGGCCTGCGGACTTCGTGCCCTGCAAGGTGGCGTTGACGACCGGGTAGCCGGGCCAGGAGGCGTGTGCGAACCAGCCGTGCCTGCGCAGCTCCGCGTCCCGGAAGAGCAGCACGGAGGCGCCCTTGGGGGTGTACCCGTACTTGTGCAGGTCCACCGACAGCGAGCTGACGCCGGGCACGGACAGGTCGAAGGGCGGCGGTGCTGCGATGCCGGCGGCGAGCCTGCGGTGCCCCAGGTACCAGCCGCCGATGCAGGCGTCGACGTGGCAGAGCACGTCGCGCTCCGCGGCGGCCGCGGCGACATCCGGCACCGGGTCGACGACGCCGTGGGCGTAGGAGGGCGCGGAGGCCACCACGAGGGCGGTGCGCGCGGTGACGGCGGCGGCGACGTCCTGCGGGCGCATCCGGAAGGTGCGGGGGTCGACGGGGACGGTCACGGGGGTGAGCCCGAAGAGCGCGGCGGCCTTGTGGAAGGCGGCGTGCGCGGTCTGCGGCAGGACGATCTCGGGCGCGTCGACCCCGCGGGTGCGCCGGGCGTGCTCGCGGGCGGTGAGCACGGCCAGCAGGCAGCTCTCGGTGCCGCCGCTGGTGAAGGTCCCGGCGGTGGCCGGGCCGCCGCCGAGCAGCCGGGCGGCCTGCCGGACGACGTCGTTCTCCAGGGTGACGACGCTGGGGAAGGCGGTCATGTCCAGGCCGTTGACGCCGGCGAAGGCGGCCTGCGCACGGGCCGCGAGGCCGTCGAGGCCCGGGAGACCGGAGTCGTAGACGTACGCCATGGTGCGGCCGCCGTGCACGGGCAGGTCGGCGGCCCGCAGCTGTGCCAGGCGGGCCAGGATCAGGTCACCGCTGTCGGGGGCTGCCGCGTCGTCCATGCCGCGGAATCTAGGCCAGGCCCCGCGGCAGACACCAGGCCCGAAGCAGAATATTGTTCATCTTCTGCTGTCGGGCCTGGTCACAGGGGTAGGGCAGGCGGTCAGCGCGGCAGGGTGGGCTTCAGCTCCATCAGCTTGCCGAGCAGGCCGTTGACGAACGAGGGGGACTCGTCGGTCGAGAACTCCTTGGCCATCTGCACCGCCTCGTCCAGCACGACGGCGTCCGGGACGTCGTCCTCCCAGATCAGCTCGTACGCGCCGAGCCGCAGCACGTTGCGGTCCACCACGGGCATGCGGTCCAGAGTCCAGCCCACCGCGTGCGCGGACAGCAGGTCGTCGATCGGCTCGGCGTGTGCCGCGTACCCCTCGACCAGCTGCATCGTGTACTCGGTGACCGGCGGCTGCCGGTCGTCGGTCCGGGCGAGCCGGATCCAGTCCGCCATGACGGTCACCGGGTCTGCACCCCGCTGTTCCGCCTCGAAGAGGATCTGGAAGGCGCGCTTGCGGGCCTTGTTCCGGGCAGCCACGGTTAGCTGTTCACCCGGCCGAGGTAGTCGCCCGTACGGGTGTCGACCTTCACCTTTTCACCCGTCGTGATGAACAGCGGGACACCGATCTCGTAGCCGGTCTCCAGCCGCGCCGGCTTGGAGCCGCCGGTGGAGCGGTCGCCCTGCACACCGGGCTCGGTGTACTCGATGACCAGCTCGACGGACGCGGGCAGCTCGATGTACAGGGGCGAGCCCTCGTACATCGCCACGACGGCCTCGAAGCCCTCCAGCAGGTAGTTGGCGGCGTCGCCGACGACCTCGGGGCTGACCGTGATCTGGTCGTAGGTCTCGGTGTCCATGAAGACGAAGTCGGTGCCGTCCTTGTAGGAGAACTGCATGCCGCGCTTGTCGACGTTGGCGGTCTCGACCTTCACACCCGCGTTGAAGGTCTTGTCGACGACCTTCCCGGAGAGCACGTGCTTCAGCTTGGTGCGCACGAAGGCGGGGCCCTTGCCGGGCTTGACGTGCTGGAACTCGACTACGGTCCAGAGCTGGCCGCTGTCGAGCTTGAGCACGAGGCCGTTCTTGAGGTCGTTCGTGGTGGCCACGGTTGCGGAATCTCCTGAAAGTGCTGCTTCGGGACCGCGGAGACCCGCGCCCGTCACAGGGCGAGGAGTTCCTTGGTCGTGATGGTGAGTAGCTCGGGTCCGCCGTCCGCCAGGGGGCGTACGACGAGGGTGTCGTCGATGCGGACGCCGCCGCGGCCCGGAAGGTGGACCCCCGGTTCGACGGTGACCGGCACGCAAGCGTCCAGTTTACCCATGGCCGCAGGTGACAACTGAGGGTCCTCGTCGATTTCCAGGCCCACACCGTGCCCCGACCACTGCGCCACACCGTCCCCGTGGCCCGCGGCCACCAGCGGCTGGCGGGTCGCCCGGTCCACGTCACGGCAGGCCACACCCGGTGCCAGGGCCTCGCGGCCGGCCCGCTGGGCGCTGAAGACCAGGTCGTACAGATCGATCTGCCAGCCGGCCGGAGCCGTACCGATCACGAAGGTGCGGCCCACCTCGCAGCGGTAACCGCGGTAGCACGCGCCGAGACGCACCGTGAGGAAGTCGCCCTCCTCGACCCGCCGGTCGGTCGGCACATGGCGGGCCGTGCCCGAGTGCGGACCGGTGCCCACCGAGGTGGGGAAGGCGGCGCTGTCGGCGCCGTGGTCGACCAGCCGCCGCTCCAGCTCCAGCGCCAGGTGCCGTTCCGTGCGGCCCACCAGGATCGACTCGAGCAGCTCGCCGAGCGCCTGGTCGGCGATCTCCGCGGCTATCCGCAGGGCGGCGATCTCGTGCTCGTCCTTGACCAGCCGCAGCTGCTCGACGGCCCCGCCGAGGTCGGACAGCGGCAGCGCGTCGGCCACCGAGCCGATCGCGCGGTGCCGCGCCACCGTCAGGTGGTGCTCCTCGACCGCGAGGGAGTCCGCGTGCCGCTCCCTGGCCAGCGTCGCCGCGGCCACGGCCGCGTCGCCGTCCGGTGACGGCAGCACCGTCGAACGCAGGTCGTCGGGGTCGGTGTCGCCCTGGTCGTCGGGCGGCGGGCGCAGGTGTACGAGGGTGTCCTCGGCTCCCGGGCCGACCAGCAGCGCGGACCCGGGCGGCGCACAGCCGGCCAGATAGCGGACGTTCGCCGGCCGCGTCACGAGCGCGGCACCCAGCCCTGCCGCCGCGCACCGCTCGCGCAGCCGGTCCCTGCGGGTCGCATGCACCTCGGCCATGCCGTGAGCTTATGGCGCGCGCCCCCGCCCCGCCCCTTTTCGCCCACCGAAGGGGGTTCTGCCTGGTCGCAGCCCCGCTACCAGACCGGCGGGCCCTGGATGCTGCGGGCCACGACCCGGTCCAGGGCCGCCGCGGCGGAGGCCACGTCCAGGTGCGAGTTGTCGATGATCGGCAGGCCGGAGCCGTACCAGCCGGCCATCCGGCCGTGGATACGGGCGACCTCCTCGTCCGACAGCCGCCGGTTGCCCGTGCGCTCGGCATTGCGGGTCAGCACGATGTCCAGGCCGGGCAGCAGGACCACCGGGAGCAACCCGGGGCCGACGTGCCGCTTCCAGCCGCCCAGGCCCACCGCGGGGCGGTCGGGGAAGACGGCGTCGTCGATGATGCACGACACTCCGTTGGCCAGGAAGTTGCGGGCGGCGAAGCCGCAGGTGCGGCGGGCCAGGCGGTACTGCGCCTCCGAGTGCTCGTTCCACCCGGCCTGCGGGTCGGCGAAGCCGGCCCGCACCCACTCGCGCACGTCGTCCAGGCTGATGTGCGCGGTCGGGGCGCCGCGGGTGTCCGCCCAGTGCCGGGCGATCGTGGTCTTGCCCGCGCCCGCCGCGCCGATCAGCAGCACGGCCACCGGGCCGTGCGCGCCGCCCGACAGCGAGCCGTTGCCTTCCGGCGCCGGCACCTGAACGGGGGCCGCCGGGGGCAGCGGGAAGTGCCCGGTGACGCTTACGGCCGGCGGCGTCGCGCCGCCGCCGGGCTGCGGTGCGCCCACAGCGTGCTGCATGTCGGCCGGCTCCATCTCCTGCGGGGTGCGCTGCCGCGCGGGGTGACATCGGATCGAACGGTACCGTCCCCGTGCGTTCTGTGGTGAACGCCCGGGGTTCCCCGCGAGTGCCCGTCCGCGGGCCGCGGTGGCTGTACGGCTCCCCTTGCGCGGGGGCGCGCCTCTTCGGCGGGGCCGAGCCATCCTCTTCGGCGGGGCCGAGCACATAGGGGCGCGGGGAACTGCGCGACCAGCCCACCACCACCGTCGTGTGACGACGGACCGCCACCACCCCAGGCGGCGCTGGGGGTACCCCCAGGCGAAGCTCTGGGGGCGGAACTGCGCGACCAGCCGTCGACAAGCTGCACGTCGTCACCGGCCCGAAGGGGCAGATCGGTCCGTGCCGGACCACCGGCCGGTGGGGGCTGGGCGCGCAGTTCCCCGCGCCCCTGATGGCTCGGCCTCGCCGAAGAGGCACCCCCCTCAGCCTCCGCGGCCAGCGGATGGCTCGGCCCCGCCGAAACGGCGCCCGCGCGGCGCCAGCCGCAGATCAGATGCAGCCCCGCGCCCCTGGGGGTTGCCCCCTTGCGCAAGGGGGACGCCCGAGCCACCGCGGGCAACGGGGAGCGGCCGTCTAAGCCGGAGGAATGGCGGCCAGGGCCTGCAAGGCCAGGTCGTAGGACGTGAGGCCGAAGCCGGCGATCGTGCCGGAGGCGACCGCCGCGATGACGGAGGTGTGCCGGAAGACCTCGCGGGCGTAGGGGTTCGAGATGTGCACCTCGATCAGCGGTGCGGTGCGTTGCGCCGCGGCGTCGCGCAGGCCGTACGAGTAGTGCGTGAAGGCGCCCGGGTTGAGGACGACGGGAATGCTCCCGTCGGCGGCTTCGTGGAGCCACCCGATCAGCTCGGCTTCGTCGTTGGTCTCGCGGACCTCGACATCGAAACCGAGTTCCGCCCCGGTCTTGCGGCACTGCTCGACCAGGCCGGCGTAGGACGTGGAGCCGTACACGTCGGGCTCGCGGGAGCCGAGGCGGCCGAGGTTGGGGCCGTTGAGCACCAGGACGGGGCGGGTCACGCGGACACCTCCCCGTACGCGGCGAGCAGCACGGCGGGGTCGGGGCCTTCGAGCACCGTGGGTTTGCCGAGGCCGTCGAGGACGATGAAGCGCAGCAGGTCGCCGCGGGACTTCTTGTCGACCTTCATGGTCTCCAGCAGCCGCGGCCACTGGTCGCCGCGGTAGGTCAGCGGCAGCCCGACCGCGCCGAGGACGGCGCGGTGCCGGTCGGCGGTGGCGTCGTCCAGGCGGCCGGCGAGCCGGCCCAGCTCCGCGGCGAAGACCATGCCGACGGAGACGGCGGCACCGTGCCGCCAGTTGTAGCGCTCGTTCTTCTCGATGGCGTGCGCGAGGGTGTGGCCGTAGTTGAGGATCTCCCGCAGCCCGGACTCCTTGAGGTCGCTGGAGACGACCTCGGCCTTGACGCGGATCGCCCGCTCCACGAGTTCCGCGGTGTGCTCGTAGCGGGGACTGCGGGCGGCCTGCGGGTCGGCTTCGACGAGGTCGAGGATCACCGGGTCGGCGATGAAGCCGGCCTTGATGATCTCGGCGAGGCCGCTGACGTAGTCGTGTTCGCCGAGCGAGTCGAGTGCGGCCAGGTCGCACAGGACGCCGGCGGGCGGGTGGAAGGCGCCGACGAGGTTCTTGCCCTCCGCGGTGTTGATGCCGGTCTTGCCGCCGACGGCCGCGTCGACCATGCCGAGCACAGTGGTGGGGACGGCGATCCAGCGCACCCCGCGCAGCCAGGTCGCGGCGACGAAGCCGGCCAGGTCGGTGGTGGCGCCGCCGCCGACGCCGACGATGACGTCGGTGCGGGTGAAGCCGGTCTGGCCGAGGGCCTTCCAGCAGTAGGCGGCGACCTCGGCGGTCTTGGCCTCCTCGGCGTTGGGCAGCTGGATGGCGATGGCCTCGTAGCCCTGCTCGGCGAGGTCCTCGCGGACGGCCTCGCCGGTGCCGGCCAGCGCCTCGGGGTGCAGCACGGCCACCTTCTTGGCCTTCGGGCCGATGAGTCCCGGCAACTCGCCGAGGAGCTGGTGGCCGATCAGTACGTCGTAGCTCTCCGTGCCCGCGGTGCCGGCGACGGCGATCCGGACGGGGGGCGCGGTCAGTGCGGGGTTCTCGCTGCTCATGCGTCCTTCAACTGGAGTGCGTCGAGTACGGCTTCTGCCACGTCCTCCGGGGTGCCCTCGTCGGTGGCGACGACGGCCCTGGCGACCTCGGTGTACAGGGGGCGGCGCGCTTCCATCAGCTCGCGCCAGCTCTGCCGCGGGTTGACCGCGAGCAGCGGGCGGGGCGCGTCGAGGCCGACCCGGTGGACGGCGGCGTGCAGGCCGACGTCGAGGAAGACCACCGGCAGGCCGGTGAGCAGGACGCGGGTGGCGGCGTCCATGATGGCGCCGCCGCCGAGCGAGAGGACGCCGGCGTGGCCGGCGAGGGCCTCCCTGACGGCGGTGCGCTCCAGGTCGCGGAAGTGCGGCTCGCCCTCGTCGATGAAGATCTCCGGGATGGGCTTGCCCGCGGCGGCCTCGATGTCGGCGTCGGTGTCGCGGTAGTCCGTGCCGAGCCGGCCGGCGAGGATGCGGCCGACGGTGGACTTGCCCGCGCCGGGCGGGCCGACGAGGACGACGGCCGGCGGGCCTGCCGGGGCGGTCACCGGACGACCAGGTGGTCGAGGTAGCCGCGGATGCCGCGCCGGGTCTGGGCGACGGAGTCGCCGCCGAACTTCTCGGCGACGGCGTCGGCGAGGACCAGGGCGACCATGGCCTCGGCGACGATGCCGGCGGCGGGCACCGCGCACACGTCGGAGCGCTGGTGGTGGGCCTGTGCGGCCTCGCCGGTCGCGGTGTCGATGGTGGCCAGTGCGCGCGGCACGGTCGCGATGGGCTTCATCGCGGCGCGCACCCTGAGCAGTTCGCCGGTGCTCATGCCGCCCTCGGTGCCGCCGGAGCGGCCGGAGGCGCGGCGCACCCCGTCGGGTCCCGGCAGGATCTCGTCGTGCGCCTGGGAGCCGGGCACGCGGGCGAGGTCGAAGCCGTCGCCGACCTCGACGCCCTTGATGGCCTGGATGCCCATGAGGGCGCCGGCCAGCCGGGAGTCCAGCCGGCGGTCCCAGTGGACGTGCGAGCCGAGGCCGACGGGCACCCCGTAGGCGAGGACCTCGACGACGCCGCCGAGGGTGTCGCCGTCCTTGTGCGCCTGGTCGATCTCGGCGACCATCGCGTCGCTCGCGGCGGTGTCGAGGCAGCGCACCGGGTCTGCGTCGAGTCTGGCCTCGTCGCCCGGCACCGGCAGGACGCCGCGGGGGGCCTTGGCCGTGCCGAGTTCCACGACGTGGGAGACGATCTCGATGCCCGCGGTCTCCTTGAGGTAGGAGCGGGCGACGGCGCCGAGCGCGACCCTGGCCGCGGTCTCGCGGGCGCTGGCGCGCTCCAGCACCGGGCGGGCCTCGTCCAGGTCGTACTTCTGCATGCCGGCCAGGTCTGCGTGCCCGGGGCGCGGCCGGGTCAGCGGGGCGTTGCGGGCAAGGCCGGCGAGGATCCCCGGGTCGACCGGGTCGGCGGCCATCACCTGCTCCCACTTGGGCCACTCGGTGTTGCCGACCATGACGGCCACCGGGCTGCCCATGGTCAGCCCGTGCCGGACCCCGCCGAGGAAGGTGACCTCGTCGCGCTCGAACTTCATGCGCGCCCCGCGCCCGTACCCGAGCCGGCGCCGTGCGAGCGCGTCACCCACCATGTCGGTGGTGACGGGCACCCCGGAGGGCAGCCCCTCCAGTGTCGCGACGAGTGCGGGTCCGTGCGACTCCCCCGCGGTCAGCCAGCGCAACCTGCTCAACGGTGCTCCCTCGAAAACGCCTGCCGTCTCTCGCCCCGATCCTCCCACGTTTCCCCTGACGGCCAGGACCCCCGTCCAGCGTGCGGGACGCCTCGCGGGGGGCCTGCGGTCAGCGTGTGCCGAGTGCGGCCTCGCCTGCGGTGCGCATGGCGGCCAGGGGGGCGGGGGTGCGGCCGGTGTGCTGTTCGACCTGGAGGACGGCCTGGTGGACCAGCAGGTCGAGGCCGCTGACGACGGGGGCGGCGCGGTGGGTCCAGGCGGCGGCCAGCGCGGTCGGCCACGGGTGGTAGAGGACGTCGAAGAGGGTGCCGGGGTGGTCGGGGACCGCGGCGGCCAGGTGGTCGGTGGCGCCCGCCGGGGTGGTCGCGACGACCAGCGGCTCGCCCAGCGCCTTGGCCGCGTCGTCCCAGTCGGCGGTGCGTACGGTCACGCCGAGCCGGGTCCCCCACTGCTGCATCTGCGCGGCGCGGGCCGGGCCGCGGACGTACGCGGTGACCTCGCCGGTGCAGATGCGGGCGAGTGCGGCCAGCGCGGAGGACGCGGTGGCGCCGGCGCCGAGGATCGCCGCCGACGGCACCGAGGTGACGCCGCGTTCGCGCAGGGCGGCGAGCATGCCGGGGATGTCGGTGTTGTCGCCGCTGCGGCGGCCGTCGGGGCCGAGGACGACGGTGTTGACGGCCTCCACGGAGGCGGCGGTGTCGCTGACGCTGTCCAGCAGCGGGATCACCGCGCGCTTGAGCGGCATGGTCAGCGACAGCCCCGCCCACTCGGCCGGGTCGAGGCCGTCGAGGAAGCCGGGCAGGGCCTCCTCGTCGACCTCGAAGCGGTCGTAGCGCCAGTCGGCCAGGCCCATGGCGGCGTACGCGGCCCGGTGCAGGACCGGGGACAGCGAGTGCGCGATGGGCGAGCCGAGGACGGCGGCCCTGCGACCGGCGGTCATCCGTGGGCCTTCTGGTAGGCGTTGAAGTCCGCCACGTTCTTCTGGTGCACGGAGTAGCTGTTGGTGAAGCGGGTGTCGCCGGGTTTGACCGTGACGAAGTACAGCCAGTTGCCCTCGGTCGGGTTGAGCGCCGCCTTGATGGCGTCGTGCCCGGGGCTGTCGATCGGCCCGGGCGGCAGGCCCTTGTTGTCGTAGGTGTTGTACGGCGACTTGAAGTGGATGTCCTTGTTGCTGGTGTTGAGGGTCGACCGGCCCATCGCGTAGTTGATGGTCGAGTCGAACTCCAGCTTCATGTTCTGGTCGAGCCGGTTGTAGACGACCCGGGAGACCTTGCCGAAGTCGCCGGGTGCCTGCGCCTCCGCCTGGACGAGGCTGGCGATCTCGATGATCTCCAGCGGGGTCTTGCCGACGCTCTTGGCGGCGGTCTCCAGGTTGTCCTCGGTGTACTCGGCCTTGGCCTGGTTGACCATCTGCTTGACGACGTCGACCGGCTTCATGCCCTTGCCCACGCTGTACTTGGCGGGGAAGAGGAAGCCCTCGACGTTGCCCTTGGCCCAGGCGGGCAGGCCGAGGTTGACGCCCTTGATCTGCTGGGCGGTCGTGCCGGTCTTCAGACCGAGCTTGGCGTCGATCTCGCTGTATATCCGGGTCGCCCGCCACCCCTCGGGGATGATCAGCGCGCTCTGCGACTTCGGGTCGAGCATCATCGTGACGGCCGCCGCCGCCGACATGTTCTTGTTCAGGACGTAGACGCCGGCCTGGATGGTCTGGCCCTTGGGGTTCTTGCGGGCCGCTTCGGTGAAGGCGTCGACGCTCTTGACCACGCCGGCGTTCTTGAGGAGGTTGCCCATCGTGGTCAGGGTCGAGCCCTTGGGGATCTCGACCTGGACCGAGGGGGTGCCGTTGCCCGAGTAGTCGGGGGCGGGGCCGAAGTGGTCCTGGTAGACGCCGTAGCCGTAGTAGACGCCGCCGGCGAGGCCGCCGCCGAGGACGAGCAGCACGGTCAGGCAGGCGCAGCCGCTGCGGCGCTTCTTGCCGCTCTTGGGCTGGCTCTTGCCGGAGCGGCGGCCGCCGCTCTCGTTGCCCGTCGGGAGGTCGTCGTCATCGTCGTCGTCGCGGTCGCGGTCGGCGAAGAAGGCGTGCTCGCGCGGGTCGGAGTCGTCGTCGGTGTTCCAGTCGCCGGTGCCGGCGGGGGCGCCGCGCAGCGGCCGGGCTGCGGGCTCCTGCGGGCGGGCGCCGGGTGCCGGCTGCTGGAGGCGGGCCTGGCCGGGTCCTGGCTGGCCCGGCTGGGCGCCTTGGGGCGGCTGCTGCTGCATGCCGGCGCCGGGCTGCTGGGGCTGCTGGCGGTACTGCTCCTGCGGCTGCGGCTGCTGCTGGGGGTACTGGCCGGTGCCCTGGCCGTAGTAGCCGGGCTGCTGCTGGCCGCCGTAGGGGTCCTGCTGCTGCGGGCGGCCGCCGTACGGGTCCTGGGTGCCGTAGCCGCCGGTGGGGTGCGACCCCGTGTCGTACGTCTGGTGCGACCCGGTGTCGTAGCCGTCGTAGCCGCTCTGCTGCGGGTGCTGCATCGGGTACTGCTGCTGCGGCGGCGGCTGCTGGGGGTACTGGCCGGTGCCCTGCTGCGGGTACTGCTGCTGCGGGTACTGCTGTGGATATTGCTGCTGGTACTGCTGCTGATGCTGACCTGTGGCGTACGGGTCCTGCCACTCGCCTCCCTGCGGCGGCTGCGGCTGCTGGGGCTGCTGGTAGCCCTGGCCCCGGTCGTACGCGTCGCCGAACAGCGGGTCGTCCGGGTGCCACGGTTCGGAGCCGGAGCCCCGGCCATAGTCAGTCATCGGTCCCCTTGGTACGCGGTCGGCATCGGGCCTGCCGACCTTGCGAAACGGGCGGCGCCAGAAGGCGCCGCCGTGTCGCGCGGAACGTTACCGTATCGCGATCAGATGGAGGATTGGACGCTCTCTCCGGGAGCTTTACCCGACACCCGTTCGGTCTCCAGTGCGGTCTGCAGAATGATGACCGCCGCAGCCTGGTCGACTACGGAGCGTCCCTTCTTCGCCTTCACACCCGAAGCCCGCAGGCCCTGTGCGGCCGTCACGGTGGTCATCCGCTCGTCCACGAGGCGCACCGGCACCGGTGTGATGATTTTCGCCACACTTCGCGCGAAGCCCCGCACCTTGGCCGCCGCAGGCCCCTCGGTGCCGTTCAGCGAGCGGGGAAGGCCGACGACGACCTCGATCGGCTCGTACTCGGCGACGATCGCGGCGAGCCGGCGCAGCGCCGCCGGGACGTCACGGCCCGGCACCGTCTCGACGGGAGTCGCCAGGATGCCGTCGGGGTCGCAGGAGGCGACCCCGATCCTGGCGTCCCCGACATCGACGCCGAGCCGCCGGCCGCGCCGCATCGCGGGCCTGCCGCCGGGCTCGGTGCCGCCGCCTTCCGCCGCTGCCGGGTCGCTCACGCTCAGGCCTTCTCTGCCACGAGGCGCTGCACGGCCTCGACGGCGTCCTGGACGGCGGCCGGGTTCTGGCCGCCGCCCTGGGCGACGTCGTCCTTGCCGCCACCGCCGCCGCCGAGGGCCTTGGCGGCGGTACGCACCAGCTCGCCGGCCTTGATGCCGCGCTCGCGCGCGGCCTCGTTGGTGGCGACCACGGTCAGCGGGCGGCCGCCGGCGACCGTGAACAGCGCCACGACGGCGGGCCGGCCGCCGGTGATGCGCTGCCGTACGTCGAGCACCAGCCGGCGCAGGTCGTCGGCCCCGGTGCCCTCGGGCACGGAACCGGTGACCAGGGCGACGCCCTTGACGTCCGCTGCGGACTGGGCGAGCCCCGCAGCTGCCTGCAGCACCTTCTCGGCGCGGAAGCGCTCGATCTCCTTCTCGGCGTCCTTGAGCCTGGCGAGCATGCCGGAGATCTTCTCCGGCAGTTCCTCGGGCCGGCCCTTGACCAGGTCGGTCAGCTGGGCGACGACGGTGTGCTCGCGGGCCAGGAAGTTGTACGCGTCCACGCCGACCAGGGCCTCGACGCGGCGCACGCCGGAGCCGATCGAGGACTCGCCGAGCAGCTTGACCAGGCCGAGCTGGGCGGTGTTGTGGACGTGGGTGCCGCCGCACAGCTCCTTGGAGAAGTCGCCGATGGTGACGACCCGCACGTGCTCGCCGTACTTCTCGCCGAACTCGGCGATGGCGCCCTGCCGTTTGGCCTCGGCGATGGGCAGCACCTCGGCGGTGACGTCGAGTTCGCGGGCCAGCACCTCGTTGATCTTCTGCTCGACGTCGGTCAGCACGCTGCCGGGCACGGCGGCGGGCGAGCCGAAGTCGAAGCGGAAGCGGCCGGGTGAGTTCTCCGAGCCGGCCTGGGCGGCGGTGGGGCCGAGGGCGTCGCGCAGCGCCTGGTGGGTCAGGTGGGTGGCGCTGTGGGCGCGGGCGATGGCCCGCCGCCTGACCAGGTCGATCTGGGCGAGCACGGCGGAGCCCACGGCGATCTCGCCGACCTGGACGACGCCCTTGTGCACGCTGACGCCGGGCACCGGCTGCTGGACGTCGCGGACCTCGACGACGGCGCCGCCCTCGACCCTGATCCTGCCGGTGTCGGCGAGCTGGCCGCCGCCCTCGGCGTAGAAGGGGGTGCGGTCGAGGACGACCTCGACCTCGTCGCCCTCGGTGGCGGCAGGCGCGGGCAGGCCGTCGACCAGCAGGCCGACGACGGTGGCCTCGTTGTGGTCGTCGGTGTAGCCGGTGAACAGGGTGCTGCCGGAGCGGTCGGCGACCTCGCGGTAGGCGGACAGGTCGGCGTGGCCGGTCTTCTTGGCGCGGGCGTCGGCCTTGGCGCGGTCCCGCTGCTCCTTCATCAGCCGCCGGAAGCCGTCCTCGTCCACCGACAGGCCCTGCTCCGAGGCCATCTCCAGGGTGAGGTCGATCGGGAAGCCCCACGTGTCGTGCAGCAGGAAGGCCTGGTCGCCGGACAGCACGCTGCCGCCGGCCTGCTTGGTCTCGGTGACGGCGGTGTCGAGGATGTTGGTGCCGGCCCGCAGCGTCTTGAGGAAGGCGGCCTCCTCGGCCAGCGCGACGGTCTCGATCCGCTTGCGGTCGGTCAGCAGCTCCGGGTACTGCTCGCCCATGGTGGTGAGCACCACGTCGATCAGCTCGGCGGCGACCGCGTCGTGGGCGCCCAGCAGCCGCATGTTGCGGATGGCGCGGCGCATGATGCGGCGCAGCACGTAGCCGCGGCCCTCGTTGCCGGGGGTGACGCCGTCGCCGATAAGCATCATCGAGGTGCGCATGTGGTCGGCGACGACCCGCAGGGCCACGTCGGTGTCCTTGCCCTGGCCGTATTGGACGCCGGTCAGCTCGGTGGCCTTGTCGATGACGACCCGCAGGGTGTCGGTCTCGTACATGTTCTGCACGCCCTGCAGGATCATCGCGAGGCGTTCCAGGCCCAGGCCCGTGTCGATGTTCTGGGCGGGCAGGTCGCCGAGGATCGGGAAGTCGTCCTTGCCCTGGCCTGCGCCGCGCTCGTACTGCATGAAGACCAGGTTCCAGATCTCCACGTAGCGCTCGTCGTTGACGGCGGGGCCGCCCTCGGCGCCGAACTCCGGGCCGCGGTCGTAGTTGATCTCCGAGCAGGGGCCGCACGGTCCCGGCACGCCCATCGACCAGAAGTTGGGGCCCATGCCGAGCCGCTGGATGCGCTCCTCGGGCACGCCGATCACGTCACGCCAGATCTGCTCGGCCTCGTCGTCCTGCTCGTAGACGGTGATCCACAGCTTCTCCGGCTCCAGGCCGTAACCGCCCTGGTCCTGGGGCGTGGTGAGCAGCTCCCAGGCGTAGCGGATGGCGCCTTCCTTGAAGTAGTCGCCGAAGGAGAAGTTGCCGCACATCTGGAAGAACGTGCCGTGCCTGGTGGTCTTGCCGACCTCTTCGATGTCCGGGGTGCGGACGCACTTCTGCACGCTGGTGGCGCGCCGGAAGGGCGGCTTGACCTCGCCGAGGAAGTACGGCTTGAACGGGACCATGCCCGCCGGGACCAGCAGCAGCGTCGGGTCGTCGGCGATGAGGGACGCCGACGGCACAACGGTGTGTCCGCGCTCCTCGAAGAAGCGCAGCCAGCGGCGGCGGATTTCTGCCGACTCCATCAGTGTTCGTCCTTCCGGTCGTACGCGTTGTAGGCGATACCCCGGCGCGGTGCCGGGAGTTCGTTGTCCGGTTCCCGCGGGGCGGGGCGGCGGTCGCCGCGGTCGGCGCCGGTGAGCCCGAGGGCGTCGTGCAGTTCCCCTTCGCGCTGCGCCATGCCCGCCCTGACGTCGTGGGCGAAGGTGCGCAGCCGGGCGCCGGTCTCCAGCGCCCGGTCCGCCGCGGTCGCGGCGAGGCTGTCGGGGCTGAGCCTGCGCAGCGCGCGGTTGACCTTGGTGGTGGCCCACACGCCGGTGGCGGCACCGGTCAGGAACCAGAACAGACGGCGGAACATGGGGCCTCAGTCCTTCGAGCGGTTGCGGCGGCGGCCGCGTCGGGCGGCGGGCGGCTGCCCGGGCAGCACCTTGCCGGCGCCGCCGGCCTGCAGCCCGACCGCGCGCCGCACCCCGTAGCCGAAGGCGGCGACCTTCACCAGCGGGCCGCCGAAGGTGCTGGCGACGGTGGAGGACAGCGCGGAGGCGTTCGCGGTCACCTCGGCCACGTCCGCGGTGATCGTGTCGACCCGGTCGAGCTGGGTGTGCGCCGAGCGCAGCGCGTCCGAGGCCTCGCCGAGCAGCGGTACGGCCTGCTCGGTGATGCCGGCGACCAGCTCGGTGGTGCGGCGCAGCGTACTCGCCAGGCGCGCGAGCGCGACGGCGAGGAAGCCTACGAGGACTGCCCAGGACACCGCGACGACGAGGCCGGCCACGCCGGCCACTTCTCCACCGGACACTTTGCCGCGCTCCCTCTCGTCACCAGGTCGGTTGATCCCCGAGCCTATCGCGCCACGACGTTCTGCCCGTACCGCATTCCGGGGTGCCACTCGCCGTGGCGTGGCGTCCTCCTGCCCGTGAGGGCTGGGCGCGCAGTTCCCCGCGCCCCTGATGGTTGCCCTCTCGGAAGAGGGTGAGCGTTTTTCAGGGGCGCGGGGAACTGCGCGCCCCATCACGGTGCACCGAAGGAAAGCAACGCCACAGCAAGTGGCAATCACGGAAGGGGCTCGGGGAACTGCGAGACAAGCCCACCACCGGGGGAAGACGCCACGCCACGGCAAGTCGCAGCCCCTGATGCGCCGCTGTACGTAGCGCTAGCGTTCAAGTACGCTCCGTGCATCATGGAGACTGCGGGTAACCTCCCGTCCGAGCTGACGGGATTTGTCGGCAGGGCGCCGGAACTCGACCGGTTGAGCGCGATGGTGACCGGATCACGGCTGGCGACGGTCACCGGCGCGGGCGGGGTCGGCAAGAGCCGGCTGGCGTTGCAGGCCGCGTCCCGCGTGCAGGACCGTTTCCGCGACGGCGTCTGGCTCGTCGAGCTGACCGGTCTGCGCGGCGCGGATCTGGTGGAGCACACCGTCGCGGAGGCGCTGCGGCTGCCCGACCACACCACCAGGGTGCCCCGCGAGGCCCTGGCGGAGCACCTGGCCGACCGCGAACTGCTGCTGGTGCTCGACGGGTTCGACCGGCTGGCGGAGCCGTGTGCCGCGCTGGTCGCGGACCTGCTGCGCCGGGCGCCGGGGCTGCGGGTGCTGGCCGTCGGCCGGCGCCCGCTGGGCATCACCGGCGAGCTGCTGCTGCCGCTTGAACCGCTGCCGGTGGCCTCGGAGGCAGTGCAGCTGTTCGCCGAGCGGGCGGCGGCGGTGCTGCCGGGTTTCGCGGTGACGGCGGCGAATTCGGCCGCGGTCACCGAGCTGTGCTCACGGCTCGACGGCCTCCCGCTGGCACTGGAGCTGGCCGCGGTGCGGCTGCGCGCGCTGTCGGTGGAGCAGGTGCTTGAGCGGCTCGACGACCGCTTCCGGCTGCTGACCGGCGGCGACCCGAGCGCGCCGGCCAGGCACCGGGCGCTGCGTACCGCGATCGGCTGGAGCCACGAGCTGTGCAGCCCGGCGGAACGCCTGCTGTGGGCGCGGCTGTCGGTGTTCGCGGGGCGTTTCGACCTGGAGGCGGTCGAGTACGTGTGTGCGGGCAGCGGTATCGCCGAGGCCGAGGTGGTCGAGGGAGTAGCGGCGCTGGTCGCCCAGTCGGTGCTGAGCCGGCAGGAGGACGACGAGGGCGGTCCGGCCCGCTACCGGATGCTGGACAGCGTCCGCGAGTACGGCGCCGGGTGGCTGGCCAGGCTGGGCGAGGAGGCCAGGGTCAGGCGCCGGCACCGGGACTGGTACCTGGGCCTCGCCACCTGGTGCGAGCTGGACTGGTTCAGCCCGCGGCAGGCGGAGGTCGCGGCCCGGGTGGCCGCGGACCTGCCGAACCTGCGGCTGGCGCTGGAGTTCAGCCTGGACGGGATGCCGGGCGAGCCGGCCGAGGACCCGGCGGTGGGGCAGTACCTGGCGGGCACCCTGTGGTTCTGCTGGGTGGGCTGCGGGCGGCTGGCGGAGGGCAGGCACTGGCTGGGGCGCGCGCTGGAGGTGCCGGCGGAGCACTCGGAGGCCCGCGCGAAGGTGATGTGGGTGTTCGGCTATGTCGCCCTGCTCCAGGGCGACTCGGCGGCGGCGCTGGCGGTGCTGCAGGAGTGCAGGGACGAGGCGCGGGCGGCGGGCAACGCGGTGGCGGAGGCGTATGCGCTGCACCGCCTGGGCTGTCTGGCGCTGGTCTCGGACGACATGCCGCGTGCCGAGCGGTTCATCGACGACGCGCTGCTGCGCTACCGCTCGATCGGCGAGCTGAACAGCAACGTGCTGATGGCGCAGGTCGAGTTGGCGATGTCGGTGGCCTTCCAGGGCGACGTGGAGCAGGCGGTGCGGCTGGCCGAGGAGGTCAGGGACATCTGCCGGGACCACGGTGAGCGCTGGACGCTGGCGTACGCGCTGTACGTGCTGGGGTACGCGGCCTGGCTCGCGGGTGAGCCGGAGCGGGCCAGGCGGCTCACCGAGGAGTCGCTGGCCATCGACCACGCCTTCGACGACCTGGTGGGCGCGGTGCTGGCGCTGGAGCTGCTGGCGCTGATCACCGAGGGCGAGGGGGCGCCGTACGAGGCGGCGGTGCTGCAGGGTGCGGCGGGGCGGCTGTGGGAGTCGGTGGGCCTGCGGCTGTTCGGCTCGCGGTACTTCAACGCTCCGCACGCGGTGTGCGAGCAGCGGGTGCGCTCCGCGCTGGGGGACGCGGCCTATGCGGCGGCGCTGGGCGAGGGCGCCCTGCTGGGCCTGGACGCGGCGGCGCACCGGGTGCTGAACCGGCCGCGTACACCGCTGCGGGGCGAGGTGCGGGGGGCGCCGCGGACGCCCGCGGCGCGCACGCACGAGCCCGCCGCCTCTCCTGAGGCGGCGGGCTGAGGGTGCGGCGGCCTGCGCTCAGCGGGCGTAGTACTCCACGACGAGCTGCTCGTCGCAGATCACCGGGATCTCCTTGCGGTTGGGGTCGCGGTCGAGGCGGAAGGCCAGCTGCTGCAGGTTGATCTGCAGGTAGCGGGGGGCCTCGCCCTCGCCGGCCCAGCCGCCCTCGCGGGCGACCAGGAAGGGGGTCTTCTCCCGGGAGCGCTCCCTGACCTGGACGACGTCGTCCGGGCTGACCCGGAAGGACGGCTTGTCGACCTTGCGGCCGTTGACCTCGATGTGGCCGTGCACGACCATCTGCCGGGACTGGTAGATGGTGCGGGCCAGGCCCGAGCGCAGCACGAGGGCGTCGAGGCGGCGCTCCAGCTCGATGATCAGGGCCTCGCCGGTGCGCAGGCCCGCGACCTTCTTGGCGCGGTCGTAGGCGCGCTGCATCTGCCGCTCGCTGATGTCGTACTGCGCACGCAGCCGCTGCTTCTCCAGCAGGCGGGTCTTGTAGTCGCTGTTCTGCTTGCGACCGCGACCGTGCTCACCCGGCGGGTAGGGGCGTGCCTCGAAGTACTTGACCGCCTTCGGGGTGAGCGCGATGCCCAGCGCCCTGGACTTCTTGACCTTGGGACGCGACTGATTCACGTGCGTCGAACCTCCGGATCGAATTAGGTAAGGCTTACCTTAACTGAGGAGTGCGCGTGGATCGACCCGGGAACCCCGTACCCGCCGCCTCCGCCCCGCGAGGGGGCCTGAGCAGTCGGCGCACGGTCAGCCGCGTCCCGAAGCAGACGAAACGCCCCGCCGGCCGACGGCCGCGGAGCGCACGCACTCTGTTCGAGGGTAACCCGTCCGCCGCCCCGGTCATTCCGGCCCCGGCCCCGCGGCTACTCGGTGCGGCCCGCCAGCCGCTCGCGCACCCACTCCAGGACGTCGGCGTAGCGCCCCTCGGCCCCGTAGCGGGTCGGCTCGTAGTAGCGCCGGCCGGACAGCTCCTCGGGCAGGTACTGCTGGGCCGCGACCGCGCCCGGCACGTCGTGCGGGTAGACGTAGCCCTGCGCGTGGCCGAGCTTGGCCGCGCCCTTGTAGTGGCCGTCCCGCAGGTGCATCGGCACCGGTCCCGCCTTGCCCGCCCTCACGTCGGCGAGCGCGGCCCCGATCGCGGTGGTGGCGGCGTTGGACTTCGGGGCCAGGGCCAGGGCGATCGTGGCGTGCGAGAGGATCAGCGACGCCTCGGGGAAGCCGATCATGGCGACCGCCTGGGCGGCGGCGACCGCGGTGGGCAGGGCGGTGGAGTCGGCGAGCCCGATGTCCTCGCTCGCGGAGATCATCAGCCGCCGGGCGATGAAGCGCGGGTCCTCGCCCGCCTCGATCATCCGGGCCAGGTAGTGCAGCGCCGCGTCCACGTCGGAGCCGCGGATCGACTTGATCAGGGCGCTCGCCACGTCGTAGTGCTGGTCGCCGTCCCGGTCGTAGGTGACCGCGGCCCGGTCGACGGCCTCTTCCAGAGTGGCCAGCGTCACGGTGTCCTCGCCCTTGGCCAGGGCCGAGCCCGCCCCGGCCTCCAGCGCGGTCAGCGCCCGCCGCGCGTCGCCGCCCGCGACCCGCAGCAGATGCGCCTCGGCGTCCTCGGGCAGGCTCACCGCACCCGCGAGGCCGCGCTCGGCCTCCAGGGCGCGGTGCAGCACCCCGCGCAGGTCGGCGTCGGTGAGCGGTTCGAGGGTCAGCAGCAGCGAGCGGGACAGCAGTGGGGAGATGACCGAGAAGTAGGGGTTCTCCGTGGTGGCCGCGATCAGCGTGACCCAGCGGTTCTCCACGGCGGGCAGCAGCGAGTCCTGCTGCGCCTTGCTGAAGCGGTGGATCTCGTCCAGGAAGAGCACGGTCTCGCGCTGGAAGCCGCCGGACTGGCGCTTGGCGCTCTCGATGACCGTGCGGACCTCCTTGACGCCCGCGGTGATCGCCGACAGCTCCACGAAGCGCTTGTTGGTGGCCTTGCTCACCACATACGCCAGCGTGGTCTTGCCGGTGCCGGGCGGCCCCCACAGGATCACCGAGGACGGTCCCGCGGGTCCCCCGCCGCTCTCCCCCACCAGCCGCCGCAGCGGCGATCCGGGCCGCAGCAGGTGCTGCTGCCCGACGACCTCGTCCAGGACGCGCGGGCGCATCCGTACGGCGAGCGGGCTGGCCCCGGGGTCGCGCTCCCTGAGGTCCTCGGCGGCGGCGGTGAAAAGGTCTGGCTCCACGTCTTGCAGCGTAAATCACCGGTACGACACACACGTCGGCCGCCCGCCGGGGTGTGCCCGGGGGCGGCCGGTACGCGGTCGCAGAGCGGTCGGACGGCGATGCGACCGAGGTCAGATGACCGTCTTCCAGTAGTACCAGAAGTGCACCAGGATCAGCATCGCGATCACGCCGTACCAGAGCACCGGCACGACCCAGTGGAACTCCAGCACCAGCGCGCGGGCCTTGGCCGGGACCTTGATCAGGCCGTGCTTGATGTTGTGCACCGCCGTGTACCAGAACGTCGCGATGGTGACGACCCAGGCCAGGCAGCACCACAGGCACACCGCGTTGATGTTGTAGATCGTCTGGTACTGCAGCCAGGAGACGAAGCACACACCGAACAGGCCGCCGGCCTGCAGGCCGTACCAGAACCACGGCTTGTAGCGGGCGCCGGCGAACATGCCCATCGCCAGCGTCATCAGCACCGGGAAGGCGGCCAGGCCGATGATCGGGTTCTGGAAGCCGAAGACGTGCGCCTGGTCGCTCTGCATGACGTCGCCGCAGGAGATGACCGGGTTGAGGCTGCACGACAGGTGCAGCGTCTTGCCGTCGAGCTTCGCCTGGAGCAGCCGGAACTTGTCATCGGTGATCACGAAGGACGCGAGCAGGCCGAGAGCGCCACTGATCAGCAGCAGCCAGGTGAAGGGCTTGCCCGCCGCGATGCCGTCGGCGGCCGGGCGCTGCTCGCTCTCGCCGTCCGTTCGCGTCTCGTCCAGGGCGGAAGTCGTCATGATGGCCGATCTCTAGGTCCGTGGGGGCGGGCACCCCTCATTGTGCACCAGGGCCGTCAGGTTGGAGTAAGACTGAACGGCCCTGGTACACGGACGAGCGGTTCAGGCCATCCGCTCCTTGACGGCCGCCACGACCGCGTCGAGCGCGACCGGGGCCTGCTCGCCGCTTTCCAGGTCCTTGAGCTGGACGACGCCCTCGGCAAGGTCCCGGTCGCCCGCCACCAGCGCGAAGCGGGCGCCGGAGCGGTTCGCGGACTTCATCGCGTTCTTCATCCCCTTGCCGCCGTAGGCGAAGTCCGCCGCGACCCCGGCCCTGCGCAGCTCGGTGACCGCGGTGAACAGCGCCCGCCGCGCGTCCTCGCCGAGCGGCACCGCGTAGACGTCGGTGGCGGCGGGAAGTGCCAGGTCGACGCCCTCCGCGCGCAGCGCCAGCACCGTGCGGTCGACGCCGACCGCCCAGCCCACCGACGGCAGCGACGGGCCGCCGATCATCTCCGAGAGGCCGTCGTAGCGCCCGCCGCCGCCGATCGCGGACTGCGAGCCGAGCCCGTCGTGGACGAACTCGAAGGTGGTGCGGGTGTAGTAGTCCAGGCCGCGCACCAGCCGCGGGTCCTCCTCGTACGCCACCCCCGCCGCGGTCAGCAGCTCGCGCACCTGCTCGTGGTAGGCCTTGCAGGTCTCGCACAGGTGATCGGAGATGAGCGGCGCGGCGTCGAGTTGACGCTGCACCGACTCGCGCTTGTCGTCCAGCACCCGCAGCGGGTTGATCTCGATGCGGCGCCGGGTGTCCTCGTCGAGGTCCAGGCCGCGCAGGAAGTCCTGCAGGGCGCTGCGGTAGGCCGGGCGGCACTCGCGGTCGCCGAGCGAGTTCAGCAGCACCCGGTGGCCGCGCAGGCCCAGCGAGCGGTACGCCTCGTCGGCCAGGATGACCAGCTCGGCGTCGAGCATCGGGTCCTCGGTGCCGATCGCCTCGGCGCCGACCTGCGAGAAGTGCCGGTAGCGGCCGGCCTGCGGGCGCTCGTAGCGGTAGTACGAGCCCGAGTACCAGAGCTTGACCGGCAGGTTGCCCGCCTTGTGCAGGTTGGCTTCGAGCGCGGCGCGCAGCACCGAGGCGGTGCCCTCGGGGCGCAGCGCGAGCTGGTCGCCGCCCTTGGTGGTGAGGGTGTACATCTCCTTGGTCACGATGTCGGTCGACTCCCCGACGCCGCGGGAGAACAGCTCGACGGACTCGAAACCCGGGGTCTCGACGTATCCGTAGCCCGCGCGGCGGGCCGGTGCCGCGATCGCCTCGCGCACCGCGAGGTACACGGCGGAGTCGGGCGGCAGCAGGTCGTAGGTGCCCTTGGGGGCCTGGAACGTGCTCACGTCAGCAGTCGTCACAATCCTCGTCGCGGAGCCGCCGGGTGCGGGGCTCCTGAGCCGCGGGCCGCCTCTGCCAGATAGGGGTTGGCGGCGCGCTCGCGGCCGATGGTCGTCTGGGGGCCGTGCCCCGACAGCACCACGGTGGAGTCGTCGAGCGGCAGGCACACGCGGGCCAGCGACTCGTACAGCTCGGCCGTGGAGCCGCCGGGCATGTCGGTGCGTCCGACGGAGCCGGCGAACAGCAGGTCGCCGGAGAACAGCACGGACGGGATGTCCGCGGACTCCGGCAGCCGGTAGGTCACCGACCCCCTGGTATGGCCGGGGGCGTGCGCGACGGTGAACTCCATGCCGGCCAGCGCCAGGGCACCGCCGTCGGCCAGCTCCCGCACGTCGTCGGGTTCGCCGACGGTCAGCTCGCCCAGCAGCTGCTGCCCGACGCTGCGGCCCAGCGCCTTCTCGGGGTCGGTGAGCATGTAGCGGTCCTCGGGGTGGATCCAGGCGGGCACGTCGTGCGCGCCGCACACCGGGACCACCGAGGCGACATGGTCGATGTGGCCGTGGCTGAGGATGACGGCGACCGGCTTGAGGCGGTGCTTGGCGAGCATGTCCTCGACGCCCTGGGTCGCGAGGTGGCCCGGGTCGATGATGACGCACTCCTCACCGGCGGCGGGGGCGACCACGTAGCAGTTGGTCCCCCAGGCCCCGGCGGGGAACCCGGCAATGAGCACGTTCGTCCTTCTGTCGTCCGCGAGCGGTGTCGGCAGTTCACGAGCCTACCGGCGAGCACATCGCGGTCGCGAACACGTATCGGGCGCGCATCGGCCGGCCGGCGGACTGGACTGGACCCGCCGCAGGACGTCAAGATTTGCGCACACACGTGCCGCGACGCGGGACGGCATCGCGGCTACACAGTAAACGCACAGCTCACACGGCCTGCGGCACAATACGCCACGGGGCGATGGAAACACCGCACCAGACGCATCAGACGGCAGACGACACGAGCGACCGGGAGACGGCGAAGTGGTCACCAAGGATCAGCGGCGGCGGCAGCTCGCCCGGGAGAAGTTCGAGCGGCAGCAGGCGCGCAGGGTGGATCACCACCGCAAGTCGCGGCGGCGCAACGCGGCGGTGGCCGGGGTCCTGGCGGTCGTGGTCGCCGGCGGCGGCACCGCGTGGGCGGCGGGCGCCTTCGACGGCAGCAGCAAGAAGAAGGACGACGCGGCGGGCGCCACCCCGAGCGCGACCGCGCCCACCACCGCGGCGAGCAAGGTGCCCGACCCGTGCGAGAAGCCCGCCGCGGGCGACCCGACCACGGCGACGTGGAAGACCGCGCCGGCGATGTCGATCGACAAGAGCGCCAAGTACACCTTCACGATCAGCACGACGTGCGGCGACATCCCGATCTCGCTGGACGCGGCCAAGGCGCCGGCGACGGTGAACTCCTTCAAGTTCCTCGCCGACAAGGGCTTCTTCGACCACACGCGCTGCCACCGGCTCACCACCGCGGGCATCTTCGTGCTGCAGTGCGGCGACCCGACGGCGTCCGGCAGCGGCGGCCCCGGCTACAAGCTCCCGGACGAGAACCTGACCGCCTTCGGCAAGGCCGACGCGCAGGGCATGGTGACCTACCCGGCCGGCACCGTCGCGATGGCCAACAGCGGTCCCAACACCGGCGGCAGCCAGTTCTTTCTGGTCTACAAGGACAGTCCGCTGCAGCCCAACTACACTCCGTTCGGCACGATGAGCGCGGACGGCCTCAAGGTGCTGAACAAGATCGCCGCCGCGGGTGAGAACAGCGGCGGGCAGGGCGACGGCGCTCCGAACGCCACCGCCGTGATCAACAAGGCGACCGTCACCAAATCCTGATTCGCCCCGCATCGGATGCGGACAGCCGGGGCGATGGTCGCCTATGTTGGCGTTGGACCGGCCAGTGCGCACAGCCCGGCCGGAGAGACACTGTGGACGATGCCTGCCAGCCGCCCGGCCGGCAGGGCATCACGTGGAGGAGGCGCTGTGAGCAGCGACCCGTGGGGCCGCGTCGATGAGACGGGGACCGTGTACGTGCGTACGGCCGACGGGGAGAAGGAGGTCGGTTCGTGGCAGGCGGGCTCCCCCGCGGAGGCGCTGGCCTACTTCGAGCGCAAGTACGAGGGGCTCGTCGTGGAGATCGGCCTCCTGGAACGGCGGGTGCAGACCACCGACCTCGCCCCGAAGGACGCGCTGGCCGCTATCGAGCACCTGCGGACCTCGGTGACCGAGGCCCATGCGGTGGGCGATCTCGCGGCGCTCGGCGCCCGGCTGGACGCACTGGTCGCGCTGGTGGACTCGCGCCGCGAGGAGCGCCGGGCGGCCAGGGCCAAGCAGAGCGAGGAGGCCAAGGCCGCCAAGGAGCAACTGGTGGCCGAGGCCGAGCAGTTGGCGGAGAGCGAGCAGTGGCGCACCGCGGGTGAGCGGCTGCGGGCGCTGGTGGACACCTGGAAGGGCCTGCCGCGTCTTGACCGCAAGGCCGATGACGAGCTGTGGCACCGCTTCAGCCACGCCCGTTCGGTGTTCTCCAAGCGCCGCAAGGCGCACTTCGCCTCGCTCGACGCACAGCGCGAGGAGGCGCGGCGGGCCAAGGAGAAGCTGGTCGCCGAGGCGCAGGCGCTGTCGGACTCCACCGACTGGGGGCCGACCGCGGCCCGCTACCGGGAACTGATGACGGAGTGGAAGGCGGCCGGGCGCGCGCAGCGCGAGGCCGAGGACGATCTGTGGAATCGTTTCCGCGGAGCCCAGGACGTCTTCTTCGCCGCCCGCGCCGAGGTCTTCGCCGAGCGGGACGGCGAGCAGCGCGACAACCTCGCGGCCAAGGAGCAGCTGGTCGTGGAGGCCGAGAAGCTGCTGCCGGTGACCGACCTGAAGGCGGCGCGGGCCGCCTTCCGCGGCATCAACGAGCGCTGGGAGGCCATCGGCCATGTGCCGCGGGACGCCCGGCCGCGTATCGAGGCCCGGATGCACACCGTGGAGCGGGCGCTGGCGGACTCCGAGGAGGCCGAGTGGCGGCGCACCAACCCCGAGGTGCGGGCCAGGGCCGCGGGGCTGACCGGTCAGCTGCAGGCCGCGGTGGACAAGCTGCGCACCCAGGTCGACGCGGCACGCGCCGCGGGCAACACGGCGAAGGCCGACAAGCTCACGGCCGAGCTGGAAGGCCGCCAGGCGCTGCTCGACCAGGCGCTCAAGGGCCTGCAGGAGTTCGGCGGCTAGCCCCTGTCCCGCTCAGCTGCGCGGAAAGGCCCCGGTACACCCGTACCGGGGCCTTTTCAGCGCTGGCGGCCCGAGGTGACGCGGTAGACGTCGTAGACGCCCTCGACGCCGCGCACCGCCTTCAGGACGTGGCCCAGGTGCTTGGGGTCGCCCATCTCGAAGGTGAAGCGGGAGGTGGCGACCCGGTCGCGGGAGGTCTGCACGGCCGCGGACAGGATGTTGACGTGCTGGTCGGACAGCACCCTGGTGACGTCGGAGAGCAGCCGGGAGCGGTCCAGTGCCTCGACCTGGATGGCGACCAGGAAGACCGACGACTGGGTCGGCGCCCACTCGACGTCGATGATCCGCTCGGGCTGCTGCGACAGCGAGTCGACGTTGACGCAGTCCGCCCGGTGCACCGAGACGCCGTTGCCGCGGGTGACGAAGCCGATGATCGGGTCGCCGGGCACGGGGGTGCAGCAGCGCGAGAGCTTGACCCACACGTCGCTGGCGCCCTTGACCACGACACCGGGGTCCGCGTTGGCCCGGCGCTTGGTGCGGCCGGGCGACGGGGCGGTGATCTCCTCGACGTCCTCGGTCGCGCCCTCCTCGCCGCCGAGCGCGTCGACCAGCTTCTGCACCACGGACTGGGCGGTGATGTGGCCCTCGCCGATCGCCGCGTACAGCGCGGAGATGTCGGGGTAGCGCATCTCGTGCGCCAGGGTGACCAGCGAGTCGCCGGTCAGCACCCGCTGGATGGGCAGGTTCTGCTTGCGCATGGCCCGCGCGATGGCGTCCTTGCCGTGCTCGACGGCCTCCTCGCGGCGCTCCTTGGAGAACCAGGCGCGGATCTTGTTGCGCGCCCGCGGCGACTTGACGAAGCCGAGCCAGTCTCGGGACGGTCCCGCGCCGGCCGCCTTGGAGGTGAACACCTCGACCAGGTCGCCGTTGTCCAGGGTGGACTCCAGGGGCACAAGTCGCCCGTTGACCCTGGCGCCTATCGTCCGGTGGCCGACCTCGGTGTGCACGGCGTAGGCGAAGTCCACCGGGGTGGCGCCGGCCGGCAGCGCTATGACGTCGCCCTTGGGCGTGAAGACGAAGACCTCGCTCTGCGACAGGTCGAAGCGCAGCGACTCCAGGAACTCGCCCGGGTCCTCGGTCTCCTTCTGCCAGTCCAGCAGCTGGCGCAGCCAGGCCATGTCGTTGACCGCGTCGTCCTTCTTGTCCGAGCGCGGGCTGTCGGTGCGCACCTTGGACGCACCGGCGACGGCCTCCTGCTTGTACTTCCAGTGCGCGGCGATGCCGTACTCGGCGCGGCGGTGCATGTCGAAGGTGCGGATCTGCAGCTCGACGGGCTTGCCGCTGGGGCCGATCACCGTGGTGTGCAGCGACTGGTACATGTTGAACTTCGGCATCGCGATGTAGTCCTTGAACCGGCCGGGAACCGGATTCCACCGCGCGTGGATCGTGCCGAGCGCCGCGTAGCAGTCCCTGACCGTGTCGACCAGCACCCGGATGCCGACGAGGTCGTAGATCTCCGCGAAGTCCCGGCCGCGGACGATCATCTTCTGGTAGACGCTGTAGTAGTGCTTGGGGCGGCCGGTGACGGTGGCCTTGATCCTGGCGGCCCGCAGGTCCTGCTGGACCTGGTCGGTGACGATGGCCAGGTACTCGTCGCGCTTGGGGGCGCGCTCGGCGACCAGCCGGACGATCTCGTCGTACATCTTGGGGTAGAGGATGGCGAAGGCCAGGTCCTCCAGCTCCCACTTGATGGTGTTCATGCCCAGCCGGTGGGCCAGCGGGGCGTAGATCTCCAGGGTCTCGCGGGCCTTCTTCTCCTGCTTGTCCCGCTTGAGGTAGCGCATCGTGCGCATGTTGTGCAGCCGGTCGGCGAGCTTGATGACCAGCACCCGCGGGTCCTTGGCCATCGCGACGACCATCTTGCGGACCGTCTCGGCCTGCGCGGCCTCGCCGAACTTGACCTTGTCGAGCTTGGTGACGCCGTCCACCAGCAGCGCGACCTGGTCGCCGAAGTCCCGGCGCAGCTGGTCCAGGCCGTACTCGGTGTCCTCGACGGTGTCGTGCAGCAGCCCCGCCATCAAGGTGGCCGGGTCCATGCCCAGCTCGGCCAGGATGGTCGTCACGGCCAGCGGGTGGGTGATGTACGGGTCGCCGCTCTTGCGCTTCTGGCCGCGGTGCCAGCGCTCGGCGACCTGGTAGGCGGCCTCGATCTGCCGCAGCTGCGCGGTGTCGCCCTTGGGGTCGTTGCCCCGCACGACCCGCAGCAGCGGTTCGAGCACCGGGTTGTACGGGCTGGAGCGCTGCACGCCGAGCCTGGCCAGCCGGGCGCGCACCCGGCTGGAGGAGGCGCCGGGGCGGGTCGGCGCGACACTGCCGGGGGTGCGCACCGGCCGGACGGCGGGGGCGCCCGGCTTGGGCGCGGTCTCCGCGGTGGCGGCCTCAGCGGGCGCGTCGGTGCCGCGCGCGGCGGGGTCGGTACCGCCCGCGGCGTCGAGTGGCTGGGCCTTGTCTGGCAAGTGCACTCCTCACGCGGGGTCGAAATCCCATGGTATCGACCTGCGGCGACACCGGGGCGCGCGGAGCCCTCGGGCGCCCCCCGCGGCGCCCGCGTGCCGTCGTACGGCGCCGGGCGCCCCTGGGGCGGCCTGGGCGGCCCCAGGGGCGCCCGCGGGTCAGATGGTGACCAGGGCGTCCAGTGGGGCGTCTCCCAGGGCCGGGAGCAGCCGCTCACGGCCGCCGAGGAAGGTCAGCTCCATCAGCACCGCCAGGCCGGCGAGCCGGGCGCCGGAGCGGCGGATCAGCTCCAGGCTGGCTTCCGCGGTGCCACCGGTGGCCAGCACGTCGTCGATCACCAGCACCCGGTCCTCGGGGTCGAAGGCGTCGGTGTGCACCTCGATCTCCGCGGTGCCGTACTCCAGCTGGTAGGCCTGCCCGTGGGTGTCCCCGGGCAGCTTGCCGGCCTTGCGCACGGGCACGAAGCCCAGGCCCGCGCGGGCGGCGGCCGGGGCGGCCAGGATGAAGCCGCGGGCTTCGAGGCCGACGACCTTGGTGGCGCCGTGCCGCGTGCACAGCTGGGCCAGCGCCTCCACCAGGGCGCCGAAGGCCGCGGCGTCCGCCAGCAGGGGAGTGATGTCCTTGAACATCACCCCGGGCTCCGGGTAGTCCGGTACGTCCCTGATGTGGGCGAGCAGCAGCTCGCGCAGTTCGGCGGACGCGGTCGGCGTGGTGGTCATCGCGGTGTCTTCCTCGGCTTCCTGAGCGGCGTTCCCGATCATCGTCGCTGATCGGCGGTCCTGGTCATCGTCGCTGAGCGGCGTTCCTGATCGGCGTCTCCCCCGCATTGTGCCCCCGGCGCAACGCACGGGCCGCCCGGCCGTGACGGCCGGGCGGCCCGTGGGTGACCACCGGTTTCCTGCTGCGGCTCAGCGCCGCTTGCCGGAGGGACGGCTCCGGCCGCCGCGTCCGCGGCTGCCGGGCTGGGTGCGTGAGCTGCGCGCGGCGCCCTGGCCGCGCGGGGCGACCACACCGGCCGCCGCCGACGCGGTGGCCTCCTCGCCGTCCTGCGGGTCGGCGTCGTCGTCCGCCGCCTCCGGGTCCTCGCCGCGCGCCTCGGCCTCCTTGGCCTTCTGCGCGTCCGAGGCCCGCTTGGCCAGCACCCGCTTGCGCAGGGCCTGCATCTGCGGCTCGCGCTCCTTGAGGTCCGCCACGATCGGGGTGGCGATGAAGATCGAGGAGTACGCACCGGCGGTGAGGCCGACGAACAGCGCGAGCGCGATGTCGTTGAGGACACCGGCGCCGAGGATGCCGCCGCCGATGAACAGCAGCGCGGCGACCGGCAGCAGCGCCACCACGGTGGTGTTGATCGACCGGACCAGGGTGCCGTTCAGGCTGCGGTTGGCGACGTCGCTGAACGTCTTCTGGTTCTGCTTGGTGATGCCCCTGGTCGCTTCCTTGAGACCGTCGAAAACGACGACGGTGTCGTAGAGGGAGTAACCGAGGATCGTGAGCAGACCGATCACCGTACCCGGCGAGACCTCGAAGCCGACGATCGCGTAGACGCCGGTGGTGATCGTGATGTCGTGCAGCAGCGCGACCAGCGCCGCCACCGCCATTCGCCACTCGAAGGCGATGGCCAGGTAGATGACCACCAGCACCAGGAAGATGATCAGACCCTGCAGGGCCTTCTTGGAGATCTCCTTGCCCCAGCTGGGGCCGACGATCTCCGCGTTGATGTCCTTCGAGGGGATGTTCAGGTCCGCGCTGATCTTCTGCTGGACCTGCTTGGAGGTCGCGGTGTCGATGTCGCTGACCTGGATGCGCAGCCCACCGGTGCCGAGCTTCTGGATCGTGGCGTGGTGGCCCGCGGTGTCACCGGAGATCTTGTCCTGCGCCTGCGAGACCGAGACCGAGGTCTTGGGCGTGGTGAAGACCGCGCCGCCGGAGAACTCGATACCGAGCTTGAGGCCGTTCACGGCGAGGCCGATGATCGCGGCCAGCGTGATCAGGATCGAGACCCCGTACCAGAGCTTGCGCTTGCCCACGAAGTCGTAACTGACCTCGCCACGGTGCAGCCGGTGACCGAGAGTGCCGAGCTTGGACATCAGGCTTCCTTCGTCTCGGTGCTGTGGGTACGGCGGACGCGGCGCAGCGGCGCCTTGACCCCGAGGCTCTTCGGGTCCAGGCCGGACCACTTGTGCCCCTGGGCGAAGAACTTCCGGCGCGCCAGGATCGTCATCAGCGGCATGGTGAACAGGAAGACCACCGCGACGTCGAGCACGGTCGTCAGACCCAGCGTGAAGGCGAAGCCGCGGACCTTGCCGACGGTGACCACGTAGAGGACCGCCGCGGCCAGGAAGGACACGAAGTCCGACACCAGGATGGTGCGCCGGGCACGCGGCCAGCCGCGCGCCACCGCGGGCTGCAGCGATCTGCCCTCACGCAGCTCGTCCCTGATGCGTTCGAAGAACACGATGAAGGAGTCGGCGGTGATACCGATGGCCACGATGGCACCGGCGACAGCCGGCAGGTTCAGCGCGAAGCCGATGGCCCGGCCGAGCAGGCACATGATCGTGTACGTCAGCGCCGCCGACGTCATGAGGCTCGCGATGGCCACGAAGCTCAGTCCGCGGTAGTAGGCGAACATGTAGGCGACGACCAGGGCGAGGCCGACGGCGCCGGCGATCAGGCCGCCGCGCAGCTGCTCGCCACCGAGCGCGGCCGAGACCGTGGTGGTCTCGGAGGGCTCGAAGGCCAGCGGCAGTGAGCCGTACTTCAGCACGTTGGCCAGGTCCTCGGCCTCGTTCTGCTTGAAGCCGCCGGAGATCTGGGCGCTGCCACCGGTCAGTGCGCTGTGCACGGAAGGCGCGGACTGGACCACGCCGTCCAGGTCGATCGCGAAGCGGTTGTTCGGCTCGGCCTGGCTGGAGAGGTCACCGGTGACCTTGGTGAACTGGCCGGCGCCGCTGGAGTCGAAGTTCAGGTTGACGACCCAGCCGTTGCCCTGCTGGGTGTCGAAGGCGGCGTTGGCGCCCGAGACGCGCTTGCCGTCGATCAGGGAGGGGCCGAGCACGTACTTCTGCCAGATGCCGCCCTCCTGCCCGCAGGCGATGACCTTCTTGCCCTTGTCCTGCGCGGAGCCGTCGGTGATCGCGTTGCGCTGCTTGTCGTTGGAGCAGTCCAGCGCGGTGAACTTCGCCTGCAGGTCCGCCGGGACCGACAGGTCGCCCGACGAGGTGCTCGGGTTCGTCGCGTTCGGGTCGGTGGCCGGCGGGGTCGTCGGCAGCGGGGTGGGCGCCTTGTTCACACCGGAGGCCAGCGCACCGGAGACGGGGCGGTTCTGCACGGTGGAGGTGGCGGAGCCCGTGGGTGTGGCGGTGGACTTCGGCGTCGCCGTGCCGGTGGGCGTGGACGACGGGGTGCCGGAGGGAGTGCCGGACGGGGTGGCGCTGCCCGAGGGGGTCGGCGTCGGGGTGGCCGCGGGAACACCGTTGTCGACGGCGAGCACCTGGCGGAAGAACAGCTGCGCCGTGGTGCCGACCTGCTTCTGCGCCTGCTCGGCGTTGGTGCCCTTGGGGATGTTGACGATGATGTTCTTCGATCCCTCGGTCTGCACCTCCGCCTCTGACACGCCGAGGCCGTTGACCCGGTTGCTGATGATGTTGACCGCGGTGTTCATGTTCGCCTTGGTCACCGCGCTGCCCTGGTTGGGCTTGGCGGTCAGCGTGATACTGACACCGCCCGCCAGGTCGATGCCCAGCCGGGGTGTGGTGTCCCCGGAGAGAAACATGCCTCCGGTCATCGCCACCAGCGCGATGAGGATCACGGCCAGAGCGCGCCCGGGGTATCCCTGACTCCCCGAGGACCTGCGGCCCTTCTTGGCTGCTGCCACCTTCTTGATTCTCCCTGTCCTACCGCCCGGAGCCTGCGCGCTCACGGGCGGTGACGAGTGTTGCTCGAACCGGACCCTTTACTTGGCCGAACCGGAACTGCCCAGCTCCGACCCGTCCTCGGCCGCCTTCTTCAGCTCCACACGGTCCTCATCCGGCTCCTGAGCGTCGTCGTCCGCCGCCGCGGTCTCCCCGGTGCCCGCGTCGGCGGTGTCCTCGCCGGTCCCGGCCGCCTGGTCCGCGTCCTCCGCGGTCCCGGCGTCGTCCTCGTCCTCCGGCTCGATGCCGTGCACGATCCGGTTGAACTCCTGCTCGGACAGGACGGTGGAGATGGCGCCCTTGGTGAAGTGCGCGTGGACGCCGTCCGTGAGCTCCAGCAGCACCGTCTCCTCGTTGACCTCCTTCACCACGGCGTACATGCCGCCGATGGTGCGGATGCCGGTGCCGGGCTCCATCTTGTTGCGCATCTCCAGGGCCTGGCGCTGCTTGTTCTTGGCCGACCTGGTCATGAGCAGCATGCCGCCGATGAGGACGATGAAGATGAGGATCAGGGGATTCACGGTGGGGCGTTCCTTCGCACGGCCAACGGGCTGGCCTGGTTTCGGGATGTGAGTGCCGATCCAAAGGAAGGGCGTCGGCGGAGTCTAAGCGCTGGCTCGCCGCTGGAACAACGCCAAGCATGGCACCGAGGTTCCTGAACGGACGAGTCCGTCCGCGTCACGGACCGAACAGCCCGGTCTGTCCCGGTCCTGTCCCCGAACCTGTGCCCCCGCTGTGCTGCGGGGCCACCAGGCCCAGGTGCGTCCATGCCGCGGCGGTCGCCACCCGACCCCTGGGGGTGCGGGCCAGCAGTCCTTCCCGTACCAGGAACGGCTCGGCGACCTCCTCCACAGTCTCACGCTCCTCCCCCACTGCGACGGCAAGTGTGGACAAACCCACAGGACCACCGCCAAAAAGTGTCAGAAGAGCCCGCAGTACCGCGCGGTCCAGCCGGTCCAGGCCGCGGGCGTCCACCTCGTAGACCTCCAGGGCCTTCGCCGCGGTCTCCCTGGTGACCAGCCCGTCCGCTCTGACCTGCGCATAGTCCCGCACCCTGCGCAGCAGCCGGTTCGCGATCCTGGGGGTGCCGCGGGAGCGCCCGGCGATCTCCGCGGCCCCTCCCGCGTCGACGCTCACGTCCAGCAGGCCGGCCGAGCGGTGGATCACCCTTTCCAGTTCCGCCGGGGCGTAGAACTCCATGTGCCCGGTGAAGCCGAAGCGGTCCCGCAGCGGCGGCGGCAGCAGCCCGGCCCTGGTGGTGGCGCCGACCAGGGTGAAGGGCGGCAGCTCCAGCGGGATGGCGGTGGCGCCGGGCCCCTTGCCCACCACCACGTCGACCCGGAAGTCCTCCATGGCCATGTACAGCATCTCCTCGGCCGGCCGGGACATCCGGTGGATCTCGTCGAGGAAGAGGACCTCGCCCTCGGCGAGCGAGGACAGGATCGCGGCCAGGTCGCCCGCGTGCTGGATGGCCGGCCCCGAGGTGATCCGGATCGGCACGCCCATCTCGGCCGCGATGATCATCGACAGGGTCGTCTTGCCCAGCCCGGGCGCGCCGGAGAGCAGCACATGGTCGGCGGTGCCGCCGCGCTGGCGGGCGGCCTGCAGGACAAGGCCGAGCTGTTCGCGGACCCGCTCCTGGCCGACGAACTCGCCGAGGTCCCTGGGCCGCAGTGCGGCCTCGACCGCCTGGTCGTCGCTGTCCGCCGCGGCCCCGAGCAGGCGGTCGGGTGCGGCTTGTGCGGCGTCGTCCCAGTTCATGGCAGGTCTCTCGGGTCAGCGGCGGGTGGGTGGCGGTCGGTGGCGGGTGGCGGTCGTCTGTCGTTACGCCCCAGGGTCTGCGGGGGTCAGCGGGTCCTGTTGAGCGACTGCAGGGCGCTGCGCAGCAGCGCGCCGACGTTCGGCTCGGCCGCCGCCTCGGCCTGCGGGGTGACGGCGGCGACCGCCTCGTCCGCCTCGCGGGCGGCATAGCCCAGGCCCAGCAGTGCGGCATGCAGCTGCTCGCGCCAGGACGCGGCGGCCGGGGCGCCGGTGGCGGCGGGCGTACCGCCCAGCGGTGCGCCCAGCCGGTCCTTCAACTCCAGCAGCAGCCGCTGCGCCCCCTTCTTGCCGATGCCGGGCACCGCGGTCAGCGCCTTCTCGTCGCCCGCGGACACCGCGGCCCGCAGCGCGTCGGGCGAGTGCACGGCCAGCATCGTCTGGGCCAGCCGCGGGCCGACACCGCTCACCGTCTGCAGCAGCTCGAACACCTGCCGCTCGTCGTCGTCGGCGAAGCCGTACAGGGTCAGCGAGTCCTCCCTGACCACCAGGGAGGTGGACAGCCGGGCGGGCCGGCCGACGCGCAGGGCGGCGAGGGTGCCCGGCGCACACTGCACGGCCATGCCGACCCCGCCGACCTCGATGACGGCGGTGTCGGGGGCGAGTGCGGCGACCTGGCCGCTGACGAAGGCGATCACGAGGCGGACTCCCGGTTGCTTGCGGTGGCGCTGCGGGCGGCACGGGCCGCGCCGGTCCTGGCGGCAGGTGCGGTACGTGCCGCCGCCGCGCTCTGGGCTGCGGCGGCCTGCCGCAGCCGGTCGGTGGCGGGTCCCCGCCAGATGTGGCAGATGGCCAGGGCCAGGGCGTCGGCGGCGTCCGCGGGCTTGGGCGGCGCGTCCAGCCGCAGCAGCCGGGTCACCATGGCGCCGACCTGGGCCTTGTCGGCCCGGCCGCTGCCGGTGACGGCGGCCTTGACCTCGCTGGGGGTGTGCAGGTGGACGGGCAGGCCGCGGCGGGAGGCGCACAGGATGGCGACGGCGCTGGCCTGTGCGGTGCCCATCACGGTGCGCACATTGTGCTGGCTGAAGACCCGTTCGACGGCGACGGCCTCGGGCCGGTGCTCGTCGAGCCAGGCCTCGATGCCCTGCTCGATCAGCACCAGCCGCTCGCCGATCGGCGCGTCGGCCGGGGTCCTGACGACGCCGACGCCGGCCATCGCCAGCCGGCGCCCCGCGCTGCCGTCCACCACGCCGATCCCGCACCGGGTCAGCCCCGGGTCCACGCCCAGCACCCGCACCGCGCGCCCCCTTCCTCGCAGAGTCGTCCACCCGTTCCCGCAGGCTATCGGTTCGCACCGACAACGAGGGCGGGCGCGGCGGGGTGTCCCGCCGGCCCGCCCTCGTGAAGGCGAGTTGACCGACCGTCAGGCGTCGACCTTCTCCATGACCTCGTCGGAGACGTCGAAGTTGGCGAAGACGTTCTGCACGTCGTCGCTGTCCTCCAGCGCGTCGATGAGCTTGAAGATCTTGCGGGCGCCGTCCTCGTCCAGCTCGACCTGCATGGTCGGCAGGAAGTTGGCGTCGGCGGAGTCGTAGTCGATGCCCGCCTCCTGCAGCGCCTTGCGCACCGGCACCAGGTCGGTGGCCTCGCTGATGACCTCGAAGGACTCGCCGAGGTCGTTGACCTCCTCGGCGCCGGCGTCGAGCACCGCACCGAGCACGTCGTCCTCGCCCAGCTCGCCCTTGGGGACGATCACCACGCCCTTGCGGTTGAACAGGTACGACACCGAGCCCGGGTCGGCCATCGAGCCGCCGTTGCGGGTCATCGCGACGCGGACGTCGGAGGCGGCGCGGTTGCGGTTGTCGGTCAGGCACTCGATGAGGACCGCGACCCCGTTGGGTCCGTAGCCCTCGTACATGATCGTCTGGTAGTCGGCGCCGCCCGCCTCAAGGCCGGCACCGCGCTTGACCGCGCTGTCGATGTTCTTGTTCGGGACCGAGCTCTTCTTCGCCTTCTGGATGGCGTCGAAAAGGGTCGGGTTGCCGTCCGGGTCGGCACCGCCGGTCCTGGCCGCGACCTCGATGTTCTTGATCAGCTTCGCGAAGAGCTTGCCGCGCTTGGCATCGATCACGGCCTTCTTGTGCTTCGTCGTAGCCCATTTAGAGTGGCCGGACATCCGACAGTCTCCTTCGCGTCACCCGTTGCTGCTGTTCCACGTCGCGTGTTCTTCGTCGCGCCACGATCCTACCGGGATCCGATCAGCCCGCGGCGCGCACGGCCGCCACGAAGAGTTCATGCACCCGGTGGTCGCCGGTCAGCTCCGGGTGGAAGGACGTCGCCATGGCGTTGCCCTGCCGCACCGCGACGATGTGGCCGCCGTACTCGGCCAGCACCTGGGCCTGCGCCCCGACCGACTCCACCCAGGGCGCCCTGATGAAGACGCCCTCGACCGGGCCGCCCTCGACGCCCGCGACCTCGACGGACGCCTCGAAGGACTCGTTCTGCCGCCCGAAGGCGTTGCGGCGGACGATCATGTCGATGCCGCCGAAGGTCTCCTGGCCGCTGCGCGGGTCGAGGATCTTGTCGGCGAGCATGATCAGCCCGGCGCAGCTGCCGTAGACCGGCAGCCCGCCGCGTATCGCCGCGCGCAGCGGCTCCATCACCCCGAAGAGCACCGCCAGCTTGGAGATGGTGGTGGACTCGCCGCCGGGTATGACCAGGCCGTCGAGCCCGGCCAGCTCCTCGGGACGGCGGACCGGGGCGGCCGCGGCGTCCGCCGCGGCCAGCGCCGTGAGGTGTTCGCGTACGTCGCCCTGCAGGGCGAGCACGCCGATGGTGGGACGGCTCATCGGTGACTACCAGCCGCGGTTGGCGTAGTGCTCGGACTCCGGGAGGGTGTCGATGTTGATGCCGACCATCGCCTCGCCCAGGTTCCGGGAGGCGTCCGCGATGACCTTCGGGTCGTCGAAGAAGGTGGTGGCGCGCACGATGGCCGCGGCACGCTTGGCCGGGTCGCCGGACTTGAAGATGCCCGAGCCGACGAAGACGCCCTCGGCGCCGAGCTGCCGCATCAGGGCCGCGTCCGCGGGGGTGGCCACACCGCCGGCGGAGAACAGCACGACGGGCAGCTTGCCCAGCTCGGCGACCTCCCTGACCAGCTCGTAGGGGGCGCGCAGCTCCTTGGCGGCCGCGTACAGCTCGTTGTTGTCCAGGCCCTTGAGGCGGGCGATCTCGCCCTTGATCTGGCGCAGGTGGCGGACCGCCTCCACGACGTTGCCGGTGCCGGCCTCGCCCTTGGAGCGGATCATGGCCGCGCCCTCGGCGATCCGGCGCAGCGCCTCGCCCAGGTTGGTGGCGCCGCACACGAAGGGGGTGGTGAAGGCCCACTTGTCGGAGTGGTTGACCTCGTCGGCCGGGGTCAGCACCTCGGACTCGTCGATGTAGTCCACGCCGAGCGCCTGCAGCACCTGGGCCTCGACGACGTGGCCGATCCTGGACTTGGCCATGACGGGGATGGACACGGCGGCGATGATGCCGTCGATCATGTCGGGGTCGGACATCCGGGCCACGCCGCCGTGCTTGCGGATGTCGGCGGGCACGCGCTCCAGCGCCATGACGGCGACGGCTCCCGCGTCCTCGGCGATCCTGGCCTGCTCCGGGGTGACGACGTCCATGATCACGCCGCCCTTGAGCTGCTCGGCCATGCCGCGCTTGACGCGTGCGGTGCCGGTCTCGGGGCTGCTGGCGGTGGACGGTGTGGTGGACACGGTGACCTCACTCGCTGGGAAACGGCGGTTGTCGCCCCGGTCTACCACCAGGGCCACTGCCATGGTCCCCGTGCCGGGCGGCGGCGGAAAAGGGCCAATTCGCCGCAGGTGGCTCCCCGGCCCCGCCACCGGTTCCCGGCGCCGCTCAGCGGGCGCCCGCGCCCTCCGTGGTCAGCGGCTGCGGCGGCTCGTCGTCCATCTCGAAGGCCAGCGGGAAGGGCGCGTGCCCGGCCAGCCGCAGCCAGCGCACCACCCGGTGCTCGCGCACCGCACGGGCGGCGCGGACCGCGTCGTTGTGGAAGCGCCTGGCCATCGGGACCCGCCGCACCGCCTGGGTCAGCTCGCCGATCGCCTCGGTGCCGCCGGGCGCGCCGCTGACCTCGCCGACCGCCTCGGGGTCGGGGAAGACCGCGCGCAACGCCTGGCTCAGCTCGCTCTCCGCGACCTCCCGCTGCTCGGGCTCGGCCTGCCGGGCGGCGTGCGCGGACTCGTACAGCACGATGGACGCGGCCGGGTCGAGCACCCCCGCGGTCGCCAGCTCCTGGGCGACCGAGGCCCGGCGCAGCAGCTGCGCGTCCAGGGCGGCGCGGGCCGCGTCGATACGGGCGTGCAGCCGGTCAAGGCGCCCCGCGGTCCAGCTCAGGTACAGGCCGACAGCGACGAGCGCCACCGCGATCCAGATGATGGTGGTGGTCACGGGCGGCAAGGCTACCGGCGTGCGGGGCCGAAGAAGCCGCGCAGCCGGGTGCGTTCGTCGGTGGCGACGTGCGCGGCGCCGTCGGCGACGGTCTCGTAGACCGACAGGATGTCCGCGCCGACCGAGGACCAGTCGAAGCGCCGCACATGCGCCCTGCCCCGGTCGCTGAGCGCGGTGCGCCGCGCGGGGTCGGCCAGCAGCCGCAGGGCGGCGGCGGCCAGCGCGTCGGCGTCCTCGTTGGCGAACAGCTCGCCCGCCTCGCCCTGCGCGAGGACCTGCGCGAAGGCGTCGAGGTCGCTGGCCAGCACCGCGGCGCCGGCCGACATCGCCTCGACCAGGATGATGCCGAAGGACTCGCCGCCGGTGTTGGGCGCCACGTACACGTCGACGCTGCGCAGCAGCCTGGCCTTGTCCTCGTCGCTGACCATGCCGAGGAACTCCACCCGGGAGCGCATCTGCTCGGGCAGTGTCGCCACCGCCTCCTCCGCGTCGCCGCGGCCCGCGACCAGCAGCCGGGTCTGCGGGCGCTCGGCGAGGATCGCCGGCAGCGCCCGCATCAGCACCGGCAGGCCCTTGCGCGGCTCGTCGATGCGGCCCATGAAGCCGATGGTGTCGCCCTGCCACTCCTTGCGCGGCTCCGCGCGGGCGAAGAAGTCCACGTCGACCCCGTTGGGGATGACGACGGCGTCGCCGCCCAGGTGCTCGACCAGGGTGCGCCGGGCGTACTCGCTGACCGCGATGCGCGCGCTGATCTTCTCCAGCGCGGGCTGCAGGATCGGGTAGGCGGCGATCATCGCCCGCGAGCGCGGGTTGGAGGTGTGGAAGGTGGCCACCAGCGGCCCCTGCGCGGCCCAGCAGGCCAGCAGGCCCAGCGACGGCGAGGTCGGCTCGTGGATGTGGACGACGTCGAAGCCGCCGTCGTGCAACCAGCGCCTGACCCGGGCCGCGGACAGGAAGCCGAAGTTCAGCCGGGCCACCGAGCCGTTGTAGGGCACGGGGACCGCGCGGCCCGCCGAGACCACGTAGGGCGGCAGCGGTGTCTCGTCGTCCGCGGGTGCGAGCACCGAGACGTGGTGGCCGAGCCCGGTCAGGTGCTCGGCGAGGTCCCTGATGTGGAACTGGACGCCGCCGGGGACGTCCCAGGAGTACGGGCAGACGATCCCGATCCTCACGCCGTCCCCGTTCCGCCGCTGCCCGCGGCCGCCGCGGGTGCGGCACCCGCCCGCGGTTCCAGGTCGGCCAGCCAGAGCCGCTGCAGCATGTGCCAGTCCTCGGGGTGCTCGGCGATGCCCGAGGCGTACGCGTCGGCCAGCGCCTGGGTCATCACGGCGGTGCGGTAGGGGCGGTCGCCGCTGTCGGGCACCGCGACCGGCGGGTGCACCCTGCCCTGCATCACCGGCGAGTCGTCGTACCACAGGGTCACCGGCAGCAGCAGCGCCCCGGTCTGCTGGGCCAGCAGCGCGGGTCCCGCGGGCATCCGGGTCTTCTCGCCGAAGAAGTCGACCTCGACACCGGAGGAGGACAGGTCGCGGTCGGCGACCAGGCAGACCAGGCCGCCGTCGCGCAGCCGCCGGGCCAGGGTGCCGAAGGCGCTGCCGCCGGTGTGCGGCAGCACCTCCATGCCCAGGCCCTCGCGGTAGGCGACGAAGCGGTCGTAGAGCGTCTCGGGCTTGAGGCGCTCCGCGACGGTCGCGAAGGGCGTCTCCAGCTTGGTGGTGACCCAGGCGCCGGCCAGGTCCCAGTTGGCCATGTGCGGCAGCGCCAGGATCACGCCGCGGCCCGCGGCGAGGCCGCCGGTCAGGTAGTGCACGTCGGCCGGGGCGAAGCCGCCCCGCACCCGGTCCTTGCTCCACGCCGGCAGCCGGAAGGACTCCATCCAGTAGCGCAGGTAGGAGCGCATGCCGGCCCTGGACAGCTCGCGCAGCCGCTCCGGGCCGGCGTCCGGGACCACGCGGGCCAGGTTGGACTCCAGGCGCAGCACACCCTTGCCGCGCCGCCGCCAGGCCGCGTCCGCGACGGTACGGCCGAGTGCGCGGGCCGCCGGTTCCGGCAGGAGCTTGACCGCGCCCCAGCCGGCCCCGTACAGGCCGTCGATCATGCTCCCGCGCAGCCTGGCGGCCCGGGAGGGGGCGCCCTCCCCCGAGGCGTCGGCGCCGCTCACGCACCGCTCCCGTGCTCGGCCAGCGCCGCCGCGTCCGCCTCTGCGGACTCCCGGCGCACGGTCACCACCCGCTGGATCAGGGTGACCAGGCTGCCCGCGGCGACCGCCCACAGCGCGATCGGCAGCAGGTACTGGATGCCGGGCACACCGAACTTGTGCAGGCCGGAGAAGCCGCACAGCACCAGGGTGACCACCAGCCGCTCGGCCCGCTCGACCAGCCCGTTGACGTTCACCGGCAGCCCGATGGCCTCGCCGCGCGCCTTGGTGTACGACACGACCTGGCCGCTGGCCAGGCAGAAGATGGCCACCGCGCACAGCGGCAGGTTGTCGCCCTTGCCCGCGTACCACATGGCAAGGCCGCCGAAGATCCCCGCGTCGGCGACCCGGTCGAGGGTGGAGTCGAGGAAGGCGCCCCAGCGGCTGGAGACGCCGGCCTGCCGTGCCATGTTGCCGTCGACAAGGTCGGAGAAGACGAACAGGGTGATGACGACGGTGCCCCAGAAGAACTCGCCCCTGGGGTAGAAGACCAGCGCACCTGCCATCACTCCCGCGGTACCGATCAGGGTCACCGTGTCGGGGCTGACCCCCTTGCGCAGGAGAAATGCGGCGAACGGCGTGAGAACACGCGTGAAGAACGCACGCGCGTACTTGTTCAGCATGGCCTTCCCGACGGGTCGGAGGATGTGGTCGCGGCGGCTCGGGGCCGCCACCGGATGGCCCATCGTAGCCAGCCGCCGCCGGGCGGTTGCGGCAGGCACCGCCGGGGCCGCCGCCGCCCCCCGAACAGCAGACCGACAGCAGACCGAGCAGGCCGGCACCCGTACGACGTATGGACGCGACCTGACCGTCGTGGGAAGGTCGAAAGACCGCGGGCGTCGTCGAGGCCGCCTCGCCTGTACGCGGTCTCCCGTGGCGTCCCTGGCGCGCGCCCCCGACGAGGGCGCGGACCCCATGCGGGCAGGACCCGGGAGGCGAGTGCACGTGGGTGCAGCCGACAGGAGAGACGGACAACCAGGGGCCGCCGGAAGGGCACCGGCGGCCGACCGCCCCGAGAAGGTGCGCAATGTGGTGCTGGTCGGCCACAGCGGAGCAGGGAAGACGACACTGGTGGAGGCGCTCGCGCTGACCACCGGCGCGGTGAACAGGGCCGGCCGGGTCGAGGACGGCGGCTCGGTCTCCGACCACGACGAGATCGAACAGCGCCAGCAGCGCTCGGTCCAGCTGTCGCTGGTGCCGGTCGAGTGGGACGGCATCAAGGTCAACGTGCTGGACACCCCCGGGTACGCCGACTTCGTCGGGGAGCTGCGGGCCGGCCTGCGGGCGGCCGACGCGGCCCTCTTCGTGGTCTCGGCCGCGCAGGACGGCGAGGGCATCGGCGGCCCGACCCGCATCGTGTGGGACGAGTGCGCCGCCGTCGGCATGCCGCGGGCGGTGGTCGTCACGCACCTGGAGTCGGCGCGGGCCGGCTTCGAGGAGACCGCGGCCCAGTTCGCCCGCGAGCTGGGCGGCGACGACCCCGACGCGGTGCTGCCGCTGTACCTGCCGGTGCACGGCCCCGAGGGACCCGACGGGCACGCGCCCGTGACGGGCCTGGCCGGGCTGCTCACCCAGCGGGTGTACGACTACTCCTCCGGCGAGCGCGTCGAACACGACCCGGACGCCGGGCTGCTGCCGCGGCTCACCGAGGCGCGCAACCGGCTCATCGAGGGGATCATCGCCGAGAGCGAGGACGAGACGCTCATGGACCGCTACCTCGGCGGTGCGGACATCGACGTCGACACCCTGGTCACCGACCTGGAGCGGGCCGTCGCCCGCGGCAGCTTCCACCCGGTGGTGGCCGCGGCCCCCGCCGCCGACGGCGCCCGGCAGGGCATCGGCACGGTGGAGCTGCTCGAACTGATCACCGGCGGCTTCCCCACGCCCCTGGAACGCGCGGTGCCGCCGGTCACCACCCTGGACGGCGGGCGCACCACGCTGTCCTGCGACCCGGAGGGGCCGCTGGCCGCGGAGGTCGTGAAGACGTCCTCCGACCCGTACGTGGGCCGGATCAGCCTGGTGCGGGTCTTCTCCGGCACCCTGCGCCCCGACGAGACGGTGCACGTCTCGGGGCACGGCATGGAGGACCGCGGGCACGAGGACCACGACGTCGACGAGCGGGTCGGCGCCCTGTCCTCGCCGTTCGGCAAGCACCAGCGCCCCGTGCCGTCCGCGGCGGCGGGCGACCTGGTGTGCGTGGCGAAGCTGTCCCGTGCCGAGACCGGCGACACCCTGTCCGGCAAGGACCGCCCGCTGCTGATGGAGCCCTGGCGGATGCCCGACCCGCTGCTGCCCGTCGCCATCGAGGCGCACAGCAAGGCCGACGAGGACAAGCTGTCCCAGGGCCTGTCCCGGCTGGTCGCCGAGGACCCCACGATGCGCCTGGAGCAGAACCCGGCCACCCGGCAGGTCGTGCTGTGGTGCCTGGGCGAGGCGCACGCCGACGTGGCCCTGGAGCGGCTGCGCACCCGCTACGGGGTGCAGGTCGACGCGGTCCCGTACAAGGTGTCGCTGCGCGAGACCTTCGGCGAGGCCGCCACCGCTCGCGGCCGGCACGTCAAGCAGTCCGGCGGGCACGGGCAGTTCGCGATCTGCGACATCGAGGTCGAGCCGCTGCCGGTCGGATCCGGCATCGAGTTCGTCGACAAGGTGATCGGCGGCGCGGTGCCGCGGCAGTTCATCCCGTCGGTGGAGAAGGGCGTACGCGCCCAGGCCGCCCGCGGGGTGGTGCTCGGCTTCCCCGTGGTCGACATCAGGGTCACCCTGTCCGACGGCAAGGCGCACTCGGTCGACTCCTCCGACGCCGCCTTCCAGACCGCGGGCGCCCTCGCGCTGCGGGAGGCCGCCGCGGCCTGCCGCATCCACCTGCTGGAACCGGTCGCCGAGGTGGGGGTGCAGGTGCCCGACGCCTACGTCGGCCCGGTGATGAGCGACCTGTCCGGGCGGCGCGGCCGGGTGCTGGGCACAGAACCCGCAGGACCCGGGCGCACCCTGGTGCGCGCCGACGTCCCCGAGATCGAGATCGGGCGCTACGCCGTCGACCTGCGGTCCCTGTCGCACGGCACCGGGCGGTTCAGCCGGCACTACGCCCGGCACGAGCCGATGCCGGCCGCGCTGGCGGCGAAGATGCGGCAGCAGGAGGAGGCGGAGCGGGCCGGGTGACCGGTCCTGACGTCTGCCGTGCGGGACGGCGCGGGTGCACGATCCGCCGCCCCCCGCACGGCAGTTGACGGGCCGTTCGGCGGCTCGCGGGAACACCGCGGGCCGCTGCGCCGCTAATCTGGTGACTGCTCCGAAAGTGTGACCCGCACCCCCAGGGGGAATGGGCTGGTCGGAGCCGCGTGGTGGCGGGCGTATCGGCGGACTGGGGGCTTCGGTGACGGACGGGTTCGATTTCAGCCCGGGGGCGCAGATCCCGCTGACGGGCACCGACGGCGAGACCGGCGCCACCCAGGCGCTCGCCTCTGCCGCGTATCGGGACTCGCCGGTCAAGGCGCTGGTCGACATCAACGACGCCGCCTCCGTCAAGGCCCCCCGGCTCTCGCTGTTCGAACCGAACCTCGGCGAGGCCTTCGCACGCGCCGTCCAGGTCCGCATGCTCGGCGCCGCCCGCAAGGAGCTGGTGCAGTCCTTCGGCATCGAACCGCAGACCGTCGTCGAGCACTGCCTGGCCGCCAACCGCATCCGGCAGGAGCGCGACGCCCGGCTGACCATCGTCATGGGCGTCTTCGGACTGCTCTTCCTGCCCGGTGTGCTGCTCTGGCTCGGCGCCTTCCAGCTGCGCAGGTCGCTCGCCACCCTCAAGGCGGGCGGCAACCGCTACGGTGCGCTCGGCGGCGCCGTCCTGGCGGTCGCGGTCGCCCTGGCGGTGCTGCTGGCGATCAAACCGCCCTTCTCCGGCTTCTGGCACCAGTACTTCCGGGTGATGATGATCGCCCCGGTCATCGGCTGGTTCTGGGCCAAGCGGATCTGCGAGCGCACCGCGAAGGACCTGCGCGACCGGTGGAGCGGCCTGGTGGCCGGCACCGCCGTCGGCGCCAAGATCCCCGAGGCGGTCCCCCGCAACCCCAACCAGGTCCGCGCGGAAAGGCTGCGCCAGTCACTGGCGAAGCTGTCCGCCGAGCAGGGCAGCAACGTCGTCTTCTACGCCGGCCCCAAGGGAATACTGGGCATGGGCAGCCGCTGGGGCAGCTGGCACATGGCCGAGGAGCTGATCCCGGCGGAAGGCGTCACCGACATCAACCCCTTCCGCAGCTGGGACGTGATCCGCGCGATCCACGACAAGCTGCGCATGCTGGAGCGCGGCCCGCTGCACACCGGCGGCTTCCCCAAGCCGTCCATACGCCACTGGGTCGTCGCCCCGATAGGAGAGGGCGCCAAGAAGATCGCCCGCCCCACAGGACCCGAGGTCGACTCCTTCTCCGTCAAGGACTTCGAGATCCAGCGGATCTGCAACACCCAGCAGTTCGGCAAGGGCAACCGCCACTACCTGGGCATCCAGTTCACCCTGTGGGACGGCAACCTCGTCATCACCCTGCTGGTCACGGTCACCGTCCTCGCCCACACCCTGCGGGTCGACGTCACCGCGCACGCGCTCGGCCCGATCAACTCGCTGTTCACCGACGGGCCGCCGGACAAGGAGAAGAAGGTCAGCAAGCCGGTCAAGTTCTGGGAGACCAAGACCGTCCAGCTGCCGCTGATCGACTCGGGCGAGGTCGTCAGGCTCGCCGCCCGGGCGCCGCTGACCTGGTTCCCGCCGATCCTGGACTACTTCGGCGGCACCCTGACGCTGCCCGAGCCCTTCGGGCTGCGGCACACCTGGGTCGAGAAGCCGTGGCAGCACCGCTTCATGGCCGACGACGCGCTGCGCGCGGCCACCCCCGTGCTGCGGGCGGTGCACTCCGCCGCGATCCAGGTGATGACCGAGAACGGCGTGGACACCTCGCACTTCACCAACCGCTCGATGGTCCTCAGCGGTCTGGTGCAGGGCGTGGAGCCCAAAAAGGCCGACGCCTACGACGCATGAGCCCCGCGGCCGACGCCCACGCCTGACCTCGCGCGGTCACCCCGTCAGCGCGGCCAGGCGTCGGCCAGCATCTTGCGGGTGTCCGCCAGCAGTTGCGGCAGCACCTTGGTCTGGCCGACCACCGGCATGAAGTTGACGTCGCCGCCCCAGCGCGGCACCACGTGCTGGTGCAGATGCGCCGCGATGCCCGCACCGGCCACACCGCCCTGGTTCATGCCGATGTTGAAGCCCTGCGCCGCCGACGCGGTCCGCAGCGCCGTCATCGCCCGCTTGGTGAACTCCGCCAGCTCCACCGTCTCCGCCGCGTCCAGGTCCGTGTAGTCCGCGACATGGCGGTACGGCACCACCATCAGGTGCCCGCTGTTGTACGGGTAGAGGTTCAGCACCGCGTAGACGTGCTCGCCGCGGCTGATGACCAGGCCGTCCTCGTCGGACTCCGCGGGGATCGCACAGAAGGGGCAGCCGTCGCCGGCACCCGGACCGGTGGGCTTGTTCTCCCCCTGGATGTACGCCATCCGGTGCGGGGTCCACAGCCGCTGGAACGCGTCCGGTACCCCCGCTCCCTGCCCCTGCTGCGGCTCACTCGTCATGACGGTCAGCATAGGACTTCGCCCCCGCCACGCGTGTCGCCGGGCCTGCCACCGCACCCGTGACGGGATCCTGGCCGGATGGACGACGACGACAGCCGGCTGGCCCGCTGGGAGAACCGCAGCGAGGTCCCGCTGTTCCTCCTGTCGCTGCTCTTTCTCGGCGCCTACGCGGCCCATGTGCTGGCCACCGGCTGGCCGCAGGCCGCACACACGGCGCTGCTGGCGTTGATCGACGCGGTGTGGGCGTGCTTCGCCGTGGACTACCTGGTGCGGCTGCGGCTCAGCGGCCACCGCTTCGGGCCGCGCTACGTCGCCCACCACCTGCTCGACACGGTCGTGCTGATCCTGCCGCTGCTGCGACCGCTGCGGGCCGTGCACATCTACCAGGTGATGCAGCGCCGCCACGAGCAGCCGCGGCTGAGCCTGTACGGCCGGGTGATCTCCTACGCGGGCATGTCGGCGGTGCTGCTCGGCTTCTCCGGTGCGCTGGCGGTCTACCAGCAGGAGCGGTACGCCCCCGGTGCGACGATCCGCACGTTCGGCGACTCGGTGTGGTGGACCTGCGAGACGCTCACCACGGTCGGCTACGGCGACGTCACCCCGGTGACCTTCTGGGGCAGGGTGATCGCGGCCTTCCTGATGCTGATGGGCCTGGCCCTGCTGGGCGCCGTGACCGGCTCCTTCTCCTCCTGGCTCTACCAGGCCTTCGCCCGCGAGGGCGAACTGCCCCCGGGCCGCTGAGACCCGGGGGCTACCCCCGCTTGCGCGGGGAGCAGGCGTCGTCCGACCCGACGTACTTCTCAGGGGCCGGCACACCCCCGCTCACGCGGGGAGCGAGTCAAACCTGCACGCGACGCTCGACCACATCAACGAGCTTGGCCAGTGCCTGGTCACGCGGGATGCCGTTCTCCTGCGAGCCGTCGCGGTAGCGGAAGGAGACCGTGCCGTTGGTCATGTCCTCGTCGCCGACGATGATCATGAACGGGACCTTCTGCTTCTGCCACGTCCTGATCTTCTTCTGCATCCGGTCGGAGGACGCGTCCACCTCGACCCGCAGCCCCTTGCGCTTGGCCTCGCCCGCGAACTCCTGCAGGTACGGCACATGCGCGTCGCCGACCGGGATGCCGACCGCCTGGACCGGGGCCAGCCACGCCGGGAAGGCGCCGGCATAGTGCTCCAGCAGGACCGCGAAGAAGCGCTCGATCGAGCCGAAGAGCGCCCGGTGGATCATGACGGGCCGCTGCCGGGAGCCGTCAGGAGCGGTGTACTGCAGGTCGAAGCGCTCGGGCAGGTTGAAGTCCAGCTGCACGGTGGACATCTGCCAGCTGCGGCCGATCGCGTCCTTGGTCTGGACGGAGATCTTCGGCCCGTAGAAGGCGGCGCCGCCCGGGTCGGGCACCAGCGGCAGGCCCTGCTTCTCGGCGACCTTGCGCAGCGTGTCGGTCGCCTCCTCCCACACCTCGTCGGAGCCGACGTACTTGTTCTCGTCCTTGGTGGACAGCTCCAGGTAGAAGTCGGTGAGCCCGTAGTCCCGCAGGAGGTTGAGCACGAAGGTCAGCGTCGAGTCCAGCTCGTCGGCCATCTGCTCCTTGGTGCAGTAGATGTGCGCGTCGTCCTGGGTGAAGCCGCGGGCGCGGGTCAGGCCGTGCACGACGCCGGACTTCTCGTAGCGGTAGACCGTGCCGAACTCGAAGAGCCGCAGCGGCAGTTCGCGGTAGGAGCGGCCGCGCGCGTCGAAGACCAGGTTGTGCATCGGGCAGTTCATGGGCTTGAGGTAGTAGTCCGTGCCCTCGTCGAGCTGCATGGGCGGGTACATGCCGTCGGCGTACCAGTCCAGGTGGCCGGAGATCTCGAAGAGGGTGCCCTTGGTGGCGTGCGGGGTGTAGACGAAGTCGTACCCCTCCTCCTCGTGCCGGCGGCGCGAGTAGTCCTCCATCACCCGGCGGACGATGCCGCCCTTGGGGTGGAAGACGGCCAGGCCCGAGCCGATCTGCTCGGGGATGGAGAAGAGGTCCAGCTCGGTGCCGAGCTTGCGGTGGTCGCGCTTGGCGGCCTCCTCGAGGAAGTCCAGATGCGCCTTCAGTTCTTCCTTGGTGGGCCACGCGGTGCCGTAGATCCGCTGCAGCATCGGGTTCTTCTCGCTGCCGCGCCAGTAGGCCGCGGCATTGCGCATCAGCTTGAACGCCGGGATGTTGCGCGTGCTCGGCAGGTGCGGGCCGCGGCACAGGTCCTTCCAGCACAGCTCGCCGGTCTTGGCGTCCAGGTTGTCGTAGATCGTCAGCTCGCCCGCGCCGACCTCGACGTCGGCGCCGTCGTCGCTGGTGGCCGAGGAGCCCTTGAGGCCGATCAGCTCCAGCTTGTACGGCTCGCCGGCCAGTTCCTCGCGGGCCTGCTCGTCGGTGACGACGCGGCGGGAGAAGCGCTGGCCGCGCTTCTGGATCTCCTGCATCTTCTTCTCGATGGCCTTGAGGTCATCGGGGTGGAAGGGCTTGTCGACGTCGAAGTCGTAGTAGAAGCCGTCCCTGACCGGCGGGCCGATGCCCAACTTGGCCTCGGGGAACAGCTCCTGCACCGCCTGCGCCATGACGTGCGCGGTGGAGTGCCGCAGGATGTTCAGCCCGTCCTCGCTGGTGATGTCGACCGGCTCGACCTCCTCGCCGTCGGCCACGGCGTAGGCGAGGTCCTTCAGCTCGCCGCCGACCCGGGCGGCGACCACCGACCGCTCGCCCTGGAACAGCTCGGCCGCGGTCGTGCCCGTCGTGACCGTCCGCTCTTCCGGTTCGGCGGAATCGCGTTTGATGATCACACGGAGGTCTGACACCGGTCTGCTCCTGACTGAGGTCGTACGGGGCCGTGCGGCGAGCGCTCGCCGCACCGCTGAATCGTACCGAGCCGGAAGCTCTCCCCGCGAAGCCCGCCGCCGAGCCTGTGGAAAACCCCGCCGAGCCGGACGGAGCCGGACGCAAGGAAATAGGCGGGGCCGGTCCGCGCTGTCGCGGACCGGCCCCGCCTCGTGCTGGTGGGCGATACTGGGATCGAACCAGTGACCCCTTCGGTGTGAACGAAGTGCTCTCCCGCTGAGCTAATCGCCCGGGACGAGTGGAACCTTACAGGCGAACGCGCCCGGCGTTCAAACGACATCGCCGCGCCCTTCTGCGGCGAGGCGGGCCAGCAGGCCGGTACGGCCGCGGCGCATCATCAGGGCGTGGTTGGCGGTGAACAGCGGCCGGCCCGGGACGGCGAGCACCCGCATCAGCGGTTTGCGGACGACCACGTCCTGCTCGAACAGCAGCCGGGTGCCGGGGCCGTCGGCGGTGACGGTCCAGCGGACCCAGCCCTCCAGGTCGCCGGCCATGGCGACTTCGAGGATCCGGCGCTCGGGGTCCTGCCGGGTGGAGCGGGCGGTGACCACCAGGTCGTAGGGCAGGACGGAGCGGAAGCGGAGCACTCCGGTGGTCTCGCCGGTCTGCCGCACCTCGCGGATCTGCGGCCACCACAGGGGGTACAAGTCCGGGCGCTCCAGCACCCGGTAGACCGTGTCGGGCGGCGCGGCCAGCCGCCAGGTGCTGCGGAATCGGTAGTGACTCCAGTCCATACGCCCCAGTGTGCGCGAGCGGCCGGCGGGCGCGGCGGAAAACGCCGAGGGTCCCGGAGGCTGTCTGCACGGCCTCCGGGACCCTCGGTCCGGGTGGGCGATACTGGGATCGAACCAGTGACCCCTTCGGTGTGAACGAAGTGCTCTCCCGCTGAGCTAATCGCCCCGGCGTGCGCACCACTTTACCGTACCGGGGCAGGCCCCTGGACCAGTCCCGGTGCGCGGCAAGATCAGCCCAGCCGCCAGGGCAGGGTGAAGCCGAAGCTCAGCACGTACCAGATCGCCAGGCCCGCCAGCGCGGCCACGGCCACCGACCCGATGACCAGGTTGCGCCGCCTGACCCGGGGGTCGGCGGCGGCCCTGGCGGCCTCGGTGACCTTGCGGCGGGTCCAGCGCAGCACCTTCTGCGCCCAGACGAACTCGGTGCCCCAGATCGCCATGCCGCCGAAGATGATCAGCCAGCCGGGTCCGGGCAGCGGCAGCAGGATCACCCCGCCGGCGATCACCGCGAGGCCGACCACGAAGATCCCGGCACGCCAGATCGCGTGCAGCGGGCGTGATCGCTGCACGAAGGCGGGGGCTCGCGAGCCGAGCCGTGAATCTCTGGCCACGACTCTGGTCATCTCGTCACTCTCCGCGGTCATATATGCCAACGTACCGGACGCCGGGGCGATCACCGAAATGGGCGTTCCGCCCTTCTCGTGACTAGTCCGTACGAGGTACGAGAACCCTCACAAACTTCTCAGAGGGGTTTACAACGTCCTCGCAGGTGGCATGTCGATTTCGCCGACGTGCGAATCCCCGAGCGCACACTGAGCGAAAGGCCCTGGCGCTTATGAACACCACGGTCAGCTGCGAGCTGCACCTGCGCCTCGTTGTGTCGAGCGAATCCTCACTGCCTGTACCCGCGGGCTTGCGGTACGACACGGCCGATCCGTATGCCGTGCACGCCACCTTCCACACCGGAGCCGAAGAGACGGTCGAATGGGTGTTCGCCCGCGACCTGCTCGCCGAGGGTCTGCACCGGCCCACCGGCACCGGAGACGTCAGAGTCTGGCCGTCCCGCAGCCACGGCCAGGGCGTCGTGTGCATCGCCCTCAGCTCCCCCGAGGGCGAAGCCCTGCTCGAAGCCCCGGCACGTGCCCTGGAGTCCTTCCTCAAGCGGACGGACGCCGCGGTACCGCCGGGCACCGAGCACCGCCACTTCGACCTCGACACCGAGCTGTCCCACATCCTCGCGGAGAGCTGAGACCGGTCACCGACCGTCCGCGGCCGTCCTACTCGGGGGGACAGCCCGGACACCCAAGGCGGCGCAGGGCAGCGCCCGGCCGCCTGACACCGCAGGAACGAGAGCCGCCGCCCGTGGGACCCGCACCCCCACGGCGGCGGCTCCCGCGCGCTAGAGTCACCGGAACGCAGCCGCTCGACGACGCCGGCAGGGAGCGTTCCGTGCTGATCAACCATGACACCAGGTGCGCGCTCGACAGCGTGGTCGACCTGATCAACACCGCACCCTCGATCGCCGGCCACGAGGCGCTGGCCGAGGTCGCGGACCTGCGCGCCTTCGTGGAGCGCAACAAGGTCAGCGAGATCGGCCGCCTGGACCGGGGCGACATCACCGCCGTCCAGTCGGTGCGCGGCCGCTTCACCGAGGTCTTCGCCACCACCGACGACGCCACCGCAGCCACCATGCTCAACGCGATGATCGCCGAGGCCGGCACCACGCCCCGGCTCACCGACCACGACGGCTACGACTGGCACGTGCACTACTTCGCGCCCGGCGCGTCGCTGTCCGACCACCTGGCCGCCGACTGCGGGATGGCGCTGGCCTTCCTGATCACGGCGGGCGAGCGGGAGCGGCTGCGGCGCTGCGACGCGCCCGACTGCCGGCACGCCTTCGTGGACCTCTCGCGCAACCGCTCCCGCCGCTACTGCGACAGCCGCACCTGCGGCAACCGGCTGCACGTGGCCGCCTACCGGGCCAGGCGCCGGGAGGCGGGCGAGGGCGGCGACGAGGCCGCCGCGTCCTGAGGCCTGACGCCTGAGGCCTCGTGTGACCGGGCGGCCGGGTCAGAGGAAGATCAGGTCGTACGCGGCGCCGAGGCCGAGCAGGCCGCCGATCACCAGCAGGAAGAGCATCAGCGGCGGCTGCGAGAGGGCGTAGAGGCAGCCCTGCGGCTCGTCGGCGGGCGCTGCGGCCACGGCAGGGGGGCGAAGCCCTTCCGGCGGCTCCTGCGGCTCCAGCGGCCCTGCGGCGCCGGGTGCGGTGCGGGGAGCGGGAAGGACGTCGGAGGCGGTCGGGACGGCACGGTCTCGCCGCTCAGCGGCGACGCGGTCGCCGGTGGTGGACAGCACACGATGATCTTCGCGCAGCGCGGGAGCGCCCGTGGCCCAACACGCGGACTCCCAAGGGATCTTCCACCATGCGGGCAGCAGGCGTCCGGTCCGTGGACAGCGGGTGGGCGGGGCGGGTCAGATGCCGCGGCGCTTGAGGATCTCCTCGACGTCCGCGAAGTCCGACAGGCCGCTGTCGGAACCGCCCCTGCGGCGGCCTGCCGCCGCCGGGCGCCCCGACGGTATCGCCGGACTGGACGCGCCCGGCACCGCCGCCGGTGCGCGGCCCCCGCCCTCCGGCAGCCGGGCCGAGATCAGCCGGGTGATCCCGTAGAGCATCGCGGCGACGGCCAGCACGCCGAAGCCCATCCACACGGTCGGCTTGAACACCAGGTCGGCCGCCCAGTGCCCGGTGGCGGTGCCCACCTTCCTGCCCAGCGTGACCAGGCCGGCCATCGCCAGCCCGACCGGCACCAGGGACACCGCGGCGATCCTGGTGGCCGCCAGGAAGCGCCGCCGGTAGGCGGTCAGCATCGCGATGGCCAGGCCGCCCGCGGACAGCGCGGCACATAGCGTCGTGGTCAGCATCCTGCGGCTCCCGTCGGTCGGCCTGCCTCCATCGTGCCCCCGAGGCGGCCCTCCGGGCCACGTCCTGCGCCCAGGTTCAGGGGGATATCGGGGGTGCCTCCTCCCCGAGTGGGAGACTGGCCGCATGGATCTTCCCCCTCCCCCGGCCGGCCCGCGCGCCGTCCTCGACGTCTGGTGCGAGCTGCAGTGCCCCGACTGCCGTACCGCCCTCGGCGACCTGCGGGCGCTTCGCGAGCGGTACGGCGAGGCCCTCGACATCCAGCTGCGGCACTTCCCGCTCCCCAAGCACGCGCACGCCCTCGCGGCGGCGCAGGCCTACGAGGAGGCGTACGCGCAGGGCCGCGGCTGGGAGTACGCGGAGGCCGTTCTCGCCCGCGCGGAGGAGCTGGGCGCCGCGGGTGAGCCGCTGCTCGTCGAGATCGCCCGCGAACTCGGGCTCGACGCGGAGGAGTTCGACACCGCCCTCATCGACGGGCGGCACCTTCTCGTCGTCGACGCGGACCTTGCCGAAGGCAAGGCCATCGGGGTGACCGGCACCCCCACGTACGTCATCGCCGGCCACCGCCTCGACGGCGGCCAGTCCCAAGCCGGCCTGCGCGCCAGGATCGAGTCCCTGACAGACGAACTCCTCGCCTGAGGGGGTGCCACAGCATGTGGCACCCCCTCAGGCGAGGGGCTTCTCGAAGTGGTGGACCCCGTCCGCGGCCGGGGCGGTCTCGGTGTAGCCGAGCGCGGCCGCCATCCGCAGCGCGTACTCGGCCTCGTCGGGCACCGACACCAGCACCCGGGTGCAGCCCCACTGCCGCAGCACTTCCTCGGCGGCGAGCGCGGCGACGGTGCCGCGGCCGCGCCGCCGGTCCTGCTCGTCGACGGCGAGCGCGTCGATCCGGCCGGGGCCGCGGTCGGCCGCGGCGCCGATGCGTACGCTGCCGACAGGGCGTCCGTTGACGCAGACCGTGTAGTCCCGGGTCCGGGCACCGCCGGGCTCGCGGCGTTCGGGTCCCGCCGGTCTCAGGGTTGTCGTCACCGGTCGCACCCCCTCCGCAGTGCCGTCGAGTGTACGGTCCCGTGGCCGTACGGCTACGGGTTCGGATCGGCGGCGGCGCGCTCGGCGAAGATCTCCATGGCCTTGGCGGTGACCGGCCCGGGGGCGCCGGGCAGCTCGCGGTCGTCCACGCGGTCGACGGCCTGTACGTCCCGCAGCGAGGAGGTGACGAAGACCTCCTCGGCCTCGTACAGCGCCTCGTAGGGCAGGTCCTCCTCCTCGGCCCCGGCCCATTCCACGACCAGTTCGCGGGTGATGCCTGCCAGGCAGCCCGAGGACAGCGGCGGGGTGAGCAGCCGGCCGTCCAGGACGACGAAGACGTTGGAGCCGGTGCCCTCGCACAGGCGTCCCGTGGTGTTGGCGAAGATCGCCTCGGTGGCGCCCTGTTCGCGGGCGCGGGCCAGTGCCACGACGTTCTCGCCGTAGGAGGTGGTCTTCAGGCCGGACAGGGCGCCGCGCTCGTTGCGGGTCCAGGGCACGGTGACGACGGCGCTGGGGCCGGGGGGCGGGGTGGCGGTGCCGAGCGCGACGACCAGCGTGGCGCCGGCCTCGCCGCGGTCGGAGCCGAGCGGGGAGATGCCGCCGGTGTAGGTGATGCGGAGCCGGCCGTGCGGCATGGGGTTGGCGTCGAGCACGGCCTGGCAGGCGCGCGCGACCTCGTCCTGGTCGGGCTCGGGCAGGCCGAGCCCGCGGGCGGAGCGGGCCAGCCGCCTGAGGTGCCGGGTCAGGGCGAAGGCCTGCCCTTGCGTGGCCTTCAGCGTCTCGAAGACGCCGTCGCCGACGGTCAGCCCGTGGTCCAGCACCGACACGGTGGCGTCCGCGGTGTCCCGCAGTCCGCCGTCCACCCAGATCTTCACCGCAGTGTCCTTCCCCTTGCCTCGTGTACTTCCGACGCTACCGCCAGCAGCCGCTCGGCCTTGAGCTCCGTCTCCGCCCATTCACCCGCCGGGTCGGATCCCCAGGTGATGCCGGCGCCGGTGCCGAACCGCAGTTCGGGGTGTCCCGCGGTGCCGCGGTCGATCCAGAAGGTGCGGATGCCGACGGCCAGTGCGCCGGTGCCGCGGTCGGCGTCGACCCAGCCGATGCCTCCGCAGTACGGGCCGCGGGGCGCGGTCTCCAGTTCGCCGATGATGCGCAGGGCGCTGGACTTGGGTGCGCCGGTGACCGAGCCGGGCGGGAAGGTCGCGGCGAGCAGCTCCGGCCAGCCGGCGCCGGTGCGCAGCTCCCCGCGGACGGTGGAGACCAGGTGGACCAGGCCGGGGTGCGGTTCGACCGCGCACAGTGCCGGCACCGTGACCGAGCCGCTGGTGCAGACCCGGCCGAGGTCGTTGCGCACCAGGTCGACGATCATGATGTTCTCGGCGTCGTCCTTGGGCAGGAAGCTGTCGGCCGTGCGTGCGGTGCCCTTGATGGGGCGGGACTCGACGGTGCGGCCGTCGCGGCTGAGGAAGAGTTCGGGCGAGGCGGTGGCGATCTCGACGCCGTGGCCGGGAAGGCGGATCGTTCCTGCGTAGGGCGCGGGATTGCCGAGGGCGAGGACCGCGCCGAGCGCGTCGATGTCGGGGCCGCGGCCCTGGTGCGGGCCTGCGGGCAGCGGTGCGCCGAGCACCCGGCAGAGGTTGACCTGGTAGACGTCGCCGGCCGCGATGCGCTCCCTGATCGTACGGACGCCGTCCTCGTAGGCCTGCCGGTCCATCGAGCTGGTCCAGGCCGTACGGTCCGGGCCGTGCCAGCGGGCCGCGCGCGCACCGGTGGCGGCCGGGTCGTGCGGGTCGGGGCGTACGTCGCCGAAGCGGGCGCAGACGGTGCGGCCCTCGAAGTCCACCGCGACCGCCCAGAAGCCCGCGGAATCGAGCGCGGCCGGGTCCGCGGTGACATCCCGCAGGTCGGAGGCGACAAGACCGCCGAAACGGGCCATGGGGGCGAGATCGCGCACGGTGTTTCCCTGGAGGACTGGAGCGGGCGGATGCCGAGTCTAGGCCGTGTTGTGGAAGTCCCGCCTGCCCCGCGACGCCTGGCACGCACACTCGCTGCGTTGTCGGAGTCGTCCGAGTAGGCCCACTACGAGGACGACCCTCCGCCTTGCGATCGCACGCACCAGACGCCGCGGGGCCCGCCCTGTGGGCGGACGGCGCTACTTCCAAAACACGGCCTAGGCGGGCCAGGTCACGGGGGTGCGCCGGCACCCGGCACGCCAACTCCCCGTCATTGGCCCGGCACGCTGCGGAAACCGGTTTTTGAGCTGGCCCGGGAATCCGCTAGAGTTCAACCCGTCGCCCCGGGAGTTCGAGCCGGGGGACGTGCGGACGTGGCTCAGTTGGTAGAGCATCACCTTGCCAAGGTGAGGGTCGCGAGTTCGAATCTCGTCGTCCGCTCGATGTGGGGGATCATCCTCCCCCGCTGTGTTGGTGGAGTGGCCGAGAGGCGAGGCAACGGCCTGCAAAGCCGTCTACACGGGTTCAAATCCCGTCTCCACCTCCAAGGACGATTAGCTCAGCGGGAGAGCGCTTCCCTGACACGGAAGAGGTCACTGGTTCAATCCCAGTATCGTCCACTGGACCCCACCGGGTCCGCGTCCGAGCAGGACACCCGCGCGATTAGCTCAGCGGGAGAGCGCTTCCCTGACACGGAAGAGGTCACTGGTTCAATCCCAGTATCGCGCACGCACCACCGGCGCACGGCGCCGCACGAGGACGATTAGCTCAGCGGGAGAGCGCTTCCCTGACACGGAAGAGGTCACTGGTTCAATCCCAGTATCGTCCACGCACAGCACACGACCCGAGGGCCGGAAGCATCCGCTTCCGGCCCTCGGCCGTTGCCGGCCGCCGCGTCAGGACGAGAAGAGCATGTGCCCGAAGCCGTGCTTGTGGTGCTTGTGGCCGTGCCCGTGGCCGTGTCCGTACTGGGGGGCACCCCAGGCGGGCGCCGGCGGCTGCGGGTAGCCGGGCTGGACGTGCGGCGCGGGATAGGCCTGCGGCGGCGGTGCCGGCTGGTTCCACTGCCCTTCGAGCTGGGTCAGCGCCTCAAGCTCGCCGTAGTCGAGGAAGATGCCGCGGCAGTTGCCGCACTGCTCGATCTGGACACCACTGCGGTTGTACGTCTGCATGTGGCCGTGACACTTGGGGCAGACCATCTCGCCTCATCTCCTCGCGTTGGCAGAGGAGTTCACCGTACCTCCCGCAGAGAAGCCGGATCGTTCGCAGGTGAGGGCGCTTTGTCAGTGGTTGCGTCTACGTTGTGGGCATGAAGGTCGTGGTGCAGGTGAGGTTGCTGCCGTCGCCGGATGAGGCGGTGGCTTTGGCGGCGACCCTGCGCACGGTGAACCAGGCGGCGAACGCAGTCTCTGAGGTCGCCTTCAACGGGGGCGTGACGTCCCGCAACGATCTACAGAAGGTCGTCTACGGCCGGTTGAGGGGCGAGTTCGGCCTGGGAGCACAGGCGGCCGTGCGGACGGTGAAGAAGGTCGTGGACGCCTACGCGACGCTGCGGGGCAGTGTCGCCGCCGGTCTGCTGGGCGCTCCGGGGTCGTCACGCAGGCAAAGGGCGGCAGGCAAGCCGATCGCGTTTCGGAGGCATGCAGCGCAACCGTTCGACGACCGGATTCTGTCGTGGCAGCACAGCGCGGGAACGGTGAGCATCTGGACGGTCGCGGGTCGGTTGAAGCATGTGCGGTTCACCGGAGCGACCGAGCAACTGAGCACCCTGGCCAAGTTCCGGAGCGGTGAAAGTGATCTTGTGTTCCGAGCCGGGAAATGGTTCCTGGCTGCCGTGTGCGAGGTCCCGGCCGAGCCGCTGAACGCTGATCCGGTGGACTGGATCGGAGTAGACCGAGGCATCGTCAACCTGGCCACGACGTCGGACGGCCACAATTACTCAGGCCGCAGACTGGCCCGCTACCGCCGGTGGCAGGCGCACAAGAAGGCTGAACTTCAGGCGAAACGGACACAAAGTGCGACCCGACGGTTGAAGCGGAGGGCGAAACGGGAGGCGCGGCATGCCGCGCACATCAATCACAAGATCAGTAAAGACTGTGTAGCCGTCGCGAAACGCACCGGTCGAGGGATCGCCCTGGAGGAGCTCCGGGGTATCCGGGACCGGGTACGGCCTTGCCGCGACCAGCGGGCTGCACTGTCCTCGTGGCCCTTCCAGCTCGACCGGTACATCACGTACAAGGCCGAGCGTGCCGGAGTCCCGGTGATCAAGGTGGATGCGGCGTACACCTCCCAGATGTGCCCACGGTGCGGGCACATCTGGGAGGAACAACCGTCCCGACCGGGACACCTTCTGCTGTCGTCGGTGCGGGCTCGCTGGTCCTGCCGACTTCGTCGCCGGGGTCAACGTGCGCAACCGTGCACGCTCGGCGTGGGTTCTCGCCAACGGACCCGCACCGCAAGAGGGCTGAGCCCGCAAACGGTGGATGCGACCCGTGACCGCCCCGTCGTAGGGGGCAGTCGGGAGCGCGACAAAGCCTGAGGAGCCGAATGCACAAGCCCGGGTCTTCAGCGCCTAGAGGTTGGCTCTAGTTGGGCGATACGGGCACAGGTGGCCACGAGTTCGGACTCCGCCTCGTCCAGGTCGCGGCCGTCCCTGGCCGCCTTCGCCACGCCGATCGCGGCGGTCTGGACGGCCAGGGCGCGGGCGGGGACGTCGAGTTGGGCCCAGGGGTCGCCGGTCTCCGGGACGGCGGGGCCGCCGGCGGCGCGGTAGGCGGCGAGGAAGCGCGCCCAGGCCTCGGGGGCGAGCAGGCCCGCCGCGAACCACATGGCGGGGCGTGCCAGGTCCCAGGCGGCGGGGCCGGTGCCGAGGTCGTCCACGTCGATCAGCAGCCAGTCGCCGTCGCGTGCTGGGTGCCGGACCAGCTGGCCCAGGTGGAGGTCGCCGTGGCAGAGCGCGGCCGGGGCGGGGCCGGGATAGGGCGCCTCGTCCCTGGCCCAGGCGGGCAGCCGGCGCCACGCCCTGCGGACGGTGCGGGCAGCGGCCGAGTCGGCGACGCCGCGCAGCCGGGCGACGGCCAGTGCGGCCTTGGCGGGGCCGCGCATCGGCGGCAGCGGGCCAGGCAGCGCGCCCTGCGGCACGGTGTGCAGCCGGGCGAGCAGGACGGCCGCCTCGGCCCAGGGCGCGGCGGCGGGGTCGTGGCGGTCGACGGGGACGCCGTAGGGCCAGGCGGTGACCGGGCGGCCCGGTACGGCCGAGGTGTCGGCATGGCCGGCCGCGGCGGGCAGCGGGGCCAGCAGGATGCCGCGCAGGAGCGGGTGTGCGGCGACCGCGATCCGTACCGCGAGGGCGGCGGCGTCGGTGCCGGGCGCGTGGGCCTTGGCGACGACGGCGCCGACCCGTACGACGGTGCCGTCGGGCCGGTCGGCCAGAACGGTGGTGGCCGCGGGCACGGTGGGTGCCGCCGGGTCGGCCACCCGCTCCTGCCGGTCGCCGCCCAGGCTGCGCCGGGCCGCCGCGGCGGCTGCCGTGGCCAGTGCGGTGACCAGGGCGTCGTCGGCGGGCGGCCGTGCCGTACGCCGTGCGGTCTGCGGGACGGCACGCAGCGCGCCGCCCGCCTGGGTGCCGGTCTGCTCCCCCGTGGTCGTCATCAGGCCAGTGAAGCATCCCCGCGGCTGCCCGGCTCTTCCAGCGGGCGTACGGGGTCCGGACAGCGCAATGCCCGGGTATCGGATGACACCCGGGCAAACGCAGTCGTCCGCCGTACCCCCGTCCCCACGGGGTTCTACCGGTGAGTCCCTGGCCCGGACCGCTCTTCCAGGCCTGGCGCGCTTCTCAGCGCCCCATCAGGCCGGCCACGGACGACGCTTGTGTGACCACCGCATCCACCCCTCCGAAGGCGTAGGCGAGCAGTGCGGCCAGCGGCAGCACCATGGCCGCCGCCACCAGCGGATGCCGGGTGCTGGTCCGCCGCCCGCCGCGCACGGCTCGTACGGTGCGGGTCACCGTGTCCGCCATGCTCGCCATTGCCTCTCCCTGAGGTCCTGAGGTCTGCTGTGTGGTCGGTCGCAATGTGCAGTTTTGGCAGCGGCGGGCGCTTGACCTCGGGGGACGAGTGCTCCGCCCGCCGCTTGATCTCAACACTAGGTGGGCCGCCGCCCCCGGTCGTCAGGCCCTGGTACCCCTTTGCAGGCCTCCCGGGGGATGACAGGAGCCCTTCCGGATACTCCCCTGGGTGGACGCCGCCGCCCGGGGCGCCAGGGTCATCCCTGAGATGCCGCCTGGGACGCGGGGGGCCGTCCGGCCTGCTCGTCGTCCCGCGGGACGGGCTGCTCGACCAGGGCGAGCACCCGGGTGGCCATGAAGCGGGCGGTGCGCACGACGGTGCCGCTGCGGGTGACTTCACTCACTTCCACCACCCCCCGGCGCACGGCCGTCTCGACCCGGCGGCCGGCCCGGGTGGCGATCACCTCATAGGTGCGGGTGGTGTCCCCCGCGTCGACGACTATTTCCACTCGATCACCTTTCACGGCGTCATTCCCCTTTGGCAGACGGACCGTTGGCGGATCGGGGCGCGGTAGTGACGGCCCGTCGGACGGACCCCTCGCCACATGTCCAGGATCCCACCGGGCACTGACAATTCACGGCCCGCCGCCTGCGGGCCTTCACCGCGCAGCGGGACTTGAGTCCGTAAGCTGTGGGCGGCCGACCCGGCCGTCGGTGCAGGCACCGGAAGCAGCAGTGGGGTACTCGCCCACCGGAGGTAGGGGAACGGACATGGCGATGATGCGGCTCCGGCGCGAGGATCCGCGGGTCGTCGGCGCGTTCCGGCTGCACCGGCGGCTGGGCGCGGGCGGCATGGGCGTGGTCTACCTCGGCGCGGACAAGCGCGGGCAGCGCGTCGCGCTCAAGGTGATCAGGCCCGAGCTGGCCGAGGACCAGGAGTTCAGGTCGCGGTTCGCCCGCGAGGTCTCCGCGGCCCGCCGCATCCGCGGCGGCTGCACCGCCCGGCTGGTCGCCGCCGACCTGGAGGCCGAGCGCCCCTGGTTCGCCACGCAGTACGTCCCCGGCCCGTCGCTGCACGACAAGGTCGCCGAGCACGGTGTGCTCGCCGCCGCCGAGGCCGCCTCGATCGGCGCCGCGCTCGCCGAGGGCCTGGTCGCGGTGCACGAGGCCGGGGTCGTCCACCGCGACCTCAAGCCGTCGAACATCCTGCTGTCGCCCAAGGGGCCGCGGATCATCGACTTCGGCATCGCCTGGGCCACCGGGGCCAGCACGCTCACACACGTGGGCACGGCCGTCGGGTCGCCCGGCTTCCTCGCGCCAGAGCAGGTCCGCGGTGCGGCGGTCACGCCCGCCACCGACGTCTTCGCCTTCGGCGCCACGCTGGCGTACGCGGCGACCGCGGACTCCCCCTTCGGGCAGGGCAGTTCCGAGGTCATGCTCTACCGGGTGGTGCACGAGGAGCCCGACCTCGGCGGGGTGCCCGACGCGCTGGCGCCGCTGGTGTACGCGTGCCTCGCCAAGGACCCCGAGGAGCGGCCCAGCACGGTGCAGCTGTCCGAGCGGCTCGCCGAGATCGCCGCGCGCGAAGCGCGCGGCATCGGGGTGCCGCGGCGGGACGGGCTGCCCAAGGCGGCCGGGCCGCGGCCGGAGCGGCCCGTCGGGCGACGGGCCGCCGAATATGCGGAGCAGCCGACGCGGCGGAGCCCGCAGGGCTCCGAGTCGGGTGCAGGGCACTCGGCGTCGACTTCCCCACGGGGTACGGCCGGGCGCGGGCCTGCGGTGCCGGCGGCGCGCACGCCGGCGGTCCGTACGCCCGCGGTGCGGACCGGAGGGGGCCGGCGGCCCGCTCCTGCCGCCCCGGGGCGGCGGCGGTTGCTGCGGCAGCGGGTGGCGGTGTTCGTCATCGTGACGTTGCTGGCGGCGATCTGTATCGCGGCCGTGCAGGGGTGTCACCGGTTCTCCCGGGGCACGGGCGCCCCCGACGCGCCGGTGGTTGCCCCCCTCCACATCCCCCCGGGCGCCCCAGCGCCCTGACCCCTCCCCGGCGGTGCCCCTTGCGGCGGGCGGTCGCCTTTCCCCGGCGGTGGGCCGGTCGCGCGGTACCCCGCGCCCAGGCGGGTGCCACCTTCTGTGGCGTTGCCCTCTTCCGGTGCGCTGTGGCCGGTCGCGCAGTTCCCCGCGCCCCCAGATGGGTGCCACTTGGGGTGGGCTCGCACCTTTCGGTGGGTGGGTGATTGGTCACGCAGTTCCCCGCGCCCCTGGGGTGGGTGCCACCTGCTGTGGCGTTGCCTTCTTCCGGTACGCGGGTGGCTGGGCGCGCAGTTCCCCGCACCCCTGAGGGTTGCCCTCTCTCGCAGGGGTGGCGCTTTCAGGCGGCGCCCTTTGCGGAGGAGGGTGAGCGTTTTTCAGGGGCGCGGGGAACTGCGCGCCCAGCCCGAGGAGCGGGAAGGAAGCAACGCCACAGCAAGTGGCACCCGCCCAGGGGCTCGGGGAACTGCGAGACCAACCCACCGCCGGGGGCAAGCCGACCGCCCGCCGCAAGGGGCAGGGCGTGGCGCGACGCGCCCCGGGGGGATGGTCACCCCCGGGGGTGGCGAGGTAGGTTAACAAGCGCTTGCTTAGGGGCGACGGAAGGTGCGGGTATGGAGGAGCGGGTGCGGGCGGCCGTCCGGGAGCTGCTGGCCGGGTGGGACCCGGCGACCACGGAGCCGGGAGAGTTTCTGCGGGCGCGCTTCGACGCGGGCCTGGCGTGGGTGCACTACCCCGTAGGGCTCGGCGGGCTGGGCGCCCCCAGATCCGAGCAGGCGGCCGTGGACGCGGAGCTGGCCGCGGCGGGGGCGCCCGGCAACGACCCCCGCCGCATCGGCATCGGCCTCGGGATGGCGGCGCCGACGATCCTGGCGTACGGCACCCCCGAGCAGAAGGCCCGCTTCCTGCGGCCGCTGTGGACCGGCGAGGAGGTGTGGTGCCAGCTCTTCAGCGAGCCGGGTGCCGGCTCGGACCTGGCGGGGCTGCGCACCCGGGCGGTGCGCGACGGGGACGAGTGGGTCGTGGACGGCCAGAAGGTGTGGACGTCGAGCGCGCACACCGCCCGCTGGGCGATCCTGATCGCCCGCACCGACCCCGACGTGCCCAAACACCGCGGGATCACCTACTTCGTGTGCGACATGACCGACCCCGGTGTCGAGGTGCGGCCGCTGCGGCAGATCACCGGTGAGGCGGAGTTCAACGAGGTGTTCCTGACCGGGGTCAGGATTCCGGACGCGCACCGGCTGGGCGAGGTGGGCGACGGCTGGCGGGTGGCGCAGGCGACGCTGATGAACGAGCGGGTCGCGATCGGCGGCGGCGCGTCCGTACCGCGGGAGAGCGGCATGGTCGGGCCGGTCGCCGCGACCTGGCGGGAGCGGCCCGAGCTGCGGACGCCGGAGCTGCACGACCGGCTGCTGCGGCTGTGGGTGGACTCCGAGGTGGCGCGGCTGACGGCGGAGCGGGTCCGCCAGCAGATGGCCGCGGGCACGCCGGGTCCCGAGGGCTCGGGTCTGAAGCTGTCGCTGGCCCGGCTCAACCAGCAGCTCAGCGGCCTGGAGCTGGAGCTGCTCGGCGAGCAGGGGCTGCGGTACGGGGACTGGACGATGGTCCGCCCGCGCAGTGTGGACTTCTACGGGCGCGACGCCGGCTACCGCTATCTACGGGCGAAGGGCAACTCGATCGAGGGCGGTACGTCCGAGATCCTGCGCAACATCGTGGCGGAACGGGTGCTCGGGCTGCCCGCGGAACCGCGGAACGACAAGGACGCCGCCTGGAAGGACCTCCCCCGATGAGCACTGTTCCCGATCTCCTCTACTCCGACGTCGAGGACGACCTGCGCGCCGCGGTCCGCGCGGTGCTGGCCGACCGGTGCGGCCCCGCCGCGGTGCTGGGCCGTATCGAGACGGCCGAGCCGTACGACCCGGCACTGTGGCGGGTGCTGGCCGGGGAGCTGGGCCTTGCCGGGCTGCTGGTGCCGGAGAAGCTGGGCGGCCAGGGCGCGTCGGCCCGGGAGGCGGCCGTGGTGCTGGAGGAGCTGGGCGGCGCGGTGGCCCCCGTGCCCTTCCTGGGCAGTGCGGTGCTGGCGACCACGGCGCTGCTGGGCTGTGGCACCGCGGAGGCGGCGACGGCCGCCCTGCTCGGCCGGCTCGCGGCGGGCGAGGTGACGGCGGCGCTCGCGGTCCCGCTGTCGGCGGCGCCCGGGGGCACTTTCCCGTCGGCTGTACGTGCGGACGCCGGCGGGCGACTGACGGGCGCGGTGACCAGCGTGGCGGACGCGCTGACCGCCGGGGTGCTGGTGGTGCCCGCGCTCGGCCCGCAGGGTCCCGGTCTGTACGAGGTGGCGGCGGCGGAGGCGGTGGTGGGCCGGCCTGTGTCCTTCGACCTGACGCGCCCGCTGGCCGATCTGCGGTTGGACGGGGCGCGGGGGCGGCTGCTGGCCGGCGGGGACGCGGCGGCGGCCGCCCTGGAGCGGGCGCTGCTGACCGGTGCGGGGCTGCTGGCCTCGGAGCAGGTGGGCGTGGCGCAGTGGTGCCTGGACGGGACGGTCGAATACCTGGGCGAGCGGCGGCAGTTCGGCCGGGTGGTGGGGTCCTTCCAGGCCCTCAAGCACCGGTTGGCGGATGTGTGGCTCGACGTGGTCTCGGCGAGGGCGGCGGCGCGCAACGCGGCCGGTGTGCTGGCCGCGTCGCCGTACGACCCGGCGGAGGCGGCGCTGGCGGTGGCCGTGGCGCAGGCGTACGTCTCCCCCGTCGCGGTGCGGGCCGCCGAGGAGGCGGTGCAGCTGCACGGCGGTATCGGCATGACGTGGGAGCATCCGCTGCACCTGTATCTCAAGCGGGCCAAGGCCGACGAGATCGCGCTGGGCACCGCGGGGCGGCACCGTGCGGCGCTCGCCGGGCTCGTGGGGCTGCCTGCCGCGGGGTGAGGAGCGGCAGTTGAGTGTCGGCGGGTCGTTTCCCGCAGGTCCCGACCGTGTCCCAAGGCGGTCCCAACGGCGTCCGAACGGTGGACGCCGTCGGCCCCGCCTTGGGAGGATGTTCGCCATCTCCACAGACGATGGCCGGAATCGGCCTGCCGACAACTGAGGGATTGATGTGGGAAGACCAGACGGGGGCGGAGACTTCAGCGGCATAGATCCGCAAAAGCTCTGGGACCTAATCAACTCGATGAAGAACAAAACCGGTTACGACGGAAACGGGAGCGCGGCACCGCAGGTCAACGGGTGGATGGGGCAGGCCAACAGGATCGGCCTCGACACCAGCAGGCTGAGCACCATCAACCGGCACTTCTCGTGGGCGCAGGGCCAGTTGCCGATGCTGCGGCGCCGGCAGAGCCTGGCCGCCAACGAGGCCAAGGAGCAGGGCGACTTCGGCCAGGGCAGCGGCATGGTCGGTGCGGGTGCGAACGACCTGGGGAATTTCCCGACGTCCGAGGCGGCGGCCAAGGCCGGGCAGGACGACGCGAAGAAGTTCAAGGACGGCAAGATCAGCCTGCAGGACTATCTCAAGCTGATCCAGGCCAACCAGTACGACCCGGACTACGCGAAAGCGTCGGCGACCGAACTCGGGCAGTACCAGCTGACGGAGTTGCTGCACAATTCCGCGGCACTGGATTTCGACCACCCGGATCTCGGCCGTGCGGCGCTCGCCAACTTCGTCGCCAACGCGATGCGCGCGGGCGTCGACTTCAAGGACAGGGACGGCAACGAGCCGCTGTCGCTGCTCTCCGGGCTGGTGAACAAGGCGGTCTTCCCCGCCGACGTGCTGACCAACCTGGCCGACCAGTGCCTCGCGCCGGGCAACACGATGTACTCCGACGAGGTGTGGAAGGCGCTCGCCGCCGACCCGAAGGCCGCCACGCAGTTCGTGCACGACAACATCGAGTACCTGCCGGAGTTCATGAAGGCGAACTCCGAGCACACCGGCGGCCTGGTGAACCCGTACGTGAAGGACTTCGCCGCGGTCCTGGAGGCGGGCATGATCGGCGGCCCGGGCGCCGACCCGAAACTCGCCGCGGACAACACCACGAAGCTGGTGACGTACTACTCCAGCCACGACAACCACACCCACCCGGAGATGCAGCAGGTCTTCGCCGACGTCATCGTCTTCTACGGGGACGACGTGAAGGCGTCGCTGACCGACCCCTTCCCCGTCGACCTCGGTCCCGGGCACGTGTCGGTGCCCAACTCCGCATGGGAGGGCTTCATCCACGAGTCGATGCAGAATCCCAACGCGACGGCCGAACTCCTGGCGTTCAGCAAGGACATGGCCAACAGCGTCGCCGACAGCGACCCGGACAACCCGGCGATGCAGAACGCGGCGGGCCTGATCGAGGGCACCTTCGGCTTCGAGGCGACCAAGGTCTACCAGGAGATGAAGGACAAGGGCAGCAAGGAGGCCAACACCTGGCAGAGCACCGTCGCCTCGCAGCTCAGCACGGTGTTGGGCACCGGTGTCGACATCGCCTTCGACCCGGGCGCGGTCGTCAAGACGGTCTCCAAGGCGGCCATCAAGGACGTGCTGAACCTCTTCAGCACCCACATCGTGAAGATCAGCGCCGACCAGATGGGCGACCCGCCCTCGACCGCGACCTGGCGGGACGACTGGAGCGAGGCGGCACACCAGAGCTACATGAAGAACCACAACCTGGGCAATCCGCAGCAGTACGCCCAGATCTACTCCGGCGGCAAGCCCTTCCTGACCGACGACGGGCACCTGGTCGAGAACGCCACCGCAGGCCAGAAGGAGGCGTACAACCAGTGGTTGAAGGACCCGGCGGTCGCCAACGCGCTGGACAAGGCCTTCCTCAACCGCGACCTGGGCCGGCTCGGTTCGATGACGGGAGTCCACTGACCATGACCTTCCGCAGGCCGCTGCCGGCGCTCGCGCTGCTCGCCTGCGCCGCGCTGGCGGCGGGCTGCGGCGGCGGGTCGAGTGCGGCCGACGGCACCGCGAAGGCCAAGCAGCTGCGGGTCGCGGTCGCGACGACGTACTGGACGGTGCGCCCCGCGCTGCCCGCCACGCTCGACACACCCGACGGGCGGGGCGCCTTCACCAGGTGCGCCGACAGCGAACCGGACGGCAAGGGCGCGGTCAGGTACGGCATCGAGGACTACCTGCAGCCGCGGGACGGCTCGGTGACGATGGCCCAGCTGCTCGCCGAGGTCCAGGGCGCGCTGGGGCCGCAGGGCTGGACCTTCACACCGGTGGACATCCCCGAGGCGTCGATGCCCGACCCGCAGCGGGAGCCGCTGCACGGCTGGGCGGCGCACCAGGGTGCGGTGACGCTGCGGCTCACCCTGCACGACCGGTCCGGCGGCGAGCCCGGCGCCGGCTACCTCGACGTGCTCAGCGGATGCCGGACGTTCGGCAAGGCGCAGCCGCAGCTGCTCGCCGCGTACCGCAACGGGAGCAGCCGGGACAGCTACCGGCCGACGGCGGCCTCGCCGCGGCCGGTGCCGACCGGCTTCCCCACCACGCCAGGACAATCGCAGTGACATACGGGAGGACATGATGGCTGACAAGGTGCCAAGTCCCATGTGGGCGGCCCTCAATCAGCTGAACAACGACGTTCAGCGCGAACTGGCCAACGTGGCCGGCGCGTTGAAGGACGCCGACACCCGGATGGCCGGCGGCAAGGGCGACGTGTGGTGCGGGCCGACCGCCCGCACCTGGGCGAGCGACCTGTCCGGCGCGGCCGGCGACATCACCAAGCAGGCCAACGAGTTCGCCGCCTACGTGCGCCGTGAACTGGCCGGCCACGACAAGGAGGTCACCCAGAGCGAGGCCGACCTGGAGCGCCGGCTGCTCTCGGGGCGGATGGGCTAGGACGCCGCGGCGACCGCGTAGAAGGCGACCGCTGCCGCCGCGCCCACGTTCAGCGAGTCGATGTCGTGCGACATCGGGATGCGGACCAGGGTGTCGGCGGCGGCGAGCGCCTTGTGGCTCAGGCCGGGGCCTTCCGCGCCAAGCAGCAGTGCCAGCCGCGGGAGTTCGTGCGCGGCCAGGTCCGGCAGGGCGGTGGCCTCCGCGGCGGGGGTGAGTGCCAGCAGCCGGAAACCTGCCTCCTTGACCGTGCCGTACAGGTCCCGCGGCCAGGCGTCGAGCCGGGCGTAGGGCACCGAGAAGACCGCGCCCATCGAGACCTTCACCGAGCGCCGGTAGAGCGGGTCGGCGCAGTCCGGCGACAGCAGGACCGCGTCCATGCCGAGCGCGGCGGCGCTGCGGAAGATCGCCCCGATGTTGGTGTGGTCGTTGACCGCCTCCATGACCACCACCCGGCGGGCGCCGGCCAGGACGTCCGCGGCGTCCGGCAGCACCTTGCGCTGCATCGCGGCGAGCGCCCCGCGGTGCACGTGGTAGCCGGTGACGCGCTCGGCCAGTTCGTCGCTGACGACGTACACCGGCGCGGGCACCTCCTCGATCACGTCCCGCAGCGCGTCCACCCACTTCGCGGTGAGCAGCATCGAGCGCATCCCGTATCCGGCCCGCAGCGCACGCCTGACGACCTTCTGGCCCTCCGCGATGAAGAGGCCCTCCGCGGGCTCGCGGCGGCGCCGCAGCTCCACGTCGGTGAGCGCGGTGTAGTCGTGCAGCCGCGGGTCGTCCGGGTCGCCGACCTCGACCGGCTCAGCCACGGGACGGACCGGCCGTACGCCCCACCGTCACCACGTCGCCGACGACCACGACGGCCGGCGGGCGCACACCCTCCTCCGCGACCACGCGCGCCACCGACGACAAGGTCGCGTCCACCCGGCGCTGGGCCGCCGTGGTGCCCTCCTGGACCACCGCGACCGGGGTGCCGGCCGGGCGGCCGCCCGCGATCAGGGTGTCGGCGATGGCGCCGATCCGCTCCACGGCCATCAGCAGCACGAGGGTGCCGCGCATCCGGGCCAGCGCGGCCCAGTCCACCAGCGAACGCGCGTCGTCCGGCGCCACGTGCCCGCTCACCACGGTGAACTCGTGGGCGACGCCCCGGTGCGTGACCGGGATGCCGGCCGCGCCCGGCACACTGATCGAACTGGAGATGCCCGGCACCACGGTCACCGCGATGCCCTCAGCCGCCAGCGCCTCCGCCTCCTCCATACCGCGGCCGAAGACGTACGGGTCACCGCCCTTGAGCCGCACCACGGCCTTGCCGGCCTTGGCGTGCTCGATCAGCGCCGCGTTGATGGCCTCCTGGGCCATCGCCCGCCCGTACGGGATCTTCGCCGCGTCGATCACCTCGACGTGCGGGGGCAGTTCGTCCAGCAGGTCGCGCGGGCCGAGGCGGTCGGCGATCACCACGTCCGCCTCCGCCAGCAGGCGGCGCCCGCGCACGGTGATCAGGTCCGGGTCGCCCGGGCCGCCGCCGACCAGCGCGACGCCCGCGGTCCGCTCGCGGTGCCGCGGCGCCACCAGGCTGCCGTCCCGCAGGCCCTCGACGACCGCGTCCCGCACCGCCGCCGAGCGGCGCGGGTCACGGCCGGTCAGCACCGCCACGGTGACGCCTTCCGTGCGGCCGGTGGCCGGCGTCCACGCGGTCGCCGCGTCGGCGTCGTCGCTGCGGACGCACCACACGCGGCGCTCCTCCGCCTCCGCGGAGGCCGCGGCGTTCGCGGCCGGGTCGGTCGACGCGACCAGGGCGTACCAGGCCTCGGCCAGGTCGCCCGGGCGGTACGCCCGGCGCTCCCAGCGCACTTCGCCCGCGGCAGCCATCGCCTCGACCGACGCGGTCGCCTGCGGCGACACCACGACGATGTCCGCGCCGGCCGTCAGCAGCGCCGGGAGGCGGCGCTGCGCCACCTGGCCGCCGCCGATCACCACGACGCGGCGGCCGCGCAGCCGCAGTCCCACGGGGTACGCCGGGGCGTCGTCCATCCGGTCCATCCGCCTCGGCTCCCTCGCACTCACGCCACTGTTCGACCTTGATCTTACGTTCCCCCGGTGAGTTCTCCCCCGCCGAGGGTTCCCCCGCTCCCGGGTGACTGCCCCTTGCGGTGAGCTCGCACCTTCCGGCCGGTGGTGGGCCGGTCTCGCAGTTCCCCCAGCCCCTTCAGGTCCAGCCCCTTGCGGTGGGCTTGCACCTTCCGGCCGGTGG
>NZ_JAFFIX010000022.1 GCF_016916835.1 Actinacidiphila bryophytorum | reverse complement strand
CGCCCACGCATCACCCCAGCCACCCGCCGACGCACCACCCGTCGCACCCGCCGACGACTCCGCCGACGACTCCGCCCACCACTCCACCGACCACCCCGCCCACCACTCCGCCGACCACCCCGCCCACGACGCCTCCGACGACGCCTCCCACGACGCCGCCGACCACGACGCCTGGGCACCACCACCCCTCGCACCACCCGTCCCAGCCGCCCAGCACTCCTCCAGGGCTGCCGCACACCGGCGCTGACGGTGTGGAGTGGATCGCCGCCTCGGCGGTCGCGGTCCTGGGAGCCGGTGGAACGCTGATCTACATGTCGCGACGCCGTCGCGGACAGCACGGATGAGGCTGTCACCGCGGTGACAGCCTGTAACCATCGTGGGTACCCCCAGCGATGGTGAGCGGGACTCCGGCCGCCGTACGCCGTCACCCCGGCGTACGGCGGCCGGACCCGGGTATGCGGAGCCAAGTAGGCGTCCGCAGAGGGGGGTTACGGCCATGGCGATCCGCGTCGGACTGCTCGACCGGATACGTAAGCCCAATGCCAAGCCCAAGCCCAAGCCGAAGCCGGCGGCTGAGTCAGCGCCGAAGCCGAAGCCCAAGCCCAAGCCGGCCGCGAAGGCCGGCGCCCGGAAGCGGACGTCGAAGCCGCGACCGCGACCGCGCCCCCGCGCGCGTAAGCCCCCGCCGCCGGTGCTGCAGCGCCGCACCCTCGGCTCGACGCTCGCGCGGGCGGCGGTCATGGCCGCCGCCATCGTCTGCATGGCGGCCTTCGCCGTGGCGCTGGCCAAGGTCACGCTGGTGCCGTCCCCGTCGTCCGACGCGCTGATCCACACGAACCTGCGCCCCGGCGCGTCCATCCGCGCCTACCTCGACCAACCCGCCCTGCGCGACACGGTCAAGCAGATCGGCGGCAACGTCCTGCTCGGCGTCCCCTTCGGCATCCTGCTCCCGGTCCTCTTCCCGCACGCCCGCGGCCTGCTCCGGGTCATCGTCCTCACCGCCCTGGTGATGGTGATGATCGAGGCCACACAGGGCGCCCTGGTGGAGGGCCGCGCCTTCGACATCGACGACGTCATCCTCAACACCGCCGGCGCCCTCCTCGGCTACCTCCTCCTCGGCCGCCCCCTCGGCTCCGCCCTCCACCCCCACCGCGACCACTGGTGGCGCCGCAGGAAGACCTGACAGCCTCAGTGGTCAAGTCCGACCCATGCGTGGTGTCAGTTGGCCATGCCACACTGTGAGTGACGACTTCCCAGGAGGAGGTGGGCGTGATGAGCGTTGCGCACGATGACCACTACGGGCCATGGACCGTGGAGGAAGTGCTGGCGCTGGGGGAGGACCGCGGACAGCGGCGGGAACTGATGGGGGACATGCTGCTCATGGCACCAGCACCGGGTTTCAAGCACCAGCGGGCCTCGTTGCGTCTGGCGATGCTGATTGACGCAGCGATCCACGCGACAGGCGCGCCGTTCGAAGTCCTGGAAGCGGTGAATGTCGTCCTGCCCGACGGCTTGTTCATCCCGGACATTGCCGTCGTCGACGCGGCAGCGGCAGCCGAGGACCCAGTCACATGTGACGCCGAGGCTGTTCACCTGGTGGTCGAGATCGTCTCGCCGTCTTCGGCCGGACGCCGGGTGGACCGGCTGCTCAAGCCGCCGTATTACGCCGAGGCCGGCATCGAGCACCTGTGGCGGCTCGAACTCGTGCCCGCGCCCTCGCTGGTCGTGTGCGAGCTGGAAGCCGGGCGGTACGTCGAGCGGCAGGTCGCCGAGGCGGGGCGGGTGAGCTACGTCGAGAAGCCGTTCCCGATCGAGGTGGACCCCGGCGAACTGGTGCAGCCGCGCGGCTGAGCGGGGAGGTCAGGACGGGGGTTCGTCGGCGAGTTCTGAGACGCCCGTGACGCGGTGGATCGCGAAGGTGCGGACCTCGTCGGCCGTGTGGTCGTAGGCGGTCACGTAGCCGCCTTCGACGCGGACCGGGGTGATGACGCGCTGGGTGGCGGTGCCCTCGGCGTTGACGTAGCCGATCCAGAGGGACTCGCCGGTCAGGACAGCGGACTGGACCGTGGCCAGGGTGTCGGCCGCCGCGGTGCGGGGGACACCGGCGGGCGGGGTGGTCGGGGGGCGGTGGACCGCGGTGGCCGCGCGGTCGCCGGCCCGGATCGCTTTGACCGCGAGGGCCAGCAGCGCGGTGTCCGGGACGGGCGGGCCGTCGGGCACCGGGACGGGCGCGCTGCGGGGCGGGGTGCGGCGGGCGTCGGGGCGGGTGATCAGCACGTCGCCGTCGGCGGACTCCGCGGCCGGGGCCAGGCCCATGGCCCGCAGGCGTTCGAGCAGGGTGGACGGGTCGGCCTGCGCGGCCAGCACCGTCGGGGCCAGGCGGCGCAGGCGCAGGCCCGAGGCGCGGCGGTCCGCGAGCAGTTCGGTGAGCAGCGCGTCGTCGTCGCAGCGCAGATACGCCGCTGCCGCCCCGACCCGCAGCGTGCCGTGCCTGCGGGCCATGTCGTCGATGAGGTAGCTGAGCGGCTGCGGCACCGGCGTACGGGAGTGCTCGGCCAGGAAGGCCTGCAGCTCGGCGGCCGTACGCCCGGCGTCCAGGGCACGGCGTACCGACTCCGGCGTGAAGCGGTAGACCGTGGCGCCGCCCTTGGACTCGATGTCCGCCAGGACGCCGAGGGTCTCGGCCAGCGAGGCGATCAGCGGGCCGGGGGCCACCGCCGTCAGGTCGGCCTGCAGCAGGACGTGGTCCAGGGCCTCGGGCAGCAGCGGGGCCAGCAGTGCCGCCGCCCGGTCCGTGTCCGGGCCGGCCGCGGCCAGCAGCGGCCGGGAATGCGCGGCCAGCGCCCCCCGCCCGGTCACGCCCAGGGCCTCCGCGTCCTCCAGCGTCCAGCGCAGCAGGTCCTCGCGCAGCGCGTCGGCCGCCGCCCGCAGCGGGCGGTCCCAGCGCAGCCGGGTCAGCAGGTCCTCGCGGCCCGCCGCCGAGCCGGGCGGCAGCGCCGCCAGCAGCCGCAGGGCGCCCCCGCGCACCCGGGGCGCCAGCGAGCGGTCCAGGTCAGGGCCGAGCGCCGCCAGCGCCCTGCCCTTCGGGTCGCGCGTCCCGACCAGGCCGGCCGTGCGGGTCGCGGCCAGCCAGGCGGCGGCCAGCGCCGCCCACTGCCGCTCGGCGGGCAGCAGCAGCCACTCGTCGGCGGCGGGCGTCGGGGCGTACGCCTCGTCGACCTCGCCGTCGGCGGCGACCAGGCCGGCGGCGTAGGCGAGTTCCAGCCAGAAGGCGGTCTGCGGCTCGGTCAGGTCCAGGGCCGCGGCCGTACGCCGCAGGTCGCGCACACTGATGCCGCCCGCCCGCAGCACCGCGGGGCCGCCCGTCTCCCACTCCTTGAGCAGGTCGGTGACCGTACGCACCGCCGTGAACGCCTGGCCCGCGGCCGTCGCGTCCACCGTCTTCACGGTGCGCTGCACCGGCGCCATCGGCGGGGGCAGCGGCTGCGGGGTGCGGTGCGCGCGCCCCGCACGCAGGGCCAGCGCCGCCTCCCGGGGCAGCACGACGTTGTGCTGCCCGGCCGGCAGGAGCAGGCCGCGGGCCAGCAGCCACTGCACGGGCGTGGCCGCGCCCGCCGCACGTACCGCCGCCGTCGCGTCCCTGACCTCGCCGTACGGCGGCCCCCACACCAGCCGGTCCAGTACGGCCCGCGCACCGTCCGGGGCCTGCGCGAGCAGCGCGGCGAAACGGTCCGGGTCGGCGAACAGCCCGGCCAGTGCGGTGATCGCACTGCTCGGGTCATGGGTCGCGGCCAGCCCCGCGTCCGAGAGCACCTCCTGCAACCGGGCCGGCGACATCCCCGCGGTGGCCTCCGCCACGGACGGGCCGAGGCCGGTCGCGGACGGCGTCGCGGCCGACGGTGCCAGCACGTCCCGTGCGGTGCGGACCAGGCGCAGCCGGTCCTCCTCGCCCCACACCAGCCCGTGCGCGCGCAACGCCGCCACCGCGCGCGGCAGCTCCGCCTCGACGGCCGCGGCGACCTCCGGGTCCAGCGCCTCACCGACGCCGCCCACCGGCGGGCGCCCGGTCATCAGCTCCCGCAGCGTCGCATACGGGCAGCCGTCCGCCGTCACCGCCAGGGCCTCGGCGGTCTGCTGCGTGAAGGCGTCGAGGTGGTCGAGCGCACGCACCACGGAGGTGCGGGTCGCCGCCCGCGTCGCCAGCTGCGTGAGGTCCGAGGGCACGGGGGCCAGCAGGTCGGGGCGCGCACGCAGCAGGGCGGACAGCGCGTCGTCGTCACGTGCGCGCAAGTCCTCTGCGAGGGTGCGCGGGGCACCGCTGCTACCTCCGGTCGTCATCCGTCCCACCCTAGGCCCTGGGCGCCCTCTTCGGCGGGGCCGAGCCATCCGCTGGCCGCGGTGGCGCGTGAGGGTGCCCGTGCGCCGGGCGGTGCGTTCCTCGGACGCGAGCCCCCACCGGCGGGTGGTCCGTCTCCGACCCGAACAGCCCCTTTGCGCCGGTGACGCCCCGCGCCCCCGGTGGGGGTTGGTCGCGCCGTTCCCCGCGCCCCTGAAAAGCACCGCCGTCCGCAGCGGCACCGCCTCACCCGGCAGGGGGTGCCGCTGCCGCAGAGGGCAAGCCAAAAGGGGCGCGGGGAACTGCGCGACCAGCCACCCACCGGCCGGTGGTCCGGGGAGGACCGGGCAGCCCCTTTGGGGCGGTGGCGACCCGCGCACCTGAAAACGCTTGCCCTCGCGTAGAGGGCGGGGCGGGAGGGGTACCGTCGGCGGTGGTGGAGTCGGGCGGGGGGAGGGGGAGACGCCGTGGGGGTCGAGAGCGATCGGCTGGTGTTCGACTACCTGAGCCGGGTCGGTGACCTGGCTCAGACGGCCATGCCCGCAGCCGACCGCATGCAACTGGTCGCGCAGCTGCGCAACGACATCGACCGGGAGCGCCGCGGCGCGGACTCCGAGGCCGCGGTGCGCCGCATCCTGGGGCGCATGGGCAGCCCCGACGAGGTCGTGGAGGCCGCCGCCGGCCGCGGCGGCACCCGGGAGGAGCCGCCCGCCGACCCGTACGGGCCGTACGCAGAGGCGCCCGGCCCGCAGGTGCCGCGGCCGGCCAAGGCCGCGGACGGGGAACGGGAGTGGTGGGACGGCGACGGGCTCGGCGCGCGGCCGCGCGCCGGGGACGAGCTCGCCGGGCTTCCTGGCATGACCGGCGGCGTCTTCATCTCCTTCGACGACGAGGAACTCGACCCCGACGAACCGAAGCCGGCCCCTGAGGAAGACGAAGAGGTCGAGGAGCCGGCCGCCGAACCCCGGCGGCCCCTGCTGCGGCGGCGCACGCCGCGAGCAGAGCGCCGCCCCCGCAACTGGGGCAGCCCCGTCCTGCTGCTGGCCGCCGCGTTGCTGGTCGTCGGCGCTGCGATCGGCTCGCTGATCCCGCTGGGCCTGGGCTGGCTGACCGCCTACCTGTCCCGCCGCCTCAGCAGGCCGCAGGCCAAGTTCGCGGTGCTGTTCATCCCGGGCGCCTTCGCGGCCGGGATGCTCGTGTGGATCTGGGGCCGCGACGTCGGCAAGTGGGGCAGCCCCATCGCGCAGGGCCAGATGGGGCAGGCCTTCCAGGACGCGTACCCGCCGACCGTGCGGCTCGCGGCGGTCGGCACCGCGCTGTACGTGCTGTGGCGGAACCGCCGGTCGGCCTGAAACGCCCCGCGGGAGCGGCTACGTGGCGGTGAGGTCGCGCTGCAGCTCGTCCAGGATCTTCCCGGCGGCGGTGTAGCCGATGCCCTGGTACCAGAGCTGGTCGTCCACCTGGTGGGCGCGGCCCGCGGCGACCGCGCCGAGTCCCTTCCACAGCGAACTCGCCGTCACCTGCGTCTCCTTGGCGGCCTTGGGGTCGCCGTACGTGGCGTAGAAGATCGCGTCGCCGTCGGCCTTGTCGATCTGCTCGGGGCTGACGTCGACGCTGAGCTGCTCGACGTCCTGCACCGAAGGCCGGGCCAGGCCCACGTCCTTGAGGACGGTGCCGATGTAACTGGCGTTGCCGTACAGCCGGATGTCGGCGCCCTCGACGAAGCGCACCATGCTCACCTCGGTCGCCGCCGCCTTCGCGGCCCCGCCGAGCGCCGCGGTGACCGCGGCGACGTGGTCCTGGTAGGCGGTGAGCGCCTTCGCGGCCTGTGCGGTGCGGCCCAACGCGGCCGCGTGCAACTGGAAGTCGGCCTTCCACGGCGCCCCGGTCGACTCGGTCAGCACGGTGGGCGCGATGTGGGAGAGGGCGTCGTAGTGCGCGCCGTCCCTGACCTTGCTGCTGAGGATCAGGTCGGGCTTGAGGGCGGCGACCGCCTCCATGTCGGGGTCGGCGATGGCGCCGACGTTCTTGATCCCGGCCAGTTCGTCCTGCGGCAGGTAGTCGAGGAAGCCGGAGCTGGTGCCCGCGCTGGTCGCGCCGACCGGCTTGACGCCGAGGGTGATCGCCGAGTCGAGTTCCGCGGTGTCCAGCACCACGACCCGCTGCGGGTGGTCGGGCACCTTCACCGGCCCCATGGCCGTGTCGACGGTGTGCGTACCGCCGCCCGCCTTGTGAGTGCCGCCGCCGTCGCCGTCCCCGGAGGACGAACACGCGGTCGCCGCAAGTGCCGTGCAGAGCAGCACGGCGGCGAGGGCGTACCGGCTGCGGGTCGAACGGGCGCTGTGCTTGCGGGACATGGCGGATCTCCGTTCAGGGATGCGGAGTTGCGGTGGCGTCGTTCGCGGTCGTACCAGCGTTCGTTCCAGCGGTCGTTCCGGAGCCCGCGTCGGCGGGCGCTCCCCCGGGCTGCCAGGGCTGCCCCGGCACCACCAGCGGGCTGCCGGTCACCGGGTCGGGCACCACGACCGACGCGAGGCCGAACACCTCGCGCACCAGCTCCGCCGTGACGACCTCGCCGGGCGGACCCTCGGCGACGATCCGGCCGGCCTTCATCGCGACGAGGTGGTCGGCGTAGCGGGCGGCCTGGTTGAGGTCGTGCAGCACGGCCACGACCGTACGCCCGCGCTCCCGGTTGAGGCGGCGCACCAGGTCGAGCACCTCGACCTGGTGGGCGATGTCGAGGAAGGTCGTGGGCTCGTCGAGCAGCAGCAGGTCGGTGTCCTGGGCCAGGGCCATCGCGATCCAGGCCCGCTGCCGCTGGCCGCCGGACAGCTCGTCCACCAGCCGGCCGGCCAGGTCGCTCGTCGCCGTACGCTCCATGGCCTCGGCGACCAGTCGCTCGTCGGACTCCGACCACTGCTGCCACCACTTCTGGTGCGGCTGGCGGCCGCGGGAGACCAGGTCGGCCACCGTGATGCCCTCGGGCGGCACCGGCGACTGCGGCAGCAGGCCCAGGGTGCGGGCGATCTGCCGGGTCGGGACGCGGGCCAGCTCGGCGCCGTCCAGCAGCACCGAGCCCTGCCTGGGCTTCAGCAGCCGGCCCAGGGCGCGCAGCAGCGTGGACTTGCCGCAGGCGTTGGGGCCGACGATGACGGTGACCTGGCCGTCGGGTATCTCCAGGTCGAGCGCGTCGACCACGACCCGGTCCTCGTAGGCGAGGGTGAGGCCGCGGGCGGCGAGCCGGTTGTCGGGGCCGGTCTTCTTGCGGCCGGCTGCGGTCGGCGTGGGCTCAGGGGTCGTCATGACGGCTCTCCGGAACGGCTGCGGCTGCGGACGATCAGCCACATCAGGTAGGGCGCCCCGACAGCGGCGGTCATCACGCCCACCGGCAGTTCGGTCGGCGAGAACAGCTTGCGGGCCAGCAGGTCGGCGACCACCACGACCAGCGCACCGGTCAGCGCGGAGGCCAGCAGCGGGATCTGCGCGGTCCTGGTCAGGCGGCGGGCGATCTGCGGGGCCAGCAGCGCCACGAAGTCCACCGGTCCTGCCGCCCCGGTGGCGACCGAGGCGAGCACCACGCCGAGCGCGACCAGGCCGAACCTGACCCTGCCCAGCCGGACGCCGAGCGCGGTCGCGGTGTCGTCGTCGAAGGACACCGTGCGCTGCGCCCGCGCCGCCCACAGCGCGCACGGCACCGCGGCCAGCAGCACCAGCGCCAGCGGGCGGGCCTCGGCGTAGCCGCGGCCGTTGAGCGAACCGGTCAGCCACACCTTGGCCTGCTGGGCGACCAGGTAGTCGCCCTTGGTCAGGAAGAGCTGCGTCACCGAGGACAGCGCCACCGAGAAGCCGATCCCGATGAGCACGAAGCGGGCCGCGTGCAGCCCGCGCCGCCAGGCGAAGACGTAGACCAGGGCCGCTGCGGTCAGCCCGCCGGCGACCGAGAGGTAGGGCAGCGCGGTGTAGGAGGTCACGCCGTACGTCATCGCGGCCACCGTCACCGCGCCCGCGCCATGGGTCACGCCGATGACGTCGGGGCTGGCCAGCGGGTTGCGGGCGACGGTCTGGATCAGCGCGCCGGACACCCCGAAGGCCGCGCCGACCAGCAGCCCGAGCGCGAGCCGCGGTTCGCGCAGCTCGCCGACCACCAGCTCGTCAGGGCTCGGCCGCCCGAAGACCACCTTGACCACCTCGCCGGGCGCCACGAAGGACTCCCCGACGCACAGATACGCCACGCACACCGCCGCCAGCAGCGCGGCCAGCACACAGGTGACGGCGAACGCACGCCGGTGCAGCAGGAAGGAGCCGCGCCCGCCGGGGCGCACGACGGCGTACCCCTCGGGCCGGAAGCGGGAGCCCTGTGCGGAAGCGGGCCTGGTCGTGCTCATGCCGCCACCACCGACCTGCGCCGGACCAGCGCCACCAGGAAGGGCACCCCGATCAGCGAGGTCGTCACCGCCACCGGGACCTCGGAGGGCGGGAAGACGATCCGCCCGACCACGTCGGAGACCAGGATCATCACCGGGCCGAGCAGCGCGGCCATCGGCAGCACCCAGCGGTGCGCGGTGCCGACCAGGGCGCGGGCCAGGTGCGGCACGGCAAGGCCGACGAAGGCGATCGGGCCCGCGGCGGCGACCGCGGCGCCGGTCAGCACGGTGGCGCCGAGCGCACCGGTCAACCGCAGCAGCGCCACGTTCTGCCCGAGGCCCTTGGCGACGTCCTCGCCGAGCGCGAGCGCGTCCAGGCCGCGGGCCATCGCCAGCACCAGCAGCAGGCCGGCCGCCAGGAACGGCCAGATCATGCCGATGATGTCGGTGTCCCGCCCGGACAGCGAACCGACCTGCCAGAAGCGGTACGTCTCCAGCGTCTGCGCGTCGGTGGTCAGCACCCCGGACACGACGGAGGCCAGGAAGGCGTTCATGGCCGCACCGGCCAGTGCCAGCTTGACCGGTGAGGCGCCGCCCCTGCCGCGGGCGGCGACCGCGTAGACGGCGACGGCTGCCGCTCCCGCGCCCGCGAAGGCGAACCAGACGTAGCCGCTGAGCGTGCCCACCCCGGCGTACGCGATGGCGCACACCACGCCGAGTGACGCGCCCTGGCTCACCCCGAGGATGCCGGGCTCGGCGATCGGGTTGCGGGTGACGCCCTGCATCACGACCCCGGCGACGGCGAGCGCGGCGCCGACCATGATCCCGATCACCGTACGCGGCACCCGCAGGCTGCGGACGACCTCGGCGTTCTGGCTGGTGCCGCCGTGCAGCAGCGCGTCGAGCACCTGGGACGGGGGTATCTCGCGGCTGCCGACGGCCAGGCTGAGCAGCACCGCGAGCAGCAGCGCCGCCGTCGCCGCAGCCATCCAGCCGGTGCGGCGGCGCAGTTGCATGTCGGGCGGTCCTCCGGGACGCGGCGACCGTCTGGCGCCGGGGCAGGGCTTAGCTTAGGCTGCGCTAACTATACGGGGTGCCGTCCCGACCTCCGGGCTGAGGCTGACCCTGCGCACGCAGCGACCTGTGACAATGGGTGCCGTGACCAACGACTTCTCCTCCCTCGCGCCGGCCCTCACGGTCGGCTTCGACCTCGACATGACCCTGATCGACTCCCGCCCCGGGATCAAGGCCGTGTACGACCGGCTCGCGGCGGAGACCGGCGTCCACATCGACTCCGACCTCGCCGTCACCCGGCTCGGCCCCCCGCTGGACGACGAGCTGGCCAACTGGTTCCCGCGCGAGCAGGTCCAGGCGGCGGCCGAGCGCTACCGCTCCCTCTACCCCGACCACGCCATCACTCCCACGCCCGCCATGCCGGGCGCCCCGGAGGCGGTGGCGGCGGTCCGGGCGGCCGGCGGGCGCCCGGTGGTCGTCACCGCGAAGTACGGTCCCAACGCCGAGCTGCACCTCGCCCATGTCGGCATCGAGGCGGAGCTGCGCGGCTGGCTCTGGGCGGAGGCCAAGGCCGAGGCGCTGATCGAGTGGGGTGCGACCGTCTACGTCGGCGACCACACCGGGGACGTGCGGGGTGCGCACAAGGCGGGAGCGCTGTCGGTGGCGGTGGCCACCGGGCCGTGCAGCGCCGCGGAGCTGCGGGCGGCGGGGGCCGACGTCGTACTCGCCTCCCTCACGGAATTCCCCGGCTGGCTGGCCTCCCACACCTCGACGGCGGCCTGACCCGAGGATTCACGCCTGTGGGTGACCCTCCGGCCGCCGCTGCGCCAGCGCGGACCGCAGCAGGCCGAGCAGCGCGAGGGCCAGCCCGACCCCCATCAGCATCGACACGAAGTAGGCGGGGGTCGGCAACCGGCGGGTGCCGAGCAGCAGCGGGGCGACCGTGGCCAGTGTGCCGACGGCCCCGACGACGAAGACGACGGCGCCGATCCTGACGAGCAGGTCACCGGCGCCCGTGGTTTGTTTGCTCACCGGACAAGGGTAGGTCCGTGCTGTGGGCGCGGGGTGACGGGACCTCGCCGTCTTGTCACACAGCACCTGGCCATTAGCCTTGGTGTCAGCGGGTCTCCGGTGGACCCGCTGCTGTCTTATTCAGAGCGGTTCCGAGCAATGAGGACGAGGTCGGACGTGCCTACCGGCAAGGTCAAGTGGTTCAACAGCGAGAAGGGCTTCGGCTTTCTCTCCCGCGACGACGGCGGCGATGTCTTCGTGCACTCATCGGTGCTGCCCGACGGTGTCGCCGCGCTCAAGCCCGGCCAGCGGGTGGAATTCGGAGTCGTCGCGGGCCAGCGCGGCGACCAGGCGCTCTCGGTGACCCTGCTGGACCCCGCGCCCTCGGTCGCCGCGGCCCAGCGCCGCAAGCCCGACGAGCTGCTGCCGATCGTCCAGGACCTGACCACGCTGCTCGAAGACGTCGCCAGGTCGCTGCAGCGCGGCCGCTACCCGGACAAGGCCCACGGCCACAAGATCGCGTCCGTGCTGCGGGTGGTCGCCGACCAGCTCGACGTATGACGGACGCGCACGGCGTATAAGGGCCCGCACGGCTAACGGCCACACGTCGGAAGCGGCGCTTTTCCGGAGGTGCACCCTCCGGTAAAAGCGCCGCCCGTGCTTTTCCGCGCCCCGAATGCCGGGGCAATATTTTCAGAAAGCCAGCGCGTCCGCGCCCAGCGGCGGTACGAGTCCTTCGGCCGCCGCGCGAGTGAGCAGACCGCGTACGGCCGCGTATCCGTCCTCGCCGAGGTCGGCCGTGAATTCGTTCACGTACAGCCCGATGTGCTGGTCGGCGACCGCCGGGTCCATCTCCTGGGAATGCGCCAGCACATACTCGCGCGAGGCGTCCGGGTCGTCCCACGCCATGCGCACCGAGGCGCGGGCGGCGTCGGCCAGCGCCTGCAGCCGCTCCTTGCCCAGCGAGCGGCGGGCGATGATCGCCCCCAGCGGGATCGGCAGCCCTGTGGTCGCCTCCCAGTGCTCGCCCATGTCGGCGAGCTTGTGCAGGCCGTAGTTCTGGTAGGTGAAGCGGGCCTCGTGGATGACGAGTCCTGCGTCCACCCGGCCGTCCCGCACCGCCGGCATGATCTCGTGGAAGGGCATCACCACGATCTCGCCGACACCGCCGTCGACCTCGGCCGCCGCCCACAGCCGGAAGAGCAGATACGCCGTCGAGCGCTCGCTGGGCACCGCGACGGTCTTCCCCGCCAGGCCGACACCCGGCTCCCGGGTGAGCACCAGCGGCCCGCAGCCGCGGCCCAGCGCCCCGCCGCAGGGCAGCAGCGCCCAGTCGTCGAGCACCCACGGCAGCACGGCGTAGGACACCTTGAGCACGTCGAGTTCGCCGCGCTCGGCCATGCCGTTGGTGATGTCGATGTCCGCGAAGGTCACCTCCAGCGGCGGCGCGTCGGGCACCAGCCCGTGCGCCCACGCGTGGAAGACGAAGGTGTCGTTCGGACAGGGGGAGTACGCGATGCGCAGCGCGCCGCTGTCGCCCGTGCCGTCGCCGCGGTCCGTGCCGTCGGTGGTGTGTGCCGTCATGTGCTGCTCAACCTCCAAGTACGCCCGGGAGCTTCCCGAAAGCCGCCGTCAGCGCCGTCAGCGCCTCGCCGATCCGCCAGGCCGCGCGGTCCCGCGGGCCGACCGCGTTCGAGACCGCACGGATCTCCAGCACGGGGACATCGAGGACGGCCGCCGCCTCCGCCACCCCGAAGCCCTCCATCGCCTCGGCGACCGCCCCCGGGTGGCGGGCCGTCAACTCCGCGGCCCGCTCGGCGGTCCCGGTGACCGTACCGACCGTCAGCACCGGGCCGTAGGCGGCGGCCAGCGCGTCGGCGACCTGGCGGCTCAGCCCTGCCGGCGGGCGGTGCTCCGAGCGGCCGAAGCCCAGTTCTGCGACCGGCGTGAAGCCGTCGGCGGTCTGCGCGCCCAGGTCGGCGGCCACGATCGTCTCCGCCACGGCCAGCGAACCGACCGGCGCGACCGGTACGAAACCGCCGCCGATGCCTGCGGACACCACCAGGTCGGGCCGCCCGGCGCTCAGCTGCTCCGTCAGGGCGTACGCCGTGCCGGCCGCCGCAGCCGCCGGGCCGACGCCCGCCGCGACCACCACGTACCGGCTTCCGGCCCCGCCTGCGGCCGCCAGGCCCGCGGCGACGGCGTCCCGCTCGGCCTCGACGGCGGTCACCACCAGCACGCGCGCGGGGCGGCCGGCACGCACGGGGCTACTGCCCCCTGATCAGGTTGAACTGGATGACGCGGAAGGAGGCCTCGCCCGAGGTGTCCGCGGACTCCACGATGTTCAGCGTCACCTGCTTGGCGGTGGTCGTCCCGCCGGTCTGCTGGTCCTGGGAGTTGAACAGGCTCTCGCTGTCCACCGACCAGTAGGTCTTGTCCTTGAGCGGCTCCGGCGTCACCAGGGTGGTGCCCGCGGCGATGAGCCAGCCCTTCTTCGCGATCGACGGGTCCACGCCGATCCGCACCTTGTCGCCGACGGCGACGGTGATGTGGTGCTTGGGGGTGCCCTGCAGGCAGGCGATGAAGACCGGCTGCGGCAGCTTCTTGCCGCCGTCGTAGCACTTGTCCATGGCTTCCGCCTGTACGGACTTGCTGCCCACGGTCACGGTCGCCATGGCGGTCGGCTTGTCGCAGGCGGTCAGGACGACAAGCCCGAGGGAGAGGGCACCGATGGTGGTGGCAGCGCGGCGAATGCTCATGGCAGGAGGCTACCGGGCGGTCGCCCCCAGTCCGCGCGGGGGTGCGCGTGTCCCCAGGTGGGGCCGCCCGCACCGGCGAACGGCCGCAGACCCGTACGGGTTACGCCTCCCGCCCGGGTCGCGCGCCTGTGCCCGTGCTTGCGTCAGGCGCTCAGGGCACGCGTTCAGGCCGCGTGTTCACGCCACGCGCGCCCTGGCCGTACTGCCGCGCCGGGCCGCGCCCAGCAGACCGCGTACGGACAGCAGGAAGGCCACGAGCACCAGCCCCGCCGCGCAAGCCATGCCCAGCGGGCCGTTCAGCGGCAGCAGTATGCCGAGGCCGCCGCCGACCACCCACGACAGCTGGAGCGCGGTCTCGGAGCGCGCGAAGGCAGAGGTCCGCACCATCTCCGGCACGTCGCGCTGGATCAGCGCGTCGAGCGACAGCTTCGCCAGCGCCTGCGAGATACCGGCCACCGCGGTCAGCGTCGCCACCGTGACCAGGCTGTACCAGCCGGCCGCTATCGTCGCCGCGCTCAGCGCGCACACCAGCACCGTCGCGATGATCACCTCGGGGCCGCGCGCCTTGAGCCACGCGCCGAGTGCGGTGCCGAACGCGTTTCCTACGCCCGCCGCGACACCCACCACGCCCAGCGACATGGCAGGGGTCAGCCCGCCCAGCGGGTGCTCGCGCATCATGAAGGCCAGGAACATCGTCAGGAAGCCGGACAGCGACCGCAGCCCGCCGTTGCCCTGCAAGGCGTGCAGCACCGACGAGCCGACGCCCAGCAGGCCGGGCTTGCGCCCCGGGATACCCGACGGCTCCGGCGGCGCCTCCTCGTCGGCCGACAGCCGCACCCGCTGCTCACCGCGGGCCGAGTCGACCTTGCCCGGCAGCGAAAGCGACAGCAGGGCGCCGCAGATGAAGACCACGAAAGCCCCGTAGAGCGGCCACTGCGGCCCGATCACGTTCAGCCCCGCACCGACCGGCGCGGCCACGGCGGTGGCCAGCAGACCCGACAGGGTGACCCGGGAATTGGCCTTCACCAGCGTCGTACGCCCCGGCAAGAGCCGCGGCACCACCGCGCTGCGCACCACGCCGTACGCCTTCGAGGCCACCAGCACGCCCAGCGCCGCCGGATACAGGCCGAGCCCCGCGGTCGAGATCACCCCGGCCATCGTCCAGGCGAGCACGGCCCTGGCCATCATCGCCATCGCCATCGCGGCCCTGCGGCCGTGCTGCAACCGGTCGAGCAGCGGGCCGATCACCGGCGCGAGCAGCGCGAAGGGCGCCATCGTCACCAGCAGATACAGCGCCACCCGGCCGCGGGCCTCGCCGCTGGGCACCGAGAAGAAGACCGTGCTCGCGAGCGCGACCGTGATCATCATGTCGCCCGCGGAATTCACCGCGTGCAGCTCGATCAGCTTGGCCAGACCCGACTCGCCCGCGCCTCCCGCATGTGTCGTACGCCGGATACGCCGGCCCAGCGCACCGGCCGGAGCCCCCACGCCGCGGGCCAGGGCATGCCCGACTCTGCGCGCGGGCCCCCGGGTCGTGGTCGTGGTTCTTGCCATGACGCAATCCTGCCCCAAACGGAAGTCGGCTCACCCCCTCCTTTGCTGGCGTGGTGCGCACAGGTACCGTGCGATCACGCAGAATGGGTGGCAACAGGTGCGCCCGAGGACGCTCGGGCAGGACCGGATGAGGCAGGGCAGGTAGGCGTCGAAGCGGTCCGCAGGTCCGCTCCGCTGCAGCTCTCCGCGTCGGGTCCTTCCGCCCACGGGCGCACACGTGAGACGGCGTAGAGAGAGAAACGATTTCTGTGAGTGCAGCGATGCGAAGCCGTACCCCTGACCGCCTGTGCGCCGAGGCCGTCGACGTGGCCAGGGCGGTCACGCTGGAGGCGGCGGGGCCGCAGTCCGTGGGGGAGCACCTTGGGGTCGCCGCGGAGGGCGACCGGGTCGTCACCCACTTCTTCGCCTGCACCGAGCCCGCCTACCGCGGGTGGCGCTGGGCCACCACGCTGACCAGGGCGTCCCGCGCCAAGGTCGTGACCATCGACGAAACGGTGCTGCTGCCGGGATCCGACGCGGTCCTCGCACCCGAGTGGGTGCCCTGGAGCGAGCGGCTGCGGCCCGGCGACATGGGCCCCGGCGACCTGCTGCCGACCGAGGCGGACGACCTGCGCCTGGAGCCGGGCTGGACCGGAGACGACGAGCCGCCGGCCGGCGAGCCCGGCTCCGAGGTCGAGGAGGACGCCGACATGGTCGTGCCGTCCGTCGCCACGATCGGCTCGATCGCCGGACAGCTCGGCATGGGGCGCCCCCGGGTGCTGTCCCGGTACGGCCTGCACGCCGCCGCCGACCGCTGGGACGAGCAGTTCGGCCCCAAGACGGCGATGGCGCAGGCCGCGCCCGCCAACTGCGTCAGCTGCGGCTTCCTGGTGCCGATCGCCGGCTCCCTCAGCCAGGCGTTCGGCCTGTGCGCCAACGAGTTCTCGCCGGCCGACGGCCGGCTGGTCTCCCTCGGCTACGGCTGCGGCGGCCACTCCGAGGCCGCGGTCATGCCCCGCCCTCCGCAGCCCGCCCCGATGGTCCTCGACGAACTCCACGACACCGACCCGCTGGCGCTGCACAAGGCCGAGCAGGACGGCTCCGCCGAGCCGGACGGCGGGCCGGGCGGCCCGGCGGCGCAGGGCGGCGCGGAGCCCGCGGGCGCGGGCGAGCCGTCCGGGGACCCGGCCGGCAGCTGACGGCGCCGGCTGCCGCGCGCCAGTCGCGAGGCGGGGCGGTGGTGGCTTCCCGGCGGGTGAGGCCGCGGGTGACCCGCAGGTACCTGGTGGTTTGCGGCTGTCGGGTGGCGGCGGAGGACCCGCCGGAACCTGGCGGCTGTCGGGTGCCGGGGCCGGGCAGTCGTGGCTTCCGGGGGGTTCTGGGCGGCTTGTGGTGGGCTGGGCGTGGGGTCTGGCCGGGGGCGGTGGCCTGGACGGTGCGGGTCGGGGGCCGCGGGTGTGGGCGCGGGATGAAGGGCACGCCGAATGGCGGTACCGTCACCGTGCACAGGCCCGTAGGGCCGACCCGGCGAGCGAAGGACCGCACGTGACGCGCGCAGGCGTAAACCGGACGCCCCCGGAAGGCCACCCCGACCCCTTCCGTACCGCGGACCTGCGCCGGGCGGTTCTGACCGCCTGGGCCGCGTCGGCCGCCCGCTTCCGCGAGGACGCCAACGCCGAGGAGGACCTCGCCCTCGGCGGCCACCGCGACCGGCTGATCATCGAGCTGGCCCAGAACGCCGCCGACGCCGCCACCCGCGCCGGCGTCCCCGGGCGGCTGCGGCTGACCTACCACGAGGCCACCGCCGACGCCCCCGCGCTGCTCGCCGCCGCCAACACCGGCGCCCCCCTGGACGCGCCCGCCGTCGAGTCGCTGTCCACCCTGCGCGCCTCCGCCAAACGCGACGAGGGACCCGCCGCCGTCGGCCGCTTCGGCGTCGGCTTCGCCGCCGTCCTCGCGGTCAGCGACGAGCCCGCCGTGGTGGGCCGCAGCGGCGGTGTGCGCTGGTCGCTGAACGAGGCGCGCGAGATGGCCGCACAGGTGCCGGGCCTGGACGGCGAGCTGCGCCGCAGGGACGGCCACGTCCCGCTGCTGCGGCTGCCGCTGCCCGCGGAGGGCAGCGCGCCCGACACGTACGACACCGTCGTCGTCCTGCCGCTGCGCGACGGCGCGGCCGAGGACCTGGCCGGGCGGCTGCTGGCCGCCGTGGACGACGCCCTGCTGCTGGCCCTGCCGGGCCTGTCCGAGGTCGTCGTGGAGACCCCCGCGGGCATCAGGACGCTCACCCGCCGGCAGGCCGAGGACGGCGACGTCCTGGTCGAGGACTCCACCGCCGACGCCGCCACCCGCTGGCGGGTCGCATCCGACGGCGGCGACCTGACCGCAAAGCTGCTGGCCGACCGCCCCGTCGAGGAGCGCCTGCGCCCGGTGTGGTCGGTGACCTGGGCGGTGCCCGTCGCCGCCGACGGCTCACCGGCCGCACCCCGCACCGCGGGCGTCGTGCACGCCCCGACGCCCACCGACGAAGCGCTCGGCCTGCCCGCGCTGCTGCTGGCCTCGCTGCCGCTCGACCCGACCCGCAGGCACGCGGCGCCCGGGCCGCTCACCGACTTCCTGGTCGCCCGCGCCGCCGACACATATGTGCGGCTGCTCGCCGGGTGGCGCCCCACCTCCACCGGGGTGGTCGACCTGGTGCCGGGGCCGCTCGGCAAGGGCGAGCTGGACGCCGAGCTGCGCCGCCGCATCCTGGCGCAGCTGCCCCGCACCCCCTTCCTGCCGCGCGCCGCCGAGGTCCCGGCGCAGGCCGCCGCGCCCGCCGCCGACCTCGACGGCTGGGACGGCGGCGGCCCGCTCGCCGGCGAGGGCGACGCGCTGCGGCCCGTCGAGGCCGAGGTCGTCGAGGGCGCCACCGCCGAGGCGGTGCGCGTCCTGGCCGAGGTGCTGCCGACCCTGGTGCCGTCCGCGCTGGAACGCCGCCCCGCCCTGCGCCAGCTGGGCGTCGGCCGGCTCTCGCTCGCCGACGCCGTGGACCGGCTGTCCGGCACCGAGCGCCCCGCCGCCTGGTGGTGGCGGCTCTACGACGCCCTCGCCGGCACTGACGCCGACGTCCTCAGCGGCCTGCCCGTACCGCTCGCCGACGGCCGCACGGTGGTCGGCCCGCGCCAGGTGCTGCTGCCCGTGCCGGGCGACGACTCCGCCGCAGTGGACCCGGAGCTGCTGGCCAGGCTCGGGCTGCGGGTCGCCCACCCGGACGCCGCCCACCCGCTGCTGGAGAAGCTCGGCGCCGCCCCCGCCACGCCCCGGGCGGTGCTGACCACCCCGCAGGTGCGGGCCGCGGTCGCCGCCTCGCTGGACGAGGACACCGCCTGGGACCAGGACGAGAGCGGCCTGGACGCCGACGAACTCGCCGAGACCGTGCTGACGCTGGCCCGCGCCGCGGGCCTGGCCCCCGGCGACGAACCGTGGCTGGCCGCGCTCGCCCTGCCCGACGAGGACGGCGAACTCGCCCCCGCAGGCGAACTCGTGCTGCCCGGCAGCCCCCTGGAGGCCGTACTGCGCGACGGCGAACTCGGCACCGTGGACGCCGACCTGGCAGAGCGCTGGGGCGAGCAGCCGCTGACCGCCGTCGGGGTGCTCGCGACCTTCGCCCTGGTCCGCGCCGCCGACGTCGTCCTCGACCCCGACGACCTCGAACCGCGCGACAGCGACTGGGCCGAGCCCGACGACGTCGGCCTGCTCGACGCCGTGGACGTGTGGTGCGAGGACGTCCTGGACCAGCTGCCGGAGACCGACGTGCCGCCGGTCGCCACCGAGATCACCGGTGTCCGCGACCTGGACCTGGTCGACGACGACGCATGGCCGCAGGCCCTCGCGCTGCTGTCCCGGCCGCCGCTGCGCGACGCGGTGACCGCCCCCGTCCGGGTGCTGCTCCCCGACGGCACCACCGAGTCCGTACGCCCCTACGCCGCCTGGTGGCTGCGCGACCACCCCGTCCTCGACGGCCGCCACCCGGTGGGCCTGCGCACGGCCGGCGGCGACCGGCTCCTGGCCGGGCTCTACGACGAGGCCGAGACCGGCACCGGCGTGGACGAGCAGGTGCTGCGGGCGCTCGGCGTACGCACCACCGTGGCCGCGCTGCTGGCCGAGCCGGGCGGCGCCGCGGAACTGCTCGGCCGGCTCGCCGACCCAGGGCGCCAGGTCGCCCCCGCCCAGCTGCACCGCCTCTACGCGGCCCTGGCCGAGCTGGACCCCGACCAGGTCACCCTGCCCGACGAGCTGCGGGCCGTGGTGGACGGCGAGACCGCCGTGGTGGACGCCGCGGACGCCCTGGTCGCCGACGCCCCCGACCTGCTGCCGCTGGCCGGCGGGCTCGCCCTGCTGCCCGTTCCGCCGCGCCTTGCCGCGGACCTGGCCGAGCTGTTCCAGGTGCGCCGGCTCAGCGAGGCCGTGGACGCCGCCGTGACCTCGCAGGGCGAGCCGCACGAGGTGCTGCCCGCCGTGCACGACCTGCTGCCTGGCGCACCCCGCTCGTACGTCGAGCACGAGGAGCTGCTGCTCACCGGTGGCGTCGAGGTCGACTGGCGCTACGCGGACGGCACGCTGCACGCCGCCACCGTCGAGGGCGTCGCCGCGGGCCTTGCCTGGGCCGCGGGCCACTGGGAGCGCCGCTTCGAACTGGCCGCGCTGATCGAGGACCCGTCACGCACGGAGGAGCTGGCGCGGGACCGCTGGTTCGACTGAGGCTGGGTATTGCCGCGGCTCGGTATTGCCGCGGCTCGGTATTGCCGCGGCTCGGTATTGCCACGGCCGGGGTGGTGCCACGGCTCGGCATGACCGCGGCTCGGTATTGCCGCGCCATGGCTAGGCCGAGCGGTTTTCCCTGCGCCTTACCCACGCCCAGGAGAACTCCAGCGCCACCGCGCCGACCGCCGCGATCCCGACCGCTGACCAGGGCACCTCGTCGCCCACCAGCCTCAGCGCGAAGAAGCGCTGCAGCCACGGGGTGACCAGCACGATCACGAAGCCCACCCCCATGGACAGCACCAGCGCGATGCGCCACCAGGTGTAGGGGCGGGCGACGATCGCCAGCACCCACACCTCCATCAGGAACAGCGTCAGCGTCGCCGCGCTGGTCTCCGCGTCCAGCTCGCCCGGCCCGGTGTAGTGCTGCCGGGCCATCAGGTACGTCGCGAAGGCCGCCGACCCGCAGATGACGCCGGCGGGGGTGGCGTACCGCATGACGCGGCGGACGAAGTGCGGGCGGGCACGCTCCTTGTTGGGCGCCAGCGCCAGGAAGAAGGCCGGCACCCCGATGGTCAGCGTGGACAGCAGCGTCAGGTGGCGCGGCAGGAAGGGGTAGGGCACCTGCGTGCACACCACCAGGACCGCGAGCAGCACCGAGTAGACGGTCTTGGTGAGGAAGAGCGTCGCGACCCGGGTGATGTTGCCGATCACCCGGCGGCCCTCGGCCACCACCGAGGGCAGCGTCGCGAAGCTGTTGTCCAGCAGCACGATCTGTGCGACCGCACGCGTCGCCTCGGAGCCCGAGCCCATCGACACACCGATGTCCGCGTCCTTGAGCGCCAGGACGTCGTTGACGCCGTCGCCGGTCATCGCCACGTTGTGCCCGCGGGACTGCAGCGCGCCCACCATGTCGCGCTTCTGCTGCGGGGTGACCCGGCCGAAGACCGCGCCCCGCTCCAGCACCGCGGCCATCGCGTCCCGCTCGGGCGGCAGCTGCCGTGCGTCGACCGGCTCCTCCGCGCCCGGGAGCCCCAGTTTGCCCGCGACCGCGCCGACCGACACCGCGTTGTCGCCCGAGATGACCTTGGCGTGCACGTCCTGCTCGGCGAAGTAGCGCAGGGTGTCGCCCGCGTCGGGCCGCAGCCGCTGTTCGAGCACCACCAGGGCCAGCGGCAGCACGGAGGCGGCGACCTGCGGGTCGTCCAGCGGGCGCTGCGCGCGGGCCAGCAGCAGCACCCGCAGGCCCTCGTCGTTGAGCCGGTCGATGTCGCCGAGCGCGCTGTGCCCGGCCGGCAGCAGGACGTCGGGCGCCCCCAGCAGCCAGGTGCTCTCCGTGCCGTCCGGCTCGGTGAAGGCCGCGCCGCTGTACTTGCGGGCCGAGCTGAACGGCAGCGTCGCGGTGACCTGCCAGCCGGCCGCCGCCTGCGGCGGGTAGGCGTCGACGACGGCCTGCAGGCTGGCGTTGGGCCGCGGGTCCGCGCCGCCGAACGCGGCCAGGGCGCGGGCCGCGTACGCCTCGTCGCCGCCGTCCAGCACCTGCAGCGCGGTGACGTCCATACCGCCCTCGGTGAGGGTGCCGGTCTTGTCCAGGCAGACGACGTCGACCCGGGCCAGGCCCTCGATCGCGGGCAGCTCCTGCACCAGGCACTGCTTGCGGCCCAGCCGGATCACCCCGATCGCGAAGGCCACGGAGGTCAGCAGTACCAGGCCTTCCGGCACCATCGGCACGATGCCGCCGACCGTGCGGCGCACCGCCTCGCGCGTGTCGTGGCTCTCCACCGTGAACTGGCTGATGATCAGCCCCACCGCGGTCGGCACCATCATCCAGGTGACGTACTTGAGGATCTGGCTGATGCCGTTGCGCAGCTCCGAATTGACCAGCGTGAAGCGGGACGCCTCGTCGGCGAGCTGGGCCGCGTAGGCCTCACGGCCCACCTTGGTGGCGGTGAAGGCGCCGCCGCCCGCCACCACGAAACTCCCGGACATCACCGGGTCGCCGGGGTGCTTGACCACCGGGTCGGCCTCGCCGGTCAGCAGCGACTCGTCGATCTCCAGGCTGTCGGCCTCGTCGACGACGCCGTCCACGACCACCTTGTCGCCGGGTCCCAGCTCGATCAGGTCGCCCAGCACGATCTGCGAGGTGGACACCTCGCTGGTCACCCCGTCCCTGCGCACCCCGGGCTTCGCCTCGCCGATCACCGCGAGGCTGTCCAGGGTCCGCTTGGCGCGCAGCTCCTGGACGATGCCGATCGCGGTGTTGGCGACGATGACGAAGCCGAAGAGCCCGTCCTGGACAGGACCCACCACCAGGATGATCAGGAAGAGCACCCCGATGATCGCGTTGAAGCGGGTGAAGACGTTGGCCCTGACGATCTCGGCGGTGGAGCGGGACGAGCGCACGGGGACGTCGTTGACCTGGCCGGCCGCGATGCGCTGCGCCACCTCCGCGCTGCTGAGCCCGGGGTGCCGTGCGGCCGCCCCCGCCTGCGTGCCGATGCCGGTGCCCGTCCCCGTGCGTTCCGTCATGGATCGACGGTACGTGGCACGGGCGGCTTCCACCCGTTCTGCGCGTCCCGCGCGGGCTACTGCGTGAGTTCGCCGGCCGCCCGCGCCCGGGCGATGGCGTCACGGCGGGCGCGTACGTACTTCAGGCCGACCAGGCCCAGAACGCCGCCGGCCGCGCAGGTCCAGATGAACCACGTGTGCCCGTGGTCGCTGTACCAGCCGTAGAAGGGGAGCTGCACGACGAAGAGCGCGAACCAGACGACGGTGCCGACCGTGACGGTCGCGACGTCGTCGGCCTCCAGCGGCTCGGGGGCCTCGCGCAGTGGACTCCGCTGCTTGCTCATGGCGCCCATCGTATGCGGCGGGTCCGACAGGCCGGGCAGAGGCCCGTCAGGACCGCGTTCTCCCGGTGCCCCGCAGGGTCTACGCGCGGAGATGGCTTTTGTCCAGTTGGTTATTCATACTGAAACCGGTCACCGCTGACTGAAAACATTCGTATGATCGCCCAGGTCGGGCGAGATCCCCGCCCCCCTTGAGGAATCACATGCCCACCTCGGCCCCCGCTCCGGTCGACACGGGTCGGCCCGCAGGCCGCCCTCCGCACAACGCGCTGGACCGCTACTTCCGCATCTCCGAGCGCGGCTCCTCGATCCCGCGGGAGATCCGCGGCGGCCTGGCCACCTTCTTCGCGATGGCCTACATCATCGTGCTGAACCCGATCATCCTGGGCTCCGCGGTCGACAAGTTCGGCCACCACCTGGGCGGTGGCCAGCTCGTCACCGCCACGGTGATCACCGCCGCCTTCACCACCCTGCTGATGGGCGTCATCGGCAACGTCCCCATCGCGCTGGCCGCGGGCCTCGGCGTCAACACGGTGGTGGCCCTCCAGCTCGCCCCGAAGATGAGCTGGCCCGACGCGATGGGCATGGTCGTGCTGGCCGGTATCGCGATCATGCTCATGGTCGCCACCGGGCTGCGCGAGCGGGTCATGAGCGCGGTGCCGCTGGGCCTGCGCAAGGGCATCGCGATCGGCATCGGACTCTTCATCCTGCTGATCGGCCTGGTCGACTCCGGCTTCGTCTCCCGCATCCCGGACGCCGCCCACACCACGGTGCCGCTCCAGCTCGGCACCGGCGGTCACCTCACCGGCTGGCCGGTGCTGATCTTCATCCTGGGCACGCTGCTCACCCTGTCGCTGATCATCCGCAAGGTCGCCGGCGCCATCCTGATCTCGATCGTCGCCATGACCGTGCTCGCGGTGATCGTGGACGCCGTCGCCGACATCCCGGCCGCCGGCTGGGGCCTGACCGTGCCCAAGTGGCCGGGCAACCCGGTCGCCACCCCCGACTTCGGCCTCATCGGCAAGGTCAGCCTCTTCGGCGGCTTCCAGCAGGTCGGCGTGCTCACCGGGGTGCTGTTCGTCTTCACGGTGCTGCTGTCGTGCTTCTTCGACGCGATGGGCACCATCCTCGGCGTCAGCGACGAGGCCGGGCTGCTGGACGCCAAGGGCGACCTGCCCGGCATGAACAAGGTGCTGATGATCGACGGTGTCGCCACCGCGGTCGGCGGCGCCACCTCGTCGTCGGCGAACACCTGCTTCGTGGAGTCCACCGCCGGCGTCGGCGAGGGCGCGAGGACCGGGCTCGCCAGCGTCGTCACCGGGCTGATGTTCGTGCTCGCGCTGTTCCTCACCCCGCTGGCCACCATGGTCCCGGCGCAGGCCGCCACCCCCGCGCTGGTCGCGGTGGGCTTCCTGATCCTGGCCGGGTCGATCAGGGAGATCGACTGGAGCGACTTCACCATCGCCATCCCGGCCTTCCTGACGATGGTGCTGATGCCGTTCACGTACTCCATCACCAACGGCATCGGCATCGGCTTCCTCAGCTTCTGCGTGCTCCGTCTCGTGGCGGGGCGCGGCAAGGAGGTCCCGGTCGCGCTGTACGCGGTCTCCGCCGTCTTCGCCTTCTACTACCTGATGCCGGCGCTCGGGCTGCTGTAGGGCGGCCGGGCGGCCTGGAGGCCGTAGAAGCGGTCGGTCTCCTCGACCGCGGCCTTGAAACGCTCGTCGAAGTCGTCACGGACCAGCGCCGTGACGACGTAGTCCTGGGCGGACATCCCGCGCTTGGCGGCATGCTCGCGGATCCGGTCCCACAGGTCTGCGTCTATGCGCAGGCTGAGCACTCTCGATGCCATGAGCCCACGGTCGCGGGAGGAAGCGGCGATGTGCGCCGCTTTCGCCTGCGATCTCACCCGTTCGGGTGAGATGTGGCCACCTGGCGATTTGAACGCACCCCGGTGGCAGGGACGGGGGATGTGCGGCGGTACGGGTGGGACGGGGGCGCCCGGCGTGGGCGGGTGTTGCGTGCGGAGTGTACTTAGGTTAACTAATGAGCTAGGCTAAACACCGTGACCGAACTGTCCGAGGCCGACCGTGCCGCAGTCAACGAGCTGCGAGGCGCGGTGATGCGGCTCTCCCGCCGGCTGCGCCACCAGCGCGTCGACGAGACGCTCAGCCCGACCGAGATGTCGGTGCTCGGCACCCTCGCCCGCTGCGGCTCCGCCACCCCGGGGGAGCTGGCCCGCAAGGAGCACGTGCAACCGCCGTCGATGACCCGCATCGTGGCGATGCTGGAGTCCAAGGGGCTGGTCCGCCGGGAGCCGCACCCCGACGACCGCCGCCAGGTCGTGGTGACCCGCACCGAGCAGGCCGCCGCGATGCTGGAGGAGAGCCGCGCCAAGCGGAACGCCTGGCTGGCCGCGCTCGCCGAGGGCCTCACCCCCGAGGAGCTGGCCGTCATGCGGCAGGCCGCCCCCGTCCTCGAGAAGCTCGCTCACCTGTGACCGGACCGGAAGTACCCGAAGAGGGGGAGGCGAGTACCGATTGAGTTCGGCAGCCGGACAAGACACCGCAACCGAACCTGACCGTCCCGCGGACAAGACGGGCACCTTCAGCGCCCTGCGCATCCGCAACTACCGGCTTTTCGCCACCGGCGCCGTCGTGTCCAACACCGGCACCTGGATGTCGCGGATCGCCCAGGACTGGCTGGTGCTCAGCATCACCGGCTCCTCCTTCGCGGTGGGCATCACCACCGCGCTGCAGTTCCTGCCGATGCTGCTCTTCGGCCTCTACGGCGGAGTCATCGCCGACCGCTACCCCAAGCGGCAGATCCTGCTGTGCACCCAGGCCGCGCTCGGCCTGCTCGGGCTGCTGCTCGCCGGGCTCACCCTGGGCGGCGTCGTCCAGGTCTGGCACGTCTACACCATCGCCTTCCTGCTCGGCATGGTCACCGTCGTGGACAACCCCACCCGGCAGACCTTCGTCGTCGAGATGGTCGGCCCCGCCGTGATGCGCAACGCCGTCTCGCTCAACGCCGCCAACTTCCAGGCAGCCCGCCTGGTCGGCCCGGCCGTCGCCGGTGTGCTGATCACCGCGGTGGGCAGCGGCTGGGCCTTCCTGATCAACGGCCTGTCCTTCATCGCCCCGCTCACCGGCCTGCTGCTGATGCGCACCGCCGAACTCCACACCATCGAGCGGGCGCCGCGCGCCAAGGGCCAGCTGCGCGAGGGACTGCGCTACGTCGCGGGCAAGCCCGAACTGATCTGGCCGATCGTGCTGGTCGGCTTCATCGGCACCTTCGGCTTCAACTTCCCGATCTGGCTGTCCGCCTTCGCCAACAAGGTCTTCGACAGCGGCGCCGGAACCTACGGCCTGCTCAACACCCTGATGGCCGCGGGCTCCCTGCTCGGCGCGCTGCTGGCCGCCCGGCGCAGCCGCACCCGGCTGCGGATGCTGGTGGCCGCGGCCGCCGTCTTCGGCCTGCTGGAGGGCGCCGCGTCGCTGGCGCCCGCCTTCTGGCTCTTCGCGGCGCTGCTGGTGCCGATCGGCATCTTCGGCCTGACCTTCAACACCACGGCGAACGCCACCGTGCAGCTGGCCACGGAGCCGGTCATGCGCGGCCGGGTGATGAGCCTGTACATGATGGTCTTCGTCGGCGGCACCCCCGTCGGCGGCCCCGTCATGGGCTGGGTCACCGACACCTACGGCGCCCGGGTCGGCTTCCTGTCCGGCGGCCTGATCTCCGCCGCCGCGGCCGTCGCGGTGGGCCTGGTCCTGGCCAGGGCGGCGGGCCTGCGGCCCCGCCTGGACCTTCGGCGCGGCAGCGGACGGGCACTGGTGTCCTTCGTGCCGCGCGAGGGGGGTGCGGGTGCTTCCGGTGCCGCCTCCGAGGGCGACCCGGCGGGGGACGGCGAGGCCGCGGGCAGCGCGGGCGGGTCGGCTCCGCGGCTGACGCCCGCCGCATGAGGCTCTTCGCGGCCCTGCTGCCGCCGCCCGCCGCGGTCGAGGGCCTGGCCGCCGCCCTGGAGCCGCTGCAGTTCCTGCCCGGCGCCCGGCAGCTGCGCTGGACGGCGCCCGCGGGCTGGCACTACACGCTGGCCTTCCTCGGCGAGGTGCCCGACGACGTACGCCCCGCCCTCGACGAGCGGCTCGCCCGCGCCGCCCACCGCCATGCCCCGTGCGAACTGCGTACCGCAGGCGGCGGGCGCTTCGGCGACCGGGCGCTGTGGACCGGCGCGGAGGGCGACCTGCGGGCGCTGTCCCGGCTGGCCGACACCGTACGAGCGGCGGCGCGCAAGGCCGGGGCGCCCGGCGACGAGCAGCACGGCTTCCGGCCGCACCTGACGCTGGCCCGCACCTCGAAGGGCGTGCCGGTCGACCTGCGCCCCTTCGCCGCGGCCCTCACCGACCACCGCGGCACATGGTGGCGGGCGGACACCCTCAGCCTGGTCTCCAGCGCACTGCCGCGCTCCGGCGTTCCCGGCGAGCAGCCGGTGTACACGGCGGTCGGCACGTGGCCGCTCGGCGGTCCCGACGGGGAGGGGGCCGCCGGTGCTTCCGGCGCTTCCGGTGCTTCCGGTGCTTCCGGTTCTTCGGGTGCTTCCGGTGCCGGGGACGCCCGGCCGCCCGGGCACAAGGCACCCGGTACGGCCGGTTAACCTCGGAGGGTGGACCCCAAGACCCGTACCCGTGTGATGACCGCCGCCTTCGTCCTGATGCTCGTGGTGGTGGTCGTCGCCGCCGCGGTCCACTGACCCGCGGCGGCGCCACCCGTACGGCCGGCCGCAAGCTCCGGCGGAACCGCTACCAGGCGAAGGCCTCGGGGGAGGGGCCGGTGCCGGGGAAGATCTCCTCGAGCGAGGCCAGGAAGTCCGCCGACAGCTCCAGCTCCACCGCCCGCAGCGCGGAGTCCAGCTGTCCCGCGGTGCGCGGCCCGACGATCGGCCCGGTCACCGCGGGGCGGGTCAGCAGCCACGCGAGGCCGACGTCGCCCGGCTCCAGGCCGTGCTTGTCGCACAGGTCCTCGTAGGCCTCGATCTTGCCGCGCAGCACCGGGTCCGCCAGCGCGTCCGCCGCCCGCCCGCCGGCCGAGCGGCCCGCGCCGCCCTCGCGCTGCTTGCGCAGCACACCGCCCAGCAGCCCGCCGTTCAGCGGCGACCAGGGGATCACCCCGAGGCCGTACGCCTCCGCCGCCGGGACGACCTCCATCTCGGCCCGCCGCTCCACCAGGTTGTACAGGCACTGCTCCGACGTCAGGCCGAGCGAACCGCGGCGCCGCGCGGCCTCGTTGGCCTGCGCGATGTGCCAGCCGGCGAAGTTGCTCGACCCGGCGTAGAGGATCTTGCCCTGGGTGACCAGGACGTCGATGGCCTGCCAGATCTCGTCCCACGGCGTGGAGCGGTCGACGTGGTGGAACTGGTAGAGGTCGATGTAGTCGGTGCCCAGCCGCTTGAGGCTGCCCTCCACCGCCCGCCGGATGTTCAGCGCCGAGAGCTTGTCGTGGTTGGGCCAGGTCTCCCCGTCGGGGGCCATGTTGCCGTAGACCTTCGTGGCCAGCACGGTCCTGTCGCGCCGGCCGCCGCCCTTGGCGAACCAGCTCCCGACGATCTCCTCGGTGCGGCCCTTGTTCTCACCCCAGCCGTAGACGTTGGCAGTGTCGAAGAAGTTGACCCCGGCGGCGAGCGCCGCGTCCATGATCGCGTGGCTGTCCCCCTCGTCGGTCACCGGACCGAAGTTCATGGTGCCGAGCACCAGACGGCTGACCTTGAGACCCGTGCGTCCGAGCTGTGTGTACTCCATGGCCTCAAGCCAATCCCTTGGAGTGCGCTCGAATCAAGGGGCCATTGCGGCACCCGCGCACACCTTCCGAGGTCGGCGGAGCGGTTCCCTCCGGGGGCGGGCTCGGGGGCCTCGGGCGGGCTCGGCACATAGGGAAACCCCTACCCGTCGGCCCAGTGCCTGCCGGGCCGCGCGGGCGGTTCCGCACACTCATGCGTCGGCGCAGGTCGCCCCGCCGCGAGATCCGCGGCGGTGCGGCCGTACGCGCCCGCTGCCCCGCACCGCCCCCTGCACCGCAGCGGTGTCCCCCCATGCAGGAGGTGAAAAACCCCGCGTCCCATGTGCATACGAAGAGTCGTGACGCTCACGACGGCGGCACTGGCCTGTGTGTCCGCCGCCGCGTTAGGCCTCCCCGCTGCGGCCGCCGCGGCGCCCGCAGCGCAGGCCCGCGCGCTGCCCGCCGGCCAGGCCGCGTTCAGCGCCGCCCCGTTCACCACCGACCCGTCGCCCGCGGTCCGCGGCCGCGTCGCCGACCTCGCGCAGAAGGCGCTGGCGGCCCACGCCGGCGACATCTTCGGCACCATGGTCGAGTTCTACGCCGACAACCCGGTGGACACCCCGGACTACACCATGGGCGAGCTGATCAACATCAACGGCGACCGGCAGCCGCTGCGCTGGATGTACCAGTCAGCGAGGCCCGCGGCGACCTGCGCCCCGCGGCCGCCGTGCTGCAGGACGCCGAGGCCCGCTTCCGCGCCGCCGGCTACCCGCTTGAGGAGGCCCGCACCGCCCTGGCCCTGGGCCGGGTCCTGCGCCGCCTCGGCGACGAGAACGCCTCGCGGGCCGCCTTCGCCGAGAGCCTGCGGATCTTCACCAAGGCCGGCGCCAGGGCCTGGATCGCGGTCGTCCGGGCGGAACGCGACGGCGCCGACGCCTGCCGTGCCCCGCTGCCCGACGAGACCGGCGCCTGGTCCGAGCAGCTGACCTCCACCGAGCGCAGCGTCGTCGCCCGCGTCGCCCAGGGCGCCACCAACCGCGAGATCGCCGCGGGCATGGTGCTCAGCGTCAAGACCGTCGAGGCCGCCCTGACCCGCGCCTACCGCAAACTCGGCGCGAAGTCCCGCGTCGACATCACCCGCATCGTGATGGCCCGCCCCACCGTCTAGACCCGGGCCGGGCAGGGCGCGTCAGGACTGGTCAGGACTCGGCGTAGGGCGCCCCGAGGCCCCAGGCCTGGTACATCGCGTCGGCGAAGGCCGCGGCCAGCTTGTGCTCGCCCGACGCGTTGGGATGCGTGCCGTCGTAGGTGTCGAGCAGGATGTCGTAGTCCTGCGGCCGGGACGCCAGCAGCAGCGGCGAGGCGGGCGTGTCCAGGTCGGCGACCGCCTTGGCCAGCAGCGTGTTCAGCTCGGCGCACTGGTCGGCGAAGCCCGGGTCGAGGTCGGCGCGGGTGTTGGGGATGACCGGCAGCAGCACCATCCGCACGCGGGGCGCCGCACCGCGGGCCGCGGTGATGAAGTGCTCCACATTGGCCGCGGTCTGCCCGGCGTCGGTGTAGAAGCCGAGGTCGATCAGGCCGAGCGATATCAGCAGCACGTCAGGCCGGTGCTCGCGGACCACGTCGCCGATTACCGGCGCCAGGTGCAGCCAGCCCTCGCCCCAGCCCGCCAGATGGCGTCTGGCGCGCGGGGGGAAGGCCGGGTCGGCGTAGTCGGCGGAGACCGCCGCGTCCGCGGCCCGGTCGTACAGCCCGTCCCGCGGGCCGACCACGGAGAAGGGCTCGCCCAGCCCGCACAGGTGCTGCCACATGCGGTAGCGCCAGGTGTAGTCGCCGGCGGCGCCAACGGTCATCGAGTCGCCGACGAAGAGGTAACGCATGCCGGGCATCATCCCCGACCGCCCGCCGACCAGGGACACTGGGGTTCATGCGCGCGTACACCCCGACGGCCGCGGCCTGCGCCGCCCTCGTCCTGGCCTGCGCCTTCGCGGTGCCCGCCGCCGCGGACTCCGGGCCGTCCACCGCCTTCACCATCACCGACCCCCGCATCACCGAGTCCAGCGGCCTCGCGGCCAGCCACCTGCACCCGGGGATCTACTGGACGCACAACGACAGCGACGACGGCCCGTACGTCTACGCGGTCGACTCGGCCACCGGCAAGACCGTGGCGCGGGTGACGATGCGCGGCATCCACCCGCGGGACGTGGAGGCCGTCTCGATCGGCCCTGACGGCGACCTCTACGTCGGCGACATCGGCGACAACCTCGGCGGTGCCTGGTCCGAGGTGTGGATCTACCGCTTCCACGAGCCCGCGAAGCTGCGCGACCAGACCGTCGACGCCACCCGCTTCACCGTCCGCTACGCCGCGGGCCCGCGCAATGCCGAAGCGCTGATGGTGCAGCCGCAGACCGGCCGGGTCTACATCGCCAGCAAGAACGAGGACGGCGGCGGCCTCTACCGCGGCCCCGCCAAGCTCAGCGCGCACGGCGTCAACGTCTTCCGCAAGATCGCCGACGTGCCCTGGGTGACCGACGGGGCCTTCTCGCCCGACGGCAGCCGGCTGGTGCTGCGCGGCTACTTCTGGGCGGCCGAGTACCGCTGGAGCGGCGGCCTCCCGCACAAGCTCACCGACCTCGGCGTCCCCATGCAGCCGCAGGGCGAGGGGGTGACCTTCACGCCCGACGGCAGGGCGCTGATGTACAGCAGCGAGGGCCGCAACAGCCAGGTGTGGCGGGCGCCGCTGTCCGCGGACGAACTGCCCGACAGTGTGCCGACGGCCCCTTCCGACGCCGCCAAGGGCGCGGGCAGCACGCAGGGCAGCAGGGGAACCGCCGCTCAGGAGTCCTCGACGGGCGGCACCGGCAGCGGCGGAAACAGCAGCGGCCTCGGCGGCGACAGGGTGCTGGGCTTCGGGGTGCTGGCCCTCGCGGGGGCGCTGGGCCTTGGCCTGCGCCGGGCGATGCGCCGCCGCCGGGCATGAACCCGGCGGCGGCGCCCTGCCGGCGTCAACGGGTCAGAGCTGACCGATGACGTAGTCGATGCAGGCGGTCAGCGCCTCGACGTCCGACGGCTCGACGGCCGGGAACATCGCCACCCGCAGCTGGTTGCGGCCCAGCTTGCGGTAGGGCTCGGTGTCCACGATGCCGTTGGCCCGCAGAGCCTTGGCCACCGCGGTGGCGTCGATGCCGTCCTCGAAGTCGATGGTGCCGACGACCTGGGAGCGCTGCGAGGGGTCCGTCACGAACGGCGTAGCGTACGAGGCCTTCTCCGCCCAGCCGTACAGCCGCGACGACGAGTCGGCGGTGCGCTCGGTCGCCCAGCTCAGGCCGCCCTGCCCGTTGATCCACTCCAGCTGCTCCTTGAGCAGGAAGAGCGTGGCCAGCGCGGGCGTGTTGTACGTCTGGTTCTTCTGCGAGTTGTCGATCGCCGTCGGCAGGTCGAAGAACGCCGGGATGTGCCTGCCGGACGCGGCGATCGTGGCGGCGCGCTCCAGGGCAGCGGGCGAGAACACGGCGATCCACAGGCCGCCGTCGGCCGCGAAGGACTTCTGCGGCGCGAAGTAGTAGACGTCGGTCTCGGCGATGTCGACGGGCAGGCCGCCGGCGCCCGAGGTGGCGTCCACGACGACCAGGGCGCCCGCGTCGGCGCCGGCGACCCGGCGGATCGGGGCGGCGACACCGGTCGAGGTCTCATTGTGCGTCAGGGCGTAGACGTCCACGCCGGCTTCCGCGACCGGCTCGGGGTGGGTGCCGGGCTCGGACTTGACGATCGTCGGGTCGTCCAGCCACGGGGCCTGCTGCGCGGCCTTCGCGAACTTGGACGAGAACTCACCGAACGACAGGTGCTGCGACTTGGTGCCGATCAGGCCGTGGGTGGCGACGTCCCAGAAGGCGGTGGACCCGCCGTTGCCGAGGACCACCTCGTAGCCGTCGGGCAGCGAGAAGAGCTGCTTGACGCCGTCACGCACCTGCCCCACCAGGTTCTTGACCGGCGCCTGCCGGTGGGAGGTGCCGAGCAGGGACGTCCCGGTGGCGGCCAGCGCGTCGAGCGCCTGCGTCCGGACCTTGGAGGGACCCGACCCGAATCGACCGTCGGCGGGCTTGATGTCAGCGGGAATCTGGATATCGGCCACGAGCGCAGCGTAGCCCGTTACGGGGCGGTTTCCGCGGGCGTTCCATCCGGTGAGACGGCCTGTCGGCGCGGCTTTCGACCGGACGCGCCGGGCGGCGGCGGGCACGGGGGCGGGTCGTGCAAGGTGAGGGGTATGACGGGTGGCCGGGTCGACGAGGTGGAGCAGTCGCTGCGCGCGGTCGTGCGCGGGGAGGTGGAGTGGGGCGCGGGCGCGCGGGCGCTGGTGACGATGGACGCGTCCAACTACCGCAGGGTGCCCAGGGGAGTGGTGGCGCCGGCGGACGCGGCGGACGTGGCAGCCGCACTCGCGGTGTGCCGGGAACACGGTGTGCCGGTGACGGCCCGCGGCGGCGGGACGTCGATCGCCGGGCAGGCCATCGGCACCGGCGTGGTGCTGGACTTCACCCGGCACATGAACCGGCTGCTGGAGATCGACCCGGCGGCGCGGACCGCCCGGGTCCAGCCCGGCCTGGTGCTCGACGACCTGCGGCGGGCCGCCGCCGCGCACGGCCTGACCTTCGGCCCCGACCCCTCCACGCACAGCCGCTGCACCCTGGGCGGCATGATCGGCAACAACGCGTGCGGCTCGCATTCGGTGGCCTGGGGCACCACCGCCGACAACGTGCGCGCGCTCGACGTCCTGACCTACCGGGGCGAGGCCGTGCGGCTGGCGGGCGCCGAGCGGGACTGCGCCCTGCCCGGCCGGCTGCGGGAGGGGATCGCCCGGCTGGCGGACGGCAATCTGGCGCTGCTGCGCACCGGTTTCCCGCAACTGCCGCGCCGCATCTCCGGATACGCCCTCGACCGGCTGCTGCCCGAGCACGGCAGGGACGTGGTGCGCGCCTTCACCGGCAGCGAAGGGACGCTCGGGGTGCTCACCGAGGCGACCGTGGCGCTGGTGCCCGCGCCGGCCGCGCGGGCGCTCGCGGTGCTCGGCTACGCCGATGAGAGCGCGGCGGCGCAGGCCGCCCACCTGCTGCTGCCGTTGCGTCCGCTGACGGTCGAGGGGATGGCCGCCGACCTGGTGGGCGAGGCCGCGGCCCGCGAACTGCCGCGCGGCGGCGCCTGGCTCTTCGTGGAGACCGGCGGCGACTCCCCCGCGCAGGCCCAGGCGCTCGCGCGGGAGGTCTGCCGGGCGGCCGACGGCGTGACCGGTCACGCCGTCGTCGCCGACCCCGCGCGGCAGCGCGCCCTGTGGCGGATCCGGGAGGACGCCGCCGGAACCGCCACCCGCATGCCCGACGGCACCGAGGCATGGCCGGGTTGGGAAGACTGCGCCGTTCCCCCCGCCCGGCTGGGCGCCTACCTGCGGGACTTCCGGGCACTGATGGCCGACCACGGGCTGCGCGGGGCGCCCTACGGCCACTTCGGCGACGGGTGTGTGCATGTCCGGATCGACTTCGACCTGGTCGGTCCGGCCGGCGTCGCACGCTTCCGCCGCTTCTCCGAGGCCGCCGCCGACCTGGTGGTGTCGCACGGCGGCTCGCTCTCCGGCGAGCACGGCGACGGGCGGGCGCGCGCCGAACTGCTGCCGAAGATGTACGGCCCGGAGGTGATCGCACTCTTTTCAGATTTCAAGGATCTCTGGGACCCGGACGGCGGGATGAACCCGGGAACGCTTGTTCGTCCCGACTCCATTGATAGCAACCTCCGCTTCGCGGCGCTGCCGGCTTCCGGCTCGCGAGCCGTCGATGTGGAATTCACCTATCCGGGTGATGGCGGTGATTTCGTTGCCGCCGTCCGACGGTGCGTCGGAGTGGCCAAATGTCGCTCCTCCGCGGCCGTGAAAACCGGCGGGTCCGATGTCATGTGCCCGTCCTTCCGGGTCACCGGCGAGGAGCGGCACTCCACCCGCGGCCGGGCCAGACTGCTGCACGAGATGCTGGCGGGAGAGGTCGTCACGGACGGCTGGAGGTCCCAGGAGGTCAAGGGGGCACTGGATCTGTGCCTGTCCTGCAAGGGGTGCAGGTCGGACTGCCCGGTGGAGGTGGACATGGCGACGTACAAGGCGGAATTCCTCCACCAGCACTATCGGGGGCGGCTGCGGCCGCGTTCCCACTACGCGATGGGCTGGATTCCGGTGTGGCTGAAAATCGCCGCCCGATTCGCCCGGCCGGTCAATTTCCTTGGCAGGCTACGGTCAACCGCATGGCTGCTGAAACGTATCGCCGGGGTCGCGGAAGAGCGCGACATGCCCGAACTGGCGCCCGAGACATTCACTCGATGGTGGCATACCGGCGACACGAACGAGGGACGGCCGGAGGCGGCGGGCGGCCCGGCGCCCGGCCCGGCCGACGGGCCGTCAGGCGGCCCTGCAAGCGGCGCCCGCACGGTCGTGCTGTGGCCCGACACCTTCACCGACCACCTCTCGCCCGAGGTCGGCAAGGCCGCGGTGCGGGTGCTGCGGGCCGCAGGACTGCACGTCACCGTCCCGCCCGCCGCCGTCTGCTGCGGTCTGACCTGGGTGTCCACCGGCCAACTCGACCGCGCCCGCACCGTGATGCGGCGCACCCTGGACCGGCTGGCGCCGGCCCTCGACGCGGGCCTGCCGATGGTCGTGCTCGAACCGAGCTGCGCCGCCGCCCTGCGCTCCGACCTGCCCGAACTCATCGGCACCCGTGACCCGCGGGCCGCGCGGCTGGCCGCTTCCGTGCGGACCTTCGCCGAGGCGCTGGAGGAGTACGCGCCCGGCTGGCAGCCGCCGCGCCTGGACCGTAAGGCAGTCGGCCAGACGCACTGCCACCAGCACGCGGTGCTCGGCGACGCCGCCGACCGCCGGCTGCGCGAACGCGCGGGCCTGACCGGCGAGCTGACCGGCGGCTGCTGCGGGCTGGCCGGCAACTTCGGCTTCGAGGCGGGCCACTACGAGGTGTCGGCAGCCTGCGCGGAGGAGGCGCTGCTCCCGGCGCTGCGCGCGGCAGCGCCCGGCGCGGCGGTGCTGGCCGACGGATTCTCCTGCCGCACGCAGATCGCCCAGCTCGCCGACGGCACGACGGCCCGCCACCTCGCCGAAGTCCTCGCCGAAGCACTGCCAGGTCCGGCGCCCGATGTAACGCCCGCGCGGCCTACCGGCCCCGCTCGGCCGACCGCGTAAAGCTGCCTCGCGCGCGCCGTGATGGATCGGGGCGGGCAGGCCGCGCGGACCCGTGCCGTGCCGCCGTCAGGACATGGCCGTCGTGGCTCCGCCGGCCGACCGCGTCAGGCCGCCTCGCGCGCGCCGCGGCCGGCCGGTCCCGCCGGGCCGACCGCGTGAAGCGGCTTCGCGCGCCGGTTGCGGGTCGGCGCGCGTCGGGGAGCCGGGGTCAGGACAGGGTGGTCGGGTCGCCCTCGATTTCGTGGAGGCTGCGGGGGCCGGGGCCGATGTAGCGGGCCGAGGGGCGGACCAGGCGGCCGGTGCGCTTCTGCTCCAGGATGTGGGCCGACCAGCCGGCCGTACGGGCGCAGGTGAACATCGACGTGAACATGTGCGCGGGCACCTCGGCGAAGTCCAGCATGATCGCCGCCCAGAACTCGACGTTCGTGGCCAGGACCCGGTCAGGGCGCCGCTCGTGCAGCTCGGCGAGGGCCGCCTTCTCCAGCGCCTCGGCCACCTCGAAGCGGGGGGCGCCCAGTTCGCGGGCGGTGCGGCGCAGGACGCGGGCGCGCGGGTCCTCGGCGCGGTAGACGCGGTGCCCGAAGCCCATCAGGCGCTCGCCCTTGTCGAGCGCGGACTTCACATAGCCCTCGGCGTCGCCCGTGCGCTCGATCTCCTCGATCATGCCGAGGACGCGGGAGGGGGCGCCGCCGTGCAGCGGCCCCGACATGGCGCCGACCGCGCCGGACAAGGCGGCGGCCACATCCGCGCCGGTGGAGGCGATGACGCGGGCGGTGAAGGTGGAGGCGTTCATGCCGTGCTCGGCTGCCGACGTCCAGTACGCGTCCACGGCGGCGACATGCCGCGGGTCCGGCTCGCCGCGCCAGCGGATCATGAAGCGCTCGGTGATGGACTGCGCCTTGTCGATCTCCCGCTGCGGCACCATCGGCCTGCCCTGTCCGCGCGCGGACTGGGCGACGTACGACAGCGCCATGACGGCGGCGCGCGCGAGGTCGTCGCGGGCTTCCTCGGCGTCGATGTCGAGCAGCGGGCGCAGGCCCCACACCGGCGCGAGCATGGCCAGTGCGGACTGCACGTCCACCCGGATGTCACCGGAGTGCACGGGGATGGGGAAGGGCTCGGCGGGCGGCAGCCCCGGGTCGAACCGCCCGTCGACCAGCAGGCCCCACACGTTGCCGAAGCTCACATGCCCGACCAGTTCCTCGATGTCGACGCCCCGGTAGCGCAGCGACCCGCCTTCCCTGTCGGGTTCTGCGATCTCCGTCTCGAAGGCGACGACTCCTTCGAGCCCGGGTACGAAGTCGGACATGCGGCGGCTCCTCTAGATGCGGTCGATGCGCGCGGCGGCACTCCGGTCATGCCCCGTCACCGGAGTGCGCACCCTGCTCCATTCGGACCAGCCATTCTCGCGGCATGTGGACATGTCAGAAAGCGCGGGATGCCCGTGAGATGCCGCACACCGCCCGTGCGACGCCCGCACACCGGCCCCCGCGGGCACTGCAAGGATGGGCGGGTGCGAGAACCACACGACGACATGCAGAGCCGGTCCGACCCGGCCGCCATGCGCAAGCGCTACCGGACGACGGGCATCAGCGAGGACGACCTGGCGGCCGAGCCGTACGCGCAGTTCGCGCGCTGGTTCGCCGACGCCGTGGCCGCGACCGAGGCGGGCATCATGGCCGAGCCGAACGCCATGGTGCTGTCCACCGCGGACGCCGAGGGCCTGCCCAGCTCGCGGACCGTCCTGCTCAAGGGTTACGACAAGCGCGGGTTCGTCTTCTTCACCAACTACGGGTCCCGCAAGGGCCGCGCCTTGGCCGCCAACCCGCGGGCCTCGCTGCTCTTCCCCTGGCACGCGATCGCCCGCCAGGTCATCGTCGGCGGCCCCGTCACCAAGGTCTCGCCCGAGGAGACCGCCGCGTACTTCCGCAGCCGACCGCACGGCTCGCAGATCGGCGCATGGGCGAGCGAGCAGTCCAGCGTGGTCGACTCGCGGGCGCTGATCGAGAAGCGGTACGCGGAGCTGGCCGCGCGCTGGCCCGAGGGCACCGAGGTGCCTGTACCGCCCTTCTGGGGCGGCTTCCGGGTCGACGCGGCGAGCGTCGAATTCTGGCAGGGCCGTGAGAACCGGCTGCACGACCGGCTGCGGTACGTACGCGAGGCGGGCGGCTGGTCGGTGGAGCGGCTGGAGCCGTGAAAACGAACGACCCGCGGGCTGCTCCCCGGAGCCTTGCGGCTCCGAGCACCGGCCGGACAAGTCCGACGAGCCCGCGGGTCGGGTGAACTGCGTGGGATTGGCGCGCATCGCGCACGCCCAGTGCGCGGAGCTAGCCCGCAGCCACCTCACGTGTCCGACTGCAACTCATGCTTCAGACCACCTCCCTTCGTGTGTGCCGCAACATTAAGAACCCGACCTGGAGCAGCACAACTGATTTATGTAAAAAGCGTGTGACGCAGCCCACACGAGGGTTGAATGTTGTGACGTGCAGCCTTTCGATGCGCAACCCAAACCGCTGGGCGACGGCAGCGGTGACGACGACAGCGGCAGCTCAGCGGGGGTTCCGGCCCCGGCGGGCGCCGAGGGGCACGAGGGCGACGAGCAGCTGCTCGCGGCATTGCTCGACGGCATGGAGGCGGGCCTGTGCGCCTTCGACCGCGCCGGGGTGATCACGCACTGGAACGCCGAGGCGGCCAGGATCCTCGGCTGGAGCGCGGGCGACGCGGTGGGGCGGCGCGGCTTCGCCGGGTGGGCGGCCCGCGCCTCCGACGCGGCAGAGGTGGAGGAGCGGCTGCTCGGGGCGATGGATTCCCCCGGCCGCCATGTGCACGAGTTCGCCCTGCTGACCAAGGACGGGCGTCGGGTGCTGGTGCGTACCCAGTCGGCGGCCGTGCAGGGCGCCGACGGGCGGCCCGCGGGGGTCTACTGCGCCTTCTCCGAGGTGCATGTGCAGATCGACCTGGAGCGGTCCATCGCGCTCAGCGAGGCGCTGTTCACCGACGCGTCGTGGGGCGTGGTCCTGATAGACGCCGACCTGCGGCCCGCCGTGGTCAACGCGCGGGCCGCCCGTATGCTCCAGACCGGCAGGGACGAGGTGCTGGGGCGCCCGCTGGGCGACCTGCTCACCCTCGGCGTGGAGGAGCTGGAGAACGCCCTGCAGCATGTCCTCGCCGAGGGGGCGCCGCCCGCCACCGCCGACCTGTGGCTGGCGCTGAGCGCCGACCCGGAGCACCGGCGGCGCTGCTGGCGCAGCGGATTCGTCCGGCTCGGCTCACCGCTGGGCGAGGAGCCGGTGCCGCTGGGCGTGGGCTGGCTGTTCATCGACATCACCCGGCAGAAGGCGACCGAGACCGACGCGGCACAGGTCAGATTCCGCTACCAGCAGCTCCACCGCGCCGACCGGGCGGCAGCCGAGTGCGGCACCGCCCTGGAGGCCGCCGCACTGCAGCTGGACTTCGCCCTGGCCGGGTTCGCCGACCATGCGCTGCTCGACCTCGCGGACGACGCCGAGCGCCTGATCCGGATCGCGGCCACCCCCACGGGTGAGCCCGGTCCCTGCGAGCTGACGCCGGGAGCTGCGGAAAGCGGCATCCCGGTGGGTTACCCGCCCGCGCACCCCGCCCTCCAGGCGCTGGAGCGGATCGGCACCGTACGGACGAGTTTCGGACCGCAACCCGCGGGAGAAGACAGCGGCGGCACCAGGGCCGACGAATGGGCGGCTGCCAGGCGCTGGCCGCCGGGAACGGTGCACGGGCTGGTCGCGGTGCTGCGCAGCCGCGGCCGTACGGTCGGGGCGCTCACCTTCCTGCGCGGCCCGGGCCGCCGGCTCTTCGACCGCGCCGACGCGGCCTACGCCGAGGACGTGGCCGCGCGGGTCGCCGCGGCGCTCGACCTGGCGGGGCTCGCGGGGGAGCGCTGACCCGCGGCGCGGGGCGCCGGGACCCTGCGGCCAGGCTGGCCGGCGGCCCCTGCAGCCTCAGTGGCGGACTGGTCGCGAACCCCGCGCTGCGCGCCGGGCCGCCGCGGCCCCCGCGGGCTCAGTGGCGGAAGAAGATCCGGTCCCGGTACTGCTCGAAGATCTGCGCGTTCCACTCGTGGCCGCCGTCCACGTTGCCCGAGCGCAGCATGGGCGGGGTGACGCCGCGAGCGGCGAGGTCGGTGGCCGCGGTGGCGACGACCACCTGCATCAGGGCGCTGGTGACGACGGTGGAGGCCGGAGCGAACGGCGCGGGAATGGCGTCGTCGGACAGCACCGCGTCGCCGACCGCGATCTTGGAGTCCAGCACGATGTGGCAGTGGTCCTTGAGGAAGGTGCCCGACACGTGCCGCGAGCTGGTCTGCTCGGCGTAGGCGACGGACGTCACGCCGATGACGGTCAGGCCGAGCGCGCGGGCGTTCTGCGCCATCTCCACCGGCAGGGCGTTGCGGCCGGACAGCGAGATCACGAACAGCACGTCGCCGCGCCGGACCGGGCTGGTGGCCAGCACGACGCCAGCCAGGCCGTCCACCTGCTCCAGGGCGCTGCCCAAGGTGGCGGGCATCACGTCGACGCCGACGACGCCGGGCACGGCCAGCAGGTTCATCAGGGCCAGGCCGCCGGCCCGGTAGACCACGTCCTGGGCGGGCAGCGAGGAGTGCCCCGCACCGAAGACGAAGATCCGGCCGCCGTCCGCGACGGCGTCGGCGACGGCGGTCGCGGCGGCGCCGATCGCGTCCGACTCCTCGTCCCGCACCCGGCGCAGGAGGCCGATAGCAGCTTCGAAATACCGGTCGGCCAGGTCCTCGCGGGGCTCAGTCATGCGGATCACCGTGGGGCCGACGCGCAGCCGGTGTCAAGAATCGGGTGCGCGCGGGCCGGGCGGGCCGCGCGAACGCCCCCGCGGGGCGCTTTCCTGCGGTCCGCGGGGAGGGCGGGCGCTCGCGGCGGGGCCGGTTGTCGGTGGCATGCGTCAGAATTGGTTCAGGGCCACGCACGAATGAACGAGGGGCGCGCATGTCCGGACTGATCGACACGACGGAGATGTATCTCCGCACCATCCTGGAACTGGAGGAGGAGGGTGTGGTCCCCATGCGCGCCCGAATCGCCGAGCGGCTCGACCAGAGCGGCCCGACGGTCTCCCAGACGGTGGCGCGGATGGAGCGGGACGGGCTGCTGCACGTGGCCGGTGACCGCCATCTGGAACTGACCGAGGAAGGCCGCCGCACCGCGACCCGCGTGATGCGCAAGCACCGCATCGCCGAGTGCCTGCTGGTCGACGTCATCGGCCTGGAGTGGGAGCAGGTGCACGCCGAGGCCTGCCGCTGGGAGCACGTGATGAGCGAGGCCGTGGAGCGGCGGGTGCTCGAACTGCTGCGGCATCCCACCGAGTCGCCGTACGGCAACCCGATCCCGGGCCTTGAGGAGCTGGGCGAGAAGGGCGAGGCCGACCCCTTCCTGGAGGACGGCATGGTCAGCCTGAACGACCTGCGGCCCGGTACGGCCGCGGCCAGTGTGGTCGTCCGCAGGATCGGCGAGCCGATCCAGACCGACGCGCAGGTGATGTACACGCTGCGGCGGGCCGGTGTGCAGCCGGGTGCCGTGGTCAGCGTCACGACCGCGCCCGGCGGTGTGCTGGTCGGCAGCGGCGGCGAGGCCGCCGAGCTCGACGCCGACGTCGCCTCGCACGTCTTCGTCGCCAGGCGGTAGCTCCAGGCGGCAGGCGGCAGGCGGCAGGCGGTAGGCGGTACGAGGTACGAGGTACGCAGAGCAAAGACGTACGGGATACGCAGAGGAGAGGGGCCGCCCCGGCGCCGTGACGACGGCGCCGGGGCGGCCTTTCCCTCCCTCGTCCCTCCCCATGGGGACCCCCACGGAGGAGCCGGGACCCCGAGCTTCCCAGTGCCTCCCCGCGACCCGCTTCCCCTTCGTGCCGCGCCCCGCTGAAGATCTCCCCTCGGCCCGGTCCGTCAATCCTTGAGCGTTGTCACTCGAACGAGCGGTGTTGGGCGCGTGAGCCCCTTGTTCGAATAAAAGTTCGATAGCGTGGTTTCTGGAAGGCCCAAGGAGCCAGATCGAGGACGGACGACGACCGGAAGGAAGGGGGTGCGGCACATGAAGCAGCACGTGGACCAGCACACGACCCTGCGCTTCGAGGTGACGGGAGCGGGCGGCACGCGCCTCGCGGCCTGGGACTACGCGGCGGCGGCCACCGTCGCCCGCACCGCCGCCGAGCCGGTGGCAGAACCCGGGGGCGGCGCCGGTCCCGCCGACCGCCCCGGCGTCCTGCTGCTGCACGGACTGCTCGGCCGGGCCTCGCACTGGGCGGCGACCGCCCGGCGGCTGGCACCGCGCTACCGCGCGGTCGCGCTCGACCAGCGCGGGCACGGGCACAGCGAGCGGCCCGAGGGTCCCTATTCGACCGAGGCGTATCTCGCGGACGCCGTCGCCGCCGTCGAGCAGCTCGGCCTGGCCCCGGTCACCGTGGTCGGCCACTCCACGGGCGCGCTCACCGCATGGCAGCTCGCGGCGCACCGGCCCGACCTGGTCGCCGCGGTCGTCATCTGCGACATGCGGGCCGTCGCGCTGGGAGAGGCGGGCCAGCGCGAGTGGGAGGACTGGACGCGGTCCTGGCCGCTGCCCTTCGCCACGCTCGGGGACGCCCGCCGCTGGTTCGGTGAGCAGGACCCGTGGGCCGACCCGCCGGACCCGGTGCGGGGCGACTTCTTCGCCGAGGTCATGGTGGAGGACGAGGACGGATGGCGCCCGCAGTACGCCCCGCGTCATCTGCTGCGCTCCCGCGACCACTGGATACGGGACGCGCACTGGGACGAGCTGGCCGCCGTGGGCTGCCCCGCCCTGGTGGTGCGCGGGCTGGACGGGGAGCTGGGCCGCGCGGAGGCCCAGGAGATGGTCCGGGTGCTGCCCCGCGGCCGGTACGCCGAGATCCCCGACGCCGGCCACCTCGTCCCGTGGGACCAGCCGGACGCGTGGGGCGACACGTTGGAGCGGTTCCTGCGGGAGGTGGCCCGCGAGCCGCAGCACGCGACCCCGGCATGACGCCCGGCGAGGGTACGGCGGCACCCGGCGGGCGGGGGTGGGCGGCACAAGCGGAGGGGCGCGGATGCGGGGGCCCGCGGCGCCTGGCGGGGGCGGTGCGGAGGGTGCGGAATCGGGGTGAGGGTGCTGTGAGGGGTCGGTGATAAATGGCGGCGCCGAGGGGGATCGCGGGGGTGCGGCAGTCCGGGCCTGCCGGGGGCGTCGGGGCTGCGTGGACGGTACGCGGCGGGTCGCGGCCGGCAGGGCGGGCGGGCGCGCACACACTGTCCTGGCCTGCTGGTAGCTTGCCGTCGCTGGATTCGTATCGCGTCATGGGGGAGCACAGTGCGTCCGACGTTCACAAGATCGGGAATCGCCGCGGTGGCGGTCGCCGCCGTGCTGGCGCTGAGCAGTTGCAGCAGCGGCGACAACGACGGGGAGAAGAAGCCGACGGCCACCAGCAGCGCGAGCGCGACGGGCGGGCAGCCGACGCCGTCCGGGTCCACCTCCGCGGTGCAGGAGCCGACGGCCACGGCCACGACGCCGGTGGAGTCGGCGGGGAGCGGCGACGCGACGCAGACCGTGGAAGGCGTGTGGCTCGCGACGCAGGACACCACGAAGGTGCAGCTGGTCCTCGGCAAGGGCAAGGCGGCCCTGACGAGTACGCATCTGTGCGGCGGGGGATACACCGACCGGGACGGCATCGCGCTGACACTGACCTGTATGGACGGCGACACCGAGCGCACCACCGGGCACGGGGTGCTCGCCGCCGACGGCAAGACGCTCACCGTGCAGTGGACCGGCGGCACGACCGACGTCTTCTCGCGCACCGGGCTGCCCAGCAGCTGACGCCCCGTCGGGCGACCCGGCGCGGAGGCGGGAAGGCAGGCGGGAAGCCGGAGTTGTGCGTCCCGGTCGTGTCATTGCCGCGCTACAGGTGTGTAGCGGTGGCGGGGCTTCCGAAGCTACTACTGCATTCGTGGCCCTGTTGCGCTAGCGTCCCTCGGGCGGGCCGAAGACCCGCGGAAGTCCTGAGAATACGGGGAGGCTAGATATGTCCATCCACGGCGCTGATATTCAGCAACTGCGGGACCTGTCAACGAAGTTCAACACGGAGGCGGGCAACCTCGGCACGCTGATCGGGCACCTGCAGAGCGCGACGAGCAGCAGCGACAGCTACTGGAAGGGTCCGGCCGCGGAGCGCTTCCGCAGCGAATGGGCACAGCTGAAGCCCACCTTCGACAAGTTCGTCGCCACGCTCCACGACGCCCAGAAGTCCGCCAGCACCAACGCGGACAACATCGAGGCTGCCACCCGCTGAGCGCGCGAGCGCTCGCGGCCGCGTATCCGCACCGAAGGCGCGATACGCAGGGGGCCGGACCCGGGAACACCCCCGGTCGTCCGGCCCCTTCGCTTTTCCGCGCTGTCGCGGGGAAGTCCCCCGAGCCCGGGGTCAGTCCAGGCCGACCGCCTGGATCTGCACGAGCTCCCCGCCGCGCACCAGCAGTCCGCGGCCGGTCGGGCCGCCGCCGACGTCCCGTGGCAGCCGCACGTTGAACAGGTCGCCCTCCGTCGAGCCCTGCGGGGCGAGCAGCAGGCCGTTGCGCGAGCGCCGCGCCTCGACCAGGAAGCCGCGGTACTGCGAGCCCATCTGGTCGGCGTTGCCCGCCGCGATCAGCGCGTGGTCGCCGTCCAGACCGGACTTGACCACCTCCTCAAGGGCGGCGTCCAGCGGGGTGTCGTAGATCAGCTCGCCGTCGTCGACGACCACGACATACGGCCCGCCCTCCGCCTTGGCCGTCAGCTCGCGCAGGTCGTCCTGGCTCGCGTCGGCGCCCAGCACACCCAGCACCCCGTCGGCGCCGGCCAGTTCACGCAGCGGCGAGCGGCGCGGGGTGACCAGCACCACCGGCACCCCGCGCGCCAGCACCGAGCGGGCCGCGGCGATCAGCGTCGTGGACCGCCCCGACTTCTGCGGCCCCGCGATCACGAACCCCGGACCGGACTCCTGCAAGTCCACGCCCAGCGGCTGGAGTTCGTCGCCGCCCACGCCCAGCAGCGCCCACAGCGGCGACGGCGGGGTGAAGTCCGGCTCCAGAGCCATCGCCTCGGCGACCGTGATGCGCGGCGGCAGCGGGTCCACCCGCATCGGCCGGTTGCGGCGCGGCAGCCGGCGGTAGCGCTCGGTGGCGCCGCGTGCGATCCGCTGCAGCGCCTCGACCTGCGCCTGGCCCGACGGCTCGGGCGCCAGCAGCGCGATCTGGCTCTCCTGCACCCCGCGGTCGGTGGGCCGCAGCGCGCGCCCTGACGGCATGGCCTTGGGCACCTCGCGGGACGACAGGCCGCCGGTGGTGTAGTCGTTGGGGTCGGCCATCCGCAGGATGAGCTTGTCGGCGAAGACCGAGGAGATCTGCCCGTTGAACCCGGAGCGGTCCGCGGTCATGACGACCTTGAGCCCGGCCGCCGCGCCCTCCCGGAAGAGCCGGTTGGCGCCCTCGACCAGCTTGCCGTAGTTGTACGCCTCGAAGGTGGAGGTGTAGCCCTCCCAGTTGTCGAGCAGCAGCACCATCCACGGCAGCCGCTCCTCGGGGTTCGCGGCCATCGCCCGCTGCTCGGCCGCGCTCGACGCCCCGCGCATCGCCAGGAGTTGCTGGCGCCGCGACACCTCGGCCGAGAGCCGGTCGAGCAGCCGCGCCAGCCGCTCCGGCTGGTCGCGGGTGACGACGGCGCCGCAGTGCGGCAGGCTCACCAGCGGCAGCAGGGCGTTGGCGCCGCAGTCGATGCCGTAGAGGTGCACGTCCTGCGGCGACGAGCCGCGGGCCAGCGAACCGGCGAACGTACGCAGCGCCGTGGACCGCCCCGAGCGCGGGCCGCCGACGATCAGCACGTGCTCGCCGTGCACGACGTCCACCGCCAGCGGCGTCCTGGCCTGCTGTGCGGGCAGGTCGGTGAGCCCGTACGCGACCGGCGGCACGTCCTGCCAACTCCCGCCGGAGGCACTGCCCCCGGACGCACCGCCGGAGGAAGACCCGGCCACCCCCGCCAGTTCCTCCACCGTCACCTGCTCGGGCAGCGGGTCCAGCCAGGGCTTGCGCGGCGCCGGAAGCCCCAGCAGCTCGGCGGCGTCCCGGATCGCGTCCACCAGCACCGCCAGGTCGGTGACCATGGTGCCGTCGTCCCCGTCGTCGTCCGAGCCGCGCGGCAGGGGCCGGCCGAGCGAGGTCCAGCCCAGCGGCTGCACGCCCGCCTTGGCGCGCTGCTGCCCGCGCGCGGGCCGGCGCCCGCCGATCCGCGCCGACTGCACGCCGACCAGCGACTGGGCGCCGGAGCGCACATAGGCGCGGCCCGGTGTGGACTTGGCGATGGCGCCGGAGTCGGGGGCGTCGATGACGTCCCGCGACTCGTCGGCGTCGGTGACCCGCAGCGCGATGCGCAGGTTGGTGTTGGCGCGGATGTCGGCGCTGACCACGCCGGCCGGGCGCTGCGTGGCGAGCACCAGGTGCACGCCCAGGGAGCGGCCGCGGCGGGCGATGTCGACCAGCCCCGCGACGAAGTCGGGGAGTTCCGCGACCAGCGAGGCGAACTCGTCGATGATCAGCACCAGTCGCGGCATCGGCTCCAGCTCGGAGCGCAGCCCCCGGGCGTCGTTGTAGTCCTCGATGTCCTTGGTGCCCGCGGCGAACAGGACCGTCTCGCGGTGGTGCAACTCGGCGGCCAGCGACGCCAGGGCGCGTTCGGTCAGGTGCGCGTCGAGGTCGGAGACCATGCCCACGGTGTGCGGCAGCCGGGCGCAGTCCTGGAAGGCGCTGCCGCCCTTGTAGTCGATGAGCACGAAGTTGAGCGCGTCGGGGCGGTTGACCACGGCCAGCGAGGTGATGACGGTCTGCAGCAGCTCGGACTTGCCCGCGCCGGTGGTGCCGGCGACCAGCGCGTGCGGGCCGTCCCTGCGGATGTCCAGCACGAAGGTGCCGTCGGCGCCGACGCCGATCGGGGCGGCGGTGCTCGACCCGCCGCGCTGCCAGACCGCCGCGACGTCCCCGCCGGTCGGGTCCGGCATGCCGAGCAGGTCCAGCAGCCGCGCCGAGGTGGGCAGCGCGCTGTCGGCGTCGTCGCGGCTGACGTCGCGTACGGGGGCGAGCGAGCGCGCCACCAGGTGGCACCAGTCGCCGCCGACCTGGTCGGCCAGCACGTCGCCGAGCACTTCCAGTCCGGCGCCGCGCACATGCACCCGGCTGCCGTCCTGCGGCGACCAGCACACGGCCGCCCGCACCTCCTCGGGCAGCAGCCGCTCGTCCTGGTCCAGGCACAGCGCGTACATCCCGAACCGCGGTCCCTCCTGCAGCAGTTGGGGTATGCCGGGGGTGCGCCGCAGCAGCCGGGCGCCGTCCAGCACCACCAGGACGTACGGGTCGGGGCGCATCCGCCCGCCGCCGGAAGCGGCCAGCGCGTCGGCCTTGCGGCGGTTCAGCTCCTGCAGCAGCTCGGTGATCCGGTGGGCCGTGGCCTCGCCGTCGGTGCCGACCAACGCCACGCAGTCCTGGCCCTGTTGGGGTGCCAGGTGCGGCAGCCAGTGCGCCCAGCCCCACGCCTGGTCGGCGTCAGGCTCCGACGACAGCAGCACCATCGACAGGTCGCGCGGGCTGTGCAGGACGGCCGCCTGGGCCACCAGCCAGCGGGCGGTCGCCAGCGCCCTGTCGCGGGTCCCCGCCACCCCGACGACGCCGAGTTCGGGCAGCGGGAGCGGCACCGGCACGTCGTTGACCTGCGGCGGCACCGGGTGCGGTGCGCCCTCGGGGAGGTGGCCCGCGGGCTGCAGCTCGATGTCGGCGGGCAGGTCGGCGACGCCGATCCGCAGCCGCAGCGCGTCCGGGTCGGTGATCCGCCGCTCCCACAGCCGGCGGCGCGGCCCGGTCGCGAAGAGCAGGATCTCCGCCGCGTCGGGGAATGCCGCCCGCCGTTCCGCCCGGTCGGTCAACCGCGCGGCCTCCAGGGTGATTTCGTGGGCGGCAAGATCGGCTTTGTACTGCTTGGCGGTATTGCGGTTACGCTTCTTTCCCTCGCGCGATTCACTGATCCACTGGCCGAGCAGCATCACCGGGCTCATCACGCAGAACAGCAGCATGTACACCTGCTGCACCATGAAATACATGGCCAACCCGAATACCAGCGGCACCAGCGCGGCGATCGTCTGGAATCTGGCCGACTCGGTCTTTCCCGGCGGCTGCGGCACATACAGACGCGGGCGCGGCGGAAGGGACTTCAGCCGCGGCGGCCGGTTGTAGGCCAGGCCGCCCTCGCCCATCGGCGACAGGTGCGCGTCCGACTCGCTCGGCACGTCCAGCACCATGACGGTGCTGCCCGCCCTGACCTGCGCACCTGTCGGCCACTGCCGCTCGACCGCGACGGGGTCGCCCTCCAGGGTCAGCCCCGCGTCCGCCTCGGCCGCGAGCGTCACCCTGCCGTCGGCGCCCACCGACACCCGGGCGGCCAGCGCCGGCAGGGTGTCGTCGGGGACGGACACGGTGCAGCGCTGACCCGACCCGACGGTCGCCGTACCAAGGCCGAGTCGCGCCACCCGGCCCGCGCCCGGACCCGCGCACACCCGCAACTCGTAGCGCCCCGAGGGTTCTCCGGCCCGCATGAAGGGGCCGATCGAGTCGTCCACGGTGACCCGCATGCCGTCCCGCAGCACCGCCGCGGCCGGCGCCTGCGGGTCGCAGCCGACGCCGTCCGCCCACAACTGCGGTGTACCGGTGGCGGGTGAGGGGACGGGAGCGGTGCCGGGGAAGGCCACGACGGTGCCGCCCGACCCGCCGCCCCTGCCCGGCGGCGGTACGACTCCGGTGGCCCTGGCCAGTGCTGCGGCCACGTCCTGCGCGGTCGCGCTGTCGTCCGCCGTGACGACGACGTCCTGCGCGTCCGCTCCCTGCTGTACGACCGTCACGGTCACCCGCATGGGACGATCCCTCCCCGTCGCGGCCCGCCCCGCGGGCCGCCGAATCCCGGCCCCGCCCGAGCCGGCGCACCTGTCCAAGGAGGCTATCCGCCTCCCGAAACCTCACGTAACCCCCTTTGATGCGGGGCCGATGTGAGCAATTGGTGAACGTATCGACGAAACCGCCCCGGTCCTCCCGTACCGGCCCACTCTGGCAGCGCCGTTGGACTCCCGCCGGTGGTGCGGAACTGTTGCACGCCTGTGCCTGCCTTGTCGCGCAACACTCCTTGAGGGGGTTTATCCGGCGCTGATAGCGTGCCGTGACTTGACATCGGCAACGGGGCGACGCCGTAACGGAATACGGCGGCCACCCCCCATCGACGGCCGATTTCGGCGCACGCAGGACTACGGGGGCAGTCGTGAGGACCAGGGACCGTTCGAGTGCCGGCGGCGGCGCGGGCCGCCCGGCAGGCGTACCCGCACCGTCACTGGGAGTTCCCGGCGGTGAACGCCTTCCGGTGGCGCCGCGGGAGCGCAAGCCCGCACTGGCCGCGCTCGCCGTGCTGCTCATCCTGCTGGGCGCGCTCGGCGCCACCGTGATGGTGATGCGGGCCGGCGACAAGGTCTCGTACGTCGAGATCACCCAACCGGTCGCGGCCGGCGACCAGATACCGCAGTCCGCGATCCGCGAGGTGATGCTCTCGGAGAACACCGGGCTCGGCCTGATCCGCTGGGAGCAGCGCGGCGACCTGGTGAAGAACTACCGGGCCGCGGTCACCCTCGTCCCCGACTCGGTCCTGTCCGACCAGATGATCACCAAGAAGGACAACGTCCTCACCGCGGGCAAGTCGCTGGTCGGACTGTCCCTCAAGGACGGCCAGTTCCCCAAGGGCGGCATCAGCGTCGGCGACACCGTGGCCGCCTACGTCGTCGGCAACGACGCGGCCAAGAGCCAGAACAGCGGTGCCACGAGCGGAACGTCCGGCGACACCGGAAATGCTCCGCGCAGCACGCTGATCAGCAACCGGCTCATCGTGAAGTCGATCGGCACCGACAACTCCGACCTGGGCACCGGCGACACCAACGTCACCGTGATCGCCGACACCGCCGACGCAGGCCCGCTGACCATCGCGGCCTCCGCCAACAACGTCGCCCTGGTCCGCGTCCCGCCCGCCGGCGGGAACTGAGCGAGCGGCGGACCACGTCATGGCACTCATCGCCATCGCCGCCGACAAGGGCTCACCCGGCGTCACCACCGCGGCACTCGCGCTCGCCGCGGTGTGGCCGCGGCGCGCCCTGCTGGCCGAGACCGACCCGGCCGGCGGCGACCTCGTCTACCGCTCGCGCGGCGCGCACGGCGGGGTACTCGATCCCAACGTCGGGCTGCTGTCGCTGGCCGCGACCGCCCGACGGGGCCTTGCCGCCGAGCAGTTGTGGGACCACGCGCAGCCGCTCAGCGGCGGCCTCGACATCCTGGTCGGCATCGGCAGCGCGGAACAGGCCGCGGGACTCAGCGGGTTGTGGCCGATACTCGGCCAGGCCTTCGCCACACTGGCCGAGTCGCCCAATGGCGCCGCAGACGTCATCGCCGACTGCGGCCGCATCGGCGGCGACACCCCGGCGCTCGGCATGCTCGCGCACGCCTCCCTGGTGCTGCTGGTCGCCAGGACCGAGGCCGAGCAGCTGGCGCGGGTCAGGGACCGGGCCGGTGCGCTGTCCGCCAAGCTGCACGGCTCGCAGCGCGGCGCCGCCGCCCTCGGCTACCCGCCGATCGGCGTCGTCCTGATCGCCGAGCCCGGGCAGAGCGCCAGGATCGCCGCCCAGGCCAACGAGATGCTGGTCGCCTCGCAGATCGCCGCCCGCGTCGTCGGCACCCTCGCCCACGACACGGCGGGCGCCGAGATGCTGGGTGGCCGCCGCCGCGGCCGGCTCGACAAGTCGCTGCTGATCCGCTCGGCCCGGCAGGTCGCCGCCGACGTACCGCAGCGCTACGGGGTCTTCCGATGAGCGAGATCGACCACCAACTGGTCAAGCGGTTCCGGCAGGAGGCCGGCGACCGTATCGCCGAGCAGCGCCGGCTCGACCAGGTCGCCGGCGAGATCGCCATGTCCGCTGAGGACGAGCGGCAGTTCGCCCGGGCGATCATCGCGCAGATCCTGGAGGACTACGCCCGCGCCGAGATCACCGTCGGCCGCACCCCGCCTGACGCGCTCGCCGAGGAGGCCTACGCGGCGGCCGTGCACGCGGCGCTCTTCGGCGTCGGCCGGCTGCAACCGCTGCTGGACGACCCGGAAGTGGAGAACATCGACATCAACGGCTGCGACCAGGTGTTCGTCGGTTACGCCGACGGGCGCGAGATCCAGGTCGAGCCGGTCGCCGAGACCGACGACGAACTCGTCGAGCTGATCCAGGTGCTGGGCGCCTACTCCGGCCTGTCCTCGCGCCCCTTCGACTCCGCCAACCCGCAACTGGACCTGCGACTGCCCGACGGTTCGCGGCTGTCCGCGGTGATGGACGTGACGCGCCGCCCCGCGCTGTCCATCCGCCGCGCCCGGCTCGGCAAGGTCTTCCTCGCCGACCTCGTCGGGAACCACACGCTCACACCGGAGCTGGGCAGCTTCCTGTCTGCGGCGGTGCTGGCCCGCAAGAACGTGATGATCGCCGGCGCCACCAACGCGGGCAAGACCACCCTGCTGCGGGCACTGGCCAACGTCATCCCCCCGCAGGAGCGGCTGATCACCGTCGAGCGCGCCCTGGAACTCGGCCTCGACCAGTTCCCCGAACTGCACCCCAACGTGGTGGCGTTCGAGGAGCGGCTGCCCAACTCCGAAGGCCAGGGCGCGATATCCATGGCCGAGCTGGTACGCCGCTCGCTGCGCATGAACCCCTCGCGGGTCATCGTCGGCGAGGTTCTCGGCGACGAGATCGTCACCATGCTCAACGCCATGTCGCAGGGCAACGACGGCTCGCTGTCCACCATCCACGCCAACAGCTCGGCCGAGGTCTTCAACCGCATCTCCACCTACGCCCTCCAGGCGCGCGAACGGCTGCCCGTCGAGGCCTCGCAGATGCTCGTCGCCGGCGCGATCGACTTCGTGGTCTTCGTGCAGCGGCGCAACGACTACCAGCACGGCGGCACCCTGCGCCGCGTCGTCACCTCGGTCCGCGAGGTCAACGGCGTGGACGGCAGGGTCCTTTCCAGCGAGGTCTTCGCCGAGGGCCGCGACGGTGTGGCGATGCCGCACGCACCGCTCGCCTGCCTCGACGAACTCCTCGCCTGCGGCTACCAGCCCACGGGGGTGTGGCGGTGATGACCGGAGTCTTCTCCCTGACCGTGATGTACGCACTTCTCGCCGGTGCGCTGGCAGGCGGCGGCGTCGCGCTTCTCGTGGTCGCGATCCGCGGCTGGGCGCCCAAACCCGCGGTGGCGGGCCAGACGTCCGCCGACCGCGCCTCCGACTTCGTGCGCTTCCTGTCGCAGCGCGGCTCCGTCGCCGCGGTGGCCGGCATCGCCGTCATGGCGCTGACCCGCTGGGCGGTGCTCGGCATCGCCACCGCACTGCTGGTCTTCACCTGGGACCGGCTCTTCGGCGGCGCCGCCGAAGAGCGGGCCGCGATGAAGCGCGTCGAGGCGCTGGCGTCGTGGACGGAGTCGCTGCGGGACACCATCGCCGGCGCCGTCGGCCTGGAACAGGCCATCCCCGCCTCGGCCCGTGCGGCGGCACCGGCGCTGCGCAGCCACCTGGAGTCGCTGGTCGACCGGCTGCGTTCGCGCACCCCGCTGCCCGACGCGCTCCAGCACCTCGCCGACGAGATCAACGACGCCTCCGCCGACATCATCATCGCCGCCCTGATCCTCAACTCCCGGCTGCGCGGCCCCGGGCTGCGCGACGTGCTGGGCGCACTGGCCAAGTCCGCCCGCGAGGAAGTGGACATGCGGCAGCGGGTCATGGCGCAGCGGGCCAGCACCCGGCGCAGCGTGCAGATCGTCGTCATCGTCTCGGTGGTCGTCGTGCTCGCCCTGGCGATCTTCAACCGCGGCTTCGTCAAGCCCTACGGCACGCTGGTCGGCCAGCTGGTGCTGGCCGTGGTGTGCGCGCTGTTCGCCGGCGGCTTCTGGTGGCTGCGCAGCCTGTCGAAGGTCGAGACGCCCGCCCGCTTCCTCGTCCACTCGCCCGAACTGCACGCCCAGCGCCAGGAAGCGGGGCACCTGTGAACGACATCGCACTGTCCGCACTGCTCGGCGCCGTCACCGGGCTCGGCGTCTTCGCCCTGATCAGGGCGCTCGTCCCGCGCCGCCGCAGCGCCGCGGCGACCATCGCGGAGATCGACGCGCTGCGCGCCGCGGGACCCGCCTCGGGGCCGGCACCGCGCCCCACCGACCTGCGCGGCAGGGTCGGCCGCCGGATCGCCGCCTTCTACCTCGAACAGGGCTGGGAGATGCGCTCGTTGCGCGCCGACCTGGCCGTACTCGACCGCAGCTGGGAGGGATTCCTCGCCACCAAGATCCTGCTCGCCGCCTCCGGCCTGGTCTTCGGCCCCTTCCTGTTCGCCCTGGTGTGGCAACTGGGCTTCGGCGTCAACCCGATCGTGCCGGTCTGGCTCGCGCTGGCCTGCGCGGCGCTCTTCTTCTTCCTGCCCGACGTCGAAGTGCGCCGCGACGCCGCCGACAAGCGCAAGGACCTGCGCCGGGTCATCGGCGCCTACCTCGACCTGGTCGCGATGAACCTGGCCGGCGGGCGCGGCCTGCCGGAGGCGCTGATGGCCGCCGCCGAGGTCAGCGACGGCTGGGCGCTGGTACGCATCCGCAGCTGCCTGGCCGACGCGCGCATCACCGGCATCAGCCAGTGGGTGGCGCTCGGCCGGCTCGGTGCCGAACTGGGCGTCGAGGAACTGCAGGACCTGTCCGTCGCCTTGGGCCTGGTCGCCGACGACGGCGCCAAGGTCCGCGAGTCGCTGGCCTCCCGCGCGGAGACCATGCGGCACCGCGAACTCGCCGAGATCGAGGGGTCCGCAGGCGAGAACTCGCAGTCCATGCTCGTGGCGCAGCTGATGCTCGCCGCGGGATTCCTGGTCTTCCTGATCTTCCCGGCCGCCATGCGCGTCTTCCAGGCCTGACCCGACCGCAGGCGGCCACCCGTACGCCGAACGCGCCCCGACCGGGGCGGCAGCAAGTGCCCGAGCAAGTGCCGTAGCCAGAAAGGAACCGGACAATGAACAGTCCTCATCCCCTTGCCAGAGCGACACAGCCGCTCGTCGCCTTCGTCCGCCGGCGCATCGAATGGGCCAGGACCGAGGGCCGCAGCGTCGGCGCCTCGGCCGTCGAGTGGGTGATCATCTCGGCCATCGTGGCGGCCCTGGTCGCCGGGATCGGCGTGGCCATCAGCAAGGCCCTGGACACCAAGAAGGACAGCGTCACCAGCTGCATCGACAAGGCGTCCAAGGACACCAGCTGCTGAGGACCGCGGAAGCGGTCCGGCAGCGCCGATGACGGGAAGCCGACGGGGGAGATGAGCTGACGGGGATGAGCAGCCTGCATACGTACCGCCGAGCCCTGCGCGGCCGGCTCGCCGCAGCGCGCGGCGACAGCGGCGTGGGCCGGCGCGGGAGCGGCGACCGCGGCATGACCGCGATCGAGTTCGTGTTCCTGACGCCGATCGTCTTCGGCGTCATCTTCCTGACCGTGCAGTTCGCGATGTACTACTTCGCCGCGCACGTCGCGCAGGCCGCTGCCCGCGCCGGGGCCAGGGAAGCCCGGGCGCAGGCGGCCGTGCACGACGACTGGCAGGACCGGGCGCGCACCAAGGCGAACGGCTACATCGACCAGCTCGGCGGCAGCCTGCTGACCTCGCACCACGTCGACGTCCAGCGCGACGGCGACAACGTCAGCGTCGAGGTCGTCGGGCATGTGCCGTCGATCCTCGGCATCGGGATCACCGTGGACGAGCGGTCCCAGGGGCCGATCGAACGCTTCGTGCAGGGCGGGTGAGGCGCGGATGACGACACTCACGGCCGCGGTCGCCCGACTGCGCGGGCGCGCCCAGGCGGCGCCCGCGGCGGAAGGGACGTCAGGGGCGGACGCGGGGATCTCCACGATCGAGATCGTCATCCTGGCGCCGCTGCTGATCCTCTTCATCCTGGTGCTGGTCGCCTTCGGCCAACTGGTCGACGGGCGGGGCGCACTGGACGGCGCCGCGCGCGACGCCGCACGGGCCGGCTCGCTCCAGGGCGAGCGCGGCGCCGCCGACCGGGCCGCGCTGCAGGCCGCGACCGACGACCTCCAGGGCATCTGCGAGGGCGCGGTCCACATGACCACCGACGGCACCGACTGGACCGCGCAGGGCGGCCACTACGCCGTCCAGCTGTCGTGCACGGTACGCGGCCTCGCCGTCGTCGGGCTCAGCATCCCCACCACCATGAGCAGCCAGTTCGCCGCACCGCTCGACCCCTACCGGAGGTACGAGTGAAGCGGCTGCACGCACGGCCGGCCGCCGCAGGCGGCAGCGACCGCGGGTCGGGTGCCATCGCGGTCGTCATCTTCGCGCTGCTCTTCATCGCGCTGGCCGCCTTCGTCGTGGACGGCGGCATGACCGTCGCCAAACGCGAGCGCGCCGCCGACCTGGCCGAGCAGGCCGCCCGCGCCGCCGCCCAGGACATCGACGTGGACGCCCTGCGCAGCGCCGCGGACCTGGGCGCGACCGCACCCATCAACTACACCGACTGCGACGCCGACATCCGCACCTTCCTTGAGGCCGCCGGCCTCGACGGCGACGACGTCCGGGCCTCGCACTGCGTGGCGCCGACCAACGCCGACCAGGTCACCGTGCAGGTCCAGCTCACCTACCAGCCGATGCTGAGCGGCTTCTTCCTCAGCGGCGACCAGCACGCCAAAGGGGTCGCGTCCGCCCAGTCACTGACCCGCTGAGAGCACCCGACCGACGACGTACCGACCGACGACGCACACGTACCGACGACGTACACGTACCGACGCAGCGACGACGTACAGCCAGCCAGAGGAAGCAGGGCAGCAGCGATGGCACGCACGACCGCCACGGGACGCACCCACCCGCAGCAGGGGCCTGCTCAGGGCCGACCGCCGCGCAGGCACCGCACGTTCGGCGACGTCGTCCGCGCGCTCGGCGCCTTCGTGGTGCTCGCCGTCCTGGTGGTCGGTGTGCCGGGTGCGCTGCTCTACTTCATCGGCTCGCCCTTCCCGCACCACTTCGACTCCGACGTGCTGCGCCAGCCGATCACCACCGAGACCTTCGTCAACTCCCTCGCCGTGGTGGTCTGGCTGGCCTGGGCGCAGTTCGCCGCGTGCGTGCTGGTGGAGGCCAAGGCGGCGGTGTCGGGCGTCGGACTGCCGCACCACATCCCCGCATCCGGCGCCAGCCAGCTGCTCGCCCGCCAACTGGTGGCCGCGCTGCTGCTGCTGGGGGTCGGCGCCGCGACCCTCACCCCCGGCCTCGGCCAACTCGGCACCCATCACAGGGCGCACCAGGAGGCCAGGCCCGGCGTCGCGGCAACCGCCCAGCAGACACCGGGAGTTCCGCACCAGGCCCAGTCCTCCGCCGTCGTCACCCCGCACCAGGACGGCGGCGCGCGGGCCGGCACCGCACACGGCGTCGAACGCAGCCAGCAGGCCACGAAGTTCTACCGCATCCAGCCGCCCGAGGGCCGCCACCACGACTCGCTGTGGGACATCGCGCAGCGCCACCTCGGCGACGGCCGCCGCTACAAGGAGATCTACGAACTCAACAAGGACCGTGTGCAGCCCGACGGTTCCCGGCTCTCGCAGGCCAGCCTGATCCGCCCCGGCTGGGTCATGGAGATGCCGGGCGACGCGCACGGCGGCGACCTGGTCGAGATGCCCGTCGCCGCCCCGCACGTCGCCCACGACGTCAAGCACTACGCGGAGCACGGCGGCGCCAAGGACACCACCGCGGAAGGCGCCCACGCCGACCCCGCGCCCGCCGTCGCCGGGCACGACGTGCAGGCGCCGCCCGCCGAGCCCGCTCCGGCCCGCGCGCCCGCGCATGCCGAGACCCAGGAGCACGCCCCGGCGACCGCCACCGCGGCGGACCAGGGCGCCCACGGCGGCGGCCTGTCCGCGCTGCCCGAAGCCCTGATCGCCGCCCCGCTGCTCGCCGCAGGCCTGCTCGCCGCCCTGGGACGCCGGCGGCGCACCGCACTGTGGCAGTCCGTCGCGGAAGGCGTGCTGCGCACCCCGCGCACCCCCGCAGGGCCGCAGGCCGACGCCGCCGACGCGCTGCGCATCGGCGCCGACCCCGACACCGTCGCCTTCCTCGACCGCGGCCTGCGCGCACTGTCCGCCCGGCTCGACACCGAAGGCCGCCAACTCCCCACCGTCTACGCGGCCTGGCTCACCGCCGACGAACTCCACCTCCAACTCGCCTGGCCCGAAGGGCGGCCACCCGCCCCCTGGCAGCTCGGCCAGGACGACACCTTCTGGCGGCTCGCCCGGGCCGCACTCCCCGAGGACGCCGACACCGCGGCGGCAGCCCCGTACCCCGGACTCGCGGTGCTCGGCACCCTCGACGGCGCGCGGCTGCTGCTCAACCTCGAAGCGGTGCCCGGCATCGTCTCGCTCAGCGGCGGCAGGGCCGACCGCGAAGCCGTACTCGCCGCCGTCGCCGCCGAGTTGGCCACCAACGGCTGGTCCGACCGCATGACGGTCACCCTCGTCGGCTTCGCCGAGGACCTCACCGCGCTCGCCCCCGCCCGGGTACGCCACCTCGCCGACGTGCCCGAGGTCATCGAGACCATGGCCGCCGAGACCGCGCAGCGCCTCGCCGCCCTGCGCAACGCCGGCCAGGACAGCGTCCTCACCGGCAGGACCGGCCGCGCCCAGCACACCCAGTGGGCACCCCACCTCGTGCTCGTCGCCGCCCGGCCCACCGAGGAGGAAGCCGAACGCCTCGCCGAACTCGCCGCCGACGCAGGCCGGCTCGGCATCGGCTACCTCGTCGCCGCCGGCACCACCGCACTCCCCGGCGCCGCCTGGGAACTCCACGTCAGCGCCGACGGGCGGCTCACCGCACCCCTGCTCGGCCTCGACCTCACCGCGCAGCGGCTGCCCGCCGCCCAATACGCCGCCGTCCTGCGGCTGTTCGCCGAAGCCGGCAACGGAGGCGACGGTCCCGAACCCGGCCCCGACGCACCGCCCTTCCTCGTCGACCTCAGCGACCAGGGCCGCCCCGGCATCTACGCCAGGCTGCTCGGCCCCTTCGAACTCATCGGCGTCGACGCGCCGCCCGCAGAACGCAGCGCCCTGCTGCACGAAGCCCTCGCCCTGCTCCTGCTGCACCGCGAAGGCGTCCACCCCCGCGTCCTCGCCTCCGCGCTCTGGCCCCGCGGCGTCACCGAGGACGTACGCGACGCCCTCGTCGAACGCCTCCGCGACTGGCTCGGCACCGACCCCGACGGCACCGCCCGCATGTCCTTCGACGACACCGGGCGCATCGTGCTCGCCACGTCCGTCGTCTCCGACTGGGACGTCCTCCAGACCCTGCACCACGAAGCAGACCGTGGCGGGGCGGCGGGCGACGCGGCCGCCCGCCGCCGGCTGCTCACCGACGCGCTGTCGCTGGCGCGCGGGCGGCTGCTCGAAGACCGCGCCCCCGGGCGCTACGGGTGGCTCGCGCACGAGATCGTCGACGCGCAGCACCCCGTGCTCGTCGCCGAGATCGCGCTCGGGCTGTCGTCGCTGCACCTCGACGCCGCGAAGCCGAAGGCGGCTGTCGCCGCCGTGGAGACCGGGCTCGGGGTCGCGCCCGACGACGAGCGGCTGTGGCTCGAGCTTTTGCGGGCCGCGCATGCCACGGGGGATTCTGCGCGGGTCGAGGCCGCCGCGGCCACGCTGCTGGCCCGCGCCGCCGCCCTCAACGGCCCCTCGCGGGGCCTGCCCCCCCGAGTCGAGGCCCTCCTCGACGACCTCCACCCCACCTGGCGCACCCGCCTCGCCAACTAGCCCCCGGCGGTGAGCCCGGGAGTCCAGACGCCTGCCCCTTGCGGTGCGCTTGCCCCTTGCGGTGCGCTGTGGCTGGTCGCGCAGTTCCCCGCGCCCCTTCAGGTCCTGCCCCTTGCGGTGGGCGGTCACCTTCCCCGCCGCGGTGGCTGGTCGCGCAGTTCCTCGCGCCCCTGGGTGGGTGCCACTTGCCGTGGGGTCGCACCATTCGGTGCGTTGTGATGGGGCGCGCAGTTCCCCGCGCCCCTGGAAACGCTCACCCTGGGGGAAGAGGGCACCCCTCCAGGGGCGCGGGGAACTGCGCGCTCAGCCCGAAGGGGCGGAAAGCAAGCAACGCCACGGCAAGTGGCAATCACCCAGGGGCGCGGGGAACTGCGCGACCAGTCACGACGGTGCTGAGGTCGACCGCTCACCGCAAGGGGCAGCTCACCGTCTTCCCGCGGAGCGGAAAGACGACTTCTTGGACTGGTTGCCGCACGTGTCCATCGAGCACCAGCGGCGGGTGCCGGGGCGGGAGTGGTCGAGGAAGAGGGCGCCGCAGGTGGGGGACGCGCAGGCGTGGACGCGGGGGAGGAGGGCGGGGGAGGCGACGAGGTCGAGCGCGTCGCGGGCGACGAGCGCGAGCACCGCGCGTACGGGATCCTCGGCGCGGTGCCGCACCGCACCGTCGGGGGCGAGGTGGGGCACGGGCACGTCCGCGGCGGCGGCCCGGTTGAGCCGGGCGCGGACCGCGGGGGCGGGCGCGACCGCGGCGCCCGCGGCGACCGCCGCGGTGACCAGGGTGTACGCGGCCTCGCGCAGCGCCCGTGCGGCGAGCACGTCGGCCGGGCCGGGCCCGGGCGCTGAGCGCGGGCCTTCGACCGCCGGCCCGCACTGCCGTACCCACGCCATGAGCGCGGCCGGGTCGGCGAGTTCCTCCGTCGCCCGGGGAGTGCCGCGGTAGCGCAGGGTCCGCAGGTAGTCCAGGCACAGCCGTCCCGAGCCCTGCCGGAAACGCGGCGGTGCGGTGATCTCCTCCATACGGCTCAGCCTACTGGTGGAACCGGTTTGACTGGTACCTTCGCAGCACCGGTCAAACCGGTTCCCGCCCGTGTCCGTCCGCGCAGTGAGGTGTCGATGTCCCAGCCCAACGGCCCCGCAGAGCTTGCCGATTCCGCCGCCAGGACGGCCGGCCCTGCCGTACCGGACGCGGCGCAGGCGGGGCCGCCGCGGCGCCTGGTGGTCCTGCTCGCCGTGTCCTGCGGACTGACGGTGGCCAACCTGTACTACGCCCAGCCGCTGCTGAGCGAGCTGCGGCGGTCCTTCCACATCGGCTCGGTCGTCGCGGGCAGCCTGGTGACCGCCACCCAGCTCGGCTACGCGCTCGGCCTGCTGCTGATCGTGCCGCTGGGCGACGTCACCGAGAAGCGGCGGCTCGCGACGCTGCTGCTGTCGCTGACCGTCGGCGCGCTCGTCCTGGCCGGTGCGGCACCGGACTTCGCGGTGCTGCTGGCCGCCTCGCTCGTGGTGGGGTGCACGCTCACCGTCGCGCAGATACTCGTGCCCTTCGCCGCGGACCTCGCGCCGGACGCGAGCCGGGGGCGGGTGGTCGGGCAGGTGATGAGCGGGCTGCTCACCGGCATCCTGCTGTCCCGCACCGTCGGCAGCGTCGTGGCGGGCGCGACGAGCTGGCGGGTGGTCTACCTCGGCTCGGCCGCGCTGATGACCGTACTGACGCTGGTGCTGCGCTCGGCCCTGCCGCCGCGCCCGCCGGCCGCCGCGCTGCGGTACGGGGCGCTGCTGCGCTCGACGGTGCGGCTGCTCGGGGTCCATCCGGCGCTGCGGCGCCGGGCGCTGTACCAGGCGGCGATGTTCGGGGCGTTCAGCGTCTTCTGGACGACGATCTCCTTCGTCCTGACCGCGGCGCCCTTCCACTACCGGCAGTGGCAGGTCGGGCTGTTCGCCCTGGCGGGCGCGGGCGGCGCGCTGATCGCCCCGCTGGCCGGGAGGTGGGCGGACCGCGGACTGGTCCGGCCGATGACGGCTGCCGCCTTCATGGCCGCTGCGGTCGCCTTCGGTGTGGCGGGGGTGGGTCGGCACAGCGTGCTGGCCCTGGGTGCGGCGGCCGTGCTGCTGGACATGGCCGTCCAGACCACGCTGATCCTGGGGCAGCACGTGGTCTACCAGCTGGACGGCGGCGCGAGGGCGCGGCTCAACAGCGCCTTCATGGCGACCTTCTTCGTCGGCGGCGCGGTCGGGTCGCAGGCCGGGTCCGCCGCCTACCACCTCGGCGGCTGGCCCTACGCGGCCGCTCTGGGCGCCGCCCTCCCGCTGCTGGCCCTGGCCACGACCTTCCGCCGCCCGCCGGCCGGGAGAGCGTGACCCCGACCCGGGACCTGCCCTCTCACTTGCGCACCGTCGCGAGGATCTCGGGGAGGCGGTCGAGGAGTCGGGGCGCGGTGAAGCGCAGGGCCAGCGCGGCCAGCGCGGCACCGTAGAGGGCGCCGACCGGGAGGGCCAGCCAGAGCAGGCCGTGGTGGCCCGTGAGGTGCAGGGCGACGACCGGCCCGAGCACCGGCAGGCACAGCGCCGCCCCGGTGAGGGTGCCGCCGAAGACGTTGATCATCACCAGGCCGCTCTGGCCGGGGGCGGCGTTGGAGAAGGGGTTGTCGCGCGGCACCGCGTACGGGTAGCGCACGCTGGCGAAGCCGCCGGTGGCCACCAGCGCGCCGGTGAAGGCGAAGGACAGGCCGAGTGTCTCGGCGAGTGCGTCCGCCTGCCCGAGCAGGACGGCGGCGCCGGTGGTCACCACCGTGACGTAGGGGACGGCGATCACTGCGATGGCCAGCGCCCGGCCGCGCAGTTCGGCCTCGGCGTCGCGGCGGTCGGCGATCGTGGCCATGACGGTCCAGAAGGCGGAGCCGTCGAGACCGAACTGGTTGTACATCTGTATGCCGAGCAGGCCGGCGGCCCACAGGCACTGGTAGACCGTGCCGTGCTGGACGACGGCGACCAGCGGCAGCAGCAGGCCGACCGCCAGGCCGGTCGCGAGCGCCGCCTTGGCCCGCGGGTCACGCCACATGTAGCGGAACTGCCGCTGCATGACCGTGCCCGTACGCCCCGAGGGCAGCCGCAGGCCCAGCGGGGAGCGACCCGCCGACCGGTCGCGGCCGCCGGACGCCTCGGGGGCCGCGGCGATCGTGGACGCGTCGGGCGAGACCATCAGCCGGAAGAGGCTGCGGTGCCACCAGCGCAGCACCAGGGCGGTCGCCGCGACGGTCACGGCGAGTTGCACGGCCGCCAGTCCGTACGCGCCCCGGCCGGTGGAGCGGACCGCGTCGACCGCGGTGGCGGGCGGTATCCAGCGCAGCACGGACGCCGCCGACGTGGCCCGGTGCAGCCCGTCGGTGCCGGACAGCGAGCTGAGCCCGAGGTTGACCAGCTGGGCGCCGACCGCTACGAAAAGACCGCTGAGCAGCGCCAGGTCGCGGCCCCTGCGGCTGGTCAGCAGCCGGGTGTTGGCCGCGGCTATGGCACGGGACAGTGCGACGCACAGGACCAGCAGCAGGGCGACGGACAGGGCCGAGACGACGACCGCCGCCGGGCCGTGCGCGACCGCGGTCACCGCGCCGGCGGCCAGCAGCAGGGTGAAGAGCGGGCCGACGCCGACCAGTGAGGAGGTGAGCAGCGCGGTCAGCAGGGGGCGCGGGCGCAGCGGCAGCATGGCCAGCCGGGTCGGGTCGAGGGTGTCGTCGCCGCCGAAGAAGAACAGCGGCATCACCGCCCAGCCGACGCCGAGCACCACGGCCACGGTCACCGAGACCGCGGGTGCGTAGTGGTTGCCGCGCAGCGCGATCATGCCCGCGCCGTTCGCCAGCGCATAGAGCATCGTCAGGCCCACGCCGATGCACCAGCCGACGGTCCGCCCGCGGGACTGGCGCAGTCCGTTGCGCATCAGCGACAGCTTGAGCCGGACGAAGACGCCGGTGACGGAACCGCCGGCAGAGCCCGTGGCGGGCGGGGAGACGGAAGGCGGCGCCGCAGCGGTCATCGGGAACCGCCGCCCAGCCAGTCGAGGTCCTGGCCGGTGCGCCGGTCGGCGCCGACCAGGGACAGGAAGGCGTCCTGCAGGGTGGGCGCCTCGCCGCGCACCTCGGCCAGCGGACCGCGCGCCACGATCCGGCCCGCGGCCATGACCGCGACCCAGTCGCACAGGCTCTCCACCAGCTCCATCACGTGGGAGGAGAAGACGACGGTGCCGCCGCCCGCCGTGTAGCGCTCCAGCACGCCGCGGATGACCTGGGCGGACACCGGGTCGACGCCTTCGAAGGGCTCGTCGAGGAAGAGCACCTCGGGGTTGTGCAGCAGCGCGGCGGCCAGGCCGATCTTCTTGCGCATGCCCGTCGAGTAGTCCACCACCAGCTTGTGCTGGGCGGCCGTCAGGTCGAGCACGTCGAGCAGCTGGCCGGTGCGCTTGTCGACCTCGGCGCCGGGCAGGCCGCGCAGCCGCCCGGTGTAGGCGAGCAGTTCGCGCCCGGAGAGCCGCTCGAACAGCCGCAGGCCCTCGGGCAGCACACCGATCCTGGACTTCACCGCGACCGGGTCGGCCCACACGTCGTGGCCGTTGATCTGCACCAGGCCGTCGTCGGGCCGCAGCAGCCCTGTGACCATGGACAGCGTGGTGGTCTTGCCCGCGCCGTTCGGCCCCACCAGGCCGATGAAGCGGCCCGCGGGCAGGTCGAGTTCGATGCCGGCGACGGCCGCCTGCTCGCCGAAGCGCTTCCACAGCCCGCGCACGCGCACCGCGGGCACCGGTCCGCCGTCCGGCGCGCCCGCGCCGCCCTGCGCCTGCCCGCTGCCGCCTGCCGTCCCGTAGTACGGCAGGGGCGCTCCCCGATCCGCCCGCGGCGGTGTGCCGTCCGGCTCCTGTGCCATGTCGCGGCCCTCTCCCCGTGTCCTGCCCGCGCTGGTCCCACGCGTGCTGCCACCCTACGGGGGGCCACTGACAGTGACGAGTGGCGGGCGGTGAGTGCGGACGGTGAGCGGGGTCGCAGGCCGGAAGGGTCGGGCAGGCCGGGCGGGTCAGCGGGCGCGGGCCGCGGCCGTCTCCCGCCCGCACGCGTACGCCAGCGGGCTCAGCAGCTCCTGCGCCTCCGGCAGCCAGCGGTTGGCCTGGGACGGCGGCCGTACCCACTGGGCGCACCCGCCCGGCGCGGTCCTGGTCGGCGGCGCGACGACCCAGCTGCCCTCGCCCAGCACCGCCAGGTCCAGCGACTCGGGCGGCCAGCCGAGGCCGCGCAGCAGCTCGGGGACCTTCGCGCCCGCGCCCGGCAGGACGAAGAAGAGCAGCCGGCGTCCTGGGGCGCCGAGGACCGGGCCGAGCGGCAGGCCCATCCGCTCCATCCGGGCCAGCGCCAGGCAGCCGGCGTCCTCGGAGACGTCGATGGCGTCGAAGGTGCGCCCGGTGGGCAGCAGGACCGAGGACTGCGGCTGCTTCAGCCACATGCGCCGCACCGCGGGTGCGGTGCCGCTGCCGCGGCCTGCCCAGTCGGGGCGCACGGGATGTGCGCCGGGCGCGGCGCAGCCGGCGGACCCGCAGGAGCAGCGGGGCGCACCGGAGGCGGCGGGCTCCAGCCAGGAGCCGGGCAGCACGTCCCAGTGCCGTTCCTCCGCGTAGCGCACCGCCGCGTCGAGGAGTTGACCCGTGAACTGGCGCGGGACTCCGATGCTGTCTTCCACGCGCTGCACAACTCCCCGGGTGACGGGGGGTTACGGGGGGATGTCGCGGCTCATGGCGGGCGCACGGATGCACTGCCGGGGGCGCGTACGGGCAGCGGGCCTTCGCCGCGGGTAGGCACTGGGGGGCGGCCCGCCGGGCGGCTCCGGTGAAACACCGGCAAAGCAGGGCATTTTCCGCCCGGAGTGTGGGAAGCATCCGCACGGGGAGCCGCAGGACACCGGCGCGCTGCCCCGTATCGATGCAGAGCCGTACGGGAGACGGGCCGTACGGACACACAGGCAGTGCCGTTCCGGGACGGGCCCGGACCACGAAGAGCCGTACCGACACCCAGCCGTACGGACAAGAGCCCTACAGACACAGAGCCGTAGCGACGTCAGTCACCAGGACGGGGTTGACGAGGACGAGGGGGACACCACCATGGCCGCACGACCACTTGTGGCGCGGCAGCCCAACGAGCGGCTCCAGTCGCTGATCCAGGAGGCCGGCTGCTCCAACGCCGGGCTCGCCCGCAGGGTCAACATGTGCGGGGCGGAGCACGGCCTCGACCTGCGCTACGACAAGACGTCGGTGGCCCGCTGGCTGCGTGGCCAGCAGCCGCGTGGCAGGGCGCCGGGGATCGTCGCCGAGGCGCTGGGGCGCAAGCTCGGCCGTGCGGTGTCGATAGACGAGATCGGCATGGCCGACGGCAAGAACCTGGCCACCGGCATCGGCCTGCACTTCGCGCCGACCGTGCTGGGCGCGATCGAGCAGGTCTGCGAGCTGTGGCGCAGCGACGTCGGCAGGCGCGACTTCCTCACCGGCTCCACGGTCGCCGCCTCCGCGCTCGTCGAGCCCAGCAGGGACTGGCTGATCACCCGGCCCGACCAGGGCGTGGCCCGCAACGGCGGCGCAAGGGTGGGTGCTTCCGACGTCGAGGCGGTCAAGGCCACCACCCAGGCGCTCACGGAGCTGGACCACAGGTTCGGCAGCGGCCATGTGCGGCCGGTGGTGGTGCACTACCTCAACAGCGTGGTCTCCGGGCTGCTGGCGGGCAGTTACCGGGAGTCGGTAGGGCGCGAGTTGTTCTCCGCCGTGGCCCGGCTGACCGAACTGGCCGGGTACATGGCGGTGGACACCGGCCAACCCGGCCTGGCGCAGCGCTACTACATCCAGGCGCTGCGGCTCGCCCAGGCCGCGGGCGACCGCGGCTACGGCGGCTACATCCTGGCCGCGAGCATGAGCCACCTGGCAGCCACCCTCGGCAATCCCCGGGAGATCGCCCAACTCGCCCGCGCGGCCCAGGAAGGAGCCAGGGGACAGGTCGGCCACACAGCGGAGGCGATGTTCTACGCGGCCGAGGCGCGCGGCCACGCCCTGCTGGGCGACGCCCGCACCTTCGCGACCGTCGCGGGGCTCGCGGTCGGCGCCATGGAGCGCTCGGAGCCCGACCGGGACCCGGCGTGGATCGCGCACTTCGACCACGCCTACCTGGCCGACGAACTGGCGCACTGCCACCGCGACCTGGGCCAGGCCGCGCCCGCCGCCCGGCGCGCGGAGGAGGCGCTCGCCGCGCACCCGGCCACCCGCACCAGGCGCAGGGCGATCGACATGCTGCTGCTGGCCGGCGCCCAGGTGCAGCAGCGGGAGGTCGAACAGGCCTGCCAGACCGGCACGCAGGCCGTCGCGCTGCTGTCGGGACTGCGCTCGGACCGCGGCGCGGAGTACCTGGAGGACTTCCGCAGGCGGCTCGACCCGTTCTCCGCCGAGCCCTCGGTACGCGAGTTCGGCGCCCGGCTCGAAGCGCAGGACGCCGCATAAACGGTCGAACGGCAACTCCACACCGAATCGTTATCCGACCGACACCGTTCGCGTGGAACGCCGCAAAGTGCTGGAGAAACCCGGCGGCGCCGCCTCCCGCGGCGCCCCGGACCGTACGTCAAGGCGAGGCCCCTGCGTTCACTCGTTCGGGTTCGTGGCCCCTCCCGCCCTTCACCCGGTAGCGTGTCCAGACGTCCGACACTTGGTGAAGGCGGGAGTCAACGGCGATGCACAGCAACGGACGCGGCGAGGAAGCGCCCGAACCGTACCGGGGCGTCGTCCTCCCGGCCGGGCAGCAGCCCCCCGTGGCCTACGGCGGCGACCAGGTGCAGCCCGCGGGCGGCACCCCCTGGGGCGACCCCGGGCAGCCGGCCGGCGCCCCGCCCGTACCGCCGCAGCCCCCGGCGTACCCACCGCAGGCCGTCGAGCCCGCGGACGCCACGCAGATGCTGCCGCCGTACCCGGGAGCGGGACCCGCGGCCGCGCCGATACCCGCGCCCGCGCCGATACCCGCGGCCCCGCCGCAGCCCGCCGCCCCGGTCGCCGACGCCACGCAGATGCTGCCGCCCTACCCGGGTGCCAACCCGCCCGAGCCCGCGCCCGCCGAGTCCACCCAGGCGATGCCGCTGTCGATCTTCCAGGAGCAGCAGCCGCAGCAGGCGCCGCAGCAGCCCTCCTACGACGCCTACGGGCAGCCCCAGCCGCCGCAGGGCTACGCCGGGCAGGAATTCCCCGAGCAGCCGCAGTACGGCGAGCAGCAGCCCTACGGCGTCCCGCAGCCCTTCGCCGACCCGCAGTCGTACGGCGGCCGGCAGCAGTTCGCGCAGCAGACCGGCTACGACCAGCCGGGGCAGCAGCCGGGGCAGCAGCACGACAGCGACTACGACCACCTGTTCAGGAACGACGTCCCCGGCCCCGAGCCGCTGCGCCAGCGCATCATCCAGCCGCCGTCCGCGCAGCAGCAGGCCCAGCAGGCGCAGCAGCAGGGCTACGGCCAGCCGCCGTGGGAGCCCGGCTACGACGACTATGACGACGACGACCGCAGGCGCGGCATGTCGCCCAAGGTCGTGATCGGGATCGTGGTGGCCGGCTGCGTGGTGGCGGGCCTGGTGGTCGGCGCCATGATGAACGGCGGCGGCAAGGCCAGCGCCGACAACAAGCCCAGTGCGTCCGCCACCGGCAAGGCCGACGGTTCCGGCTCCGCCTCGGCCAGCCCCAAGGCCGCCGCGGGCGGCGACGCCGAGGCGCAGGCCAAGGCGCTGGACTCGCTGCTCAACACCAGCGGCGCGAGCCGCAGCTCGGTGGTCGGCGCGGTCGAGTCGATCAGGAACTGCAAGAACCTGCCCGGCGCCGCCTCCGACCTGCGTGCCGCGGCGACCCAGCGCACCGGCCTGGTCACCCAGCTCGGCGGCCTGTCCGTCGACAAGCTGCCCAACCACGAGGCACTGACCACGGCGCTCACCAAGGCCTGGCAGGCGTCCTCCGCCGCCGACGGCCACTATGCCGCGTGGGCCGACCAGGCCGCGGGCGGCGGCAAGGTGTGCAAGGGCGGCCACGCCCGCACCACCGCGGAGGCGCAGGCGGGCAACAAGGAGAGCGGCACCGCGACGTCCCAGAAGAAGGCCGCGGTCAAGCTCTGGAATGCCATCGCCACCAAGTACGGCCTGACCCAGCGGCAGTACAGCCAGCTCTGAGCGGGCGGGCGGCGGACGGGCTCCGGGTCCCGGGCGTCAGGCCCGGGACCCCGGGTGTCAGTGGAAGCTGCTGGCCCTGCGCATGGTCGCCGCCACGTCCACGAAGCCCGCGCCCACCTGCACCAGCTTGCCGTCCTTGACCACCTGGTAGGTGACCTTGGAGTCCACCAGGCGGGCGTGGTCGGGGATGTCGAGCAGGTCGGTGTCGGTCCAGCCCAGGTCGGGGGTGAGCCCTCCGGTGGACAGCTTCGTGGTGTGGTCGAGCGCCCGCTGCACGGTCTCCGCGGTGACGGCCGCGCCCTTGTCCATGGCCCTGACCACCTTGCTGAAGACCGTGTAGGCGATCCAGGTCGTCTGGACCCCGGGGTCGGCGACGTCGATGCGGTCGTCGGAGAAGGCGTACTTGTTGACGACCGCCTTCATCTCGTCCCACTTGGGGTCGGCGGCCGGCGGGTACCAGTCGGTGACCACGGCGTTCTCCAGCGGGCTGTTCGGGCCGCCGGTGGCGTCCACCAGCGACTGCTGGACGCTGCCTATGACCGAGGAGAGCCTGACCTTCGGCGGCTTCTCGCCGAGCCGGCGCAGCGAGTCGAAGAAGGTGCTGGTGTGGTCGCCGAGCACCGCGGACACGCAGTTGCTGGCCTTGTTGTCGCCGACCGCCTGCTGGGCCACGTCGGTGTAGTCGGTGGCGTCGTCCTGCGTGGGCAGGTCGCGGGCGGCCGGGCGGCCGGCGGCGGTCAGTGCCTGGTCGAGGAAGATCGGGAACTGGTCGCCGGTGATGGTGTCGGGGCGCACAAGAGAAACCTTCTTGCACAGCTTGGACAGCTGGCCGCCGCTGCCCGCGAGCAGCGCCGGCAGCCCGCCGTTGACCGGGTAGGACAGCGGGCTCTCGAACTCGTCCTGCGTGATGCCGTAACCGCCGACGTAGGGGATGTCGGTCGAGGCGAGCGCGGCGGTGAAGGCGCCGCCCTGCTGGCTGTAGGAACCCACGACGGCGACCGCGTGGTTGTCGGCGGCCTGCTGGGCGCACTGCGAGACCGCGACCGAGTCGTTGCGCTCGTTGCAGGTCAGCACCTTGAGCTTGCGGCCGTTGAGACCGCCGGTGTCGTTGACGTAGTGCTCGAACGCCTGCGCCATGGCGACCATGCCCGGCATGTTGGTCGACCTGGTGTCCTCGGGCGCCCACGTCATCACCACGACGGGCACCGGGGAGCCCCCCGCGCTTCCCGGGAGCACGCCGCAGCCACTGAGCAGCGCACCTGCGGCCAGCAGTGGGACGACAGCCTGGCGAGCCCTGCACATGCGCCGTTCAGTCATAGATACGGAAGATTCCGGTCCGCGCCCAACACGAGGGTGACCCGACGGGAACGGGGAGTCACTTTCAGGTGAATTACAGGTGCCGCCGTTCGATTGCGTACGATTGCCCGTCGTGCAAGGTTCGGAGAAGTCTTCCCGTCGCGGCCGTGTCTCCTCCACGATGGGAGGCATGCCCCTCAACGACATGCCGTGGTGGCGCTGGCGCAGCAATGTGCGCTCGGCGCTGCACATGATCAGCGACCCGGTCTTCCAGCGCGAGGTCTGGCAGACCGGACGCGCGGGCTACGGCGACGTCACGGACGCCGTCTACCGGCTCGTCGAGGACACCTGGCTCGACAACTGGTCGGCGGACAAGTACGTCGGCACCATATTCCGCGACCAGCAGGAGGCCGCGCTGGTCGACGTCGCGGTGCTGCGGGTGCTGAAGATCCTGCACCAGGTGGGCGCCGACGCACCGGCCTCCGCGTATCTGGACCACCCCGGCTGGCCCGACGCGGTCCAGGCCGCGCGGGAGGCGCACGTCCTGATGGCCGGCGCGGACGGCGAGGACCCGGACAGCCCGCCGCGCTCGCTGGAAGTGCTGGCGATCTACACGCGTTCCGCGTGACGGACACCCCGGCGCCCGGGCGACCTGGTGTGCGAGGCTGACGGGGTGAACGAACAGCCGTCGCAGCCGCCCGTCGAACCGCAGTACGTCCTGACCCTGTCCTGCCCCGACAAGCAGGGCATCGTGCACGCGGTCTCCAGTTACCTCTTCATGACCGGCTGCAACATCGTGGACAGCCAGCAGTTCGGCGACCGCGACACCGGGCTGTTCTTCATGCGGGTGCACTTCGCCGCCGAGCCGCCGGTCACCGTGGACAAGCTGCGCGCCAGCTTCGCCGCCGTCGCCGACGCCTACCACATGGACTGGCGCATCCACCCGTCAGCCGAGCGCATGCGCATCGTGCTCATGGTCAGCAAGTTCGGGCACTGCCTCAACGACCTGCTGTTCCGCACCAGCATCGGCGCACTGCCGGTGGAGATCGCCGCCGTGGTCTCCAACCACACCGACTTCCGCGAACTCGTCGGCTCCTACGGCGTCCCCTTCCACCACATCCCCGTCACCCGCGACACCAAGGCACAGGCCGAGGCGCAACTGCTCGACCTGGTGCGCGGCGAGGGCGTCGAACTGGTGGTGCTGGCCCGCTACATGCAGGTGCTGTCCGACAACCTGTGCCGGGAGCTGTCGGGGCGGATCATCAACATCCACCACTCCTTCCTGCCGAGCTTCAAGGGCGCCAAGCCCTACCACCAGGCGCACGACCGGGGCGTGAAGCTGATCGGCGCGACCGCGCACTATGTGACGGCCGACCTCGACGAGGGGCCGATCATCGAGCAGGAGGTCGAGCGGGTCGGCCACGAGGTCACCCCCGAACACCTGGTGGCCATCGGGCGCGACGTGGAGTGCCAGGCGCTGGCGCGCGCGGTGAAGTGGCACAGCGAACACCGGGTGCTGCTCAACGGCCGCCGCACGGTCGTCTTCGCTTAGCCCCTCCGGCCCCTCCGGCCCCTCCGCCGGTTCGGGCGCGGACCGCTCACAGCCGTGACAGCGACGCGGCGGCGTAGAGCAGGTCCCGGATGACGTCGCGGTCGCCCTCCTGACCGAAGGCGACACGCTCCGGCTCCAGGTGGCCCGCGGCGAGCTGGCAGAATTCCACGCCGTCCAGCGCCACATGGGCGACCGTGTGCTCGCGCGAGGCGACCGTGCCCGGCGAGTCGAGCGGCAGATACCACCGGCCGCCGCCCGCACCCTCGATCTCCAGCAGCAGCGATCGCCCCGGCGCGCCCGCGGAGGCCAGCCGCCCCGCCGAGTCCGCGAGCCCGTCCCTGCGCCGCCCCGCGATCGCCGCCGGCAGCATCCTGGCCGCCAGGTCGATCATCCGGTTCATGTTGCGCGGCGCGGGCGGGTCGTACGGGTACGCCACCGCCTCGGCGATGTCGGAGGCGTGGATCCAGCACTCGAAGGCGCGGTCCACGAAGGCGTCCCGCAGCGGCAGCGCGAACGCCCCGTAGTCGACGTCGACGCCGGCCGCACCGCCGCCGGCGAAGGACACCGTGCGCAGCAGGGTGTGGCTCTGCCCGCGCCAGGTGTCGCGCAGCTCCCCGGCCGGGTCCCCGGCCGCGCCCGCCGCCTCGGCCTCCCGGGCGGCGGCCTGGCGGGCCGCCCACAGCGCCTCGGTGCGCCGCATCGGGTCGAGCGGCAGCCGCGGACCGCCGGCGTGGTCCGCCTGCGGTACGTCGAGGGCCATCGCCACCAGGCCGTCCACCGCGGTGAGATGGCTGATGACCTCGCCGACGGTGACCTGCCGGGTCACCAGGGCGCCGTCGTACCAGCGCAGGTCGACCGGCTCGTGCCAGTAGCTGTCGCCGAGGTCGCGCAGCAGCGCGTCGAGCCGTGCGGCCTCCGCGTCGTAAGGCCCCGCCCACTCGGGCACCGGGATACGGGCCGGGCGGCGGCCCAGGCAGCCTTCGAGGACCCTGGCGCGCAGCAGCGGGTCGAGGTCCAGGCTCTCCTCGCGGTGCAGCAGGCCCACCGCGTCCCGCAACCGCAGGGCCTCCTCGGCGCAGGCGGCGCAGTCGGTCAGGTGCACCTCGACGGCCAGCGACTCGTCGCGCGAGCACACCGCGAGCGCCCATGCGCCCAGCAGGGACTTGAGGGTGCCGTGGTCGTACAGCGGCAGCCTGTTCTGCTGCGCGGTCCCGGCCGCGGGCTCGGCCGCCGCCTGCGGACTGTGCGGGGGCGGGCCTGCCGGCGTCTCGGGCTCGGGGACGGGGGCCGGGACGGGGCGCGGACTGCCGGGCCGGCCGGACTGGTCGTGTTGGTCGCGCTGGTCGCGTTGGCTCGGCACCCGGGGGAGGCCGTCGCCGCCGTCCGCCGGGCCGCCGCCGTTGCTGTAGGCGGGGCCGCTCACGGACGGCCTCGGCGGGTCTGGCCGCGGGGATCGAAGGGGTCGCCGGCGTCGCGGGCCTCCAGCGGGCGGATCTGCTGGGCGTCGGCGGGTTCCATGGCCGTGGACAGCAGTTGCAGGCCGAGCCGCAGCCGGCGGCGCGACTCGTCGGCGCTCACCCCGAGCCCTTCTGCCGCGTCGCGGTAGTCCAGGCGCTCGCGGTAGGCCAGTTCGAGGGCGTCGCGCAGCGGCGCGGGCATCGAGGTGACGATGAAGTCGGCGCGGGCCGCGGTGTTGGCCTCGCGGACCCTGGCCTCCACCTCGGTGGGCGTGGACCGGCCGCGGCTGGCGTACTGGCGCAGCCGGTGCACCGCCTGGCTCTGGGTGAGGGCGGCGATCCAGGACCGCAGGGAGCCGTGCTTGGGGTCGTAGTCGTCCGGGTTCTCCCAGATGTAGCCGAAGACCTCGCGGGTGATCAGGTCGGCCGCCTCGTCGTCGTCGAGCACCCGGTGGGCCAGGTTGTGCACGAGTGAGGCGTAGCGGTCGTACAGCTCGCCGAGCGCGGCCTCCTCGCCGCGCGCCAGCCGCTGCTGCATCTTGCGGTCCCAGCGCGGCGGTGCGGGTGTCGCCATCTGCCGCCCCCTTGCGTCGTCGGCCGCGTCACCTGGCCAGGTGCCCGCTGCACTCGACCGTACCCGGCGGTCGCCGCGGCATGCGTCCCTTTGCACCAACCTGGCCCCTCATGTGATCGGTTCTGTCGGTCTGTTATCCGGGTGTGACCGGAAGATTGCAGAGTTACGGCTGAGAACGGGCATAGGGTCGTTGTGATGAGGAAGCTGAACCCGACAGCGAGGCGAGGTGCGGTCCCGTGCTGGTGACCCGGGCCGAGCAAGACGGCTGGGCGGTGGTGACGGTCGCGGGCGAGATGGACCTGATCTCGTCGCCCGCGGTACGGCAGAAGGTGCACGACGCGGTCGCGGAAGGGCGGCGCAGCGTCGTGCTCGACCTGGCAGACGTGCGCTTCTGCGACTCCAGCGGGGTGGGTGTGCTGATCGGTGCCCGCCGGCTGATGCGGTCCTGCGCGGGGCGGCTGCGGATCGTGTTGCCCGAGGAGGGCGCCGCCGCCGGCGAGGGCGCACACGTCAACCGGGTGCTCGCCGCGCTCGGGGTACGCCGGCTGTTCGAGGTCTTCCCCGACCTCGCCGCCGCCACCGACGACACCGCCCAGCCGCTGAGCGCCTGACCGGCCGACCCCCGCCGCCCCGGCCCTCCGGCGAGGGCCGATTACGGAGCGTCGGCACGGTGTTGTGTCCGATGTGTGACTTGTTACGCGGTGGAGTCGGCGCCCTCCTCGGGTACGCTCCATCGGGTGCGCGTACGTTCACGGCAACTCACAGGTGCCGCCCGGTCGAACCGGGTGGCGCCCAGGTCTGGGCACTGCACGCCCGGCCCGGAGCGCCGCACAGTATGCAGTACACGTGGTCCATTGCGCTGGAATATGACGGAAGCGCTTGTTGGAGTGACTGTCGGTCAATCATGCTGTGTGAGGTCGGGATCACGCACGGTGATCCCGGGTCGGCGTGAGGCCATGTGTCCGCCCGTTCGGATGGTGTGAGCAGTGCAGATGCTGCAGGTGCAACTGGAGGTCGGCGTGGACCCCGCGGAAGTGGGGCGGGCGCGCCGCTGGGCGAGGTCGCGGCTGGTCGGCTCCGGAATAGGTGCCGACGAACCGGTCGCCGAGACTCTGATCCTGCTCATCTCGGAACTGGTCACCAACGCCGTCGTGCACACCGGCTGCCCCGCGGTGCTGCGCATGCTCTTCCCCGCCGCGCCGGCCGCACCGGTACGCGTCGAGGTCGCCGACACCAGCGAGACACCGCCTGCCCCGCGGCACGCCCAGCGCGACGAGACCGGCGGCCGCGGGCTCGAACTCGTCGACGGCCTCGCCGACCGCTGGGGATGGCAGCCCGAGGGCGCGGGCAAGCAGATCTGGTGCGAGGTCGACCGCGCCGCCGCCCTGCGCTGAGCCGCCGGCCCACCGACCTGCTGCCCTGCTGACCCGATGACCCGATGACCCGCTGATCCGCGGTCAGCCCCGCCCGGCCGGCTGGAAGGTGCGCCGATAGGCGGTCGGCGACACCCCGAGCGTCACCTGCAGGTGCTGCCGCATCGAGGCCCCGGTGCCGAAACCGGCCTTCCTGGCCACCTGGTCCACGCTCAGGTCCGTCGACTCCAGCAGCTGCCTCGCCAGTTCGACCCGCTGCTGCGTCAGCCAGCGGCCCGCGCTCATACCGACCTCCTCCCGGAAGCGCCGGGTGAAGGTGCGCACGCTCATCGACTCCCGCTCGGCCAACTGCCGCAAGGTGAGCGGCTGGTCCAGCCGGTCCAGCGCCCACGCCCTGGCCCGCTCGGTGCTCGCCAGCTGCGGGTCCGGCAGCGGCCGGTGGATGTACTGCGCCTGCCCGCCCTCCCGGTGCGGCGGCACCACCGTACGGCGGGACACCGAGTTGGCCACCGCCGTACCGCAGTCCCGGCGCACGATGTGCAGGCACAGGTCGATGCCCGCGGCCACCCCCGCCGAGGTCAGCACGTCCCCGTCGTCCACGTAGAGCACATCGGGGTCGACCCTGACCTGCGGAAAGAGCCGCTGGAAGTGGTCGGCGCTGGTCCAGTGCGTGGTCGCCGGCCGGCCGTCCAGCAGGCCCGCGGCGGCCAGCAGGTACGAGCCCGTGCAGATCGACACCACCCGGGTCCCCGGCCGGATCACGGCGAAGGCCTTCTGCAGCGGCGCGGTCAGCACGCCCTCGCTGTGGACCGGCCCCAACTCGTGGGACGCGGGCACCACCACGGTGTCGGCCTGCGCCAGCGCCTCCACCCCGTACTGCACCACGATCGGGAAGTCGGCGTCGGTCTGCACCAGGCCCGGCTCGACGCTGCACGTCACGATCTCGTACAGGTGCGCACCGTCCTCCGCGCCCACCGCCGCCCCGAAGATCCGCAGCGGGATGCCCAGTTCGAACGGGATCACCCCGTCCATCGCGAACACCGCGACATGGTGCCGCTCCGGATGCCGGAAGACCCCGGCGGAGGTCTTCTGTGCGGGTGCGGGTGGCGGCTGGGGAGCCGGGGAGAGAGTCGACGGGAGCGGGGAGGTGGGCAGCTGCGGGACGGCCATGGCCCGATTCTTGCACATCATGGCCATCGGGCCACTCGTCGCGCCGTGCCGGCCACCCGGAGACTGACCACGTGACGCAGACATCTCAAGCTCCCGCGCCCGCCGCCGGCGGACTCCCCGCCACCCCCGGCCGCCGGCCGCGCCTGCACCGCGCCTGGGTGGTCGCCGCCGTCACCTTCGTGACGCTGATCGGTGCTGCTGCATTCGCCTCCCTCCCGGGTCTGCTGATCGACCCCCTGCATTCCGAATTCGGCTGGTCGCGCGGCATGATCGGCCTGGCCGTGTCGATCAACCTCGCGCTGTACGGCATCACCGCCCCCTTCGCCGCAGCGCTGATGGACCGCTTCGGCATCCGGCGGGTGGTGGTCTGCGCCCTGCTGACGATCGCGCTCGGCGCGGCGCTGACCGTCTCCATGACGCAGGTCTGGCAACTCATCCTGTGCTGGGGCGTCCTGGTCGGCCTCGGCAGCGGGTCCATGGCCCTCGCCTTCGCCGCCACCGTCACCAACCGGTGGTTCGTCGCCCGCCGCGGCCTGGTCACCGGCGTCCTCACCGCGGCAGGCGCCGCAGGGCAGTTGGTCTTCCTGCCGCTGCTGTCCTGGATCACAGAGAACCACGGCTGGCGGCCGGCCGCCGCGATCGTGGCGGGTGCCGCGGTCGCCGTCGTCCCCTTCGTGTGGTTCCTGCTGCGCGACCACCCCGCGGACGTGGGCCTGGCCCCTTACGGCGCCGCGGAGTTCGTGCCCAAGCCGCCGCCGGCCAGTGGCGCGGCGGCCAGGGCGCTGCGGGCGCTGCGCGACGCCTCCCGCACCGGCACCTTCTGGCTGCTCGCGGGCTCGTTCGCGATCTGCGGGGCCTCCACCAACGGTCTCGTCAAGACGCACTTCGTGCCCGCCGCCCACGACCACGGCATGCCCGTGACGGCAGCCGCCTCCCTGCTCGCCGTCATCGGCGTCTTCGACATCGCGGGTACGGTGGCCTCCGGATGGTTCACCGACCGCATGTCGCCGCGACGGCTGCTGGCCGTCTACTACGGCCTGCGCGGACTCTCGCTCATGTTCCTCCCCATGCTGCTGGACGACAGCGTCCACCCGCCGATGGTGCTCTTCATCGTCTTCTACGGACTCGACTGGGTCGCCACGGTGCCGCCGACGATCGCCCTGTGCCGCGAGCACTACGGCGAGAACAGCGCGATCGTCTTCGGGTGGGTGCTGGCAGCCCACCAGATCGGTGCCGCGCTCGTCGCCTACCTCGGCGGTGTGGCCCGTGATGCCTTCGGTTCGTACAACGTCGTCTGGTACACCTCCGGTGCTCTGTGCGCGCTGGCCGCGCTGATGTCCCTGGTGATCCGCCGGCGGCCGGTCGCCGCGCCACCCGCGATGGCGGTCGTCGTGTGAACGGACCGCCTCCCGGCCCCGGTTCCGCATCCGCCGACGATCACTCGAACGGGTGACCGAGTCGGGCGGCATCCCGCAGGGGACCCGCAGGAGCCGGGGCGTCGCCGCAGGTCAGCGGTGGATGCGGGCCGCGGCTCTGGCGATCCGCCCGGCGTCGATCGCCATCTCGCGGAACATCCCGCTGATCGGGTTGGTGAACCCGGTGAAGAACAGCCCGGGAGCGCCCGGCGGGGTGCGCGGCCCGTGCACCACCGGGCGTCCCCGCCCGTCGAGCACCCCGAGGTGGCCGACGAGCCCTTCAAGGCCCCGCCGGTAGCCGGTCGCCGCGATCACGACCTCGGGGGCGATCTGCGAGCCGTCCGCGAGGTGCACCTGCTCGTCCTCGAACCGCTCGACGGCGGCGACCGGTTCGACCCGCCGCGAGCGCACCGCGTCGACGAGCCCGACGTCCTGCACCGGGATCGCCCCGTCGAGCACCCGCGCGTACAGCCCGCTCTCCGGCCGCGGCAGGCCGTACGCGGACAGGTCGGGCACGCTGATCCGCTCGATGTAGGGCGCCACCCGGTCCACCAGCCGCGGCGGCAGCCGGCGCACGAGGATGCCGCTGGCCTGCGCGGGCCAGCCCGCGGTCGAGCGGCGCATGATGTGCGGCGGGGTGCGCACCGCCAGCCGCACCCGGCCGGCACCGCCCTCGACCAGGTCGACGGCGATCTCGGCGCCGGTGTTGCCGGCCCCGACGACCAGCACGTCGCGGCCCGCGTACGGGGCGGCGTTGCGGTAGGCGGAGGCGTGCAGCAGCTCGCCGGGGAAGGTGTCGCGGCCCGGCCACTCGGGCACGTGCGGCGAGTGGTTGTGGCCGGTGGCCACCACGACCACGGGTGAGCCGAGGACCCGGCCGCCGGTGGCGGGCAGCTCCCAGCCGGACCCCGCGCGTTCCACCCGGTCCACGGTGATGCCGGTGGCGATGTCCAGGCTGTGGTGCTCCGCGTACTGCTCCAGGTAGCGCACGACGTCGTCGCGGCCGACCCAGCGGCCGTACGAGCGGGGTATCGGCAGCCCCGGAAGGGCGGAGAGTCTTCGGGTGGTGTGCAGGTGCAGCCGGTCGTAGTGGCCGCGCCAGGACGCGCCGAGCTGCTCCGCGCGCTCCAGCACCAGCGGGCGCAGGCCCTGCCGGCGGAGCGCCGCCGCCGCGGCCAGGCCGCCGGGACCTGCCCCGATCACGATCGCGTCCGGCGTCGCGGCCAGTCCCGCTGCCGCGGGGGGTGAGGTGGGGTCGGGCATGCGGAACTCCTGTGCTGGGCCGGTGTACTGGGTGCGACGAGAGCGTAACCGCTGGGGTGCGGGGCGCAGCGCGGCCGGGGCGGTGGTACGCGTCAGGCGCCGGACGCGGTCGCGGTGCGGTAGAGCGCGAGGACCGCGTCGGAGAACAGCGGGCTGTAGGAGATGCGGTCGTCGGGACCGCCGCCGTCCAGGCCGCCGATCAGGCCGACGACCGTACCGGCGCCGCTGCGTGAACTGCTGCTGCGGGCGCCGCTGGTGCCGCCGGTCCCGCTCGTGCCGCGGGCCAGCAGCCACGGGCTGCCCGACGTACCGCTCGGGAAGCCGCCGCAGGCCAGCCGCAGTTGGTGCCGTTCGTCGAGGCGTTCGGTGGTCGTCGTGCAGGTCACCGCCCGGTCCGCGGGGTCGCTGCCCAGCCGCGGATAGCCGACGACGGTCACGCGGTTGCGGTAACCGGGGGTGCGGGCCAGCCGGTTGGCGCCGGTGACGTCCTCGATACGGCGCCCGTCGCGGTCCTGCCGCACCCGGGCGAAGGCGACGTCGTAGTCGGAGGCGTCGTCGTCGTCGGGCACCCACCGCGGATCGGTGAAGACTTCGCCGACCGCCCAGATCCCGTACGGCTGCCGCCCGGCGCCGGCTCGGTACTGCGGGACGAAGCCGATGTCGCTTCCCGGTTCGCAGTGTGCCGCGGTCAGCAGGAGGTCGCGGCCGGGGCTGTGGACCACGCTCGCGGTGCAGTAGTGGGCGGCCAGGTCGTCGCCGACGGAGAAGAGCACGCCCACGGTCGGCACGCCGGCGAAGGGCACCGCGGTGTCCGGCGGCCCCGGGGCCGCGGAGCCGGCGGCCGGTCCCGCGCCCCGCACCGTCCCGCCGCCGGGAACGGGCAGGGCCGGCATGGCCCCGGCCATCCGCTCCGGCGTCCAGAACCGGGCCGCCGCCTGGGCGGTCCACCGCGGCGCGGCGGGGGCGCCGCCGTGCACCGGCCACAGCACGGCGAGCAGCACCAGCAGCGCGGCGCAGACCGGTGGCAGCAGTCTGCCCCGCAGCACGGGCCGCACCGCTGCCGCACGGCTACTTCGGCGGCTTCTTGCCCGTCACCCCGAGGTGGACGAGCAGCGCCAGGTTCGGCTTGAGGTCGGCCTGCTTGACGCCCGAGCCGGTGAAGCCCTTCTGGTGGGCGGCGACGCCGGCCAGCATGGTCACCAGGGAGCCGGCGATGGCCGGTGCGCTGACGTCCTTGTCGACGCGGCCCTTGCCCTGCAGCTCCTTGATGGACTCGGTGAGCGAGCCGGTGACGGCGGTGAGGATCTTGGTGCGGATCCTGGAGAAACGTTTATCCCCCTCTGCGGCACCGAGATCGATGACGCGGAGGATGGCGTCGTTCTTCCGCCAGAAGGAGAGGAAGCCGTCGACGAGTTCGTCGGCCGCCGCGGCGCCCGACTTGCCGACCCAGGAGCGGCCCGCGACCAGCTCGGTCAGGCCCGCCCCCTCCTTCGCCATCTCGTCGGCGAGCTCCAGGACGGCGCCCTCGACGTCGGGGAAGTACTGGTAGAAGGTGGCGGGCGAGGTGCCGGCCATCCGGGCGACGTCGATCACCTTGACGTCCCGGTACGGCGACGTGCTGAGCATCTCGCTCAGGCAGTCGAGCAGCTTCTGCCGCGTCGCCTGCCCTCGGCGACCCGCGACACGTCCGTCGACGGTGCGAACTTGTCCTGTCATGCCGTCAGTTTACCGACGTGTGACCCCCGCGCGATTTGGCCGCGTGCAAATGGGGAGGGGGTGGTTGGTGGTGCGGAAGTCGCAGGTCAATGGGGGTTTTCCGGGCGTAAGCGGAACCTGTTTCCCGACCGTCTCGCGGGAAGATATGCCCTGTTTGTTCACTTCTGCGGGGTGCGGGGGCCGGGTCCCCGAAGAATTGACCATATGTTCGAATCCAGGCCCGTGCTGTGGGGAAGATCACTGACTACGGTGGCAGAAACGGCCGCCGAGCAACCGGCGACCACCATGCGGGAGAGGGGACGGGATCATGTCCGCATTCACCGAAGGCACACCCTGCTGGGCCGACGCGGCACTGCCCGACCTGGCGGCCGGCCGGCGCTTCTACGGGGAGCTGTTCGGCTGGACCTTCGAGGACCAGGGCGAGGACTTCGCGCACTACACGATCGCCTTCCGCGACGGTAAGTCGGCCGCCGCGCTGATGACCAAGCCCGACCCGGCGATCCCCACCGCCTGGACCGTCTACTTCGCCTCGACGGACGCGACGGGGGCGGCCGCCCGCATCGGCGCGGCCGGCGGGCAGGTCGTCTTCGGCCCCGACAAGGCGGGCGACGTCGGGGTGATGCTGGGCGCGGTCGACCCCGGGGGCTCGGCGTTCGGGGTGTGGCAGGCGGGCGACCACGCCGGCTTCGAGATCAGCGACCAGCCAGGCTCCTTCTGCTGGACGGAGAACCACACGCGGGAGACCGCGGCCGTCGACCGCTTCTACGAGACGGTGTTCGGCTACCGGGCCGAGCAGATCGGCGACGGGCAGCACTTCGACTACAAGGTGTGGTCGCCGGCGGCCGACCCGGAGCTGCAGATCGGCGGGCGGATGAAGCTGGGCGCCGGGCAGCCGGGCGACCAGCCCGCCGCCTTCCGCATCTACTTCGCCGTGGACGACTGCGACGCCGCCGTCGCGACGGTCCGGGAGCTGGGCGGCCGGGTGGCGGACGGACCCACCGACTCGCCCTTCGGCCGGCTCGCCACCGTCGCCGACGACCAGGGTGCGGTCTTCACGGTCATCGACCGCACGCGCAGGGAGGGTGCCGGGGACGGAAGTTGACGTAAGCCGCACCCTTTCCGGCGCGTTGCGGCGCGGCCGGTACGGCAGGTGGCGGATGATAACGAGTTCGCTCCCTGGGCGTGTCGTGACGGCCCCGGGTTCGCAACCGACGCCCTTCCCAGGAACAATCAGGTCCGTACTCTGGCGTGGGCGCGGGGAAACGGACCGCGAAGGGCAGGACGCCGGACGCGGAGCACGGCCGCAACAACGCGGGTACGGGGAGGTGGCAGGGCAGTGATGGAGCAGCTGACGCAGCACGACCCGAGACGGATCGGCCCTTTCGAGGTGCTGGGACGGCTCGGCGCCGGCGGCATGGGGCTGGTCTATCTCGCCCGCTCGGCATCCGGCCGCCGGGTGGCGATCAAGACCGTGCGCGCGGAACTGGCCGAGGACCAGCTCTTCCGGGTCCGCTTCACGCGTGAGGTCGAGGCCGCGCGCGCCGTCTCCGGCTTCTACACCGCGGCCGTGGTGGACGCCGACCCGCGGGCCGCAGTGCCCTGGCTCGCCACCGCCTACGTCCCCGCCCCGTCACTTGAGGAGATCGTCAACGAGGCGGGGCCGATGCCCGCCCAGGCGGTGCGCTGGCTCGCCGCCGGCATCGCCGAGGCCCTGCAGTCGATCCACGCCGCGGGCCTGGTGCACCGCGACATGAAGCCGTCCAACGTGCTGGTGGTCGAGGACGGCCCGCGGGTCATCGACTTCGGCATCGCCTCAGGGGTGTCCAACACCCGGCTGACGATGACCAACGTCGCCGTCGGCACCCCCGCCTACATGTCCCCCGAGCAGGCCCGCGACTCGCGCAGCGTGCGCGGCGCAAGCGACGTCTTCTCGCTCGGCTCGACGCTGGTCTTCGCCGCGACCGGGCACGCGCCCTTCCACGGTGCGAACCCGGTGGAGACCGTGTTCATGCTGCTGCGCGAGGGACCCGACCTGAGCGGGCTGCCCGACGAGCTGCGCCCGCTCATCGAGTCCTGCATGCGGATGGAGGCCGAGGCCCGGCCCACCCCGGCTGACCTGCAGGCCCAGCTGGCACCGCACCTGTTCTCGACCGGCAGCGACGACACCGGCACCGCGTCGGCGTGGCTGCCGCCCGGCGCGGTCGCGCTGATAGAGCAGCGCCGCAGCGGCCGGGTGCCGTCCGCCGTGGACAGCGGGCGCGGCGCGCACGCGGCGGGCCGCCCGCGGCCGTCGGAGCCCGAGCGGCTGCTGCCGCCGCGCCCCGCCCAGCCGCCGCCGGTCCCGGTGCACGCACCGGCAGGCGAGGACAACCACAGCAGGCATGGCGCACCCGAGGCGGTGCAGCTCGCCGGGTCCGCACCCATCGGTCCCGGGCTGCGGGTCGCGGAGGCCGCCGAGCACAAGGCGGTGAGCGGCGCCGCACCCGGCACCGAGTGGGTGCGCCGCAAGCCGAATTCGCACCGGGCCGGCGACCCGCCGCAGGTGGCGGCGATGCCCGCGCAGGGCACGACCGCGGCGGCCCCCTCGGCGGAGTGGCGGCCGTGGCGTTTCCGGATGTCCAACGACGTGTGGGGCACCCCGGTGGTGGCCGGCGGGCTGCTCTACGTCACGTCCTTCGAGGTGCACGCGCTGGATGTGGCCAGCGGGCGGCGCGAGTTCAAGACCAGGGACGTCGCCTGGACCATGGCGGTCGACGGCGGGCGGATCCACGCCTCGGACGGGCCGAGCCTGTTCGCGCTGGACGCGGCCGACGGCAGCGACCGGTGGCGTACGCCGATCGACGGCTGGGTCTACGCGGTACGCACCGACGCCGGCACCGTCGTCACCGGCACCCGGGGCGGCGGGGTCCAGGCGTGGGACGCGGCCCGCGGGATGCTGCGCTGGGAGCGGGGCGGCGCGCAGACCGACTTCGAGTCGCCGGAGTCAGGTCCGACCGTCGTCGGCCGGGCCGTGTACTACCAGGGCGGCGGGCAGCTGCACGCGGTGGACGCGCTGACCGGCTCCGAGATGTGGTCCTACCCGGTCGGCGAGCCGGGAGCGGCAGGCGCGATGCCGACAAGACCGGTGGTCGCGGACGGCGTCGTCCACCTGACGGCCGGCACCCGGGTGCTCGCGCTCGACGCCCGCAGCGGCGCCGAGCGCTGGCATTTCGACGCGCCCGCGGTGATCTTCGCGCCGCCCGCGTACGTGTCGGCCTCCGGCGGTTCGGCCGGCGCGGTCTACGTCGCCGACCACCTCGGCACGGTCTATGCGCTCGACGCGTCCGGCGGGCGGGAGCGCTGGCGGATCGCCACCGAGCCGCGGCAGTCCGTGGAGCCCGTCGTGGTGGCGGCCGGCGCGGTGCACCTGGGCGCGGGCAGCGCGCTCTACACCCTGGACGCGGCAAACGGCACCCCGCGCTGGCGGTTCGCCGCGCAGGGCGAGATCGTCGGGTCGCCCGCGGTCGCCGACGGCCGGGTGCACTTCGGGTCCAAGGACCACTGCCTGTACACCGTGGACGCGCAGGGCGGGCAGTTGCGCTGGCGGCTGGAGACCGGCGGCGAGATCACCGGCTCGCCGGTCAGCGCGGACGGCGTCGTCTACGCCTGCTCGAAGGACCGCTGCGTATACGCGCTGGACGCCACGAAGGGGACCGGGGCCTCGTCGCGCCGGGCGTAGTCCCTGTGCGCGGGCGTCAGCCCGGGGGCCGGCCGGGCAGCGGTGGCGGGAGCGGCGGCAGCGTGAGGGTGTCGTCGTCATCCGGGCGGTGGCCCGCGTCGGGCGGTGCGAGCGGCTTCTCGCGGAGTGTCGGTTCCGGCTCGTACGTTTCCGGCTCGTACGGTTCCGGGTACGACGCCGGCCCCTCGTATGCCGCTTCGGAAGGCGGCGCCGACGGCTCGCCGTAGCGGCGCATCGCGCGGCCCGGCATCACGGCCGCGCCGAGCAGCAGCAGGGTGCCGCCGCCGACCGCCGCTGCCACGCCGACGTCGAGCCCGTCACCGCCGGCCGTGAGCGAGCCGGCGGACTGGCCCTGCCGGACCATCCACAGCACGGTGACGCCCAGCACCAGCACGCCCGCGGCGCCCACCGCGACCCGGGAGCGCAGCAGCACACCGAGCAGCGCCAGCAGGGCGGCGAAGCCCAGGGGGAGGAAGAGGGAGCCGAGCAGGGCCGCATCCGCGGGGGTGGCGCCGGCCCCCGTGAAGAGGTCGTCCACCCGGATGTCGGACCCCTGGCGCCCGCCGTACCAGATTCGGAAGGGGCTCCAGACGGCGAGCACTGCTCCGACGAGCGCGAGCAGCGGGCCGAAGATGTTGCGGAGCATCCGGCGGCACCGCCTCTTTCGCGTACTCAGCCCCCTCGGGGCCGAGGCTACGCCGGGTGCTCCGCCTTCGCCACGCGAGTGGCCGCGGGTCGTGTGGACCCGCGGCCTGCACAGCTGTGCGCACCGCCGTGCGCATGTGCGGGCACCGCAGCAGACTGACCGCAGCGTCCCCTCCCAGCTGCGGTCAGTCTGCTCCTGCCAGCCCGGGGCTGTCGTCCGCGGCCCCTGATCCGCCGACGTTTCCCCCTCCCGGGCTGCCCCCCAGGTCCCCCGTCCTCCCCCTGATCCCCCCGTGGCCCCCCGGCCCCCTGATCCCCCGTGCGGGTCCGCTCCCCGTCAGCGGACGTGGTCTGCGGTGTTACTGGCGGGTGCCCTCGGTGTAGATGTTGTTCGGCTTGACCGTGCCGGACGTGGTGGCCGTCTCGGGGGCCGTCTCGGGCGTGCCCTCGGTGTAGATGTTGTCCGGGTCCACGGTGCCGCCGTCGCTCTTCGGCGCCTTCGGGGTCTTCGCCTGGTCTGCGCTCATCGTGCTCTCCTGTGTGCTGTGAGTACGTGAAGACGTACTGTCGTGACGCCCGCCCGGCAGCGACCCCCGTACACCACCGAGCGGGCAGCTCGTGCAGTGATGGAATCGTGGCACCCCGCGATAATCAACTGATAAACGGCACCAGTTGAGCGATAAAGGGTCGATCTGCTAGACGGCGACCGTCGACCGGGGCTCGTCCTGGTCCTCGTCGCCGAGCAGCCGGCGCACGTCGGCGGCCTCGGGCGACCCCAGCGAGCTGAAGATCGCCAGCGCGTCCTGCCAGCAGGCGTGGGCGCGGATCTGCTGGCCCATTCCGTCAAGTGCGCGGCCCAGCACGGTCAGCGCGTTGGCCGTGCGCCACTCGCCGCCGATCTCCCGCATGATGACGAGCGACTGCTCGATGTGCGCGGCGGACTGCCGCCACCGCTGGGCCGCGAGGTGGAGCTGCGCGAGCCGGAAGAGCGTCATGCCCTCCCAGAACTGCTGCCGCGCGGCCCGGAAGATGCCCAGGGCCTCGATGAGGCAGTCCAGCGCCTCGTCGAAGCGGCCGGCGGCGGTCAGCGTGACGCCCATGGTGTAGAGCCCGTTGCCCAGCCGGAAGCCGGCGCCCAGCTCCCGGTGGATCGCCACGACCCGCTCCGCGGTGGCCGTCGCGGCCTCGGTGTCGCCCAGGTCCTGCTGCGCGCGGGCCAGGTTGCTCAGCGCCGAGACCTCGCCGTGCTTGTTGCCGTCCGCCCTGAAGGCGTCCAGGGCGGTGGTGTGGTAGGCGGCGCTCTCGGCGAAGCGGTGGCCGGTGTGGGCGAGCGAACCGCGCAGGTTCGGCGCGTAGCTGGACGCCACCGGGTCCTCGGCCGCAAGGCCGAGCAGCAGCGCGCGCTTGGCCTCCTCCTCCGCCGCCTCGAACCTGCCCGACAGCCGCAGCAGCTGCCCCAGCCAGACCCGGCCGCGGCCCTCGACCAGAGCGTCGCCGCAGTCCTCTGCCGCGGTCACCAGGGCACGCGCCGCCTGCTCGAACTGCCGGCTGTAGACACCGGACTCCACCAGGTCCTGGCCGGCCAGCAGCACGTCGACGGCCCGGCGCAGGAAGCTCTCGCAGCCGCCGTCCGCGGCCTGCTGCACGGTCGCCAGCAGCCCCTGGGCCTCGGAGAACAGCCACTCCAGGGAATCCTCCCTGGCGGCGAAGGACAGGCCGGGGTGGGTGGTCGGCGCGAGGTGGTCGATGACGCGGTCGCCCGGATTCTCCAGCGCGTACGCCGACACCGCGGACGCCAGCGAGAAGTCCAGCAGCCGGGACAGCGCGGCGCAGCGGTCCTCGGTGGACTCGTCGGCCTCGGCGCGCTCGCGGGCGTACAGGCGCAGCAGGTCGTGGAAGCGGTAGCGGGCAGGGGCGGCGGACTCGATGAGGCTGATGTCGACCAGGGCTTCGAGCAGCTCCTCCGTGCGGTAGCGGTCCAGGTCGAGCACCGCGGCCGCCGCGTCCAGCGAGATGTCGGGACCCTCGGGCAGCGACAGCAGCCGGAAGGCGCGGGCCTGCGCGGCCGACAGGTGGCCGTAGCCGAGCGCGAAGGTGGCCTTCACCGCGAGGTCGCCGGCCCGCAGCTCGTCGAGCCTGCGCCGGTGGTCGGCGAGCTTGTTGGCCAGGACCGACACCGTCCAGGTGCGGCGGGCGGCGAGGCGGGCGGCGGCGATACGGATGGCGAGCGGCAGGAAGCCGCAGGCGGCGACGACGTCGAGGGCGGCCTGCCGCTCGCTGTTGACCCGCTCCTCGCCGACGATGCGGGTGAACAGCAGCAGCGACTCCTCGGGCGACATCACGTCGAGGTCGACCAGGTGCGCGCCCGCCAGGTCCACCATCCGCACCCGGCTGGTCACCAGGGCCGCACAGCCGGGTGTGCCGGGCAGCAACTGGCGTATCTGGGCGGCGTCGTAGGCGTTGTCGAGCAGGGCCAGGACGCGGCGGCCGTCGAGCGTGGAGCGGTAGAGGGCGGCGCGGTCGGCCAGCGACTCGGGGATCGCCGCGTCGGGCAGGCCGAGGGCGCGCAGGAAGGAGCCCAGCACGGCCTCGGGTTCTGCCGGCCGCGGCCCCGTGCCCTGCAGGTCGACGTAAAGCTGCCCGTCGGGGAAGCACTCGCGGCCCGCGTGCGCGACCTGGACGGCCAGCGTGGTCTTGCCGACGCCGCCGATGCCCGCGACGGCGGAGACCGCCATCACGCCGCTGCCCGTTGTCGCCGCGGACAACTGCTCGCTCAGCTCGCGGACGAAGGCGGCGCGGCCGGTGAAGTCGGGCACCGTGGCCGGCAGCTGCGCGGGCCGCAGGATGTCGGGGGCGCCGGGTGCGAGGGTGCCCTGCGGCGGGGCGAGGCCGCTGTCGGCCTCCAGGATGCGCTGGTGCAGCTCGCTCAGCTCGGCCGAGGGGTCGATGCCCAGCTCGTCGGCGAGCATCCGCCGGGTGTCGGCATATACGCCGAGCGCCTCGGCCTGCCGCCCGCTGCGGTAGAGGGCGAGCATCAGCAGGGCGCGCAGCCTCTCGCGCAGCGGGTGCTCCGCGGTGATGGCGGTCAGCTCCGAGACGGCCTCGGCGTGGGCGCCGGTCTCCAGGTCGAGTTCCAGCCGCGCCTCGATCAGGCCCAGGTGCCATTCGGCCAGCCGCACCCGCTGGGTCTCGGCGAACGGTCCCGGCAGCCCGGCGAGCGGCTCGCCCTTCCACAGGTCGAGGGCGCTGACCATCAGGTCGCGGGCCTGCGCCGGGTCGCTCTGGCGCACCTTCTCGGCCTCGGCGGCCAGCTGCTCGACGCGGGTGGAGTCCAGCGCCTCGACGGGGATCTGGATCGAGTAGCCGCCCGAGTCGGTGACCAGCGTCCCCGAACCGAGCGCCTTGCGCAGCCGGAAGGCGTACGAACGCAGGGCGGCGAGTGCGGTGTTGGGCGGCGTCTCGCCCCACAGGGCGTCGAGAAGCTCGGGCGCGGTGGCCGTGCGGCCGCCGCGCAGCAGCAGTACGGCCAGCAGCGCGCGCTGCTGGGGTGCACCGGTGGCGATCGGCTGGTCGTCGCGCCAGGCACGCACCGGCCCGAGGACCGCGAACCGCAGGCCGCCGCCCGGTTCCGTCCCGCTTCCCATTCATGCCCCCTGAACCGCCGCGAGCCGTACCGGTCACGATATGGCCGGGCCGGTCCGGCTCTGCGCGCGTATATCAATCATTCATCGCCGGACGGAACAGTTGACCGCACGGCACTCGTCGACGGAGCAGCGGGTTCAGCCCCGTCCGTGTCAGTTTGCCGTGTCGGGCCGTCCCGGGTCACCCCATGCGGGTCCCCAACCGGTCCTACGGCAGAAGTTGGGCCGAATTTGATATTCCGGCTGTGCGTGCGCGGAGGTTGTGGTGTGTGGGGATGGAACGAGCCGTGGGGCTTTGCGCGTCAGGACGGGTAGCTGAGCCGCGATGTGTGCGAAGTGTGCGGATCGCGCGGGTGGCCCGCGCAGGACGGTGCTGCGGGACGCCGGCGCGCCCGACGCGCCGGGGCGGTGCGCGGGCGACGCGCTCGACGGCAGGGGCGCGCTCGACGGTACGGGTGCGCTCGACGGCACCGGTGCGCTTGACAGCACGGGTGCGCTCGACCACCTGCCGGGCGACGGGCAGTTCGCCTGGTGGGGGCGCCCGCAGCGCGAGCGTGTACGGCCGCTGCACGCAGCGCAGCCGCCGGGTACGGCATATGCGCCGCACTATGCCGAGCCGCGGGAGACCGCTGCCATGAGCGGCGGGAAACACGGCAAACCGCGCAGGACGCGGATCGGCGGCGGCGGTGGCGGCGGCGCACGGCCGGTCGCCGGCGACGGCGGCATGCTGCCGGGGCCGCTGCTGCGCCGGCGTGCGGAAAGGCGCCCCACGGCGGTGCCGGAACTGCCCTTCGAGGGCCGGGCGGGCGCCGCGGTCGGCACCGCGGGCTGCAGCTTCGCCGAACTCGACCGCCGCGCCCGGGCGATAGCCGCACGCCTCGGTACGCTGCTCAGCCCCGGCAGCCGCGTGCTGCTCGTCTACCCCGAGGGCCCCGACCTCGCCGGCGCCTTCTTCGGCTGCCTGTACGCCGGCATGGCCGCGGTGCCGCTCGTGCTGACGACGCCCGGCGGCGTCCACACCGTGCCGCGCGCCGTCCAGCGCTGCGCCCCCGACCTGGTCCTCACCGGCACCGACGGCTGGCACGCGCTCGACGTCGACCGCAACCGCACGCAGGTCGTCGAGGCGGACGGCGTACGCGTCGGCGGCGAGCCGGTGTGGCGGCTGGCCACCCAGTGGCGCCCGGTCGGCGTCCTGCGCGGCGCCCCCGCCTACCACTGCTACCACGACGACGGGCCCGCGGGCGGCCGCCTCGAAGCGGCCATGTGCCACGGCGACCTCGCCGAGGTGATGACCGAACTGGCCCAGGCCGTACGCCTCGGCACCGACGAGGAGAACGTCGGATGGATCGCGGCGGTCCACGGCCTGGAGGAGGCCGTCTGGCGCATCCTGCTGCCGGTGCGGGTGACCGGCTGAGGCTTGCGGGGCACCGGCGCCGCGGCCCTGGCGGCCGTCGCCTCCGCAATGGCCAAGCGGTTGCCGCTGCGCATTGCCGAGCCGTTTGCCGGACCGGCAAAATCCGCTGGCCGCCCCCGCGGCGGTGCTATTGACTGCGGTGCGGAATCGGCAGGCACGGCAAGGGGGCGGCATGGCAGCGCAGTTCCGTTACGCAGGACCCGGCGACGCGGAGGCGGTGGCGCGGCTGCACGCCGACAGCTGGCGGCGCCACTACCGGGGTGCGTACTCCGACGCGTATCTCGACGGCGACGTCCTCGGCGACCGGCTGAACGTGTGGTCCGGGCGCCTTGCCGTGCCCACCGGCACCCGCACGCTGCTCGCCGAGGACGGCACATATGTGCTCGGCTTCGTCCACGTCGTGCTCGACGACGACCCGAAGTGGGGCAGCCTGGTCGACAACCTGCACGTGACGGCGACCCGGCAGCGTACGGGCGTGGGCCGGGCGCTGCTCACCCGCGCCGCACAGGAGGCCGCCGCCCTTGCGCAGTCCCCTGCGCTGTATCTGTGGGTGCTCGAACAGAACACGCCCGCCCAGGCCTTCTACACCGCCATGGGCGCCGCGCACGTCGAGACGACGCTCGTCGGCCCCCCGGCCGGCGACCCCACCCGGCTGCACGGCACCCCTTCCAAGTTCCGTATGGCCTGGCCCGACGCGGCCGCGCTCAAGGGCGCCTGAGCCGCGGTCACCCGGCAGACAGCCGCTGCACCTGCTCCAGCGGGTACGGCGTCGCGCAGTCCTTCTCCAGCGTGCCGAAGAAGTCGGTCAGCACCACCGCCAGCGGGGCGTGCCGGGCGATGAAGTCCGCGGGACCGGCCGGGATGCCGGTGGGGCGGGCGCCGTCGGCGAAGGACCGCAGGAGCGCGTCCCGCTCCTGCGGGCGCGGCGCGTACAGGGCGTCGAGCAGCCGGTGCACCAGGCTGGTGACGGTGTAGCCGCGGTCGTAGACCTGGTGGCGCTCGAAGAAGCCGGCCTCGTCCGCGTCCAGTTCGAAGCGCGAGGACAGGGCGAGGCCGAAGTCGGTGACGTACAGGCGGCGGCCGTCGGTCAGGATGTTGCCGAAGTGGGCGTCGAAGTGGAGCAGCCCGCGGGAGTTCATGAAGCCGGTGGCTGCGGCCAGTTCGCGCGTTACCATGGCGAAGGCGCGCTCGGCGGTACGCCCGCCCGCCGCGATACGCGGCGGCAGCCACTCGCGCAGGCTGGTCGGGATGTACTCCAGGAAGAGGGCGAGGCTCGCCGTGCTCTGGTGGCGTTCCTCGATCCGCCGGCGCACCGCCTGGCTGCCGCCCCAGTAGGCCACCGCCCTGTCCACGTCGGCCAGTTCGTCCGGCGGTGCGACCGCGGCAGTGCCGCCGAGCACGCGCCAGTGGTGCATCAGCGGAAATCCTGCGCAATGGCCGGCGATCACCCAGTCCGTGGTCATGGCGTGCAGAGCCAGCTCGCGCCACGCCCCGAAGCCGGGACTGGCGATGCCGAAGTGGCAGTAGGCCGGCAGGGCGTACAGGTTGGCCGTGGACCGGACGTGGCCAGGGTGCGTCTCCCGCTCGCCCAGCGTCAGCAGCTTGACGAAGACCTGCCGGCCGTCCACGTCCAGCAGCGCCGTCCTGCCGCCGATCCCGGTGCCCAGCGGCGCGGCGGACTCCACCATGTCCCGCAGAGCGCTGTCGCTGCGCAAGGCCAGCGCCGTGGAGACCGCACCATGTGCGGCCAGCCGGGAAGTACGCGACATGGCGCCGGCCGCGCCCGCCCCGCCTGATGCCGCCCGGTCCGATCCCGCCATGAGGCACCGACCTCCGCTTCCGGCGCCCGCCCCAGTGCAGGCGCCCCGCGCCCGACCCTGCCATACCGGCGGCAGGGGTGGGCGCGGGACGGCGGCAGCGCTCCCGGCGCTACTTGCGGTCGAGCCAGATCGGGTTGGTGATCGCCGCGGCAGGGCCGGGGATGCCGGCCGGGGTGCCCGCGGGCGCCGGGTGGCGGACCTCCGCGCGGACGTACGCCGCCAGCGACGCGGTCGTCTGCCAGCTGACCGTGCCGGACGCGGGCAGCGCCGATGCGAAGACCTGGCCCTCGTCGGACACCAGGCGCAGCAGCGAGTCCGCGGGGACGCCGGAGACGGTCAACTCCACCGTCACCACGGCGTCGGCGGCGACCTTCAGCCGGTCGCCGATGCCCGCGTGCTCGCCGTGCGGCCCCTTCGCGGTCAGGGACAGCTGGACGGCGGCGCTCTCGGCGATCCAGGAGCGGCCCGCCCTGATCCCCTCCTGCAGCGCGTGCCGGTTCAGGCCGTCGGCCAGCACCACGGTCTGCGGCAGGCCCACGACGTCGGGGTCGCGGTGGGCGTCGGAGTTGCCCATCGCGGGCACCCAGTGGCCGTCACCGCGGCGCACCGCGCCGGTCAGCAGGTTGTCCCAGGTCAGCAGGGACGCCTCGTCGTCGGTGGTCCACGGGCCGTTCCAGACCTCGATGGCGTCGACGTTGTCGTAGCCGAACTTCCACTGGCTGGCCAGGCTCGTGCCGTACGGGTGCGCCGGCACCACGATGCCGCCCGCGCGGCGGATCTGCCGCGCGAAGGAGTCGAAGGCGTCGTCGCGCGCCCGGTAGCGCCAGTCGACGAACTCGCCGCCGTCCAGGCCGATCGCCAGGAAATGGCCGTTGCGGGTGGTGACCTCCTCACCCGTGAGGATGAGCAGGTCGTCACCCGCGAGCGGGGCGAGGAAGGGATGCGCGGAGGTGGTGTTGTGGTCGCTGGAGTTGATGAAGTCCAGCTTCGCCGTCCGCGCCAGCTCCGCCAGCTGCTCCACCGTGCGCTTGCCGTCCGAGTGCACGGTGTGCAGGTGGCAGTCGCCGCGGTACCAGCCGCGCCCGCGCCCGGCGACCTGCTCCGGCGGGTAGACCGGCTTGGGAGTGCGGCCCTGCTCGCCGAGCGTCAGGCTCACGGTCACCGAGTAGTCGAGGCCCTGCGGCGCCACCGTGTACGGCCCGAGGACGACGTACCAGGTGCCCGCCTCGACCGGCCCCGCCAGGTAGCCGGGCGTGGCCTCCTCCGCGCTGATCGCGAACTCGGTGCGCGCACCGCCCGACCAGCCGCGGAAGCCGCGCCCGCCCAGACCGGTGCCGTGCTGGTCGAAGATGCCGATGTCGCAGGCGTTGCCGAGGGTGCCGGCCGGCACGGCCGGCCGGTCGTAGGTGTACGACACCGCGATCTGCCGCACCCCGCGCGGCACCTCGACGGGCAGGTAGACGAAGTCGGCGACGCCGGTGGGGAGGTGGCCGGTGACGGTCCTCGTCAGGTCCTGACCTGACGAAGTGCCCGCCGTTCCGGCGGCGTCGGCCCCGCCGGGGGAGTCGGAGGCTGAGGCGAAGTTCACGGGGGCCAGCGTAAGCACGGTGGTTGCGCTTGCCAGCGCTGAGAGTTTGAGTACGTCGCGTCGGTCCATAGCGCGTACGGTCGTCCCACCGGGTGAAGCCCGGGTGAACGCCACCCTGTGCGACGGTGGGCCGTCGCTCGAACCCCGCCTTTCCCTGCGCCGGGGGCGCCCGTTCGCACGGGCGGTGAGCGTTTTTTGAGGGGCGCGGGGAACTGCGCGCCCAGCCTCCCCCAGCGCTTCGCCTGGGGGTGCCCTCACTCGCTTCGCTCGCCGGCCGGTGGTTCGTCTCCGGACCGAAGAGCCCCTTTGGGTCGGTGACGACCCGCGCGCCCGGTGGGGGCTTGGCGCGCAGTTCCCCGCGCCCCTATGTGCTCGGCCTCGCAGAAGAGGCAGCGCACAATGTCGCAGGGGCGACCTATGCTCGGGGGATGACCTTGGAGCCGCCTGCAGCAAACGCCATGCGCCGCGCCCTGCACCGCGCAGCGGAAGGCGTCGCCCTCGACACGGGCGAAGCCGCCGTGCTGCTGCAGGCGAGAGGCGAGGACCTGCGACGGCTGGCCGCGACAGCGGCAAGGGTGCGGGACGCGGGCCTTGAGGCGGCGGGCAGGCCCGGCGTCATCACGTACTCGCGGAAGGTCTTCATACCGCTGACGCGGCTGTGCAGGGACACCTGCCACTACTGCACCTTCGTGACCGTGCCCGGCAAGCTGCGCCGGGAGGGCCACGGTCTGTACCTGTCGCCGGACGAGGTCCTGGACATCGCCCGGCGCGGCGCCGAGATGGGCTGCAAGGAGGCGCTGTTCACGCTGGGGGACCGCCCGGAGGACCGCTGGCCCGAGGCGCGGGAGTGGCTGGACGCGCACGGCTACGACGACACGCTGGCGTATGTGCGGGCGATGTCGGTGCGGGTGCTGGAGGAGACCGGGCTGCTGCCGCACCTCAACCCCGGGGTGCTGTCGTGGACGGACCTGCAGCGGCTCAAACCGGTCGCGCCCTCGATGGGCATGATGCTGGAGACGACGGCGACCCGGCTGTGGTCCGAGCGCGGCGGCCCGCACTTCGGCTCGCCCGACAAGGAGCCGGCGGTGCGGCTGCGGGTCCTGGAGGACGCCGGCCGCTCCAACGTGCCCTTCACCACCGGCATCCTCATCGGCATCGGGGAGACGTACGAGGAGCGCGCCGAGTCGCTGTTCGCGATCCGCCGCACCGCCCGCCGCTACCACGGCGTCCAGGAAGTCATCGTGCAGAACTTCCGGGCCAAGCCGGACACCGCGATGCGCGGCATGCCGGACGCGGAGCTGGAGGAGCTGGCGGCGGCCATCGCGGTGGCCCGGGTGGTGCTCGGCCCCGCGGCCCGCATCCAGGCGCCGCCGAACCTCGTGGACGGCGAGTACACCCGCTTCATCGAGGCCGGCATCGACGACTGGGGCGGCGTCTCGCCGCTGACCCCCGACCACGTCAATCCCGAGCGTCCGTGGCCGCAGATCGAGGACCTGGCCGCGCGCACCGCGGAGACCGGCTTCACGCTGCGCGAAAGGCTCACCATCTACCCGGAGTTCGTCCGGCGCGGCGAACCCTGGCTCGATCCGCGGCTGGTCCCGCACGTCCAGGCGCTGGCCGACCCGGAGACGGGCCTCGCGCGTGAGGACGCCGTGGTCCAGGGGCGGCCCTGGCAGGAGCCGGACGAGACCTTCCCGGCGGCCGGCGGGCGCACCGACCTGCACCGCACGATCGACACCGAGGGCCGTACGGCCGACCGCAGGGACGACTTCGACGAGGTGTACGGCGACTGGGCCGAACTGCGCGAGCAGGCCGCGCCCGGCATGGTGCCGGACCGGGTGGACGCCGACGTGCGCAAGGCGCTGTCGGTCGCCGCCGACGACCCGACGAAGCTCACCGACGCCGAGGCGCTCGCGCTGCTGCACGCGGACGGCCCGGCGCTTGACGCCCTGTGCCGTATCGCGGACGACCTGCGCAGGGACGTCGTCGGCGACGACGTCACGTACATCGTCACGCGCAACATCAACTTCACCAACGTCTGCTACACCGGCTGCCGTTTCTGCGCCTTCGCGCAGCGCCGCACCGACGCGGACGCGTACACCCTCTCGCTCGACCAGGTCGCCGACCGGGTGCAGCAGGCGTGGGAGGTCGGCGCGACCGAGGTGTGCATGCAGGGCGGCATCCACCCCGACCTGCCCGGCAGCGCCTACTTCGACATCGCGCGGGCGGTCAAGGCCCGCGTCCCCGGCATGCACATGCACGCGTTCTCGCCGATGGAGGTCGTCAACGGCGCCACGCGCACCGGGATGCCGATCCGCGAGTGGCTGACCGCGGCCAAGGAGGCGGGGCTCGACTCGATCCCCGGCACGGCGGCGGAGATCCTCGACGACGAGGTGCGCTGGGTCCTGACCAAGGGCAAACTGCCCACCGCCACCTGGGTCGAGGTGGTCAGCACCGCCCACGAGCTGGGCATCCGCTCGTCGTCCACCATGATGTACGGGCATGTGGACCAGCCGCACCACTGGCTCGGCCACCTGCGGCTGCTCGCCGAGATCCAGCAGCGCACCGGCGGCTTCACCGAGTTCGTGACGCTGCCCTTCATCCACACCAACGCGCCCGTCTACCTGGCCGGCATCGCCCGTCCGGGACCGACCGCCCGCGACAACCGGGCCGTCACCGCGATGGCCCGGCTGCTGCTGCACCCGCACATCACCAACATCCAGACCAGCTGGGTGAAACTCGGCGCGGACGGCGCCGCCGAAATGCTCCGTTCGGGTGCCAACGACCTGGGCGGCACCCTGATGGAGGAGACCATCTCCCGCATGGCGGGCTCCGGTTACGGCTCCTACCGGTCGATCCGCGACCTGGTCGCCATTGCCGAGGCCGCCGGCCGCCCCGCCAGGCAGCGCACCACGCTGTACGGTGAAGTGCCCGCCGAGCGCATAGCGGCCGGCCTCGCCTCCGACGGGCACCTCCCGGAGCTGCTGCCGGTGCTGGACTGAGCTCGGCGGTGCCCGGGTGAACGGCTGACAGGAGTGGACGGGGCGTGGCCGGCGAGCGGTTGTCACTGCAGGACGTGATGCGCCGGCGCCGCGGCGGCGGCGCCTTCGTGGGCCGCCGCGACGAGATGGCGGTCTTCCTCGGCAACCTCGACACGGAACCCGGCGACGAGGCCCGCCACGTCCTCTTCCACGTCCACGGCCCCGCCGGCGTCGGCAAGTCCACCCTGCTGGCCCGGCTCGCCCAGGAGGCGCGCGCCCGCGGCGCCCTCACCGCCACCGCGGACCATGACGCCATGACCGTGCCCGCCGCCATGGCCGCGGTCGCCGCCGACCTGGCAGGACAGGACCGCCCGCTCAAGGCCTTCGACCGGCTCTACGCCGCGTACCGGCAGCGCCGTTACGAGGCCGAGGCGCTGGGCGCCGCCGGGTCGCCCTCCGCGGGCAGCGCCGTCGTCGCCCAGGCGGGCCTGGCCGGGCTCGGCCTCGTACCCGGCCTGTCGCTGGTCGCCGGCGCCGTCGACCCCGGGCGGGTCGCCGAAGGCGTCGACCGGTTACGCGCGGCCGGCAGCAGCCGCTTCCGCAACGAGCAGGACCTGCAGCTGCTCCTCGACCCGGTCGCCGTCCTCAGCCCCGTCTTCACCGCCGACCTCGCCTCGGCCGCCGCGGGCGCCCGCTGGCTCACCCTCTTCTTCGACACCTACGAGCGCACCGGCCCGGTGCTCGACGGCTGGCTGCGCGACCTGCTCCTGGACGGCCGCTACGGTGCGCTGCCCGCCAACGTCGTCGTCACCCTCGCCGGGCAGGGCGCCCTGGACCGGGCCGGCTGGGCCGGCAGCCTCGACATCGTCACCCCGCTGCCGCTCGGCCCCTTCAGCGAGGCGGAGGCCCGGGAACTGCTCGCCGCCAAAGGCGTCACCGACGAGGCCGTCGTCGCAGCCGTGCTGCGGCTCACCGACCGCCTCCCGCTGCTCGTCAGCACCCTGGCCGCGACCCGGCCCAGCGGCGCGGAAGCGGTCGGCGACCCCGCGGACACCGCCGTGGAACGCTTCCTGGCCTGGGAACGCGACCCCGCCGCCCGGGCCGCCGCCCTCGCCGCGGCCCTCCCTCCGCACCTGGACGAGGACGTCTACCGCGTCGCCGTCGGCGACGACGTGCCGGCCGCCGCCGACCGCTACGACTGGCTGCTCGGCCTGCCCTTCGTCGACTCGGCCGGCGGACACGCCCGCTACCACGACCTCGTCCGCAGCCAGATGCTCAGACTCACCCGCACCCGCTCTCCGCAACGCTGGCGCGACCGCCACGAACGCCTCGCCGCCGCGCACGCCGCCTGGCGCGAACGCGCCGCGCGCGGCAGGAGCGGCGGCGACTTGTGGGCCGACGCCACCTGGCGCGACCACCGCCGCCACGAGAGCTACCACCTGCTCTGCGCCGACCCCGGCGCCGCCCTCGCCGACACCCTGCTCCACCTCTGCCGCGCCGCCACCGCAGGCGCCGACACCGCCCGCCGCTGGACCAGCATGCTCGCCGCCGCGGCCACCGACGCGGACGCACCCGACCTCGCACACTGGTCGCGCTCCCTCGCCGCCCTCTACCGCACCCACACGCCCGGTGCCACGGTTCCCGCGGCCCGCCGGGGCGAGCCGCACCCACCGCCCGGCGGCGCCCTCGGCGGGGAGCGGGCCGTCGCGGTCGTCTCGCTGGTGCTGGACGGGGACGCACTGGACCGGGAGCAGCGGGCGGTGGCGTACGCCGTCAGGGCGTGGGCGCAGCGGCAGGCCGGCCGGCCGGAAGCCGGGCTCGCCGACTACGACCGTGCCGCCAGGCTCGGGCTCGGCACCTTCCGGCTGTACGCCGAACGGGGCGCCACGCACTGGACCCTGGGGCGCCCCGAGCAGGCCGCCGCCGACTACGCCCGGGCGCTCACCGCCGACCCCGCAGACCCGCAGGCGCAGACCGTACGAGCCCAGCGCGGCGGTGCGCTGCTCCAGGCGGGGCGGACCGCCGAGGCCATCGCGGAACTGGACGCCGCCGTCGCCGCGGACCCCGGCGGCGCCGGACCCGCCCGCGTCTTCCGCGCCATGGCGCTGCTGCAACTCGACCGCCCCGCCGACGCCCTGGCCGACGTCGAGGAGTGCATCGCAGCCGCAGCCCCCGACCCCGACACCCTCGCCCTGCGCGGCCTCGTCCGCCAGCGGCTCGGCAGCAACGAGCAGGCACTCGCCGACTTCGACACCGCCCTCGTCGGCCGCCCCGACCCCGCCGCCTGGGTGCTCACCGGGCGCGGGCTCGCCCTCGAAGCGCTCGGACGGTACGCCGACGCCGCCGAATCCTTCGCCCGCGCCGTCGACCAGGGCGGCGCCACCGACGCCGACACCCTCACCCACCGCGCCCGGCTGCTGCGCCTGGCCGGGCGCACCGGGCAGGCGGTCGCCGCCGCCGAACGCGCCTGCGTGCAGCACCCGGACAGCGCGGCCGCCGCCAGGGAGCTGGCGTACGCCCTCTCCGGCGCCGGGCGGCTGCAGGACGCCGCCGACGCCTTCGGGCGGGTGCTCACCCTCGAAGGCGGCGCCGACGACGCCCTCACCGCCCTGGCACGCATCCACGTCCTGCTCGGGCGGCCCGCCGCCGCACTCGCCGACCTCGACCGGCTCACCGGCCCCGCCCCCGCGTGGCTGCCCGGGCGGCGCGCCCAACTCCTCGTCCTCGCCGGCGACATCGCCGGCGCCACGGCCGTACTCGACGCCGACGGGGCACACACCCTCGACGACCTCCTCACGCTGGCCGTCTGCCACCGCGAGCAGCGGCGGTACGCCGAGGCCGCCGCCACGCTCGACCGCGCCGGCGCGCTCGCCCCCGGGCACGGCGCGGTCGCCCTGGAGCGGGCGCTGCTCACCGCACTCACGGACGGCCCCGACGCGGCCCGGCCGCTGTGGCTCGCGCTGCGCGCGGCCGGAGAGCCGGAGGGCGTCCTGCCCGAGGTCTTCCGCGCCGTGCTCGCCGCCGGGCTCGGGCGCTGGGACGACGCGGGCGTCCACATCGCGGCCGTCCTCGCCGGCGACGCGCCATGGCCCGCCCGAGCCGCCCTCGCCCGCACCCTCACCGCCCTCACCCCACCCACCCCCCTCCCGCCACCCCTGACCGCCCCACCCTGATTGCCCCTTGCGGTGGACGGCCGACCTCCCCGCAGTTCCCCGCGCCCCTCAAAGACGCCCACCCTCTTCCCCAGAGGGCAACCCATAGGGGCGCGGGGAACTGCGCGCTCAATCACCCACCCACCGGAAGGTGCGAGCCCGCAGCACGTGGCACCCATCTGCGCACCCCCCGCCGGGGGGAAGGCGAACGCCCACCGCAAGTGGCACCCACCCAGGGGCGCGGGGAACTGCGCGACAAGCCCCCGCGCAGCGGATGGTGCGGGCTCACAGCACGTGGCACGCAGGGGGGTCCGGGGTATCCACAGGGGGGTGGGGGGCGGAAGTGTGTGATGTGGCCCCGCCGGAGGCGGACCCTTCGGCTATCGTGCAGGCGCAGAAACGCGTTGGGATCGGGGGCTGATCGAAGGGGACCGCTTTGACCGCTGTCTGGGGTCGCGCGCAGCAGCAAGACTTCCGCAGCCGCGTCCGTGGCTGTCTGCTGGGCGGGGCGATCGGTGACGCGCTGGGCGCGGGGATCGAGTTCGAGTCCCTCGACGCCATCCACGGCAACCACGGACCCGACGGTGTCACCGACTACGTCACCGCCTACGGGCGGCGCGGCGCGGTCACCGACGACACGCAGATGACGCTGTTCACCGTCGAGGGCCTGATACGCGCCCAGGTGCGCCGGGACACCGGCGCCTGGCACCCGCCGACCGACATCCACCGCGCGTACCGCCGCTGGGCGGCGACGCAGAGCGAGTGGGGGCCGGACGAGCGGCGCAAGGACGCGGGCTGGCTGGCCCGCGAGGAGTGGCTCTACGCGCGCAGGGCGCCGGGCAACGCCTGCCTGAGCGGCCTGGCGGACGACCGCATGGGCACCCTGGAGGAGCCGAAGAACCCCGGCTCCAAAGGGTGCGGCACGGTGATGCGCTCGGCGCCGTTCGGGCTGCTGGTCGGGTGGGAGCCGCAGCTGGTCTTCCAGCTCGCGGTGGAGTGCGCGGCGCAGACGCACGGCCATCCCACGGGGCAGCTCGCGGCAGGCGCCTTCGCGGTGATCATCCACGGGCTGGCCCGCGGTGAGGCGCTGGACGGTTCCGTGCAGCATGCCCTGGCGCTGCTGGGTGCCCGCCCGGGCCACCAGGAGACGACGGACGCGCTGCAGAGCGCGCTGGGCGCCGTACGGCAGGGGATGCCGTCGCCGCAGCGGGTCGAGGCGCTGGGGGAGGGCTGGACCGCGGAGGAGTCGCTGGCGATCGGCGTGTACTGCGCGCTGGTCGCCGAGGACGTACGGCACGGGCTGCTGCTCGCGGTGAACCACTCGGGCGACAGCGACTCGACCGGGTCGATCTGCGGGAATCTGCTGGGCGTCCAGCACGGGGAGACGGCCCTGCCGCCGGCGTGGATCGCGGAGTTGGAGGGCCGGGCGACGATTCTGCAGCTCGCGGACGACTTCGCGATGGAGATGACGCAGGCGCCCGCGCTGCACGGCCCCTCGGGTGCCAGCCCGGCCTGGCTGGACCGCTACCCGGCCGCGTAGCTCCTCCGCCTGGCTTCCACCGGCGGGGTGGCCCCGAAGCCCCAGGACCACCCCGCCGGGCGGCCTATTCCTTGCTCGCCGCAGGGCGAAGCGCGTCGTCGCCGGCCGGCGTGGGCTCGGGAAGGGCCGCGGCGCCGCCGCCGTCGGTGTTGATCTTCGCGAGCAGCGCGTCCCGCTCCGGCGTGTCCTCGGGCTTGATCCAGCCGACGACGATGTACAGCACCAGGGAGACCGCGAGCGGCAGCGAGATCTGGTATTCGAGGTTGACGCCGCCGGAGACCGCGTCGTTGATGGGGTAGTTGAGCAGGTAGAAGGCGAACAGGCCGAGCGCCCAGCTGGTGAGTGCCGCGGTGGGGCCGGAGCGGCGGAAGCGGGGGAGCAGGCCGAGCATGAAGGGGATCGCGATGGGTCCCATGAGGCCGGCGACCCACTTGATGACGACGGTGATGATGTCCTTGAACGTCGGGGAGTTGACCTGCGTGGCGACGGCCATGGACAGGCCGAGGAAGGTCAGCGTGGTGATCCGGGCGGCCACCAGGCCGATGCGGGCGCTCCATTCGCGGGCCTGCCGGGAGAAGGCGGGCGCGATGTCGCGGGTGACGACCGCGGAGATGGCGTTGGCGTCGGAGGAGCACATGGCCATGGTGTGGGAGAAGAAGCCGACCACGACCAGGCCGAGCAGGCCGTGCGGCAGCAGCTGTTCCGTGAGCAGCGCGTAGGAGTCGGAGCCGTCGGGCTTCTTGGCGTGGACCAGGAGCGGGGAGATCCACATCGGGAAGAAGAGGATGACCGGCCAGACGAACCACAGGGCGGAGGAGAGCATGGCGCCGCGGGTGGCTTCCTTGGCGGAGCCGGTGGCCATGTAGCGCTGGGCCTGGTTCCACATGCCGCCGTTGTACTCGAAGGTCTTGATGAAGAGGTAGGCAAGCAGGAAGACCGTGGTGTAGGGGCCTGCGGTGGGGTGGCCGTGGTGGCGCAGCGCGGGCTCGTCCCACACGTTCCAGATGCCGCTGACGCCGCCGACCTTGTTCAGGGCCGCGACCAGCATGGCCAGGCCCGCCACCAGCTGGATGACGAACTGGCCCAGTTCGGTGAGCGCGTCGGCCCACAGCCCGCCGACGGTGCAGTAGACCGCGGTGATCGCGCCGGTGATGACGATGCCCTGGGTGATGGTCACACCGGTGAAGACCGACAGCAGGGTGGCGATCGCCGCCCACTTGGCGCCGACGTCGACGATCTTGAGCAGGACGCCCGACCAGGCGAGTGCCTGCTGTGTGGCCAGGTTGTAGCGGTTCTTGAGGTATTCCAGCGGTGAGGAGACGTGCAGCCTGGACCGCACCCGGTTCAGCCGGGGTGCGAAGAGTTTGGCGCCGATGGCGACCCCGATGGCGATGGGCAGCGCCCAGGTGACGTACGACGTGATGCCGTACTGGTAGGAGATGCCCGCGTAACCGGTGAACATGACCGCGCTGTAGCCCGACATGTGGTGCGAGATGCCGGACAGCCACCACGGCATCTTGCCGCCCGCGGTGAAGTAGTCGCTGACGTCGTCGACGCGTTTGTGCGACCACACACCGATCGCGATCATGACGCCGAAGTAGGCGATGAGCACGGTCCAGTCGAGACTGTTCATTGTCCCCTCCAGGGGGTCCGCCTTGTGAACGGGAACGCACTTCGCCGTTGCGCTCGTCCGGGCGGGTCGCCCCCGTGCGGGAGTGGGGACTTCCGGGATTGAACCCCTGGCGCGGAGGGCGGGTCAAGGGCATCTGCGTTCAAGAGTCTGAATCCAGGTCAGAAAGCCGAACGATTTTACTCGCTCTTTACTTCCCTTGGCATTGTGATGACCACGACGGCGAACCCACGATGAGCGGGCACTTCGCTGGGCGCGGAAACGGGCACGACGGAGCGGCCGTACGGGAGCGGGTCCCGTACGGCACGGAGAGGAGGGTGTGGTGGTCGGCGCGTGCGCCGGTTAGTGAGCAGTCACTTCATGTTCGGTGAGTGATCAGTCACTTCGTGTGAGTGAGCAATCACTTCACCGTGCCCCGCCGAAGGCCGCCGCGAGCCGGCGCAACCCCTCGGCGATCTCCTCGGGTGTATGCGTGGTGAAGGACATCCGCAGGGCCGCGCGGTCCGGATCGGCCGCGTAGAAGGGGGCGCCCGGCACATAGGCGACGTCGTGTGCGACCGCGGTGGGCAGCAGTGCGGTGGCGTCCCGGTCCTCGGGCAGCCGCACCCACACGAACATCCCGCCGTCGGGGCGGTTCCAGGTGCTGCCGGCCGGCAGGGCCGCGGGCAGCCCCGCGAGCAGCGCGTCCCGGCGCGAGCGGTAGGCCGTACGCACCCGGTCCAGATGCGCGTCCAGGTCGTTGTCCGCGAGGTAGCGGGCGGCAGCCGCCTGGTCCACCGTCGAGGTGTGCAGGTCCGCCGCCTGCTTGGCGATCACGCAGGCCCGCAGCAGCCCCGCGGGCGCCCGCAGCCAGCCCAGCCGCATCCCCGGCGCCATCATCTTGGAGAAGCTGCCCAGCAGCACCGTGCGGTCCGCGGCGGCCGCGTAGGAGCTGATCCAGGGTAGGTGCCCGCCCTCGAAGCGCAGCTCCCCGTACGGGTCGTCCTCGGCGATCCACAGCCCGTGCCGCCCGGCCACCTCGGCGACCGCGCGGCGGCGCCGCTCGGGCAGGGTGCGGCCGGTCGGGTTCTGGAAGTCGGGGATCAGGTAGAGGAGTTTGGGCCGTTCGCGGCGCACCAGCTCCTCCAGGGCGTCCGGCAGCACCCCGTCCTCGTCGGTCGGCACCGGCACCACCCGGGCGCCCGCGAAGCCGAAGCACTGCAGCGCCGCCAGATACGTCGGGTTCTCCACCAGGACCACGTCGCCCGGCTCCAGCAGCACCGTCGCCAGCAGTGCCAGCCCCTGCTGCGAACCGCCGGTCACCAGCAGGTCGCCCGCCCCGGTGGCGAGCCCCCGCCGGGTCAGCCGGCCGGCCACCGCGGCCCGCAGCGCCGGGTCGCCGTCGGTCGTGGAGTACTGCAGGGCCGTACGCGGCTGCTCGGCCAGTACGCGGGCGTACGCCGCCCTGATGCCCTGCGCGTCGAACAGCTCGGGCGCGGGCAGCCCGCCCGCGAAGGAGATCACCTCGGGCCGCGCGGTCAGCGCCAGGATCTCGCGTACGGGCGACGCGCCGACATCGCGTGCGCGCGCGGCAAGTGCGGGCGGTGCTGCGGGAGCGGGAGCGGGAGCGGCTTCGGTGGCGTCTCCGACGGTCGTCGTCATGTGCGGCAGCCTACGAAGAATCGATGTATTGTCCAGACACTTTCCGGCATGTGGTCACCGCCGCCGGCTCCGGCCCGCGCAACGGCCGGTGCTCGACCCCGGAAACGCAGCGAGCCCCCTCGGCCAGGACGGCGGCCGGTCGAGAGGGCTGTTGCGGTGGTGCGGCGCTGCGTCAGGAACCCGCACGATCAGCGGGTCCGTCGGGTCAGCGCAGGTCGAACGTCCCGTGGTCCACGTCGGAGACGAAGGCCGACCACGCTTCGGGGGAAAAGGTGAGCACCGGACCCTGCGGGTCCTTGGAGTCGCGGACCACCACGGCCGCGACAGCGGGGGACTTCACTTCTACACAGGCACCGTTTCCGGTGGACCGCGAGGACTTCCGCCACGCGGGGGTGCTGCCCAGCTTGATTGCCATCTCTGCTCCGGTCTGTGCTGGTGACGGCGGCGGGGTGTACTCCGCAGTGCATCGAGCCGTGGGGATGAGGTGTACACCACTACCTGACTGCGCCCGACGCTACTCGCCAACATCACCGACAGGGTGGGATCTTCACCCGACCAGGGGGCAGTTTCCTTGCAACTCTTGTCAGTTGGCCCGGTAGTGCAGTACTTTGCGCGCCTTCACCCTCACGCGTACCGCTGCGCCGCCTCACCGATGAACTGCCGGGTGGCCTCCGCGCTGAGCGCCTGCGCCCGCAGGTGCTCGTACATCACGCTGTACGCCTGCACGTCGGTGTCCTTCTCCAGGTACAGGTCGCTGTTCACGCCCTCCAGATAGACCACCGTCGCGTCGGTGGCGTCGGTGAACTCCAGCACCGCGAACTGCCCGCTCAGCCCCGGGTGCGCACCCGCCTCGAACGGCAGCACCTGCACCGTCACATGCGGCAGGTGGCTCAACTCCACCAGGTGCATGAGCTGTTCGTGCATGATCTGCGAGTCGCCGACCTTGCGGCACAATGCCGCCTCGTCCACCACCGCCCACATCCGCAGCGGCCCGTCAGGGTCGGTGATCCGCTCCTGGCGGCGCATCCGCACGCTGACCCGCTTGTCGACCTGCTCGGCCGTCGCCTCCGGAAGGTTGCCCGCGATCATCGCCGCCGCATAGCCGGGGGTCTGCAACAGGCCGGGCACCACCTGGGGTTCGAAGACGCGCAGGCTCGCCGCCTCGGTCTCAAGGCCGATGTAGACGCTGTAGGGGATGTCGCCGAAGGCGTGCCACCAGCCCTGCTGGCGGGACTCCTTGGCCATCTGCATCAGCGACTCGACGATGCGGACGTCCTCGACGCCGTACACCCCGCACAGGTCGCGGACGTCGCGCTGGCTGATGCTGCGGCGGCCGTTCTCCAGACGGCTGATCTTGGACTGGGAGACCAGGAGCCGGGCCGCGACCTCCTCGGCCGTCATCCCCTTCTCCTCACGGAGCTTGCGCAGCTCCGAACCCAGACGGCGGCGCCTGACGGTGGGGTTGACGTTGGCGACCACAGGAACTGCACCTCCACGCTGATCCGTACTGATGGTCAGCAGCCTGCCACTAGCGGTCATCACCGCGCTGGCGAATGGTCGTAACAAGCTTGCCCGGTCCGCACGCCGGGGCGCGCGGACGCCCGTGGCGCGCCCCGTGCCGGGCCGGAAAAACGTGCCGCGCGGGGCGATGGGTCCGGACGTTGCCGTCCGGCGCCCGCCGCCCCGCGCGGCACAGCGGCTCCCGGAGGGGATCTCGCTGCGGACGGACCCGAGTCCGCGGTGCCCCGTCCCTGCCGACGGGCACCGCCGCCCGTCCTGCGTCGTTACGGGTTGCGGTGGTGCACTGCGCATTGCGCAGCCTGTGGAGCCGTGCTCATTGCCGAGTGCTGGGTTGCGCGCCGTTTCGTGCTCGCGTGATGCCGCGTACTGCCGTGTGCCGGCACGCCCGGCGCTCTTGGCGCGCCGCCGGTGTGCCAGGTGCTCGATGTGCGGTGTGCTCGCTGTGCATGGTGCTGCTCACAGTGCTGCCGGGCGCCGAGGATCAGCGCGCACCGGCCCTTGCCATGGTGCCGTGCCCCACCGCGCGCTGTGCCTGGGCCGGTGGGCGCTTGGGCTGCGCGGCCACGCCGTTCTGCACGTCCATCACGGCGTGCGCGACGAGTCCGCCCATGGGGTCGTACCTGATCAGGTCACGCAGGCGCGATCGTGACGACCGGCCCTCGTTGCCCGGGTACAGATGCTTGCCGAGGCCCACGGAATGGGCGAGCGCGGCGAGCGCCGCGGTCCGCGGGTCCGGCGGGACGCCGGTGCGGATCGCACTGTCCAGCCGGGCTCTGATCTCCCGGCTGACCGCGCTGTCGGTCGCCTGATACCGAGTGGTCGGCAGTACCCCGCACATCTGACCCGGCACGGCATGCACCATGCCGCACCGCTCCAGGTGCGCGAGATACGTCTGGCGCAGCCCCAGCCGGGGCCCGCCGATCCAGTGGACCGCCCGCACCGGGCTGCCGCGACGTCGCAGCAGTTCCAGAGCGGAGTCCAGTGTCGGATCTCCGGTCGGCCGTGGGTGCACCACGGCGATACGATCCCCGTCAGGGGCTATCCGTCCGGCCAGAGCCAGCTCGACGAGCTGTGCTCCGGCGAGGCCGAGGTCGAGCGACTGCGGCTGCGCCGTGGTCCCGGTGGTCGGGTCCAGGGCGAGCAGCAACAGCTCTTCCGGAATTGTTCTGCGGCTCTTGCCCATCCATGCCTCCCCGCGTGGATGAATGACAGGGTGACGCCTCTCACACCGGCCTGTCGAGAGCGCCTTTGCCATATCGGCGGGAACCGGCTGGTATGTCGTTCTCGTCTACGGGGGCGGTGGTGGTGTCGCAGACGGCCTGCGGGCCCGTCGCGGGACTATTGCCAGTGTGGGTCAGGACGGGTAGGGGCGCCATCGGGCGCCCCGCACGACGTGTGGAGGAGGTCTGCGTGGCGGGCGAGTCCCCCGGCAGGGAACAGCAGCACGGAACGTCGGGGGAGGTGGCCGCGTCCAAGGTCGCGGACCCGAGACTGGTGGTGTTCCGGGCGCCTGTTGAGGTGCGCGAGGCGGCTGTGGTGGACGCCGCGCCGGTGCGGACCGACGACGCACCCGCCGACGCCGTCCAGCCGGCCGACCCGGAATCGGCGGATCTGTCTGCCGCGGAAGCCCGTTCGCAGTCCACCGCGACCTCCACGGATAGTACCGGTGCGAATGCGCCTGGTGATGACATGGTCGTGGACATGACGGACGACACGGCTACGCCACCCGCCCCGCAGGGCCTGCGCGAACCGGCCGCGGAGCCCCGGAAAACGGAACCAAATCGTGATCCGGCCGCTGGGGCTGAGGGGGCGGGAGGGGCTGCTGATGCAGCTGAGGTGAGTGAACTTTCAACCCGGGAAGCGGAGGTCGAGGCGGAAGCCGAGACGGACTCCGCGCCCCGGAGCGCGCCCGAGCACACCCCCGACGGCGCCCCCGAGGACGCGCCCGCCCCCACCCCGGTGGCGGAAGAGGGCGCCCGGACGGCGGGCGACCGGGAGGGTGAGCTTTCCGGGACGGCCTCCGGGCCGGCTCAGGCGCCGGCCTCCGACGCGGAAGGGGACGCCCCCGAGGACGACGCCGTGCCCGAGGACGTACCGGAGGACGCCCCCGCAGAAGCGGAATCCGCGGGAGACGCCGCGGAGGACTCCGTGGCCGAGCCCGCGGCGGAGCCCGCAGCCGACCCCGAGGACACCGGAGTGCACCGGGCCGCGGTGCGCAAATCCCTGCTGCGGCCGCTGGTGTCCGATCTCCCGGCCGAACGGCCCGTCGGACGCACCGGGCGCCCCGCGGCCGGCGCCACGCCCGCCTGGGCCGCCTCCGCGCCCTCCACACCCCCCGCGCCCCCGGCCGCCGTGCCGCTGCCGCCCGCCGCCGTACCCGGCGAGGACGACAAGGACGCCAGCGGACCCGAGGGCACCCGGGTCATGCCCGTACCCCAGCTGCTGCCCCCCGGCTCAGGCCACACCGGGTCCACCCCGCTCAAACTGCTGGCCCACCTCACCAACACCCCGCCGCCCCGGCAGACCGTGCTGCGCAGCGTCGTGCGCCGGTTCAAGATCTGGACCCCGCTCGTCGTGCTGCTCGCGGTGGTCTTCGTCGTCGTGCAGTCCGTACGGCCGATCCCCGCGGCCAGCCTCCAGCAGGCCGGCGCGACCTCGTACGCCTTCGCCGGCGCCCCGCTCCCCGCGTCCATGCCGTGGCCGAACGAGGGGCAGTCCGTCGCCGAGGTCGAGGGCATCGGCTCCCTCGGCGTCCACGGCGCCCAGACCCCCGTGCCCATCGCCAGCCTCACCAAGGTGATGACCGCCTACGTGATCCTGCGCGACCACCCGCTCACCGGAAAGCAGGACGGCCCGCTCATCACCGTCGACCAGCAGGCCGCCGACGAGTCCGCGTCCGCCGACGAGTCCACGGCGCACGTCATCGCGGGCAAGAAGTACACCGAACGCCAGATGCTGCAGCTGCTCCTGATCCCCTCGGGCAACAACATCGCCCGGCTGCTGGCCCGCTGGGACGCCGGCACCCAGGAGGCCTTCGTCGCCAAGATGAGGTCCGCCGCCGCAGGGCTCGGCATGACCCAGACCACGTACACCGGAGCCAGCGGCTTCGAGGAGACCACCGTCAGCACCGCCGTCGACCAGCTCAAGCTGGCCCGCGAGGTCATGAAGAACCAGGCCTTCCGCTCCGTCGTCTCCCTCGCCTGGGTCGTCGTGCCCGACGTCGGCAAGATCTACAACAACAACAACGACCTGGTGAACCCCGGCGTCATCGGCATCAAGACCGGCTCCAGCACCCCCGCGGGCGGCGCCCTGATGTGGGCGGCCAACAAGAAGGCCGGCGGCAAGGAGCAGCTGATCCTCGGCGTCGTCCTCCAGCAGCACGGCGGCACCACCGTCAACGACAGCCTCAACGCCGCACTGGCGCGCAGCCAGCAGCTCATCGAGTCCGTCCAGGGCGGACTGACGTCCGCGACGATCGTGAAGAAGGGCCAGGTCGTCGGGGAGGTCAGCGACGGGCTCGGCGGATCCACGCCGGTCGTGGCGGCCGCCGACCTCACCGCGGCCGGGTGGGGCGGACTGCGGTCCACCCTCACCCTCACGCCTCCACCTGGCGGTCTGCCGCACAGCGCGAAGGCGGGTGCCGTGGTCGGCACGCTCACCGTCGGCTCGGGTGACGCCCGGGCGTCCGTCCCCGCCATCCTCCAATCCGACCTGAAGTCCCCGTCCTTCACCTCCAAGCTGACCCACTTCTGACCCTGCGGGCGGCTACGGGCGCAGGGCAGGTGATCGCCCCCTGCGGTGGCGTCGCCTTCCCTCCGCCGGCGGTGGCTGGGCGCGCGGTTCCCCGCGCCCCTGAGAAACGCTCACCCTCTTGCGCACAGGGCAAGCCAAAAGGGGCGCGGGGAACTGCGCGACCAGCCACGACGGCACCGAAAGGTGCCAGCTCACCGCAAGGGGCACCCACCTGAGCACGCGCCGTCAGGCGGAGAGCGCGCGTTCGAGGGGGGTGCGGAAGCGGGGGGTCAGACGGGCGGCGCCCAGGACGGACGCGAGCTCGGCCGCGGCAGCCGCGACCTGCGGGTCGGCCGCGGGATGGGAAGGGCTGAGGCGCCGCCAGGCAATCGTGCCGTCGGGCCGCTGCGCCCAGCCGCCGACGACCTGCCCGCCCCACCAGATGGTGGGCCCGATGTTCCCCGTCCGGTCGAAGAGCTGCTCATGGTCCGGCGGCAGGAACCAGCCGCGTTCCCGCCACCCCATGGCGGCGGGGTCGAGCGCGGGCAGCAGCCGTACCGCAGGGGGCTCGGCCGCCTCGGCCGTCTCCGCGTCGCCGGGGAGTACGTACCCGGTGGTGCCGTCGTCCAGGACGACCGCCTCGGCCCCGGCGGCGGCGAGCGCCTTGCGGGTCTCCCCGAGCGTCCACCCCGTCCACCACTTGAGGTCGGCCTCGGTGCCGGGTCCGTACGCCCCCAGCCAGGCCTCGGCGAGCGCGGCCCTGGCGGGTTCCGCGGGCACCTCGGGCAGCGGCTCGGCAAGGGCCCAGCGGAACTGCCCGCTGGTCCACGAACCCGCGGGCGTACACCGCTCGATGCGGCCCTCCGCGGCCATGGTGCGGATGATGCGGCTCGCCACGTTCTGCGTCGCCTCGTACGGCTTGCCGCGGGCGACGACGACCTGCTCGCGCAACCGCGGTACGAGCTTGGACAGTTGCGCGCCGCTGCTCTCGGGGTGCGCGGCGAGCGCCGCGGCCACCTCGGCCTCGACCTCGTCGAGCCACGCGGCGTCCCAGCCGCCGCCTTCGGCGAGGAAGGCCAGCAGGTCCTTGCGCAGCTTGACCGCGACGCGGCGCCCGGCGGCCGCGTACACCTCGGGCGCGAAGCCGCGCCGGACCACGAACATGGTCCGGCGCATCGCCAGCATCCGGGTGAGCCGCGCGGGCCTTGCGTACAGCTCCTGCTCGACAGCTCTGACCGCGTCGCCGGGGCCGGCGAGCCGCGCGGCGATCGCCAGGTAGACCGTGGCCGGATCCGTCGCATGGACGGCCACCAGCCGGTCCACCACGTCGGCGACGCCGCCTGCACGCGCCATGAGCCGGTCGGCGGCCCGTGCCCGCCGCGCCTGGTCGGAGAACCGCCGCACCTGTGCCATGCCCCCATCCTGGCAGTGCAGATGCGGCGGCTCCGCCTTACCGAGCTTTATGGCCTGAGGCGCTTGGCTGCGCCTTACCGCGCCAATGGCGAGAAGCGGCGCAGCCGCAGGCTGTTGCCGACGACGAAGACCGAGGAGAAGGCCATCGCCGCACCGGCGATCATCGGGTTCAGCAGTCCGGCGGCGGCCAGCGGCAGGGCGGCGACGTTGTAGGCGAAGGCCCAGAACAGATTCGCCTTGATCGTCGTCAGCGTCCGCCGCGCCAGCCGGATCGCGTCCGCCGCGACCCGCAGGTCCCCCCGTACGAGCGTGAGGTCGCCCGCCTCGATCGCCGCGTCCGTGCCCGTGCCCATGGCCAGGCCGAGGTCGGCCTGGGCGAGTGCGGCCGCGTCGTTGACGCCGTCGCCGACCATGGCGACCGTGCGGCCCTCGGACTGGAGCCGCCGGACGACGGCGACCTTGTCCTCGGGAAGGACCTCGGCGTGCACGTCCTCCGCCGCGATACCCACCTCCGCGGCCACCGCTGCGGCCACGGCCGCGTTGTCGCCGGTGAGCAGCACGGGCCGCAGGCCCAGTTCGCGCAGCCGCCGCACGGCCTCCGCGCTGTCGGGCTTGACGGCGTCGGCGACGACCATGACGGCCCTGGCCCGCCCGTCCCATCCGACGGCCACCGCCGTGCCGCCCGCGGCCTCCGCGGCGGCCTTGGCACGTACCAGCTCCGGCGGCAGCGGCTGCGACCGCTCCCGCAGCAGCTGCTCACGCCCGACGAGCACGGTGTGCCCGTCCACGACGCCCTCGACGCCCAGGCCCGGCAGGTTGCGGAAGTCGCGGGCCGCCGGCAGGTCGCCCACCCGGTGGGCGGCGCCCTCGGCGACGGCGCGCGCGACGGGGTGCTCGGAGGCGTGCTCCAACGCGCCCGCAAGGCGCAGTGCTTCCTCCTCCGGCACGCCGTCGGCGAGCAGCACACCGGTCAGCGCCATCGACCCGGTGGTGACCGTACCGGTCTTGTCGAGCACGACGGTGTCGACGGCCCGGGTCGACTCCAGGACCTCGGGTCCCTTGATCAGGATGCCGAGTTGCGCGCCGCGCCCGGTGCCGACCATCAGCGCGGTCGGCGTGGCAAGGCCGAGCGCGCAGGGGCAGGCGATGATCAGTACGGCGACGGCCGCGGTGAACGCCGCCTGCGCGCCCTCGCCCAGGCCCAGCCACACCGCCAGGGTGCCCAGCGCCAGCACGATGACCGCGGGCACGAAGACCGCGGAGATCCGGTCGGCGAGCCGCTGCGCCGCCGCCTTGCCGTTCTGCGCGTCGGCCACCAGCCGCGCCATCCGGGCCAGTTGGGTGTCGGCGCCGATCCTGGTCGCCTCGACCACCAGGCGCCCGCCCGCGTTCACGGTCGCGCCGGTGACCCGGTCGCCCGGGCCGACCTCGACCGGTACGGACTCGCCGGTGAGCATGGACGCGTCCACGGCCGACGTGCCGTCCGTCACCAGGCCGTCGGTGGCGATCTTCTCGCCCGGCCGTACGACGAAGCGGTCGCCGACGGCCAGCTGTCCGATCGGGATGCGCACCTCGCCGCCCGCACGCAGCACCGCCACGTCCTTGGCGCCGAGTTCGAGCAGCGCCCGCAGCGCCGCCCCGGCCCGGCGCTTGGCGCGCGCCTCGAAGTAGCGGCCCGCCAGCAGGAAGGCGGTGACGCCCGCCGCGGCCTCCAGATAGATCTCGCTGCCGCTCTGCGAACGCGACACGGTCAGCCGGAAGGAGTCCGTCATGCCGGTCATTCCCGCGTCGCCGAAGAAAAGCGCCCACAAGGACCAGCCGAAGGCGGCCAGCGTGCCGACGGACACCAGGGTGTCCATGGTCGCGGCGCCGTGCCGCAGGTTCGTCCAGGCAGCGCGGTGGAAGGGCCACCCGGCGTAGACGACGACCGGCGCCGCAAGGGTGAGCGACAGCCACTGCCAGTTGTCGAACTGCAGGGCGGGCACCATCGCGAGCAGGATCACCGGCACGGACAGCACGACCGCGGTCGTCAACCGCTGCCTGAGCGTCGTCAGTTCCCCGTCGGGCGCCTGGCCCGCGGGTGCCTGCACTGGCGCTTCCGCGGCGGGCGGCGGGGGGAGGGCGGCGGTGTAGCCGGTGGCCTCGACCGTCGCGATCAGGTCGCCGACCGCGACGCCGCCGCCGTAGCCGACCTTCGCCTTCTCGGTCGCGTAGTTGACGGTGGCGGTGACGCCGTCCATGCGGTTGAGCTTCTTCTCGATCCTGGCGGCGCAGGATGCGCATGTCATGCCGCCGATCTCCAGTTCGACCCACTCGCCGGCCTGCTGCTGCCCGCTGCCGTCCCTGTGCCGTACGTCCATGCCGCTCATCGCCCGTCCGCTCCCCTCGCCGCTCCCCCCTCGCCGTGTGTGGTCAGGCCCGCCCGACCAGCTCGTAGCCCGCCTCGTCGACCGCCGCGCGCACCGTCTCGTCGTCCACCGGCTGGTCGGAGCCGATGGTCAGCAGACCGGTCGAGGCGACCGCCGTGACGGACGTGACGCCGGGGATCGCGGTGACCTCGCGGGTGACCGCGGACTCGCAGTGGCCGCAGCTCATTCCGGACACCGAGTAGACGACATCGCTCATGGTCCTGCTCCTCGTGGCGTGGTCGGGGACGGCTGGTTCCGTACCCTCTGCACCCCAGCATATACCCCCTAGGGGTATTTCGGCGATCACCCCCCGGGGGTATGCCGTCCCGGCGTGCCGCGACGGGGCTCCGGACTGTCGGATCTCCTTGTCAGTCGTCCGCCGCCAGCCGGTCGAGCAGTGCCGCGGCCAGGCGCAGCACCTCGCGCTCGGTGTCGTTCAGTTCGGTGTCCATCCGCTCGCGCAGCCATGCGTCGCCGTGGCGTACGTCACGGGCCATCGCGGCGAAGCCGCGCTCGGTCAGCTCGACCACGTACTGCCGCCGGTCCGCGGCGTCCCTGTTCCTGACGACCATCCCGTCCGCGGCCAGCGCGGCCAGCGTCCTGGTCAGCGACTGCGGCTGCACATGCAGCGCCGCGGCCATGGCGCCCGGGGTCGCGGGACCCGCGCGGTACAGGTGCGCGAGCACCCCGAGGCGCCCGCTGGGCAGGCCGTCGTGCGGCCGCTCCGCGCGCATCCGGCGGCTGAGCCGGTTCACCGCGCGGCGCAGCACCGCTTCGGGGTCCTGGGGTGGAGGAGGAAACATGGCGGCCATTTTCGTAAGCTCGGCGTACTATCTTCGGCGGACGGGAATGCTTCTACGGATAGGTGCGGGCGAATCGGGTCGGCGTGGTCGTACGCCAGGCGTAGGGGATGGTGAGGGGATGGGACAGCCCGTACTGGACCGGCTGCGCCTGCTCGACCCCGGGCGGGTACGGCTGTGGACCGCGCTGCGCACGGTCCTGGCGGCGCTCGCCGCCCTCCTCGCCACCGCGGCACTGTGCTCGGCCGCGGACCTGCCCGGCGGGATCGTCGTCATCGCGACCGTCGTCGCCGTCATGATGTCCCGCACTCTGCACGAAACCAGCCTCGCGCATCGGCTCTCCGCTCTGCTGTACGTCCCCGCGATCGGCCTGCTCGCCGGGTACGTGGGCCGCTTCATGCTCCACCACACCTGGTGGGGCGCGGCCATGTACGTCGCCGCGGTCGGCGCCTCACGCTATCTGCTGCGCTTCGGCGGCACCGTCCGCCGCCTCGGCCGGCTCGCCCTGACCCCCCTCATCGCCGTCATGGTCGTCCCCATCCCGCCCAGCGCCGCCGAGGCCGCGGGGCCGGTGTGGGGTGCCGTGGCCGCGGCAGTCGCCGTCTGCTGCGTCCTCCTCTCCCAGACCGCCCTCCCCACCCGCCCCACGCGCGAGGCTGCCGCAGCAGCCCGCGACCTGATCCGCGCGGCCCACCACGCCCGCACCACGCCTCCGGGCAAGCCCATCGGCTCCCGCCGGGGGATCGCTTTTCCCCCGGGTACGCGGGGGCTCGCACTGCTCCCGGGGGCGCGCAGGGGGCGGGGCGGCCTTCTGCCGGGTGCGTCTGGTGGTGGCGGGGACTTCGCGCCGGGTACCGCGGGGGGTCCTGACGCCGGCCTCCCGGGTGCGCCTGGTGCCGTCCCCGCGCCCCTCCTCCGCCCGGGTACGGCTGGGGCGCGGCGTGCGCTTCACCGGGCCGCGCTCACCGTCGAGGACCGGCTGGATGCCGCTCTTCTTCCCCCGGCGGCCCCTCTCGCGGCCCTGTCCGCGGCGGTCCTCCGTGCGGAGGTTCTGGCGTCGGCATCACCGGACCTGCCCGAGCAGGCCCCGCCGAGTCCGGGTCCGGGCAGTGCGGCTCCTGGGCTGGCGGCCGGGCAGGTGCCCTCGGCCGCGGAAGGCGGCGGCTCCGGCACCGTCAAGGCGCGGGTACGTACGGACGCGGGCGGCGGCGCGTCCGGGAGTGCAGTCGAGCAGCCCGCGGCGCACGCGGGCGGGGGCGCGGCCGCCACGGCCGTCGAGCAGGCTCCGGCGGATGCGGGCGGCGGCGCGTCCGGGAGCCCAATTGCCGGGGCGCCGGCGGGCGGGGGCGGGGATGCGCTCGGCCCCGCCCTGGGGGAGGTCGAGGCCGCCGCGGCTGTCGTGCGGCGGATCCCGGCGCGGGCGCGGCCCGCAGCGGAGCCGCCGAGGGCCGCGGCCCGCAAGGGCGGTGTGCAGCCGCACACCCGCCTCAGCGCGCAGCTGACCGCCGCCATGGCCCTGGCGTTCGCCGTCGGCCACCTGCTCTTCCCGCACCGCTGGACGTGGACCGTGATCACGGCCTTCGTCGTGTGCAGCGCCGCCCGCGCCCGCGGCGACGTCGTCCACCGCAGCGGCCTGCGAGTGGCCGGGGCCTTCACCGGCGCGGTGACCGGCACCCTGGTCGCCCACGTGGTGGCGGGCACGGCGCCCGCCGCCGTCGCCGTGATCTTCTGCTACCTCTTCCTCGGGCTGTGGCTGCGCGACGTGAGCTACGCGCTGTGGGCCTTCTGCGTGACGAGCCTGCTGGCAGTGCTCTATTCGCTGAACGGCGAGCACGGCACCGCCGCCCTGCTCCTGCAACGCCCCGAGGGCATCCTCGCGGGCTCCGCGTGCGGCATCCTGGCCGCGTACTTCGTCCTGCCGCTGCGTACGGAGACCGTGATGCGGGGCAGGGCGGCCCGCGCCCTGCAGGTCCTGCAGGACCTGCTCACGGCCGCGCGCGAGCCGCACCCGGAAACGGCCGCCCTGCGCAGGCTGGCCCGTTCGCTGGACCGCGCCTCGCGCGACCTCGGCGACGCGGCGGCCTCGGCGCGGGCGCACCGCACCCTCTTCGGGCGGGGCGCACCGCACGCCGCGGACTGGGTGGACACCCTGGCGGTGTGCGTGGGGGAGGCGCGGGCGCTGGCCGCAACACCCCCGCGGGACCTGGCCGCGGCCCGCCCGCACCTGGTGCTGGCGGCCCGCAACCTCGGCCAGGTGCGGCGCCGCCTGGGCCGCCGCCCGGATGCCGAGCCGCCCCGGCCGCCCGCCCCGGCGTCCCCCGCGCACCTGCACCGCCTGAACACCGCCCTGTCCGACCTCTACGGTCAGCTCCCGGCGGGCTGACCGCCCGGGTGAGAGATTGGGCACTTCCGCCAGCCACCCCCCGGCGGACGGGGGAGCGGGGGCTCTACCCTGGTCGGGTCGGCGCGTACCCCGTGCGGGGACGCGACCTGTTCAGGTACCGGGAGGCGGCACCGTGCTGCGCACCATGTTCAAGTCCAAGATCCACCGGGCCACCGTGACCCAGGCTGATCTGCACTACGTCGGGTCCGTGACGATCGACGCCGATCTGATGGACGCCGCCGACCTGCTGCCGGGCGAGCTGGTCCACATCGTCGACATCACCAACGGCGCCCGCCTGGAGACGTACGTCATCGAGGGCGAGCGCGGCTCCGGCGTCATCGGCATCAACGGCGCCGCCGCCCACCTCGTGCACCCGGGCGACCTGGTGATCCTCATCAGTTACGCCCAGGTCGACGACGCCGAGGCCCGCGCCCTGCGCCCGGCGGTCGTCCATGTCGACGCGGCGAACCGGATCACCGCTCTGGGCGACGACACCGCGGAACCGGCCCCCGGCACCGACGCCGTACGCCCCCCGCACGCGGCCGTCCGCGCAGGCGCCTGAACCCCCGCCCCACAACGGCACACGTGACGTGACGTCCCGTCACATCGAACGCACCCTCAGAAAGGGCCTGGCCGCCAGGCCCTACGCCGCCGTCACCACCGCGGCGCCCGAGACCGGCCCGGAGACCTGGCGTATGCCGACACCGGAACCGGCGCCGCGTGCGGCAGCGGTCCAGCGGGCGCGCAACCGCGCCAACTCCGCCAGCTCTTCTGCCGTCCACGGCCGGTCGCCGTGCTCCTGCACGTATGCGCGCAGAGCGGCGTTCGCCTGATCGAGACTTCCCCCGTACATGTGAACCACCCTAGACGGGGCCACTGACAATCATCGAATCCATTGACCACCGCGCGTACCCGGCCCGCCACGGTCAGCCAGCCCGCCACGGCCGGGCCGCCACCCCCTCTGACCAGCCCAACGCGCTCCCGCCGAGCGTGGGAACCCCGGTTGTCAGCGGCTGGTGCCATGCTGAGTGTGAGAGAGGACACACCGTCCAAAACCGGCAGATCGAACGCCTCACCGATCACTCGGCCCACGGAGGTCACCAGCATGCTCAGCAATGACTACGTGCCCGGCGCACCCAACTGGGTGGACCTGGGAAGCCGCGACGTCACGGCGGCGGCCGCCTTCTACGGCGACCTGTTCGGCTGGCAATTCCATTCGGCGGGGCCGGAGATGGGGGACTACGGGATGTTCCAGCTCGACGGCGACACCGTCGCCGCGCTCGGCCCGCTCCAGGACGCGCACGCCCAGCCCGCCTGGACCGTCTACTTCCACACGCCCGACGCCGACGCGACGACCAAGGCCGTCGAGCAGGCCGGCGGCAGCGTCCGCTTCCCGCCGATGGCTGTCGCCGACCAGGGCCGGCTGGCCGGCTACACGGACCCGGGCGGCTCGGAGTTCGCCGTCTGGGAGCCGGGCACGAACCCGGGGCTCGACCGGGTCGGCGACGGCGCCTTGTGCTGGACGGAGCTGTACACGACGGACGCGGCCAAGGCCAAGCAGTTCTACGGCGCCGTCTTCGACTGGGACTTCGAGGACATGCCGCTGCCCGGCGACGCGGGCCCCTACGTCGTCGCATCGCGCTCCGGCGGCGGCCAGCAGGGCTCGCACGCAGGCATCATGCAACTCGGCACGGACATGCTGCCCGAGGGCACCAGCTACTGGCAGCCGTACTTCTCGGTGGCGGACGTCGACGGCACGGTCGCCAAGGCCGCCGGGCGCGGCGGCGCCGTCCTCATGCCCGGCACCGACATGGCGGGCGTGGGCCGGCTGGCACTGCTCAGGGACCCCGAGGGCGCCTTCTTCGCGCTGCTGCATGCGGCCGACCCCGCGGACCCGGTGTCGCCGCGCCCCTGACGGCGGCGCCCGCCCCAGTGCCGCCGCGGCCCTGACGGCGGGTCACCCCTGCTCGTCCGGCCACTCCGCCAGTCGCAGCCGGCTCTCGAAGCGCACCGCCCGCCCGGTCAGCGGGTCGGTGAACTCCAGTGCCCTGGCCAGCAGTTGCAGCGGCCGCGACCAGTCGTCCGCGTCGGCCTGCGGCAACTGCCGCGGGTAGAGCGGGTCGTGCAGCAGCGGCAGCCCCAGGCCGCTCATGTGCAGCCGCAGCTGATGGGTGCGGCCGGTCGCGGGCAGCAGGAGGTAGCGGCCGAGGCCGTCGCGGCGGCCGAGCAGTTCGACGCGGCTCTCGGCGTTCGGCGGCCCGTCCGCCCGCTCCTCCGCCGCCATGCGCCCGCGCTCCTTGACGATCCGGCTGCGTACGGTCAGCGGCAGCGCCACCGCCGGGTCGTGACGGGCCACGCCCTCGTACTCCTTGCGCACCTTCCGGTCCCGGAAGAGCGTCTGGTAGGCGCCGCGGTCCTCGGGCCGTACGACGAAGAGCACCAGTCCCGCCGTCAGCCGGTCCAGCCGGTGGGCCGGGGTCAGCAGCGGCAGGCCCAGGCCGTGCCGCAGCCGGCTCAGCGCGGTCTGCGCGACGTGCTGTCCGCGCGGGGTCGTCGCCAGGAAGTGCGGCTTGTCGGCGACCACGATCCGCTCGTCGCGGTGGACGACGCCGACCTCGGACGGCACCTCCGCCTCGGGCGCGCGGTCCCGGTGGAACCACACCCACCCGCCCGGCTCGTACGGTGTCGCCGCCCCGACCGGCCCGTCCAGGGTCACGAACCGCCCCTCGGCGAGCATCGCCTCCACCCGCTCCCCGCCGACCACGGACCCGTACCGCCCCAGCAGGAACTCCCGCACGGTCCCCCACCGCCCGCCCCCGTCCCCGGGCAGGCGCACCCGCACCGCATCCACCCCGCCCACCTGCGCCAACGGCGAAACGGGAGCCCGCCGCCTCCGCCCCACGCCCCGCCTCCCTTCCCTGCCCGCGCGCCCCCGGCCCCGCGACCGGGTCGCCGCCCTGTTCACTCAGCGTATGCCCAGGCCCCCACCACCCTCGGCGCCATCACGGCACCAGGCCGGAGCCGCGGAGCCAGGCTTCGCCCATGCCGCCCCAGCCCCAGTCCCCAGGCACCTGCGACGAGCAGCTGGCGGTCGTCGACGGCCGGATTGCCCGGCCCTTCCCCGACGAGCACGGCCGGCCCGGAGCGAGCAGCCGGTGGAGCGGGCACGGCTTCCACCTGGCTGTACTCCGTGAGAACCAGGACGTCTGGGAGGACCGGAGCACCGAGGCCGTCGTGTGGCCGCCGGCATGCAGATGTGGCGGCTGCCTGACGGGCGGCGATGGGTCGGTCTGACCGTCGGCCAGGCCGACCCGGAATGGCAGTTCCAGCTGCTGGCGGCAGTCGGCGAAAACTCAGCGCTCCGCGGGGGTCCCGGCGAACTCCGCGCTGCGGACAGGTGTGCCCCAGGCAGGATTCGAACCTGCGACACCGGCTTTAGGAGAGCCGTGCTCTATCCCCTGAGCTACTGGGGCCGGGGGGCGGTGAGCCAGGCTCCCGACGGTGAACAGGGTAGCGGATCCGGCGTGCGGGAGTGGTCCGCGGGTGGGCCGGGGCGTCGCGGAGGCGATGGCTGGATACGAACCCGCGGGTTCGTGTCACCCGGCCCGGGATGATCGCGGTGCTCGCGCGGGCCGTACGGGCTGACCTGCGGGGACGGGGTCCGGGGCGGGTGAAATGGCCTCCGGGGGCCGGAAACTCCTGCCCCTGAAGATGGTTGACGTTGCGCCATATCCCCTGACAGGATCCCGATTCTTCGGTGAGTGAGGATCTGCGATGGGGGATGCGGATGCTGAGTGGGAGCGCTCCCACAAGTGGGGCGGAGCCGATATCCGGATCGGGGTCCGGAGCCGGGTCGGGGTCCGGGGCGGTGGCGGCTGAGGCCGCGGCCGTCGTCAAGAGCTACGTCGACGACCTGACCCTGGCCCTCGCCCAGATGGAGGCCGGCTCGACGGCCGCCGTCCTGGAAACGCTGGTCGTCGCGATACGCGAGGGGCGCCGCGTCCTGGTGGCGGGCAACGGCGGCAGCAGCACCGCCGCCATCCACATCGCCGCCGACCTCATGGCCGCCGCCGCGGCACTCGGCGGCGCACGCGACACCGCGCCGCAGGCCGTGGCCCTGACCGAGAACATCGCCCGCGTCACGGCGATAGCCAACGACTACTCCTACGACGAGATCTTCTCGCGGCAGCTGCCGGGCTGGGCGAGGCCGGGCGACGTCCTGCTGCTGCTCAGCGTCAGCGCCCGCTCGGCGAACCTGGTGCGCGCCGCCGAGGTCGGCCGCGACCTCGGCATGACCGTGCTGGCCGCGATCGGCAACCCCGGTGAACTGGCGCCGCTGGCGCACCGGCACGTCGTCTTCGGGCAGGCGGACTACGGCCTGACCGAGGACCTGCACGTGGCGCTCGGCCACATGGCCGTCCGTGTCCTGGGCGGCGGCGACGCCTGCCGCTACCGAGCCGCTGTCGACGGGTGAGCGCAGTGAACCACTACACGTCCAGGATCTTCCTGACCGTCCGCTACCTTGTGGGCCTTTTCGGGCTGACGCTGACGCGGACCTCCACCGAGCTGAGCAGCTTCCGCATCCACGCCGGCCACGGGCGGCACGACGACTCCAGGCCGCTCCCCGCGGAACTGGCCGCCGTCCTCGACGACCGCAACCCCGACCTCCAGGCGCTGCGCGCCAGGTACCGCGGCATGGACTCACCCTTCAAGCCAGGCAGTTTCTGGCGCCGCAGCCGGCGCCTGCGCGACCTGAACCTCAAGTACTTCCGCGGCGACAACGCGTACGTCTGGCAGCTGCGCCAGCTCGGCGACAACGCCCGGCTGAAGTTCTTCCTCCTCGCCCAGTACATCAGCGCCCTGGACACCCACAAGCTCCTGGAGCGGACGCACGAGGACGGCGCATTCGGCTGCTGGACCTTCGACTTCCAGGAGATGCCGACGGCGAGCAGGGACCTGCTCGACTCCGTCAACGAGATCTACTTCCTCGACCGGCACTGGGGGCTGCTGTCCAGGACGGACGTCACCGTGGTCGACGTCGGCGCCGGATACGGGCGCCTCGCCCACCGCATGGTGGAGTGCGTGCCGGGCCTGTCGCGCTACCTGTGCGTCGACGCCATCCCGGAGTCGACGTTTCTGAGTGATCACTACCTTCGCTTCCGCAAGGCCGACCACAAGGCGACCGTCCTGCCGCTGGACGAGATGGAGGCGGGCCTGGCCGCCGGGCGGCCCGACCTGGCCGTCAACATCCACAGCTTCTCCGAGATGCCGCTGTCCGCGATCGAAGCGTGGATCGGGCTGCTGGCGCGCAACGACGTGCCCGCCCTGATGATCGTGCCCAACGAGGGCGACAAGCTGCTGAGCCTGGAGAACGACTACCTGCGGCTGGACTTCGGGCCGGTCCTCGAACGGCATGGCTACGTCCTGGCCGCCCGCGAGCAGACCGTCGCCGACCCGGACGTACGCGACCTGGTCGGCGTCGGCGACTGGTTCATGCTCTTCACCCGTGACGGTGCGGAACCGACGTCTGGTGCGTCATGACGAGCCGCGCACCGGACGTATCGACCGCGACAGCGCCCGGGGCCGCCGACTCCCGTGAGCTGGTGGCGCTGGACTTCGCCGGCCTGGACGGCGGCAGCGCGGAACTGACCTGGGGCCAGCGCTTCGTCTGGGACATCCTGGAGTCGCTCGCACCCGACAACCACTTCATCAGCCTTCGGCTGCGGGTGCGCCTGCCGCCCGACGCCACCAGTGAGCGGGTGCTGGGCGCACTGCGCACCCTGGTCCAGCGGCACGAGGTGCTGCGCACCCGCTTTCCCAAGGGCCAGGACGGCGAGCCCGGGCAGCTGTGCGACGGGTCCGGCGCACTGCCGGTGGAGGTCGTGCGGACGGTTCCCGGGCGGGTACGCCGGGTCGCCGAGCAGGAGGAGCAGCGGCTGTGGCACAAGCCGTTCGCGCACGGTAGTGAGTGGCCACTAAGGACGAGTGTCGTCGTCGCCGAAGGGCGCCCGCGGCAGGTCGTATTCGTGCTCTCGCATCTGGCGGTCGACGCGTGGGGATGCACTGTGCTCCGCGGCGAATTCCTGGAACTGCTGCGCAATACGCGGGCGCAGCCGGCGCTCGCGGGATGGCAGTCGCGCGCCCGCGCCGGGTTCGAGCAGTCGGCGCCCGCGCGTAAGGCCAACGACGCCTCGCTCGCGTACTGGCGCCGGATGCTGGAGACGGCGCCGCAGACCGCCTTCCCCAACCTGCCGGAGGCGGGGGAGACCCCGCTCTTCCCGGGCGTCGGGCTCACATCGGCCGCGCTGGCCGCCGCCGCACGGGCGGTGGCGGGTCGGCTGCGGGTCAGCCCGGCCGCCGCGGTGCTCGGCGCACTCGCGACGGTCATCGGGATCAGGAGCGGCACGGACGCCGTGCCGCTGGTGCTGGCCGCGGGAAATCGTTTCACCCCGGTGGACTCCGCCTCCGTGGGCACCTTCTACCAAGGCGCCCCGGCACTGGTCCGGCTGGACGCCGGCTCTCTCGCCCGGACCGTCAAAGCCGCGCACCAGGCGTCGGCGCTGGCGTATCTGCGCGGGCAGAGCGACCCGCGGGACGTGGCGCGGCTGATGGCGGAGACGGCGACCGCACGGGGCGTCAGCCTCGGCATGCTCAGCACCGTCAACGTGGCGCCCGAGCCGGGCGCCGCCGGGCCGGCGCCCGCTCTCGGCGCCGCCGGACTGCGCGAGCTGACCGCGCAGACCGACGTCACCGACCTCGAAGGCCGCGACAAGGAGCAGCTGAAGCTGTACTTCCACGTCAAGGCGCTGCGTTCGCGGGCGGTCATCGAGCTGTTCAGCGACAGCCGGCTGCTGGACGCGGCGAGCGCCCGCAAGGTGCTGGCCGGGCTGGAAATCGTACTGATCGAGCTGTTCGAGACGGGTGACCTCACGCGCGAACGGGTCGCCGAGTTGGTCGGCGTCAGTGAACTGGCTGTACCCGAGCCCAAGGTAGTGATCGATCACTGCCGAATCGACCTGGCCGCGGTCCGCGCGCTGCTCGCCGCCCTGCCGGGCACCATCGCCTCAGATGTATTCGTCGAGCGCGCAGACGGCGGCACCGCCGACACCGCCGACACCGCCGACAACGGCGCCGCGAGCGAGGACCGGCTCATCGCCTACCTCGTCACCGCCGCGCCGACCACACCCGAGCAACTGCACACCGCCCTGCTGGACCGGCTCGACGGAAACCTGACCATGACGCCGCACCGGTACGTGCTCTGCCGCGACGCCCCGGCCCGCCCGGGCAGCCGCGCCGACTGGCAGCGGCAGCCGGTCATCCTGCAAGGCAGCGGACGACCGGGTGGCGGGGCCGCCGCCCGGCCTGCCGCCCCGACGCCATCCACCGACGCTCGCCTGGGGGCCTAGCCGTGCTGTCCGTGATCATCCCGACCTACAACCAGGCCGACTGCCTGCAGTTGACCCTCGACTCGCTGACCCGGCAGAGCGCCGGGCGGGGTAGCTTCGAGGTGGTCGTGGTCGACGACGCCTCCGTGCAGGACGTCCACGCCGTGGTGCGCCGCCACGAGGCGGACCTGGACCTGCGCTACGTACGCCACGACGTCAACCGCGGCCGGTCGGCCGCCCGCAACTCCGGCGCCGCCGCCGCGAAGGGCGACCGCCTGCTGCTGATGGACGCCGACTCCATCGCCGCCCCCGACCTGGTCGGACACCACCTGCGGGCGCCCGGCGACACCGGCCCCGACGTGGTCTACGGGCGGCGGATCGAGCCGAGCTGGGGCACCTTCGCCGAACTGCGCCGCAATGGCGCGGTCCTGGACGAGCTCGCCCTCCTCCCGATGGAGGGCGACCACCGCGACCTGCCGCAGAGCGCCCCGGGCGACCCCGGCGAGCCCGCCGCCTCCGCCGGCCCCGGCGCCTTCGACGTCTACCGCCGGACCGGCTGGATGTTCGGCTTCACCCACAACCTCTCCCTGCCGCGCGAGCTGTACATGCAGGTCGGCGGCTTCGACGAGGCCTTCGTGCAGTGGGGTTACGAGGACACCGACTTCACCTACCGCATCTACCGGCACAACGGCCGCGACAGCAGCTGTTTCCGCTACGACCCGGCGGCCCTGTGTTACCACGCCCCGCACTTCCGGGACTGGACGACGGAATGGGAGAAGACCAAGCCGGTCCTGCCCTTCCTGGTCGACAAATACCGGCACTACGACATCGAGTTCTTCACCCACCCCTCCGACAACCACCGCCGGGTCGCCAGGACGCTGCCCTTCTACGAGGACTGCCGCGAATTCCTCCGCGACCACCCGGGCCGGGTCCCCGCCGACCGCGTGCGCAAGGCCGCGGATCTGCCGGACAACGCCAGCAGCCTGTGGATCGGCTTCGACCTCGCTGCGGCGGCCCTGGCAGGGCAGACCACCACCGTCGACCACGGAGCCGAGTTCGGCCCCGGCAACCCGCACCTCTTCGGCGTCCGCACGCCGTATGCGGACGGCTCCTTCGACTGCGCCGTCCACCTCGACCTGTGGCGGATGCTCACCCCGATCGACCTGTCCGCCCTGATCATGGACAGCCTGCGGGTCGCGGACTCGGCGCTGCTGGTGATGTCCAAGCACGTGCGCAGAGACCCCGCGGACGGCATCGGCATGATCGACGACCTCGGCTACTTCCTGTCGCTCGTCACGCCCCGCTACGAGGCCGCGGTGACGTACGACGACGAGGAGCTGGCCGTCGTACGGCTGGCCCGCCGTGGGGCGGACGCCGCCGGGGCCGTACGGTGAACGCCCCCGTAGCGGGCGTCGCCTTCGACCTCGACGGCACCCTGGTCGACCTCGAAGCCCTCCACCACGAGGCCTGGCTGGCCGCAGCCCGGCAGGCGGGCGTCCACCTCACCCGCGACCAGGCGCTCCAGCGGCTGCCGCACTTCGTCGGCGGCCCCGACCCCCAGGTGGCGGCCGAGATCGCCGCACTGGCGCCCGCAGCGGGTCCTGCGGTGCCGCCCGCGCAGACGCTCGCCGCCAAGCAGCGGTGCTTCGACGACCTGGCCGCCTCGGTCGAGGAGATCGCCCCGCGAGCCGGGGTCGGCGCGGTCCTCGACCGGCTGCGCGCCCTGGAGGTGCCCATCGCCGTGGGGACGGCGACCGAGCGGGGCGTCGCCCTTGCCGTCCTGCGCCGGGCGGGCCTGCTCGCGCTCTTCGGCGAGGCCAGGGTGGTGGCCGCGCGGGACGTGCCGCGGCTCAAGCCCGCGCCCGACGTCTACCTGGCCACCGCACAGCTGCTCGGGGTGCCGCCGCAACGGCAGCTGGTCTTCGAGGACTCGGTCACCGGCGCGCTGGCCGCCCGTGACGCGGGCAGCCGGGTCGTCGCCGTGCCCACGGTCCACGACCCGGACTACCTGCGGCGGTTCGAGGCGGCCGGCGCGGTGGCCGTCGTCCAGGACTGGCGGGCGCCCGGTCTGCTCCCGCTGCTCGACCGCCTGACGGCCGCGCCCGACGAGCCGCCGGCCGGCCGCGCGACCGGCCCGCAAGGGCGCGACGACCATCCGCACGGCGCAGAGGAGACCCCGGGAGCGGCGTATGTCCGAGCGTGACCGCGGCCCGCTGACGGCCGCGCAAAGGCGCCTGTGGTTCCTCAGCCGGCTCGACCCGGACGACCCCGCGTACAACATCTCCGCCTGCGTGCTGCTGCGCGGCGACCTCGACACCGCGCGCCTGGTGCGCGCCTTCGACAGCGTCGTCGCCGTCCACGAGTGCCTGCGCACGCGGTTCGTGGAGGAGGACGGCGAACCGCTGCAGGAGGTGCTCGCCCCGCGGGCGCTACCCGTGCACCATGCCGACGTCGCGGACCTGGCCGAGGCGCGGCGGGCCGTCGAGGAACTGGTCGCCAGGCCCTTCGACCTGGCGCAGGGCCATCTGATCAGGATCGGGCTGCTGCGGCTGAGCGCAACCGAGCACGTATTGTGCGCGGTCACGCACCACAGCGTCGGCGACGGCTGGTCGCTGAACCTGCTCTACCGGCAGGCCGCCGACGCCTACCGCGGCATCGCCCCCACCCCGCCCGGCATGCGCTACCTGGACCACGCCCGCGCCCACCAGGGCGACGACGAGGCGTCGACCGCGTACTGGAGGGCGGTCCTCGACCGGCCGCCGGTGCTGGAACTGCCGCTGGACAGGCCGCGCCCCGCCCGGCGCACTTCCGCCGGCATATGCGCAGAGCGGAGTTTCGACGACGAGACGTGGGAAATGGTGCAGCGCGTCGCACGCGAGCTGCGCTGCACCCCGTTCATGGTGCTGATGACCGCCTACCAGCTGACGCTGTCCCAGATCAGCGGACAGCAGGACCTGTGCGTGGCGACCGCGGTGGCGGGCCGGGACGACGTGGCGGCCGAGTCGGTGTTCGGCTACTTCGTCAGGATGCTGGTGCTGCGCGCCGACCTGTCCGGCGACATCACGGTGGGCGACCTGGTGCGGCGCACGCGGACCGCCTGCCTGGGCGCTTTCGCCCACCAGGAGGTGCCTTTCGAGCAGCTGGTCGCCGACCTGGGACTGGCCCGCGACCCGAGCCACAACCCCTTCTTCCAGGCGACGATGACCCTGCACTCCACGATGGACGTCTCTGCGACCGGCTTCGACGGCGCCGACGGCTTCGAAGGAGTGACAGCGGAGGGCTTCGGCGACGGCTCCCGGCGCACCCTCACCGACGTGGCGATGGACGTGTTCGTCACCCCGACGGCGATCAACGCCCGAGCGGGGCAGGCCAGGATGGACATCCTGCTGACCGCAGCCGCCGACCTCTTCGACGCCGCCACCGTCGAAGCGGCGGCCGACCGCTTCACCGCGGTGCTGCGCGTGGTCCTGGCCGACCTGGACGCCCCCGTACGGCAGTTGCCGCTCGTCGACGAGGCCGCCGCGGCCGAACTGCTCCGCATGGGCACCGGCCCCGCTGTCCCCGGCGGGCCGCCGCTGACCGATGCCGTCGAGCGGGCGGTCGCCGCCGCGCCTGAGGCGGTCGCCTTGCACAGCGGCACCGAGCAGGTCAGCTACCGGCAGTTGTGGGAGCGCTCCCGCGAACTGGCCGATGCATTGCAGGCCGCAGGCGTACGTCCCGGCCACCTGGTCGGCGTCGCCATGCCGCGCGGCCCCGAACAGATCGCCGCCCTCCTCGCGGCCTGGCGCAGCGGCGCGGGATACGTACCGCTCGACACCGCCCTGCCGGCGCCCCGCCGCGACCTGCTGGTCGAGCAGTCCGGGGTCGCAGCGGTCGTCACCCCCGACGGGATCACGCCGGGCGCGCACACGCCCGTACAGGCGCCGGGAGCCGCGTACGTGCTGTTCACGTCCGGTTCGACGGGCACCCCGAAGCCGGTTCTGGTCGGGCAGGCGGCACTGCGGGACCGCGTCGCCTGGATGGCGCAGGCGTACGGGACCGGCCCGGCCGACCTCGTGGTGCAGTTCGCCGCCCTGGGCTTCGACACCCACGCCGAGGAGATCTGGCCCACCCTGGCGTCCGGCGGCACCCTGGTGCTGCTGCCCGGCGGTACGCGGTCGCTGCCCGAGGTGCTGGCGGCGGAGCCGGCGATCACCGTGCTCGACCTGCCCACGGCCTACTGGCAGGCGCTGCTCGACCTCGACCCCGTGTGGCCGGCCGCACTGCGGCTGGTGATTCTCGGCGGCGAACAGGTCGACGCGGCCGCGGTCACCCGCTGGCGCGCACTGCACGGCGACCGGATCAGGCTCACCAACACCTACGGGCCGACCGAGGCCGGTGTCATCGCCACCGCCGTGGACCTGACGGACGGGGGACAGGACGGCCGCAGGCCGCCGATCGGCCGCCCGATCGGCGGGGTCCGCGCCTACCTGCTCGACCCGGCAGGACGGCTGGTCCCGCGCGGCTCGGCCGGTGAACTCTGCCTGGCCGGCGCCGGTCTCGCCGACGGCTACCCGGGCCGGCCCGACCTGACCGCCGAGCGCTTCCCGCCCGACCCGTACGGCGAGGGCCGGATGTACCGCACGGGCGACCGGGCGCGCTGGCGCCGGGACGCGCCCCTGCTGGAATTCCTCGGCCGCCTGGACCGACAGCTCAAGGTCCGCGGGGTCCGGATCGAACCCGGCGAGGTAGAGGCCGCCCTGACCACCCACCCGAGCGTCGGCCAGGCCGTGGTCACCGCGGCCGACCAGACCCTGGTCGCCTACGTGACCGGCACCGCCACAGCCGACGCCGTACGCGCCCACGCCGCGGAAGTGCTGCCCGCACTGCTGGTGCCCGGCGTCGTCATGGTGCTGCCCGCGCTCCCGCTCACCGCCAACGGCAAGGTCGATCTGGCCGCCCTCCCCGCTCCCGCGGCCGGCGACGACGTGCGGGCCGCTTTCCAGGCCCCGCGCACCGACGCCGAGCACCTGGTCGCCGCGATCTTCGGCGAGCTGCTTGGCCTCGACCAGGTGGGCGCCCGCGACGACTTCTTCGTGCTCGGCGGCCACTCACTGCTCGCCGTGCGGGCGATCGGCCGGCTGCGCGCGGCGGTCGGCCTGGACCTGCCGGTCCGCGCGATGTTCGAGCAGCCCACCGTCGAGGGCTTCGCACGGGCCGTGGAAGACGCGCTGGCCGCAGAGATCGAGAACCTGACCGACGACGAAGCGGCGGCGGAACTGGCCGTCCGAACGGGTGGGGTGGCGGCGGATTCATTCGCCACGACGAATGAGCCCGTGGCAGAGCCGGTCACCCGGGCGGTGGCGCGATGACCACCACGCCCGGAGAGCTGTCCGCCGCCAAACGGTCCCTGTTGGCCGCCCGGCTGCGCCAGGCCGCGGCTTCCCCCGCCGCCCCCGCTGCCCCCGCCGAGGTGATCCCGGCGCGCCCGCCCGGCACCGCCGTACCGCTGTCCCCGGCGCAGGAGCGGCTGTGGTTCATGGAGCAGTACGCGCCCGGCACCGCCGCGTACACCGTGCCCGTCGTGCTGCGGCTGCGCGGCGGCATCGACGCGGGTGCGCTCGGTGCCGCGCTCGACGCGGTCGCGGCGCGCCACGAGAGCCTGCGGATGCGTTTCGCCGCCACCGACGACGGGCGCCCGGAGCTGCACATAGCCGAGGCCGTGGCGATCGCGCCGGACACCGCCGACGCGGAAGGCGCCGACCCGGCGGCACGGGAGACGTGGGTACGTGCCGCGGTTGCCGCGCGCCTTGCCGAGCCGTTCGACCTGGCGCGCGGCCCGCTGCTGCGCGCGGCCCTCTTCACCCTGGAACCCGGCGACCAGGTACTCGTGCTGACGGTGCACCACATCGTCTGTGACGGCTGGTCGGCGGAACTGCTCGTCGGCGAACTGCTCGACCAGCTCACCTCCGGCGCCACGACCGCCCCGCCGCTGCGCATGCAGTACGGCGACTACGCCCTGTGGCAGCGCGACCGGCTGCGGCAGCGGCTCGCCGACGGCGCCCAGGAGCGCGACGTCGCCTACTGGCGCGACCGCCTCGCCGGGCTGCCCCCGCTCGACCTGCCCACCGACCTGCCGCGCCCCGCACGGCCCACCTTCCGCGGCGCGCCGGTCGGCGTCCGCCTCGACGAGGCGGCGACCGCGGCCCTGCGGCGGACGGCACTCGGCCAGGGCGCGACCCTCTACATGGCGGTGCTCGCCGCCTATGCGGCGGTGCTCTCCCGCTACGCCCGGCAGGACGACTTCGCGGTCGGCTCACCGCAGGCGGGGCGTACGCACCCGGAGCTGGAGCCGCTGATCGGCATGTTCGTCAGCATGCTCGTCACCCGCGTGGACACGGCGGGCGACCCGACCTTCACCGAGCTGGTCACCCGCGTACGGGACACGGTGCTGGACGGTTACGCGCACCAGGAGCTGCCGTTCGAGCAGCTGGTCACCGAACTGGACGTGGAACGCGACACCGCCAGGTCGGCGATCTTCCAGGCGGCCTTGTCCATGCGCACCCCGAGGGCGGCCGCACGCCCGGCCTCCGACGCCCGCCCCGACGCCGACCGCCCCGCCGCTCACCCGATCGAAGTCGAGCCGTTCGTGGTCGACGTCGTCGCGACCCGCTTCGACCTGGAGCTGGACCTGGTCGCCGGGGACACGCTGTCCGGCGCGCTCATCTACAGCCGCGACCTCTTCGACGGCGAGACGGTGCAGCGTATCGCCGAGACGTTCGGGCGTTTCGCGGGCGAGGCCGCACACGACCCGGACCGGCCGCTGAGCGCACTGTTCGCCGCCGCGGGCGGCGCGGCACCCGCCGCGTGGAACGACACCGGCGCGGACTTCCCCGACGACGCCACCCTGCACGGCCTGGTGCTGGCCAGAGCCGCGGCCGCGCCCGCCGCGCCCGCCGTCGTCTTCGAGGGCGCCGTCCTGACATACGGCCAACTGGCTGAGCGCGCCCACCGCGTCGCCGCCCGGCTGCGCCTTGCGGGCGCGCAGACCGGCCGGATCGTCGCCGTGTGCGCGCACCGCGGCCCGGACCTGGTCGCCGCCCTGCTCGGCGTGCTCATCTCGGGCGCCGCCTACCTGCCGCTCGACCCGGACCACCCGGTGGACCGGCTCGGCTTCATGCTCGCCGACGCCGAACCCGTCGCCGTACTGACCGCGGGAACGGCCCGCGACGCCCTGCCGCCGACCGCGTGCCCGGTGCTCGACCTGGGCGAAGCCCAAGACCTCGACCCCGACCTCGACGGCGCCGGCACTTCCCGGACCGCGGGACCCGCGGCCGGCCCCGGCGACCCCGCCTACGTCATCTACACCTCGGGCTCCACCGGCCGTCCCAAGGGCGTCGTCAACGGCCACCGCGGTGTCGTCAACCGGCTGCACTGGATGCAACGCCGCTTCCGCCTGACCGCCGCCGACACCGTCCTGCAGAAGACCCCCGCCGGATTCGACGTGTCGGTCTGGGAGTTCTTCTGGCCGCTGCTCACCGGCGCCAGGCTGGTGCTGGCCCGGCCCGACGGGCACAAGGACGCGGGCTACCTGCGCGACCTGATCGCCGCCGAGGGCGTCACCACGGCGCACTTCGTGCCGTCGATGCTCGCGGTCTTCCTGGCCGAGGACGGCGGTGAGAGGTGCGGCACCCTGCGCCGGGTCATATGCAGCGGCGAGGAGCTGCCCGTCGACCTGGCGCTGCGCACCCTGGCGGCGCTGCCCGACGCGGAGGTGCACAACCTCTACGGCCCCACCGAGGCCGCCATCGACGTGACCGCCCACCAGTGCACCGTGGAGGGCCTGACAGGCCGCGCCAGGGTGCCCATCGGCGCCCCCATCGACAACATGCGCGTCCACGTCCTGGACGAGCAGGCACGGCCGCTGCCGGTGGGTGTGCCGGGCGAGCTGTACCTGTCCGGCGTGGGCCTGGCCCACGGCTATCTGCGGCGGCCCGAGCTGACGGCGGAGAAGTTCGTGCCGGGACCCGGCGGGCAGCGCAGCTACCGCACCGGGGACCTGGCCAGATGGCTCCCTGACGGGACGCTGGAGTTCCTCGGGCGCATTGACAGCCAGGTCAAGCTGCGCGGCCTGCGCATCGAACTCGGCGAGATCGAGGCGGCCCTGCGCGAGCAGCCGGGGGTGCGCGACGCGGCCGTCACCGTACGGGAGGACACACCGGGCGACCGGCGGCTCGCCGCGTACCTGGTGGCCGAGCCGGGGGACCCGGCTGCCCCGCCGGACCCGCTGCCGGACACCACCGCGCTGCGTAGCGCTCTCAAGCGGCGGCTCCCCGACTACATGGTGCCCGCCACCTTCGACGTGCTGCCCGCCCTCCCCCTGAGCCCCAACGGCAAGCTCGACCGCCGCAGGCTGCCCGCGCCCGTACGGGTCCGCGACATCGCCGCCACATATGCCGAGCCGAACACCGCGACCGAGATCCTCATCGCCGAGCTGTGGGCCGAACTGCTTGGGGTGCCCAGGATCGGCCTGGACGACGACTTCTTCGACCTCGGCGGGCACTCCCTGCTGGCCGTGCAGGTCGTCGCCGCACTGCGCCGGGCGGTCGGCGCCGGTGTCACGGTCATGGACCTCTTCGCCCAGCGCACCGTCCGCGACCTCGCAGGACTCGTCGACGTACCCCTCGACCGGCGCGGCCCCCGCGATCTCGTGCACCGGCTGACCCGCCCCATGCCGGCCGCTCAGCGCGTCCGCACCCTGGTCTGCGCGCCCTACGGCGGCGGCAGCGCCGTCGTCTACCAGCCGCTTGCCGACGCCATGCCCGCCGGGCACGCGCTGTACTCCATCGCCATCCCCGGCCATGACGTCGGCCTTGACGAGGCGTCACTGCCCCTGGAGGACCTGGCTGAGCGCTGCTGCACCGAGATCCTCGCCAAGGTCGAAGGGCCGCTCGCGCTGTACGGCCACTGCGGTGTCGGCTCGGCGCTCATCATCGAGATCGCCCGCCGCCTGGAGAGCGCAGGCCGGGACGTGGACGCCGTCTACATCGGCGCCATCTTCCCCTTCGCCCGGCCCCGCAACCGCCTCTGGTCGGCCCTGTCACGCGCTGCCCGTATGGAGTCGCTGCGCTCCGACACCCTCTACACCAACTGGCTCACCGGCCTCGGCGTCGACATGAACGACCTCGAACCCGACCAGGCCCGCCACCTGATCCGCACCATGCGCCAGGACTCCGACAATGCCGAGGAGTACTACACCGAGCTGATGCACTCCGGCACGCAGCGGCTGCGCGCACCGATCATCAGCGTGGTCGGCGACCGGGACCCTGCCACCGAATTCCACGCGGAGCGCTTCACCGAGTGGCATTTCCTCACCGATCGCACGGCCTTGGTGGTCCTCGACGAGGCCGGGCACTTCTACCTCAAGTGGCGGGCCGCTGAACTGGCCGACATCGTCACCGGCGTCCACCCAGCCGTGGCCGAGGAGCGCACCGAGCCGCTGACGCGGCCCGCCCGCGGCGAACGCGCCACCTGGTGGCTGCACGGCACCTCGCGCTCGGCCCGCCCCGTCGCACCCACCGGGCCGCAGCCCAGCATGGGACGCTTCCTGGTCGTCGCCTTCGCCCAACTCGTGTCGCTGCTCGGCTCGACCCTCACCGACGTGGCCCTGCCGCTGTGGGTGCTCGACAAGACCGGGTCCGTTCTGAACTTCGCCCTGCTCGCGGTCGCGGGGCTCGTCCCCAGCCTGCTGGCGATGCCGCTGGCCGGCGCCATCGTGGACCGGCACAGCAGACGGCGCGTCATGCTGTGCGGCGACATCGGGGCGGGCGGCACCCAACTGCTGCTCGGCATACTGCTGTGGACCGGCTCGCTGCAGACGTGGCATATATACCCGTTGCTCGCCATGCTCTCGGTGGCGCTGACCTTCCAGCGGCTCGCCTACAGCTCGGCAATACCGCAGCTCGTCCCCAAGCAGTACCTGGGCCACGCCAACGGCGTCGTGCAGATGGTCGGCGGCGGCGCCACCGCCTTGATGCCGCTGCTGTCGGTGGCGCTGCTCGCGGTCATCGGGCTCGGCGGCATCCTCGTCATCGACGTAGCCAGTTACGCCGTCGCCGTGGCGATCGTGCTGCTCGTCCCCTTCCCCCGGATGCTGGCCTGGCGGCGCAAGGAGCCGCTGGGCAAGGAGATACGCGAAGGCATCCGCTTCTCCTGGGGCCACCGCGGCTTCCGCTCCATGCTGCTCTTCTTCATGGTCCTCAACGTCTTCCTGTCGCCGCTGTTCTTGATGGTGACTCCGCTGGTGCTGGCCTTCGCCGACCTGCACCAGGTCGCCGAGGTGTCGGTCGCCGGCGGGGTGGGGGCGCTGCTCGGCGGCCTGGCCATGACCGTGTGGGGCGGGCCGCGGCACCGGCGGCTGCACACGGTGCTGTGCTGCGCGCTGCTGCTGGCAGCCTTCTGCGTGGTGGTCAGCCTGCGCCCCGCGGTATGGGTGATCGCGGCCGGCTCCTTCGGCATGTCGCTGGCACTGGTGCTGCTCAACGGCGTCTATACGACGATCGTGCAGGTCAAGGTGCCGCAGCGATTCCACGGCCGGGTCTTCGCCGTCAACACCGTGATCGCCTGGTCCACCCTGCCCATCGGCTGGGCCGTCCTGGGACCGACCGGCTCGCACCTGCTGCAGCCGCTCATGGACCCGGGCGGCGCCCTGTCCGGCACCTTCGGCCGCGTCCTGGGCACCGGACCCGGCCGCGGCATCGCCCTGCTCTATCTGCTGCTCGCCGTCGCCATCGCCGCCGTGGCCCTCACCGCGATGCGGCTGCCGCGGACGGCCCGCTTCGACGACGAGGTCCCGGACGCCCGTCCCGACGACGAGGTGGGGGCGGAGACCGTACGGGCGCGCGTCGAGTCGACGCAGGAGGCAGCCGAGGCGAGGGAGGCGGCCGAGGGGGCCGCACCGGGTGCGCCGGTCGGACAGGGGGCGCGATGACCAACGGGGAAGGCGGAGCGATGGGCATACCGGCGGATCGTGCGACCGGTACACCGGCGGGTGGTGCGACGAACGTACGAGCCGCTGGTACGGCGCGAGCATCGGCCGGTGCCGGTGCCGGTGCCGGTGCCGGTGCCGGTGCCGGTGCCGGTGGCCGCAGCCGCCCCGGCGGCGGGGTGAGCGTACGCCGTTTGCCGCCGGTCGCGCTGACCGTGCCGCGGCTGCTCGCCGCCCGGGCGGCGGCGGAGCCCGAGCACGTCGCGGTCCAGCAGGGCGGCGCCACGCTCGACCTGGCCCGGTGGCAGGCCAGGACGCAGGCTGTCGCGGCAGGGCTTCGGGCGGCCGGAGTACGGGTCGGCGACCGCGTCGGGCTGCTGTACGGCGCCCGGGACTGGATCGGCTACGTCTGCGCGTATATGGGCGTGCTCGCCGCAGGGGCCGTCGCCGTACCCATGTCGACCAGGGCCGCACCCGACGAGGTCGCGTACATGCTGGAGCACAGCGGCGCCACAGCCCTGCTGCACGGACAGGACGCGGCCCGCTTCGACGCGCGGGTCCGGCTGCGCTGGGGCCCCGACGAGGTCGCGGAACTGCCCGACGCGGCACCAGGAGACGGCCCGCGGCCCGGCGACCCGGCGCAGATCCTCTACACCTCCGGCACCACCGGCCGGCCCAAGGGCGTCATCGCCGCGCACGCCAACCTCACCCACGGCGCCCGCCTCGACCCGCCGCTGCGCACCCTGGCCCACTCCCGGCAGTTCCTGCACGCCTTCCCGATCGGCACCAACGCGGGGCAGACCATGCTGTTCAACGCCCTCACCGCGCACGCCGGGATGCTGGTGACCGCGCGGTTCGGCCCCGAGCACTTCGCCCGGCTGATCGAGCAGCAGCAGGTGGGCAGCGTCTTCGTCGTACCGGCGATGGCGATCGAACTGCTGGCGTCAGGGGCGCTGGAGCGGCATGACACGTCCGGTGTGGTGCTGTTCGGCTCGACGGCCGCCGCCCTGCCGCCGGCGGTCGCCTCAGGGCTCGCTGCGGCGCTGCCAGGCGCCACGATCGTCAACTACTACACCTCGACCGAGGCCGCGCCGACCCAGACCAGCATGATCTTCAGCCAGGAGCGCCCCGCCGCCATCGGCCTCGCCGTCGCAGGGGGCGCGCTGCGGGTGTGTGACGAGGCCGGGCAGCCCTGCCCCGCGGGGGTGACCGGCGAGGTGTGGATGCGCAGCGCGGGTGCCCCCCGCGCCTACCTCAACGACGCCGCCGCCACCTCGCAGGTCTTCAGAGCCGGCTGGACCCGGATGGGCGACATCGGCTACCTGGACGCCGACGGCTACCTCTTCCTGGTCGACCGGGAGAGCGACGTCATCAAGAGCGGCGCGGACAAGGTCTCCACCATCGCCGTCGAGGCGGCCCTGCACGAGCACCCCGACATCGTCGAGGCGTCCGTCTTCGGCCTGCCCGACCCCGTACTCGGCCTTGCGCCTGCCGCAGCCCTCGTCACCACCCGCGACCTGCGGCTCGCCGACGTGCGCCGCTTCCTCGCCACCCGGCTGGCCGGCCATGAGCAGCCCAGCAGGATCGTCCGCGTCGCCGAACTGCCCCGCAATGCGGGCGGAAAGGTCGTCAAGAGCCGGCTGCGTGCGCTTTTCGACCGGGCCGCCACCGCTGCCCATGCCGACCCGGAGGCCGGACCCGCGGCGTCGAATTCCTCAGCAATACCAAGCGCATCGGAAACGTCAGGACAGGAGGCGGCGAAACCATGGCCGAAGCAGTGACCGGCATCCCGATGACCCCCGCCCAGCAGGGGCTGTGGTTCGCCGAGCGGGCCATCGGGGCCGCGGCGGCGTATCTGGTGCCCGCGGTGGTGACCGCGCCCGGCGGAGCGGATTCCGCGGCGATCGACGCGGCATGGGCCGCGCTGGCCGAGCGGCACCCGCTGCTCGCCGCGACCGTCGCCGAGGCGGCCGGCGAACCGCTGCTCTTCCCCGGCGTGCCCGCCCCGGTCGCGCACCGCGACGTCAGCGCCGCCGAACTGCGCTCAGTCCTGGCCGCGGAAGTCGCCACCGGCTTCGACTTCGCCGACTCCGCGGACCGGGCCGGGCCGTTCGCACGCTGCCTGGTGCTGCGGGTCGACGACGGCCGCACCGTCGTGTCGGTCGTCGCGCACCACCTGGTCCTCGACGGGCTCGGCCGCGACATGCTCGTCGCCGACCTGGGCGCGGCGGTCGCCGGTACGCCCCTCGGCCCCGGATCCCTCGACCGCTTCGCCGGCTTCGCACAGGCGCAGGCCGAACGCGTCGCAGACGCCCTGCCCGCGGCCCGCGACTTCTGGGCGGCACGTCCCGCCCCGCCCGCCGAGGTCGTGCTCCCCGGGCTCGCGGCGACCCCGAGCGCAGCCGAGGACGCCACCCACCTCGACCTCGCCTGGGACGGCGAACTGGACGCCGCCCTGACCGCGGGCGCCGCGGCGCTCGGGGCGACCCGATTCGAGGTGCTGCTCGCGGGCATCCACGGCCTGCTCGCCCGGTACGGCAACACCGCAGGCTCGGTGGCCGTGGACGTCTCCACGCGGCGCCCGGAAATGGCGGGCGAGATGGGCATGTGGGTCAACGAACTGCCCGTCACCCTCACCGCCGACCTGGAACGCCCCTTCGGCCGGCTGGTGCGCGAGGTGAGGGCCGAGGCCCGCGAGGTCTACGGCCACCGTGAGGTGCCCTTCGGCCGCGCGGTCGCAGGGCTGCCGCCGCGCCTGGCCATGGCGCCGGTCTCGACCAGCTACATACGGCTCCGCCCCGACTCGCCCGGCCAGGACGCGTCCCCCGTCGAGCGGCTGTTCGCCACGGCGACAGTCCGCGCCGCCATGCACCTGCACTTCATCGACACCCCCGACGGGCTCACCGGGCGCATCCACGTACCGACGCGGCTGCTGCCGGCCGCCGACGCCGAGCGGATCATCGGACATCTGCGCGCCCTGCTCACCGCCGGACTGGCCGAGCCCGACCGGCCGCTCGGCGACCTGGACCTGCTGCTGCCCGCCGAGCGGGCACTGCTGGAGCGGGTCAACGACACCGCAAGGCCGCGCCCCGCCACCACCGTCCTCGACCTGGTCAGGTCCGCAGCCGACGCCACCCCCGACGCGGTCGCGGTGTCGGGCGACGGCGGCACCTGGACGTACCGCGAACTCGTCGGCGCCGCCCACCGGATCGGCAACGGGCTGCGGCGGCGCGGGGTCGGCTCCGGCGACGTCGTCGGGCTGTGCGCCCACCGGCACGTCGAACTCGTCGCCGGCCTGCTCGGCATCCTCGCCGCCGGCGCCGCCTACCTGCCGCTCGACCCGGCCTCGCCCGCGTCCCGGCTCGGCTATATCACGACCGATGCCGGGGCCAAGCTGGTGCTCGGCGATACGGAGGCGATGGCGGCGCTCGGGGCGGGCGCCCGATCGGAGGCATCAGGCGCGGCCGGCTCCGAGCCGGGTGCGGCCGCTGCGGGTGCCTACGAGTCGGCTGCCTCCGACCTGCCCGCCCTGGACCTGCTGGCGCTCGACGGGCTCACCGCCTTCGCCGCCGAGCCCGAGACGCCGCCCACCGCGACCGAGCCCGACGGGCTCGCGTACGTCATCTACACCTCGGGCTCGACCGGCCGCCCCAAGGGAGTCGAGGTCGGGCACGCGGCACTGGCCAACGTCGTCGCGGCCATCGGCGAGCTGATCGGCTCCGCGCCGGGCGACCGCTGGCTCAACCTCACCACCCTGTCCTTCGACATCAGCGGCCTGGAGATCTTCGCCCCGCTCACCACCGGGGGCCGCGTCGTGGTCGCCGCCGACGCGGCCGTACGCGAGGGCGCCGCGCTGGCCCGCCTCGTCGCCGACGCCGGCATCACCCACGTCCAGGCCACGCCGTCCAGCTGGCAGCTGCTGCTCGACGCCGGCTGGACCGGCGCCCGTATCACCGCCCTGTGCGGCGGCGAGGCGCTCCCGCTCCCGCTGGCGAGGCGGCTGCGCCCGCTCGTCGACCGCATGGTCAACGTCTACGGGCCGACCGAAACCACCATCTGGTCCACCGCCTCCGACATCCCCGCCGACCCCGAACGGGTGACCATCGGCGGGCCGCTCGCCAACACCACGCTGCAGGTCCTGGACACCCGGCTGCGTCCCGTTCCGGTCGGAGTGCCGGGGGAACTGTGCATCGGCGGCGCCGGGCTGGCCCGCGGCTACCGGGGGCGGCCGGACCTCACCGCCGAGCGCTTCGTGACCGACCCGGCCGGCCTGCGCTGCTACCGCACGGGCGACCTTGTCCGGCTCGGCTCCGACGGCCGCTTCGACTTCCTGGGCAGGGCCGACGACCAGGTCAAGCTGCGCGGCCACCGCATCGAGCCCGGCGAGATCGAGCGCACGCTGCTCAATGCGCCCGGCGTCGCCCAGGCGGCGGTGGCGGTACGCGACGGGGAGCTGGCCGCGTATCTGGTGGGGGAGGGCGGGACCGCGGCGGGCGGCGGGCTGGCGCCGGTACGCGGCTACGCCGCCGAGCATCTGCCGCGGTACATGATCCCGCGCGACTTCCGCTGGCTGGCGGAGCTGCCCCGCACGTTCAACGGCAAGCTCGACCGCGCCGCCCTTCCCGCGCCGCTCGACCTCCCCGACCCGTCCGCCCCTTCCGGCGCCGAGGGGGCGGGCTCCGACGCGGACCTGACCGCGGACCTGACGGCGGACCTGACCGCGGTTGTGACCGCCATCTGGGCGGAGGTGCTGCGGGTGGACGACTTCGCGCCCGGCGTGACGCTCTTCGACCTGGGCGGCCACTCGCTGACGATCATGCAGATCATCGCCCGCATCCGGGAGCGGCTGGGCGTCGAGGTGCCCTTCGACGCCTTCTTCGACACCCCGACCATCGACGGGGTGGTCAGCGCCGTCGACGAACTGCGACAGGAGGAGCCCGAGTGACCGCCGCAGAACTGTACTCGCACCCAGACCCCCACCCTCCCCTCCACCGCGAGCTGGCCGACCTGGTCGTCGAGGCCAGCGACGGCCAGATCAGCGCGGCGGAGGCGCTACAGGACGAGCCCGAGCCGCTGGGGCTGCTCGGCCTGACGTCGCTGGGGTTCGTACGGCTGATCCAGGCCGTCGAGAGCCGCTACGGCGTCGTCGTGGAGATGGACGACGACCTGTCCGCCCTCGACACCGTGCCCGCACTGGCCGACTACCTGCGCGAGCGCGGTGCCGGCGGAAGGAGACTGCCGTGAAGGAGATCCTTGACGCCATCACCTCCGGCTGCGCAAGTACCGAGGATTTCGCCGCCCTGCAGCTGCCGGAGAGCTACCGGGCCGCCACGCTGCACAAGAGCGAAGCCGACATGTTCGAGGGCATGGCGTCGGTGGACAAGGACCCGCGCAAGTCGATCCACCTGGACGAGGTGCCGGTGCCCGAGCTGGGTCCCGGCGAGGCGCTGATCGCGGTGATGGCGTCGTCGGTGAACTACAACACCGTGTGGTCCTCGATCTTCGAGCCGGTGCCGACCTTCGCCTTCCTGGAGCGGTACGGCCGCCGCTCACCGCTGGGCCGGCGGCACGACCTGCCGTACCACGTGATCGGCTCGGACCTGTCGGGCGTCGTGCTCCGTACCGGCCCCGGCGTCAACGCCTGGCAGCCGGGAAAGGAAGTGGTCGCTCACTGCCTGTCGGTGGAGC